>NZ_CBDCBI010000002.1:3597500-4144489 GCF_965214355.1 Novosphingobium sp. | reverse complement strand
CCCGATGCGGCCGCGCAACAACCGAAATTGCTTTGAGCGCGCGGGCGCATTAAAAGGGTCCGCATGCTTACGTCCCCTGGCGGCCGCCTCGCGCGGCTTCATTATCTCCCCGGCTCGTATCGTCAGCTTTCGGCCGGCGACCATGTGCTTTGCGCCATCACCGGGGTGCAGATCCCGCTCGACACGCTGCGCTACTGGAATGCCGACCGGCAGGAAGCCTACGCCAGCGCCGAAATCGCGACCAGGCGCCTGCTCGGGCGCGAATGACGCCGGGCCTGGTCACGCGCAGGATGGTGCTGGCCGGTGGCGCCCTGCTGGCGAGCGCACAGGCCTTCGCCGCGGACGACCGCTTCGCCCTGACCGGGCAACCCACCCAGGGCGGCTGGTTGCGCGGGCAGGTCCCGGCGGGCACGACAGCGTTGCACCTCGACCAAACGGCGGTGCATTTCGCCGATGACGGCGCATTCCTGATCGCATTCGACCGCGACGCGGCGCTGGCCCCCATGCTCGTGGCCGAGGCGCCGGGCGGCCCGGTAAGCCAGACTCTGGCGATATCCCCGCGCAACTGGCAGATCCAGCATGTCGATACGCCGATGCACCCGGCGGGCATGCCTGACGCCGAATTTGCGCGGCGCCGCGCGGGCGAACTGGCGCTGATCAAGGCGGCGCGCGCCCGCGAATCGGTGAGCGCCGGCTGGCGTCAGCAAATGATCCACCCGGCGGCGGGGGCGATCTCGGGCCGATTCGGCGCGCAGCGTGTGTTTCGCGGCGTTCCTGCGGCTTATCACGCCGGCATGGACATCGCCGCGCCGGCCGGAGCGCCGATCCTGGCGCCCGCCGATGGCGTTGTCGTGCTGGCCGTTACCGGCGAACCGTTCACGCTCGAAGGGCACCTGGTCATCCTCGATCACGGCATGGGTTTGATGAGCGCGCTGCTCCATGCGCGTGCGCTGTCGGTGACCGAGGGCATGGTCTTGCGACAGGGTCAGACGATCGGCCAGGTCGGCATGACCGGGCGTGCAACCGGGCCGCATCTGCACTGGGGACTGACCTGGCACGGGCGCCGGCTCGACCCTTTGCTGTTTCTGCCGTGATCTTGATCGGCGCGATGCTTCGCGGCTGCGCAATCGACTGTCGCATATTGGCACTGCGAGCAGAATTTAATGTCGCTGGTATCGTTTACATCCGTAACAAAATTGCCATACGCCGCGGTCCATTCTGAGATCACAGATAACATTACCAGCCGGTAATGTTGAGGGGGAGATTTCGTTCTCGGACCTGAATAAATCCACTTAATATCCATTGCACAGGCACGCTGCTGCGCCCCGCCCCCACGGCCCAACCCCGCGCAAATGCAAGACTAATCCGTTGGCCGTCGGCTTCGGCGCCATCGTTGCGACAATGTACCCGAAGCGTACCCGTGGCCGAGGAACTGTGGCAAATTAGTTACAACGGGAACAAAACCTCTGTGATGGCATGAACGTGACCTTTACGAGACCGGGCCGTTCCTGCCACTTCAAGGGCATCCGGGGGATCAGACATTCGGCACGTGTCGCAGACATGTCGCTGATGGGCGCAACCATGCGTTGCACCCTGGTCCTTTGAACGGGCGGTCGTCCAGCGGCTGCCATTCAATCTGAGGGGCTGAACAGTTATGAAGAATTTTTCTGTCTTGAATGCCGGGGTAGCGATCGCCGCGCTCGGACTGGCGCTCGGCGCCACGCCGGTGATGGCCCAGTCGACACCCGAGGCTACGCCGCCTACGACCGACGCACCGGCTGCGGCATCCCCGCCCGAACAGATCATCGTGACGGGCACCTCGATCCGCCGCGCAAATCTGGTCACGCCCAGCCCGATCCAGATGATCAGCGAGAAGGAACTGCAAGGTTCGGGTCAGGACACGCTCGCCGGCGTGCTGACCTCGCTCAGCGCCAATGGCGCCGGTACGCTGTCGGCCAACAACTCGGTTGCGTTCGCTGGCGGCGCGTCGGGTATCTCGCTGCGCGGCCTGTCGGTCGCCTATACGCTGACCCTGGTCGATGGCCATCGCCTCGCGCCCTATCCACTGTCGGATGACGGCCAGCGCCAGTTTACCGACGTTGCCAGCATCCCGTTCAACGCGATTGAAAGCGTCGACATCCTCAAGGACGGCGCCTCGGCGATCTACGGTTCCGATGCGATTGCCGGGGTGGTCAACATACACCTGAAAAAGGAAATCACCGGCATCGAAATGCTGATGGAGGAAGGTCTGTCGCAGCATGGCGGCGGTGAAACCCAGCATTACGGCCTGTCCTACGGCAAGGGCAGTCTCGCCAAGGATGGCTACAACGCGTTCGTCACCGTCGAATTCCGCAAGCAGCAAGAAATCACGCTCAACCAACGCCAGTACGAGCCCTGGGGTTCGGACAACTTTGCGTCGGTCGGCGGCAACAATCTCGGGCCGGGCCAGCCCAATGTGTTCAACTCGGGACTGGCGGCTACGACCGTGCCGTACCTGGTCAATCCGAACGCATCCAATCCGACAACGACCCCCGGCGCGCTCGCATTCCTGGGTGCCGGTTGTAATCAGGCCAAGCTGGCCGCAGGCCAGTGCGGCTCGGTCAATCGCCAGGTTCTGGAATCGCCGACGCAGAACATCAACGTTCTGGCCGGCTTCACCAAGGATTTCGGCAGCGGCTGGCAGGCCAAGTTCCGCGCGTCGTTCTTTGACAGCAAGGGTCAGCAGTCGAACAATTCGCCTTATACCGGTTACGGCAACGCCTACCCGGGCGCTTCGTACGGGGGCAACGTGTCGAACCCGATCGGCGGTCTGCCCGTGACGGGTATCGGCGCACTTCCATCTTACCTTGTGCCGGCTAGAGCGTGATGAGATTAGGTTCGAGCATACCCTGAATTGGCAAGATATGCGGCGCATTCGTTTGGCGGGAATTCATCGAGCAGCTTTCCGATGCGTTTCCATGTGTTCTCGGCGGTGCGCTCAGCCGCTTTTCGCATGAGGTGCTTGAGCTTGGCAAAGACCTGTTCGATGGGGTTCAGGTCAGGTGAGTACGGCGGGAGGAACAACAGCCGCGCGCCGACGCTGCGGATGGCGGCGCGGATGACGGGCCGCTTGTGGCTGGACAGATTGTCCATGACGACGACATCGCCCGGCGAGAGCGTCGGTACGAGAAACTGCTCAACATATTCGAGGAAGCATGCCGCGTTGATCGGCTGATCGAGGACGCAGGGTGCATCGATCCTGTCGCAGCGCAAGGCAGCGAGGAATGTCATTGTTTTCCAATGGCCATAAGGCACTTTGGCATGGAGCCGTCGCCCTTTGGTCGCCCAACCACGCAGCGGCGCCATGTTGGTTTTCGCCCAAGTCTCGTCGATGAAAACGAGCCGCCTGGGGTCAATCGTGCCCTGATACTTCTTCCACTGCTCGCGCCGCCTGGCGATCTTGGGGCGCAGTTGTTCGGCTGGAAGTACGCTTTTTTTTGAAGCTCAAACCTTCGTCATGCGCGAATGACCACACGGTCCGGTAATCGACCGAGACCCCGCGCTCGGCCAGTTCGGCTCGGAGACCGCGCAGGGTGAAATCCGTCTTGGTCCGCTCCAGCAACCAGTCCCGGTGTTCACCAATCAACTTGCGCGGCTTGTGCCCGCCCATTTTCCCTGGGGCCGCGCTCCCGGTGTCTTGATGGCGCTGCAACCAGAGAACCGCCGTGCTGATCGCCACACCAAACCGCCGCGCAGCAGCATTGCGAGAAAGCCCGTCGCGCTTAACAGCCGCGATTACCCGCTCCCGAAGATCAATCGAATATGGTCGTGCCATCCCTTGCCGGCCTCCAATCCCAGCACACAGCTTGAATCAGAAAAATTGGCCTTTGGGAATCCCTCGGCGATTCAAACAAACCTCATCCCGCTCTAGCTTCCCGGGTAACACGCTCGGTGTTCCTGCCTATCTCGAAGGCTTGCTGCCACAGCTTAACGCGCCAACCATCAACATCGACAGCCAGACCATCCGGCTCGCACTGGATGTGACCGGCAATGTCGGGGGTTGGGATGTCACGGGTTCGCTGGGGATGTCGCATGTCCGCACCCACACCCAGTATCTGAACTTCGTCAATTTCGACACGCTGTACACCGATCTGTCCGCAACCAATGCGGCCGGCATCTCGACGCCGGCGTTCAACCCGCTGGGCGGAAACAGCGCGGCCGAACTCGCTCGCGTTGCTCCGGCATTCGAAGCGGTTGCGACCGACGCGCTGTATTACGCCGAATTTACCGGCACGCGGAAGATCATGGATCTGCCCGGCGGCGATCTTCACCTCGCCGTTGGCGTCAGCTTCAACGACAAGGTGTTGAACAACCCCGGCGCCGCGCCGGTGCTTAACGGCCAGATCGGCGGGGCGTTCAGCGCCTTTGCGATCGGCAAGCAGAACGACACCGCCGGCTATGCCGAACTCGATGCGACGATTTTCAAGACCGTCGATATCAACGTCGCGGGCCGTGACGATTATGTGAACACATATGGCAATTCCTTCACGCCAAAGGCAGGCATCACGTGGCGCGTGGTGCCACCGCTGCTGCTGCGCGGCACGTTCTCGAAGGGCTTTCGCGCGCCGAACCCGGCCGAAGTCGGCACCGCCGGCTCGTTGTTCGGCCTGGGCGCATTCGCCGATCCGCTGTTGTGCCCCAACGGCGCGGGCGGTCCATTCCCTGCCGGCACTGTGCCCGCTGCATGCTCGTCGAGCCCGGGGTATGCGCAGCGCACCAACGCGCTGAAGCCTGAAAAGTCGACGTCGTTCACCGCCGGTGCGGCGCTCACGCCGTTCAGCGGCTTCAGCCTGACGGGCGATTACTATCACATCAACATCAAGGACCAGATTGTTTCTGCGGCCGAACTGCCGTCGTATTCGTCTTCGCTCGGCCAGTTGAACGGGCCGTGTCTGCGCGGGCCGGACAATGCAATCTCGGGGGTTTCGACCGGCGCGGTGAATGCCGACGGAACGCCGAACACCACCACTGCGGTCCCGCTTTATGGCCCGATCGCAGCGTGTATCGCAGGCTACGTTAACGCAGCGAGCACGTCGACCAGCGGGTTCGACCTCGAGGCACGCTATCGCTTCGCGGTCGGTGCGGCCAGGTTCACCCTATCGGCGAACTACACGCACATGCTCACCTACAACCTGACGGCGCCGAGCGGCATCACATACAAGTTGGCCGGCACGCATGGTCCGGACGGCGTATCGGGTGATACCGGCAACCCGCGCGATCACATCAACGCCAGCGTGGGCATGGATCTGGGCAACTTCTCGGGCGTGATCAGCGGCTATCGGATTGGGTCGTACAGCGTTGTCGACCCGAGCGCGGGCATTCCCGATTGCGCCTCGGCGCTGGGTTCGGCCTTCATGTTCATCGCCCAGCCGATCGGCGCAGCGCAGCAGAGCTATTGCCGCGTAAAATCGTTCACGTCGATCAACCTCGCGCTGCAGTACCGCGTAACGCCGACGTTTACCTGGAAACTGACCGTCGAAAACCTGTTCGACGCCTCGGCTCCGATCGATGCGCAGACCTATGGCGGCAGCTTTACGCCGTACAACCCGTCGCTGCATGAAGATGGCGTGATCGGTCGCTTCTTCCGCCTCGGCGTGGATGCCAAATTCTGATCGCTGTTTTCGGCAATCGGAAAACCATGAGGGGCGGCCTGCAAGGGCTGCCCCTTTTTTGACGTCCCATACAAATGCTTCCACCGCGCCCCGCGCTTCGGTATAGCAACCCCATGTCATCGATCAGACCCTGGCGCGATATCGCGCGACGCAAGAGCCGCCAGATCATGGTTGGCGCGGTTCCCGTGGGCGGGGATGCCCCGATCACCGTCCAGACCATGACCAACACGCTGACATCGGATGCGGTGGCGACGATCGACCAGATCCGCCGTTGCGAAGAGGCCGGCGCCGACCTGATCCGCGTGTCGTGCCCCGATGAGGCCAGCACTGCCGCGTTTCGCCAAATCGTGCGCGCCGCGCGCGTGCCGCTGATTGCGGACATCCATTTCCATTACAAACGCGCGCTCGAGGCGGCGGATGCGGGCGCTGCGTGCCTGCGCATCAATCCCGGCAATATCGGCAGCGCGGCGCGAGTCGCCGAAGTGGTGCGCGCGGCCAAGGCCAATGGCTGCGCGATTCGCATCGGGGTCAATGGCGGCAGCCTTGAAAAACACCTGCTCGAAAAATACGGCGAGCCGTGCCCCGACGCGCTGATCGAATCGGCGCTCGACCATATCAAGCTGCTGCAGGATCATGATTTCCACGAATACAAAGTCGCGGTCAAAGCGTCCGACGTGTTCATGGCGGTCGCGGCCTACATGGGCCTGGCCGATGCCGTCGACTGCCCGCTGCACCTGGGCATTACCGAGGCGGGCGGGCTGATCGGCGGCACGGTCAAATCGGCGATCGGCATCGGCAATCTGCTGTGGGCAG
Organism: Novosphingobium sp.; assembly: GCF_965214355.1. GTDB lineage: Bacteria > Pseudomonadota > Alphaproteobacteria > Sphingomonadales > Sphingomonadaceae > Novosphingobium. Next base: position 4,138,025 of record NZ_CBDCBI010000002.1, on the reverse strand, counting down.
GCATCGGCGACACCGTGCGCGTGTCGCTGTCGGCCGAGCCCGAAGAAGAAGTGCGCGTCGGTTTCGAAATCCTCAAGAGCCTGGGCCTGCGCACACGCGGCGTGCGCGTCGTGTCGTGCCCGTCGTGCGCGCGGCAGGGTTTCGACGTCATCCGCACGGTCGAGGCGCTGGAAAAACGCCTGTCGCATATCAAGACGCCGATCTCGCTGTCGGTGCTGGGCTGCGTCGTCAATGGGCCAGGCGAGGCGCGCGAGACCGACATCGGCATTACCGGCGGCGGCAATGGCAAGCACATGGTCTATCTGTCGGGCGTGACCGACCACCACGTGCAATCGGCCGATATGCTCGATCACATCGTCATGCTGGTCGAGGGCAAAGTGGCCGAGATCGAAGCCGCGCAGCCGGCCGTGATCGTGGCCGAACCGGTCGCCTGATCCTGATACCGTGAAAACGACGATCCGCCCTGCCGTTCCGGGCGATCTGCCGCTGATCGCAACGCTGATTCGCGACCTGGCCGAATACGAGAAACTGGCGCACGAAGTCCGCTTCGACGAGGCCGTGCTTGGCGCAAACCTGTTCGGGCCGCACCCGCATGCCGAAGTGGTCATCGGCGAAATCGATGGCGTGGCGCAGGGCTTTGCCTTGTATTTTCATAATTTCTCGACATTCGAAGGCCGTCCCGGTATCTATCTGGAAGACTTGTACGTGCGCCCCGAGGCGCGCGGGGCGGGGCTCGGCAAGGCGTTGCTGGCCTATTTGGCCAAGCTGGCCATCGACCGCGATTGTGCGCGTCTGCAATGGTCGGTGCTCCACTGGAACGCGCCCTCGATCGGGTTCTACGAATCGCTTGGCGCGGTGCCGCTGGACGAATGGACCGTCATGCGTGTCGATGGCGAGGCGCTTCGTTCGCTGGCGGGCCAGGCCTGACCCCGCTCCTGACCCCGCTCCTGACCCGGCGTGCGGCTCTGGCAGGCGCGCTTGCCACGGGCGCGGTGGCACCGCGCGTGTTTGCGCAGGCCTTTGCGGTGTCGGAGCAGCATCGCCGTGTGCTGGGCGTCGCGAAGGACCAGCTGGAACGCGTCCGGCCTCAGGTGTGGCGTACCGATGTCGTGGGCATCGCCGATTTCGCGCTGCCTTCGTCGCTGCCCCGGCTGCACTTCGCCGATCTGGAGGCGGGGATGGTCCATTCGTTCCTGGTGACGCACGGCAAGGGCTCGGACAGCGAACACGACGGATTTCTCAAGCGGTTTTCCAACGAAGTCGGCAGCGAGGCGACGTCGCGCGGGGCCTACATTACCTACGAATGGTATGACGGCAAATACGGCGCATCGATCCGCCTTGGCGGCCTTGATCCCGACAATTGCAACGCAGCGCAACGCGCAGTCGTGATGCACCCGGCCTGGTACGCCGCGCCCGACATGCTGCAGAAATGGGGCAAGCTGGGGCGTAGCGATGGCTGTTTCGCGATGGCGCCCGACGATTTCCCGCAAGCGCTGTGGCACCTGGCGGCGGGCCGGCTGCTCTACGCCGACAAACTGGGGCTGAGCTGAAGCCCTCTCCCTAAAGGGCCTCCGGCGGCCAAGGGCGGTGCAATCGGAGACATAGGTAACATTTTAGACCGGCAACATAGGTAACAGATTTGGCCCAGATTGTGGGTTCAAAGCTGGCTCGTACGAGCCAGCTTTGAACCCACAATCTGGGCTGACTGATCACTCAGGGTTGCCAGATCGATCCAGCGGAAGCGTACGGTCCAGTCTCCATTGTCGCGTTGGACGATGGCTACGGTTTCGTTGGCCAAAGCTTCAGTGATGTAGAGTGTTTTGTCGCGCCAGCGAACCAGACCCTTGGCTGTGACGGGCAGGACGTAGTGGTCGTCAGGATAGTCCCATGCGTCGATCTTGTCGGGAAACTGCCTGGTCGAGGCTGTGTGGACCGACGCCGGGCAGATCTGTCCCAGTGCTTCGTGAGGGCGGTAGGTGTTGTAGAGGTGCCGCCAGGTGTCAAACCGGGCCTGCTGTTCACGCAGCGTATCTGCCGGTGGTGCGGCGGTGTCTTCGGCAAGGGTACGATGCATCCGCTCGTGACGACCATTCTGATCAGGGCGGCCCGGGGTTATGTATTCGGGCATGACGCCAAGCTTCACCAACCACACTGAAAACCGGGTCAGTCCGCCGAGCCCCCGGCTCATCCCGAACGGATGGCCATTGTCCGTGCGAAGCGATGCTGGCAAACCCAACTCTTTGAAAGATTGTTCGAAAAGTGGAATGACGCTTTCCATGTCGGCGCGTGGCACGGCCTCGCAGCGGATCAGGTAGCGGCTGTAATTGTCAGTGATCGTCAGCGGCTCGCAGCGCACACGATCACCTGTCCGAAACCAGCCTTTGAAATCTGCAGACCATATCTCGTTGGCGGCCTGCGGGATCGCCGGCTGGCCATGGCCCGCGCCCCCGGAGCGCCGAATACGCCGCGTCTGGCTCAGTTCCTTGCGCCGCAAAAGGTCGCCGATCGTGCTTGCCGCTGGCCAGTGCCCATCCGGAACATCCAGCGCCAGGCGCGCCAGCAGCTTGCGCGGCCCCCATGTCGGAAAGCGCTCGCGAAGCCCTAGGATCGCCGCTTCGGTCTGTGCGTCTATGCGCCAGGGTATCGTCTTTGGCGCCCGGCTCTGCTCCGACAGACCCAACGCTCCCAGCTCCAGATAACGTGAAAGCCATTTGTACCCCGTCTTCCGGCTGATCCCGTACTGCGAGCACAAATCACCAATCGGCACCTCTTTCTTGAGGCACGCAGCCACAAACCCAAGCCGGCTGTCCATAACACTTTGACCTGTAAAGGGCATCGAACGGTCCTCCCGCCCGATACTCTGAACTGTTACCCATGTTGCCGGTCCAAAGTGTTACCTATGTAGCCGGTCTATACCGGCCATTGCCCTTGGATCCCGTTAATATATTGGCCTGAAAGCCGATTCGACCGTGGTATTTCGCCGCGAAACGGCAGATTTTCCAGCCGCTTCGCGGTAGGCGCAAATCCAAAAGTTGCGGGTTCCAAGGGCGATGGCCCATAGGCGCTAACTATCGCGAAATTCGTCGCCCCGGGCTTGACCCCCCTACGGCATTCACACATCGTATTCTCGCTCGTCATTCCTGCGGACGCAGGAATCCAGACTGGGCGCCAAGCACCGAACTAACCGCTTGGCGCCCAGTCTGGATTCCCGCGTCCGCGGGAATGACAATATATAGGTTATTGAATTATATAAATTTTTCGAAGGCATGCAAAATGTGTGAATGCCGTAGTGGCTTGACCCGGGGTCCCGCTTTCTTCTTGCGGCGTCGCTTCACATACTGCGCTAATATAACAAAAAGCGGGACCCCGAATCAAGTCCGGGGCGACGACAGATGTTATGTTAGCGCTTATGGGCGATGGCCCTTGGCCGCCGGAGGCCCTTCTCGTTTGTTTTGTAAGATTACAGCGGGTTATCCAGCTTAATCACCGCTTCGTTGCTCTTGCGCTGGGTGGTGTGCAACTGGCGCGGCTGGGCAAAGCTGGCGAGCACCGACGGATCGCGGCCGTAGATATCGGGGAAACTGCGCATCAAGCCATCCACATCGCGCGCGACCGTGAAATACGTGATGTACACCGGCCAGGGATTGGTCATCGGCACTTTGGTGTATTTGCCCGACAGGTTGTATTCGATCGCGGTTTCGGGCGGCAGGTCGGCGCCCAGGATCGCCATCGTCATCGCCAGTTCGGTCGCGTGCTCTGCGCGCACGCAGCCGTGGCTCAGCGCGCGCGCGGGCAGTGCGAACAGCGCGTGATTGGGCGTGTCGTGAATATAGATCGCGTGTTCGTTGGGCATGTCGAGCTTGACCCGGCCCAGCGAATTGTTCGCGCCCGGCTGCTGCACCACGGTGATTACGCCGTCTGCGCCTTGTGTTGCGGCCCAGCCTTCGCGCTTGGCTTTGGCGGGGTTGGCGATCAACCGCTTGCCCAGGCCTTCGCCCACCACGATCGACTGCGGCACGGTCCAAGTCGGGTTGAACACCACGTTCTTCACGTGTTCGGCCAATTGCGGCGTCGCGGTTTTGCCGGGTTTGCCGACGATCGTGCGATAGGTGTGGATGATCTTGTTGTTCACGGTCAGGCGCAGGACCTGCTCGGGCACGTTGATCATCAGGTACTGGATGCCCAGGTCGCGCTGCAGCCAGCGCCAGCGATCCATGTTGGCACGGATCATCATCGACTGCCTGGGGTCGGTCGATTTGGCGAGCATCGCTTTCAGCAGTGCGTAATCGGGGTGTGTCGGCGTCAGCGATGCCAGCACGCCCGTCACGTCGTGCAATTCGGTGGCTTGTGCCAGCAATTGCGCGTTGGGATGCGTGTCCTGGTCGGTGTCGACGGCAAACCACTGCACGCGCGCAGTCATCGGCGTGCGCCCGTCGCGCAGATCCTCGGCCAGCCAGATGAACAGCTTGCTCGCCAGCGTATCGAGATCGGGGCTTTCGCCGCGCGCGATTTGGGCGGCGAGCACGGCCGGCGTATAGTCGCGCGCATACAGGCCCTCGGCCCCGGCCGCGCGGATCGCGGCCAGCAGTGCCTGCGCATCGGCGAGGGTGAAATGCGCGACGGGTAGCGATTCCACCGTCTCGACTTCAAATCCGCCAGCCGTGGTCGGGCCGGCGGTATTCGGAAGCGTGCTGGCGCCGGCGGGGTTGGTAACCGGGTCGGTCGCCGTAGAGTCGGTCGCCGCAGGGACGGCGACGACCGGCGCGGTTCTGGGTGAAGTCGCCTTTGGCCTGTGCACCACCGGTGCGGTCAGATCGGTCGGGCCCTGTTGCCCGGGGCTGGCGGAAACCGGCGCGGTAAAGGCAAACAATCCGGCGCCTGCGGTCAGAACAAGGGATGACAGGCCGGAGCGGTTTGTCCTGTGGGGTGCGCGCATGAAGGGGGTACCTGCGGATGGGGAAAATACGGAAATGGTTGTGCATTCCCTGCCCCACCCGCGCCGGGCAATCAAGCCGCGTGCGGCGAAACGCGCGCAAGCGCCCCGGCAATTTTGCACCTGGCAGGCGATGCCGCTATGGCGCCGGTCATGCGCAGCCGTTCGTCCCTTATCCCGATCTGCGTCACCCTGGCGGGCCTGGCCAGTTTCAGCGTGATGGACGGCGTGATGAAGGCGGCGTCGATCGCCGCGGGCGCCTATGCCGCGCTGTTCTGGCGCAATGTCTTCGGTCTGGGGCTGATGACTCCGGTATGGCTGTTCACGCGGCGGCGCGAAGGGGCGGCAGGGTTTCCGACGCTGCATGTGCTGGCGCTGCATCTGGGCCGCGCGGCGCTGTGCGGGGTCATGGCCGGGCTGTTTTTCTGGGGCACGATTTATACCCCGCTGGCCGAGGCGATGGCGCTGTCGTTCATCGCGCCGCTGATCGCGCTGTTCCTGGCGGCGGTGTTCCTGGGCGAACGGATCGCACGGCGCGCCTTTGCCGGGTCGCTGCTCGCGCTGGCCGGCGTCGGCGTGATCGTGGCGGGCACGGTCGCCGCCGGCGCGCACTATTCGCCGGCGGCGGTCCACGGCATGATTGCGATCCTGTGTTCGGCGGTGCTGTATGCCGCAAACCTGGTGGTACAGCGTCGCCAGGCGCAGCTGGCCGGGCCGGTGGAAATCGCGTTTTTCCAGAACCTGTTCATTGCACTGCTGTTCGCGCCTGGCGCGTGGTGGCTGGCGGCGGTGCCGCATGGCGGGCTGTTGGCGCTGATCGGGGTGGGCGCGGCGCTGGCTGTCGTGTCGCTGATGCTGCTCGGGTGGGCGTATGCCCGAGCCGAGGCGCAAGTGCTGGTGCCGCTGGAATACACTGCATTCATCTGGGCGTGCCTGGTCGGCTGGCTGATGTTCGGCGAGGCGGTGACGCTGCGCACGCTGGGCGGGGTCGTGCTGATCGTCGGCGGGTGCCTGCTGGCAATCGCCACGCGTACCGTGCCGAGCGATAACGGACAGCCCAACCCGGCCTGAAACGCACACAAATGATACTGCGTCGCAATAAGCATCGTACGCATGGGGGAATCCTGCAAACGGTACGTTTTAGCGTTTCCCCGGCCTTGACGCAGCGCTGTCTATCGCGCATCGCGCGATCCGCTCCGCAAGGCATTTCCTGTCTCGCGCTCCGGCCCCCACTTGCGCAAAATGTCGCGCGTATTCCCGATTTCGGGAGACGACACCGGGCCATGGCGACAGGAATTGCCGCGCACTTATGCATAGGGAACCCGCTCGCATGACCCAGGTTGGACACGACACGCTCGGCACCCGCAGCACGCTTTCCGTCGGCGGCAAATCCTACGCGTATTATTCGCTGGCCAAGGCGGCGGCGAAATTCGGCGACATTTCCCGCCTGCCGTTTTCGATGAAGGTGCTGCTGGAAAACCTGCTGCGGTTCGAAGACGCCGGGTTCACGGTTTCGACAGACGATATCAAGGGCCTGATCGACTGGCAGCACAGCCCGGTCGAATCGACCAACGAGATCCAGTATCGCCCCGCGCGCGTGCTGCTGCAGGATTTTACTGGCGTGCCCTGCGTGGTCGATCTGGCCGCGATGCGCGACGCGCTGGCCACGCTGGGCGGCGATACCAGCAAGATCAACCCGCTGGTGCCGGTCAACCTGGTCATCGACCATTCGGTGATGGTCGATGAATTCGGCACGCCGCAGGCCTTCGAACAGAACGTCGAAATCGAATACCACCGCAATCTCGAACGCTACGACTTCCTCAAATGGGGATCGAAGAGCCTCGACAATTTCTACGCCGTGCCGCCGGGCACCGGCATCTGCCACCAAGTCAATCTGGAAAACATCGCGCAGACGGTGTGGACCAGCACAGACCAGAACGGCGAAATGGTCGCCTATCCCGATACGTGCGTCGGCACCGACAGCCACACCACGATGGTCAATGGCCTGGGCGTACTAGGCTGGGGCGTCGGCGGGATCGAGGCCGAGGCCGCGATGCTGGGGCAGCCGGTGTCGATGCTGGTGCCCGAAGTGGTCGGGTTCAAATTCGTCGGCGAATTGCAGGAAGGCGTGACCGCAACCGACCTCGTGCTGACCGCGACCAACATGCTGCGCAAGCACGGCGTCGTCGGGCGCTTCGTGGAATATTTCGGCCCGGGCCTGGCCGGGCTGTCGCTGGCCGATCGGGCGACACTGGCCAACATGGCGCCCGAATACGGCGCGACCTGCGGATTTTTCGGCATCGATGACAAGACGCTCGAGTACTTGCGCCTGACCGGCCGCGAAGAAGACCAGATCGCGCTGGTCGAAGCCTATGCCCGCGAACAGGGCTTCTGGATCGACCCGGCGATCGAGCCGATCTTCTCCTCGACGCTCGAACTCGACCTGTCGACCGTCGTGCCTTCGCTCGCCGGCCCCAAGCGGCCGCAGGACAAGGTGACGCTGCCCCAGGTCGATGACGTGTTCAACCAGGACCTGGCCGAGGTTTACAAGAAGACGCAGACGCGCGTCGCGATCGATGGCAACGCGCACGACATCGGCGATGGCGATGTCGTGATCGCGGCGATCACCAGCTGCACCAACACGTCGAACCCCAGCGTGCTGATCGCGGCCGGCCTCGTCGCCAAAAAGGCCGACGAATACGGCCTCAAGCCCAAGCCCTGGGTAAAGACCTCGCTTGCGCCGGGCAGCCAGGTGGTCACCGACTATCTGATCAAGGCCGGCCTGCAGAGCCATCTCGACAATATCGGCTTCAACCTGGTCGGCTATGGCTGCACCACCTGCATCGGCAATTCGGGGCCGCTGGCCGAACCGATCAGCAAGGCGATCAACGAACACGGCATCGTCGCCGCCTCGGTGATTTCGGGCAACCGCAATTTCGAAGGCCGCGTCAGCCCCGACGTGCGCGCCAACTTCCTCGCCAGCCCGCCGCTGGTCGTCGCCTATGCGCTGAAAGGCACGGTGATCGACGATTTCACGACGACGCCGATCGGCCAGGGCAAGGATGGCACCGATGTCTATCTGAAGGACATCTGGCCCAGCAACGCCGAAGTCGCCTCGGTCATGGCCGGCGCGGTCGATCGCGACATGTTCCGCGCGCGCTATGCCGACGTGTACAAGGGCGACAAGCACTGGCAGGCGATCAATGTCGCCGGCTCGGAAACGTACCAGTGGCGCGCGGGTTCGACATATGTGGCCAATCCGCCGTATTTCGACGGCCTGACCATGACGCCCGAACCGATCGGCGATATCGTCGATGCCAGGCCGCTGCTGATCCTGGGCGATTCGATCACCACCGATCACATCAGCCCGGCCGGCAATATCAAGGCCGACAGCCCCGCCGGCGAATGGCTGATGGCGCACCAGGTCGCCAAGGCCGATTTCAATTCCTACGGCGCGCGCCGTGGCCACCACGAAGTGATGATGCGCGGCACGTTCGCCAACATCCGCATCAAGAACGAAATGGTCCCCGGCACCGAGGGCGGTTTGTCCAGAGTGGGGGACAAGGTCCTGCCGGTCTATGACGCGGCGATGCTGCGCAAGGCCGAAGGCGTGCCCACGGTCGTGATCGCGGGCAAGGAATACGGCACCGGATCGTCGCGCGACTGGGCGGCCAAGGGCACCAAGCTGCTCGGCGTGCGCACGGTCATCGTCGAAAGCTTCGAACGCATCCACCGGTCAAACCTGGTCGGCATGGGCGTGCTGCCGCTACAGTTCACCAACGGCGACACACGCCTGAGCCTCGGCCTGACCGCCGACGACACGTTCACGATCACCGGCGTCGCCAGCCTGAAACCGCGCCAGGACGTCGAAGTCGTGGTCACGCGGCCCGACGGCTCGTCGTTCACGTTCACCGCGCTGTGCCGCATCGATACCGCAAACGAAATCGAGTATTTCAACAACGGTGGCATTTTGCAGTACGTGCTGCGCAAACTGGCGGCCTGATCGCCCCGGCAGGTGTGAAAACGGGGGCGGCACCAGGTGGTGCCGCCCCTGTTTTTGTGTCCCCCTTACGTCCTCTATCCGGATCAAGTCCGGGACGACGTGTTGGTACGACGTGCACTATCGAAGCGTGATGCCCATACCGAGGGACCGGAAATGGACAAAAAAAGCCGGCCATCCGCAGGGGATGGCCGGCCCTTTCGTTGCTTGTTGCAGGGGTTAGGCCTTGGCGATCTTCATGCCGCGGCGTTGACGGGCGACCAGGGCTGCTGCGCCCAGGCCGAACAGGATGACCATCGATGGTTCGGGAACGTCGGTCCCGCTGCTGGTGCTCGATGTCGAGCCGGTGGTCGTGCCGCTCGATGTCGAGGTGCTACCCGACGTGGACGTGCTGCCCGACGTCGAGGTGCTACCCGACGTCGAGGTGCTGCCCGAAGTCGACGTGCTGCCAGACGTGGACGTGCTGCTCGAGGTGGAGGTCGATCCGCCGGTGCTGCTTGTCGAGGTGCTGCTGGTGACATTGCCCGAGCTGGTCGAGACATTGCCGGAGCTCGTCGACACGCCCGAGCTGGTCGAGACATTGCCGGAGCTCGTCGACACGCCCGAGCTGGTCGAGACATTGCCGGAGCTCGTCGACACGCCCGAGCTGGTCGAGACATTGCCCGAGCTGGACGTCACACCGCCGGTGCTGGTCGAAACATTGCCCGAGCTGGTCGAGACGCCCGAAGAGGTCGAAGTCGAACCGCCCGATGACGAGGTCGAACCGCCCGATGACGAGGTCGAACCACCCGATGTCGAAGTCGAACCACCCGATGTCGAAGTCGCACCACCCGATGTCGAAGTCGAACCACCCGATGTCGAAGTCGAGCCGGTGCTGGTCGAGGTGACGACAACGCTGCCGCCACCGCCGCCGCTGCCACCGCCGCCGAAAAAGCCGCCGAAGAATCCGCCGCCAAAGCCGCCACCGCCGCCGCCTTCGACCACGACCGGGCTACCGCCGCCGCCTGTCTGCATCTGCGGAGGCATCGGAGGCATGTACGGCACGGGAACCATCGCCATCTGCGGCTGGGGGGCATAGGTCCGCGTCGTTGTGGTGCGCACGATGCGGCGCATGCGATGGCGCACATGATGGATCGGCCGGGCCGCCACGAAATGCACTTCCTTGCCGTGCATCACCTTGACCGGCTTCACATGATGCAGCTCTGCCATCGACGGTGCTTCGGACACGTGTACCGCGCCCCCGCCCAATGCCGCGCCGCCTGCCACGCAGGCCGCCAGTTTCGTCAATGCCATCCGAACCGACATGTTTGTCGCCTTTACCCTCATGATCCGCAAAGGTCCGGCGCTTCGAATCCGGCAACTTCAAACGGAGGAACACATGTCCCAATACAATCAAGCGCATATCCCCCGCCACAGGGCAACGGGATTAACCGGTTTTTGGCCGGCCACGAGGGTCTTTATCGCGATTACGTAGCGGACCGGTTAACTCTGTGCCACTTCGGAACGGATCGGGCGCAGCTGTTTACTGCGCGCGCGCTTCACCCGGCAGAATCGAACAGCCCACCCAGCGGCGCTTTGGCCGGCGCCGGCATCGCGAGCCCCAGGTGTTCCCAGGCGCGATCGTTGAGGCAGCGGCCGCGCGCGGTGCGCGCCACCAGGCCCAGCTGGATCAGGTACGGCTCGATCACATCCTCGATCGTATCGCGCGGTTCGGACAGGCCCGCGGCCAGCGTTTCGACGCCGACCGGGCCACCTTTGTAGATATCCGCGATCATCATCAGATAGCGCCGGTCCTGCAGATCGAGCCCCAGCGAATCGACTTCGAGGCGGGTCAGCGCCGAATCGGCCAGCGCGCGCGTAATCACCGAAACGCCCGCGACTTGCGCAAAATCGCGCACCCGGCGCAGCAGCCGCCCGGCCACGCGCGGCGTTCCGCGCGCGCGCCGCGCAATTTCGTGCGCGCCCTGCGCATCGAGACCGACGCCCATCAGCATGGCGCCGCGCGCCACCACACGTTCCAATTCGGCCACGGTGTAGAACTGCAACCGCACCGGAATGCCGAAACGATCGCGCAGCGGCGTCTGCAACAATCCCTGCCGCGTCGTCGCGCCGATCAGCGTAAACGGCGGCAGATCGATCCGCACCGATCGCGCCGAAGGTCCTTCGCCGATGATCAGGTCGAGCGCGCGGTCCTCCATCGCAGGATACAGCACTTCCTCGACTTGCGCCTGCAACCGGTGGATTTCGTCGATGAACAGCACATCGCCTGCCTCCAGGTTGGTCAGCAGTGCGGCCAGATCGCCCGCCTTGGCAATCACCGGGCCCGATGTTGCGCGAAAATTCACCCCCAGTTCGCGCGCGATGATCTGCGCCAGTGTCGTCTTGCCCAGGCCGGGCGGGCCGAAGAACAGCACATGGTCCATCGCCTCGTTGCGCGCCTTGGCACTGGCGATGAACACTTTCAGGTTTTCACGCGCCGCCTCCTGCCCGACGAATTCGGCCAGGCTCTTGGGCCGCATCGCGGTATCGGTGTCTTCGATCTGCGCCTTGGCAGACAGGATCGGGTTGTCGGTCATGCGGTCGCGTGTTTCAGCGCGACGCGCATCACATCACCCAGCGCGGCACTGTCGCCCAGGTCCTCGATCGCGCGGGTCACGGCTGTCGCGGCAATGGCTGGCTTGAAACCCAGGTTCTGTAATGCCGACACCGCATCGCCGCTGATCGACCCGGGGGGCACAATAACGCCGTCGCCGATAATCCCCAGGCCGCCGCCAAGCCCGGCCAGGCCGCCGGCCTTGTCCTTCAATTCGTTGACGATGCGGCTGGCCAGCTTGGGCCCGACGCCATTGGCGCGCGCGATCATCGCGGCATCGCCGGCGGCACATGCGCGCTGCAATTCATCGACCGTCAGCGCCGACAGGATCGCCAGCGCGACTTTCGATCCCACACCCTGCACGACCATCAGCACGCGGAACCACGCACGCTCGCCCGAGGTGGTGAACCCGATCAGCCGCATGTCGCTTTCGCTGACCTGCAATTCGGTATGTAGCACCGCGCGATCACCCGGATTACCCAGTTGCACCAGCGTGCGTGCCGACGCATGCACCAGATAGCCGACGCCGCCCACATCGATCACCGCCCAGTCGGGGCCGGTGTCGTCAAGGATGCCGGTCAGCTTTGCGATCATTTGGATTGGTCTCTATTCGCGAACGGGCATGTTTTGTTCCCTAACCGCGAACGGGCTTGAAAACAACGCGGGTTGCATGGAAAATTGCGGCCGTGGTTTGGGGAATTGCTGAAATGGCGATGGGAAACGTGGATCTGACGACGCGCATGGGCGCGCACACCGCGACGCGCACGGGCAGTTATGCCGCGTTTACATTTGCGGTGCTCGGTTTGCTGGGCGCGCTGGTCTACGGCTTCGTGATCATGAAGACCAACCCGGAACTGGCAAAAGGCGCGACGATCGGCGGCCTGGTCGAAGCGGTCATGGGCATAATCGCCGGCTGGCGCCTGCGCTTGGGCAAAGGGTTGTTCTGGGGCGGCGCGACGCTGTTCATGGTGGCGCTCGAGCTGATCGGCAAAGTGGTCGCGGTCCAGTTTGGCGGCCTGGCGATCGACAGCGTCGTGGCGATCTATCTCTTCAACGGCCTGCGCGGCGCATATGTGTTGCGGCAAGGGCGTTTTGCGGAGGACGAAGCTGAAGTGTTCGGCTGACTTTCCTTGCTCCCCTCCCCTTCAGGGGAGGGGCTGGGGGTGGGGCCTCTCGGCTGCAATCCCATATCGCGATGATCCACAAGCGTTGGCCAGTGGGGCGCGGCCCCACCCCAACCCCTCCCCTGCAGGGGAGGGGCTTAGGAAAAGCCTTTACCGATGGCTACCCAGCATATTGCCATGCGTAATCGCGACCGCCAGCGCATCGGCGGCGTCCTCGCCCGCCAGCTTCACCCCCGGCAACAGCACGCCCAGCATCGCCTGGATCTGGTTCTTCGCCGCGCCACCGGTGCCGACCAGCGCTTTCTTGATCACTTTGGTCGGGTATTCCGCCACCGGCATGCCCGCGCGTGCCAGCGCGACCATCGCCACCCCGCGCGCCTGGCCCAGTTTCAGCGTCGACTGCGGATTGACGTTGACGAACACTTCCTCGACCGCGCCGGCGTCTGGGTGATGCGCGGCGATCACCGCGTTCAGCCCCGAATCGATCTGGACGAGGCGTTCGGCCATCGACAGCGACGTATCGGTGCGGATCTGGCCATTGGCGACATGGCTGATCCGGCTGCCCGATTTGGCGATCACCCCCCAGCCGGTGCAGGTCAGGCCGGGATCGACGCCCAAAATAATCACTTGCGGATGATCACTTAGCCCAGTTTTTCCATGACATCGTCGGGGATTTCGTAATTGCCCCACACCGTCTGCACATCGTCATCGTCATCGAGCACGTCGATCAGCTTGAGCAGCGTGATCGCCGTCTCGGCATCGACGACGGCCTTCAACTGCGGTTTCCACGCCAGCTTCACGCCTTCGGCTTCGCCCAGCGCCTTTTCCAGCTCGCGCGCGACCGGGTGCAGGTTTTCGATCGTGACCCAGATCTGGTGCGAATCCTCGTCGCTCTCGACATCTTCGGCGCCGGCCTCGATCGCGGCGTCGAGCACTTTGTCCTCGTCGCCCACCTTGCCCGGATATTCGATCAGGCCCAGCCGGTCGAACCCGTGGCTGACCGCGCCCGATGCGCCCAGGTTCCCGCCATTCTTGGAGAACGCGGTGCGGATATTGGTCGCGGTGCGGTTGCGGTTGTCGGTCAGCGCCTCGACGATGATCGCCACGCCGCCCGGGCCATAGCCTTCGTAGCGCACTTCTTCATAGTTATCGCCTTCGCCCTTGGTCGCCTTGTCGATCGCGCGCTGGATATTGTCCTTGGGCATCGATTGCGCCTTGGCGGCGTTGATCGCGGCGCGCAGGCGCGGGTTCATGTCCGGATCGGGCATGCCCATCTTGGCTGCGACGGTGATTTCGCGCGACAGCTTGGAAAACGTAGCCGAACGCTTTTTGTCCTGTGCACCTTTGCGATGCATGATGTTCTTGAATTTGGAATGGCCTGCCATGGTCGTGCTTCTTGCCGGATTTGCGCTTGCCCGCCTCATGCGGGATGTGCGCGCGGCCTAGCGGTTTGTAACGCTTTGGGCAATGTCCACGCGGCCTTAACTGTCGCGGTGGCATAACTGGCGCGATGATACGCACCGTTCTTGCCGATTTTCGCGCCTGGCTTGCCATGCCGCGCCTGATCACGCCCACGCCTTTGCGCACCGGATGGCGTACATGGGGGGTGATGCTGGGCCTGTATCTGTGTGGCCTGGTGGTCATCGGCGCTGTGCTTGCCGTGTGGCAACGCACCATGCATGTGCCGGCGCCAGAGGCGTTTCGCGGCTTTTCAGGCCCCGTACTTGCGGTGGCAGTCGTGCTGGCGGCACCCATCGGCGAGGAATCGCTGTTTCGCGGTTGGCTGACGGGCCGACCGCGCGCGCTGTGGTTGCTGGCAATGGCGATCATCGCCGGGCTCATGCTTATCGCGGTGCAACGGCACTGGCACGACACGGCCGCATCGCTCGGGTTTGTCGCGACATTGATCGCGGCACTGGTCGGCTGGCTGGTGCTGCGTCGCCGCACCGAACCGCTGCGCTGGTTCGCGCACGGCTTTGCGGTGTGGTTCGCTCTATCGGTCGCGGTGTTCGCGCTGGCGCACATGGCGAACTACCCGCGCTTGTCGTGGGTGGTGGTGCCGATGGTCATGCCACAGCTTTGGGCAGGACTGGTGTTCGGCTATCTGCGCATGCGCCACGGCCTGATCGCAGCGATACTGGCGCATGCCTGTGGCAATGCGGCAGCATTGGCTATGGCATTAACCGTCAGCCACTAGAGCCGATCAGTCGATGCCGAGCGCGTTCTTGTAGGTTTCCAGGATCGCTTCCATTTCGCGGCGGTCGTCGGGCTTCATCTTGCGCAGGCGGACGATCTGGCGGATGATCTTGGCGTCATACCCGGTCGACTTCGCTTCGCTGTAGACATCCTTGATATCGTCGCCGATGCCCTTCTTTTCTTCTTCCAGGCGTTCGATGCGTTCGATCAGAAGGCGCAGGCGGTCGTCGGCGGAATCGGCCATCGGGAATTGCTCCGGGTAAATTTGAAAACGGTTAATCTGAAACTGGGGGCCCTTTAGGCGCCGTAAAGTGATTCGCGCAAAATCCAGCCTGTGGAAATCATTGCTGACCGTCAGCAGGGGTGGCCACGCCCTTGAATCCTTGCGCTACGACATACCATTCGGACGAATCCTTGCGGCTGGCGGGCGGCTTGGCGTGTTTGACCGTCGTAAAATTGCGCTTCAGCAGCGCGAGCAGCGCGGTGTCGGTGCCGCCGGCAAAGACCTTGGCGACCAGCGTGCCCCCCGGCGCCATATGCATGATCGCAAAATCGATCGCGGTTTCCACCAGGCCCATCGTGCGCAGATGGTCGGTCTGTTTGTGGCCCACGGTGTTGGCCGCCATGTCCGACAGGATCAGATCGGGCGCGCCGCCCAGCGCCTCGTTGAGCGCAGCGGGCGCGGCGTCGTCCATGAAATCCATTTCGAAAATGGTCACGCCGTCGATCGGGTCGGTGGGCAGCAGATCGATTCCGACGACTTTGGCGCCCGGCGCCTGCTTGCGCACGACCTGGCTCCATCCGCCCGGCGCAATGCCCAGGTCGAGCACGCGGCGCACGCCCTTGAGCAGCGCGAATTTCTCGTCGAGCTCGATCAATTTGTACGCGGCACGGCTGCGCCAGCCTTCGGCCCGCGCTTTCTGCACATAGGGATCGTTGATCTGGCGCGTCAGCCAGCGGTGCGATGACGCGGTCCGGCCCTTGCCCTTTTTCAGGCGGCTGGGGTCGCTTCCGGCGCGGGTCATGCAATGTCCTTTACAGGAGCGGTATCGCGGCGGCGGGTGGCCAGCCGCGCTTTTTCCGAATCGCTGGCAGTCGCCATCAGGCTGCGCAAGATGCCTTCGCGAATGCCGCGATCGGCAATGCCCAGCCGCTGCGCCGGCCAGATATCGAGAATGGTTTCCAGGATCGCACAACCGGCGACCACAAGGTCGGCGCGCTCGCGCCCGATGCACGGCACCGCGATGCGTTCCTCGAACGAGCACGAGGCCAGCCGCTGGCTGATGGCGCGCATCGATGCCGCTGGCACGATCACCCCGTCGACCGCGCTGCGATCGTAATGCGGCAGATTCAGATGCAGGCTGGCAAGTGTGGTCACCGTGCCGCTGGTGCCCAGCAGGCGGATCGTGCCCTGATCGGCCTGGCCTTCGCGTTCGGTGGCGACACGCTCGGCAAAGCTGGCGAACCCGGTGCGCACCAGCCGCCGCATTTCGGCATAGGCGGCCGCGCGCGCATCGGCGCTGTCGGCGATGTCGCCGATGCTTTCGGTCAGCGACACGACGCCCCATGGCACCGATTGCCAATCGAGAATGCGCGGCACCGGGTCCGATGTATCGACCAGCACCATTTCGGTCGATCCGCCGCCGATGTCGAAAATCATCGCCGGGCCTTCGCCGTGCTCCAGCAGGATGTGGCAGCCCAGCACCGCCAGCCGCGCCTCTTCCTGCGCGGTGATGATATCGAGCCGGATACCGGTTTCGCGGCGCACGCGCTCGATGAACTGCGCACCATTGGTTGCGCGCCGGCACGCCTCGGTCGCGACGGAACGGGCCAGGTGGACATTGCGCCGGCGCAATTTGTCGGCGCAGATCTGCAGTGCGGCCAATGCGCGATCCATGGCCGCTTCGGACAACTGCCCCGATTGCGCCAGCCCTTCGCCCAGGCGCACGACCCGGCTGAACGCATCGATCACGACGAAATGATCGCCCGACGGGCGCGCGATCAACAGCCGGCAATTGTTGGTGCCAAGGTCGATCGCGGCATAGGCCAGCCGGTGAAACGGCACCGGGCGAATGCCGGGCACGGCGCGTACCATCGCTTCGATCGCGGCGGCATGGCCTGTGTCATGACCCGGCTCGATCAGGTCACGCGGTTGCGCCTTGGGCGATTGTACGGGCTCGATCGGCGCTCCGCCCGGATCAATCGTATCCAAGATGACGGGCACGCCCGGATCGGGTATGGCAGTATCGGGGGTAGCAATATCGAGAGCGGCAGGGCGCGCGGAAGACCTTAGTGCGGTTGCCCTGGCATAGGCATGCTTGCGCCGCCTTTTCCGGCCGGGCCGCTTGGCCGCGTTGCCTGCCGACGCGTCTGTGTCGGCCATGTCTGTTCAAATCTGCTTATGTTTTCCCGATGCCGGATGATGCCGGCCGGGTACTTGTCTCGATATGTAGCGCCAGACCGCCCCGCCCGCAAGGCGCGCCGCCGCATTGGCGCGCCGTTCACACAGGGCAAGGCCCCTGCTGTCTTGACACCCACCCGCTGCAAGCCTACCTGCGCGCCACTATTGCCCTGTCGTCTAATGGTAAGACAACGGTTTCTGATACCGTTTATCAAGGTTCGAATCCTTGCGGGGCATCCAGTTTTCGTTGGGCAACGACAAAACCCTGCCGCAGCGACATTATCCCGGCAGCGCGTACGCGCGATATTCCCATCACCACCGTCTTGTCGTGGGCCGAAATGGCGCCGGCGCGCATTGTGCATGGAAAGGGCGTCGCGCCGGCACCCATTGCGTGCCCGCGCCCCCGTGAAGGAGACAGACAATGGAAGCACTTGCAGCAGGCAGCACCGCGGTCGTGACGGGCGCTGCGGGGGGCATCGGTCTGGCGGTTGCCACCAAGCTGGTTGCCGCAGGTATGAGGGTCGGTCTAGTCGACTGCGCGGATGCGGTGCTGCAGCGTGCAGCCGAACTGGGCGAAAACGCGGCGGGGTTCGTCGTCGATGTCAGCGATCGGTCGGCGGTTGAAACCCTGGCCGGCGAAGTCCGCAGCCGTTTCGGCCCGGTATCCTTTCTGATGAACAATGCCGCAATCGACGGCGGAGCCGACACGCTGTCCGGACCGGCAATCTGGGATCGGGTCATCGGCGTCAACCTGATGGGCGTGCTTCACGGCGTGCAGGCGTTCGTGCCCGCAATGATCGCGGATGGCCGTCCCGGCATCATCGTCAACACCGGATCGAAACAGGGTATCACGCAGCCGCCGGGAAACACCGCCTACAATGTCAGCAAATCGGGCGTCAAAGCGCTGACCGAAGGTCTGGCACACACGTTGCTGGAGACGACCGGCGAGCGCATCACCGCGCATCTGCTGATCCCGGGATTTACCTTTACCGGCATGACCCGCACCAGCAACACAAAGCCTGACGCGGCCTGGGCGCCCGGACAGGTCGCCGATTTCCTGTTCGAGCGGATGGCGGCGGGCGATTTCTACATCCTGTGTCCCGACAACGATGTGACCCGGCCGACCGATGAAAAGCGCATGGCGTGGACGATGGGCGACGTTATCGAAAACCGTCCCGCGCTCTCGCGCTGGCATCCCCGCTACAAGGACGCCTTTGCCGCTTTCATGAAGGACTGACCTCGGTTGTTCCGATACCCGGCGCAAAGGCAAACAGACTTGTGCCGGGGCAAGTGCAAAATCGCGACAAAGGTGCCGTAAACGGCACGCACAGGTTGCAGCGCAGCACCGGATCGCGCACAGTTGGCCCATGATCAAGGCTGCCCTGCACCATCTCACCCGCTATACCTATGACAAGCCGGTCCGTCTGGGGCCGCAGGTCATCCGGTTGCGCCCCGCGCCGCACAGCCGCACGGCGGTGCCCAATTATTCGCTGACGATCAGCCCGGCCAACCATTTCATCAACTGGCAGCAGGATCCGCACGGCAACTGGCAGGCGCGGGTGGTGTTTCCAGATCCCGTCGATCATTTTTCGATCGAGGTCGATCTGCTGGCCGAACTGGCGGTGATCAATCCGTTCGATTTCTTTGTCGAGGACGCCGCGCAGCAATACCCGTTTGCCTATGATCCCATGCTGGCGATCGACCTGGCGGCCTATTTCGAGCTGGAGGGCCAGGGGCCGCGCTTCGATGCGCTATACGAGCGGTTTCGCCATGTCAGCGACCGCACGATCGATTTTCTGGTTTCGCTCAACCAGGCGGTCAACAGCCAGATTGCCTATGTCATCCGCCTCGAATCCGGGGTGCAGAGCCCTGAGGAAACGATGGAAATCGGCAGCGGGTCGTGCCGCGATTCGGCGTGGCTGCTGGTGCAGTTGCTGCGCCGGCTGGGCTTTGCGGCGCGGTTCGTCTCGGGCTATTCGATCCAGCTGACGCCCGACGTGGCCGCGGTCGAGGGGCCGGCCGGCGTGTCGCAGGATATCTGCGACCTGCACGCCTGGGCCGAAGTGTTTGTGCCCGGCGCGGGCTGGCTCGGGCTCGATTCGACCTGGGGGCTGTTTGCCGGCGAGGGGCATATCCCGCTGTGCGCGACGCCGCATTACCGCTCGGCCTCGCCGATCGAGGGCGTGGTGATGGAGCCGGTCCACACCGAGTTTCATTTCGAAATGGACGTGTCGCGTATTGCCGAGGCTGTGCGCATCACCCGGCCGTTTACCGATGCGCGCTGGGACGCGCTGATGGCGCTGGGCGACAAGGTGGACGAGGATCTGCAGGCGCAGGACGTGCGCCTGACCATCGGCGGCGAGCCGACGTTCGTGCGCGATGGCGATTACGAGGCGGGCGAATGGAATGCCGATGCAGTCGGGCCGACCAAGGCCTATTTCGCCGACCACCTTATCCGCATGTTGCGAGGGCACTTTGCGCCGGGGTCGCTGCTGCATCACGGGCAGGGCAAATGGTATCCGGGCGAAAGCCTGCCGCGCTGGGGCTATTCGATATATTGGCGCAAGGACGGCGTGCCGGTGTGGAACGACGCGAAGCTGATCGCCAAGAGCACGCTCACTGCGCCCGAAGACATTGCCGAGCCGCTGGGTGAGGCCGATGCCGCGCGGTTTCTGAAGCACACCGCGCGGATGCTCGGCGTCGACGAGGACTTTGCACAGCCGGTCTATGAAGATGCGGTCGAATGGATCGTCAAAGAAGCGCAATTGCCCGACAATGTCGCGCCGACCGATCCCAAATTGGATGACCCCGAGGAACGCGCGCGCTTCATGCGCACGTTTCAGCGCGGGCTGACCAGCCCGGTCGGGCACGTCCTGCCGATCCAGCGCTGGTGGCAGGCCGCGCCACAGCCGGGTGCGACCCCCAAATGGCGCACCGAGCGCTGGAAAGTGCGGCGCGGTACATTGTTTGCGGCGCCGGGCGATTCGGCGCTGGGGTACCGCCTGCCGCTGGGCGCGCTGCCGCATGTGCCCGAGGCCGATTTTCCGTATATCCATCCGCAGGACCCGGCAGAACCCCGTGCGCCCCTGCCTGATTTGCGCGCGCAAGTAGCCGAGCGCGCCAGCGCGCCCCCCGAACGACCCCGCGCGGCACAGGCTTCGATTGCGGTCGCCGCGCCGCAAGTCGCCGACCAGGGCCGAACCGAACAGGTCGCGATCGAGGGTGCGGTGCGCACCGCGATCACGGTCGAGGCGCGCGGCGATCATCTGTGCGTATTTATCCCGCCGGTGGAAACGCTGGAGGACTATCTCGACCTGGTTGCCAGTATCGAGGCGGTTGCGGTGGAATCCGGCCTGCCGGTGCGGATCGAGGGCTATCCGCCGCCGGCCGATCCACGCCTGATCGTGCTGAAAGTCACGCCCGATCCCGGCGTGATCGAGGTCAATATCCAGCCTGCCGCATCATGGCGCGAATCGGTGATGATCACCGAGACGGTCTATGAATGCGCACGCGAAATCGGGCTGACCGCCGACAAGTTCATGGTCGACGGGCGCGCCACCGGCACCGGCGGCGGCAATCATATCGTGCTCGGCGGGCCCAGCCTGCTCGATTCGCCGTTCATCCGCCGGCCCGACATGCTGAAGTCGTTCGTGACGTACTGGCAGCGCCATCCCTCGCTCAGCTATCTGTTTTCGGGCCTGTTCATCGGGCCGACGTGCCAGGCGCCGCGTATCGACGAGGCGCGGCACGAAGGGCTGTACGAGCTCGAGATTGCGCTGGCTCAGGTTCCGCATCCCGATCTGCCCCAAGACGGTCTGACAACGCCGCCACCCTGGCTGGTCGACCGGCTGTTCCGCAACCTGCTGGTCGATATCACCGGCAACACGCACCGCACCGAAATCTGCATCGACAAGATGTTTTCGCCCGATGGTCCGACCGGCCGGCTGGGGCTGGTCGAATTTCGCGGGTTCGAAATGCCGCCAGAGGCGCGCATGTCGCTGGCCGCGCAATTGCTGCTGCGCGCGCTGGCGGCGTGGTTCTGGCGCGAGCCAACGTCGGGGCCACTGGTGCGCTGGGGCACGCAATTGCACGACCGGTTCATGCTGGGGCATCATGTCTGGGCCGATTTCAGCGATGTGCTCGCCGATCTGGCGCAGGCGGGCTATCGTTTCGACCCCGCGTGGTTCGAGGCGCAGCGCCAGTTCCGTTTTCCGGTGCATGGCACGATCGAGGCAAGCGGGGTAACGCTGGAAATCAGCCATGCGCTCGAACCGTGGAACGTGCTGGGCGAAACCGGCGCGATCGGCGGCACCGTGCGCTATGTCGATGCCTCGACCGAGCGGTTGCAGGTGCGCGCCACGGGTCTTGTCGCGGGGCGCCATGTGATTACGTGCAATGGCCGGCGCGTGCCGCTAGGCGCTACGGGTGTTCACGGCGAAGGCGTGGGCGGCGTGCGGTACAAGGCGTGGCAGCCGGCCAATTGCCTGCATCCGCAATTGCCGCCGCATCCGCCGCTGACGTTCGATGTGCTGGATACCTGGAACGGGCGATCGTTGGGCGGCTGCGTCTATCATGTCGCGCATCCCGGCGGGCGCAGTTACGATACGGTGCCGATCAACGCCTATGAGGCCGAAGCGCGGCGGCTTGCGCGGTTTCAGGCGCACGGCCATAGTCCCGGTCATGTGTCTGTGCCGCCGCCCGAACTGCCTGGGGAGTTTCCGATGACGCTCGATCTGCGCCGCCCCGCCTGGCTGGCCTGAGCGCGGTCTTGGCGACCGCGCCCCCAACTATTGCTGCGCGCGCGCGGCTGAAAGACTATCCGGTCGCAGATGATGCGCTCGATCTCTATCGGCTGGCGCCGGCTGCGGTGGCGGCCAGGTGGCAGACGATGGCCGCCGGGCTGTCGGCGCTGCGCGATGAGGCGGGTATTCCGGTCGCCGAAGTCGTCGCGCGGCAGATCCAGGAACTGGGCCTCAGCTTTCGCATGACCGGCGATACCGAGGAACGTCCCTGGCCGCTGTCGCCGATGCCGCTGGTGATCGGCGCGGCCCAGTGGCGCGAAATCGAGCGCGGTCTGATCCAGCGCGCCGAACTGATCGAGGCAGTGACCGACGATATCTATGGCGCCGGGCGGTTGGTCAGCGCGGGGCACCTGCCCGCCGCGCTGGTCGCCGGCAGCCGGTTCTTTGCGCGCAACATGATCCGCGCGCGCGACGCGCGCGGCAAGGACGTGCGCAGCAAGACCTCGGGCAACAGCCGTGACACGGCACCCTTGCTGTCGGTCTATGCCGCCGATCTGGTGTGCGGGCCCGGTCAGCAAACGGGCGGGCAGTGGCAGATCGTCAGCGACCGGCTGCGCCTGGCCAACGGCATCGGCTATGCCCTTGAAAACCGGCTGGCATTGTCGCGCAGCACCGGCGGCCTGCTCAGCGATATCCATGTCCGCCGGCTGGCGCAGTTCTTCGCGCAATTGCGCAGCGGCATGGCGCGCGCCTGCTCGCGCGAAAACCCGCGCATCGCGCTGCTGACCCCTGGAAGGCTGAACCAGTCCTATCCCGAACAGGCCCATCTGGCGCGCTACCTCGGGTTTCCGCTGGTCGAAGGGCGCGACCTGACTGTCAGCGATGATCGGCTGTATGTCCGCACGATCGCCGGGCCAAAGCGGATCGACGCGCTGTGGCGCTGGATCGATACCAATGCGCTTGATCCGCTGGCGTTCGATTCGCGCACCGAAATCGGCGTGCCCGACGGGTTCGAGGCGTGGCTGCGCAGCGGGGTCGAACTGGTCAATGCGCCGGGCGCCGAAGTGCTGGAAGCGCCGGCCTTTGCCGCCTACCTGCCGCATCTGTGCGAAGTGTTGCGCAAGGAAGCGCCGATCCTGCCCAACACGCGCACATGGTGGTGCGGCGACCCCGCGCAGGCCGAAGACGTGCGCGACCGGTTCGATGATCTGGTGATCACCTCGGCCTTCGGGCGCAAGGTCGATGGCCTGCCCAGCACGCATGGTCTTGCCGGCGGTACATTGTCCCGGGTCAGCCGCGAAAACCTGCACGCCGCGATGCTGTTGCGCCCGTTCGATTACTGCGCGCAAGACCCCGTTCAGCCCGCAACCACGCCCACGCTGATCGACGAACGCTTTGCCCCGCGCGCGTTTACCTTGCGCGCGTTCGTCGCGCGGGGGGCCGATGGCCAATGGACTGTCATGCCCGGCGGTTTTGCCCGGCTGTCGTCATCGGCGCACAACCACAGCGGCTGGCTGGGCGAAGGCGACATGTCGGCGGACGTGTGCATCGTCGACGATGCGGCGCCATCAAATCCGCCATCGCCGAGCGCGCTCGAAACCCCCAAGGTGCGCCGCGGCGGGGGCATTCTGGCCAGCCAGGCGGCGGACAACCTGTTCTGGTTTGCGCGTTATCTCGAACGCGCCGAAATCACGCTGCGCGTGATCCGCGCGGTGCTCGGCAGCATGATCGAGGTCGATGCGGTTGCGGCCAATCACCCCGAAACGGTCGTCGCATTGCTGGCGCTGCTGGTCGAGCGCGGCGCGATTTCGGAAGAAACCGCCAAATTGCCCGTCGCGCAGGCGGCGCGTGCGGCGCTTTCGGAATCCGTGCTGCCGGGCGGTGTCGGCACGCAGTTCGCCAGGTTCCGCGCGGCCGGTCTCACCTTGCGCGACCGGATCACGCCCGATTTCTGGCGGCTGGTCAATCGGCCGCTGCCGGCGTTCGAATCGCACCGCCCGGGCGCGCTGCTGCGCGTAGCGCGCGAGTTGATCGAGCGGCTGAGCGCGCTGTCGGGCCTGCTGGCGGAAAATTTCAACCGCGGCCCGTCGTGGCGGTTCATCGATCTGGGCCGGCGGATCGAACGCGGGCTGGGGATTTGCGACACGGTGGCGACGCTGGCCGGAGAAACGCTCGGTGGCACCGGTGAATCGCCCGAAGCGCTGGGCCTGCTGCTCGACCTGTCGGACAGCCAGATCACCTATCGCGCGCGCTACCTGACCGGCCCGCGCCGCGATCCGGTGTGCGACCTGCTGCTGCTCGATCCCGACAATCCGCGCAGCCTGGTGTTTCAGGTCAATGCGATCTGCGACCATGTCGCGCAATTGCCGACCCTGCGCGAAGACATGA
The DNA here is from genome assembly GCF_965214355.1 of Novosphingobium sp. Taxonomy (GTDB): domain Bacteria; phylum Pseudomonadota; class Alphaproteobacteria; order Sphingomonadales; family Sphingomonadaceae; genus Novosphingobium. Next base: position 4,113,648 of record NZ_CBDCBI010000002.1, on the reverse strand, counting down.
TGCCCGAGGCCCCGCTGCTGGAGGCGCGCGCCTTGCAGGCGCCGCTGCAATCGGTCACGGTCGAAGCGTTCGATGGCGCACTGCTGCACGATATCGAAGCACGGCTGCTTGCCCTGTCCGACACGATTGCCGCGCGCTATTTCCTGCAATACGAACGCAGTCGCACCACGACCGGCGGCAGCCTGCTGGCTTGAAGCGAGTCGCATGATCTACAATGTCCGTCACCTGACCACTGTCAAATACGCGTCGCCTGTGCGGCTGGCGCGGTTCAACGTGCGGCTGCGCCCCGCGCTGTGGCCGGGGCAGGTGCTCGACAAATTCGCGCTGACGATCGATCCGGTGCCATGGTCGGTGCAGGAAGAGGCAGGGCCGTTCGTCGTCAACCGCACCCGGCTGTTCATCCGCGAGCCGCTGGCGCAGCTGAAGATCGAAAGCAAATTTCGCGTCGAAGTGTCCGAACCGTCGCTGATCGCGGGCATGTATGGCGCCGATCGCGCCTTTGGTGGCCCGACCGTAGGCCAGTTGCGCGAACGCGCGGCCCGTAATCTGGATCTGACCGCAATGGGCCCGGCCAGCTATCTGTACCCCGCGCCGATGACTCCCAGCTCGCTCGCGATTGCGGCGTGGGCGGCGCGGTTTTTCGCGTCGCAACAAGGCGTGCTGGCCGCGGGGCAGGCGTTGATGCACGCGATCTACGAAGAATTCACGTACGACGGCGAAGCGACGACCAGCAAGACCCTGCCCGATGAGGCGTTCGCCGAGCGGCACGGCGTGTGCCAGGATTTTGCGCATGTGATGATCGTGGCCGCGCGCGCGCATGGCATTCCGGCCGGCTATGTCAGCGGCTATTTGCGCACGATCCCGCCGCCGGGCAAGGCACGCCTGGTCGGAGCCGATGCCACGCACGCCTGGGCGACCCTGTGGTGCGGTGACGAACTGGGCTGGATCGGGTTCGATCCGACCAACGATACCCTCGCGCGGTCTGACCATATCTTTACCGCGATGGGCCGCGATTATTCCGATGTCTCGCCGCTCGATGGCGTGTTCCACGGCGGCGCGGGCCAGAAACTGTCAGTCTCTGTGGACGTGGCTCCGTACGAGGATTGAGAATTCACAGCGCGGACCGGATCAAGTCCGCCATGACGAACGCGCGGTCTACGCTTTCACCCGCCAGAACAGGATATGGCTGCCGGGCGCCAGATCGACCGGTTCCAGCCAGCCCGGCGCCTTGCCGTGCAGCAATTGCGCCATGAATCCGTTCGGCGCGTCATGCATGTAGTTCGAGGGTTCGGGGATGTCGGGGCACACTGCGATCATCGTCGCATGGCGGCGGCTGATGATCGCATGCGCTTCGTCCGGTGTGCCCAGGAACGCGGCGATCACGTCGTGCATGGCCGCGGCGCCGCGGTGATGCCCGGTCGCGATCACGCGCTGGTGCGTGCGCACCAGAATGTCGGGCCCGATATCGAGCGGCAGGAACAGGTCGGTCGCGGGCATCGCGTTCAGCGCGCGCGCTGCGATCCCGTATTGGCAACGCGAAACCATCGGCAGCCCGGTGTAACTCGCATTGGCGGTCTGCGTCGGCGCCATCAGCGCGGCGACACGCCCCCAGGCCACCACCGGCAGCGGCGGCATCAGCGCCAGCAGGATGCCGCAATAGCCCAGCACGCGGCGCCATGGGCGCGCGGTGCGCAACGCGATGATCCAGCGCAGGATGAGCGCGCCGGTCGGCATCGCGGCAATGCCGCAGGCATTGGCCGAAGCGCGCGACAGCATCGCGCCGATCAGCAGCGCACCTGTCAGCACCAGCGCATGATCGCGCCACCACAGCCGTTCCTCGGGCCGTTTTGCGCTGCGCCACAGCACGAAAATCGAAATGAGCCCGACGATCGGCACGCCGATCGATTCGACCGCGAGCGCAAGCGGCAGATGCCAGAACGGCATGCCTTCGCCGACACCCTCATACCAGAATTTCATCACCAGCGGATCGAGCGCGACGAACGCGCCGCCCCGGCATTGCGGTGCCACGCCCATATAGAGCGCGAGTGTCGCCGCGCCGATCACGCCGAGCGCGCCCAGCGCGACCGGCCAGTGACGCGGCTGGCGCGCGACAATCGCGCCCATGCCGAGCGCCACGACGGCAAACAGCGCGACGTGGATCGGCGAAATCTGATCGCAATGCGTGGCCAGATCGCCCAGCCCGCGCGTACCGAGGAATATCCCCGCACTCGCCAGCGCCAGCGCGCCACTGGCGGCGGCAAGCCCGGTAAACGCGCGCGTGACATGGCCGATCGTGCCGGGCAATTGCGCGGTCCCGATCAGGCCGCGCAGTGCCAGCACGCCCAGGAATACGACGGTCAGCGGCAACCCCTCGATCGAGATGGCAAGCGACGCAGCCATGGCCGCGCCGATCACCAGCCCACCGCGCAGCGCATCGCGCGCGGCCAGGCCATTGAGCGCGGCCAGCGCCATAACGACCTGCCAGCCATGATGGTCGATGCGCAACGGCGTCATCTGAAACAGCAGTGGCCCGCCGATCCCGGTGACCAGGCAGGCGATACCCACGGTTTCGGTATCGAAGAATTTCGCAGTCAGGCGCCCGACCAACGTGAGCGTTGCGAGCAGCGTCAGCAAGGGGATGGCGACCACGGTCACCATTTCGGCCAGCGCCGGGCCCAGCAGCGGGCGCAGGACCAGGATCATCCCGGCGAGGGGCATATCGACCAGCCGCGACCAGTGCATCGCCACGCCGGCGGGTGCGGCAATGCGGTACTGGTGCATATCGAACCAGCTTTGCCCGCCCAGCAGATCGCGCACTTCGATCAGGCGCAACGCGTCATCGGGATCGCCAAAGCGGACTGCCGCGATCATCGGCGCATCGATGATCAGCAACAGTACCGACAGCACCAGCCACATCACCACGACCCGCGTCCGCCAGCCGGATGCGGCTTTGGCCTGCGCGGCGAACCGCTGGTCGGCCTGGGAAAGGGTGAGCGAGATGTCGGCCATGGGGCTTTTCTACAAGCGAAGGGACGGCAAAACCCGCACGCCGGCCAGGTCATGGCGGCATGCGGGGTGTTTGCAGATCAGGCAGCCCGGCGACCGGGGCCTTTCTTCACGCGTTCGGGCACATCGCGGACCGAGGCAAGTGCGGCGGCCTGGTCGGCGCTGGCTTCGCGGTGGCCGGGGCGCGCGGGCAGGGCCTTGGCATCGCCCTCGTCGCCCGCTTCATGGTATTCGGCGTCTTCATTGACGCACCAGATGTCATAGACCCGCTCGCCGGCGATGATGTTTTCCACCGTCAGCATTGCGGTCATCATCGCATGATCCTGGTTGTTGTACCGGTGCATGCCGTTGCGTCCGACCAGATGCAGCGTGGGCGAGGTTTCTTCGAGTTCCCGACGCATCGCATCGACATTGGCGGCATAGTCGTCGTCATAGACCGGATAGGCTTTTTCCTGGCGCACGACTGCGCCACCGATGACCTGTTCGGGTTTCACCAGGCCCAGGATTGCCATTTCCTTGGTGGCCAGCGCGATCAGCGCATCGTCGGTCGATGCCCACAGATCGTCGCCTTCGAAGCAGAAATATTCGAGGCCGACGCAGGCGACATCGCTGTCGGGCACCATTTCGGGCGACCACGAGCGGAAGTTCTGGATGCGGCCGACACGAACCTTGCTGTCGTGGATATAGATCCAGTTGTCGGGGAACAGGTCTTCCGAGCGGATCTTCAAGGCCACGGTCAGGAAATCGCGGTAGCGCAATTTGCTGGCCTCGAGCGTGGTCGCGGGCAGCGGGTGCAGGCGCGCGGCGAGTTCGCGCATCGGCGCCGAGCTGATCGCATGCTTTGACCGGATCACGGTTTCGCCGCCATCGGTGCGCGTTGCCGTCATGCGCCAGCCGTTCTGGCCGTCGCCCGCCAGCTGCTTGAGGCCGTGGCCCATCAGCACCAGGCCGCCGGCCTCGACGATACGGTCGCGCGCGGCATCCCACATCATGCCGGGCCCAAGCCGCGGATAGCGAAAGGTTTCGAGCAGCGTCTTGGTCGCCATGCCGTTGTTGGGACGCTTGTTCAGCCCCAGGCTGCGCTTCAGGCCGTCGAGCACTGCGGCGCCGAGCGACAGGCCCTTGATGCGCTGCGCCGCCCAGTCGGCACTCATTTCGTCGCAGGGCATGCCCCACACCTTTTCGGTATAGGTCTTGAAGAAGATCGAAAACAGCTTCGTGCCGAACTGGTTGCACGTCCAGTCCTGAAAGCTGCGCACATCGCGGATCGGAAACATGCGCGACTTGGCATAACTCGCCATGCACAGCGTCGAGCGGACGATGCCAAGGTTGCCCAGCGCTTCGAACGCGCGCAGCGGATACGAGTAGAATTTGCCCTCGTAATAGATGCGGCTCATGCGCGGGCGCTGAATGAAATCATTCGGCAGCAATTCGTCCCACAGATCGACGACCTGTTGCGATTTTGAAAAGAACCGGTGGCCGCCGATGTCGAAGCGATAGCCTTCGTGTTCGACAGTGCGGCTGATCCCGCCGACAGAGCTTGGGTTTTTTTCGATGATGGCGACCGAAAAACCCTGGCGCGACAGCAGGTAACCGGCGGTCAGGCCGGCAGGGCCCGCGCCAATGATTGCCACGTCCACATCAATCTGATTTGCCGCAGCGCCTTGACCTGATTGCGTATCGAATTCGGTCGCCATTCCTAGCCCCTTACCTCTGGATTGCCTTGCGGACAGAGGTGAACGAAAATGGATAAGGGAAAGTTAACAAGGCGGCCGCGAGGAACGTATTTGTCCCTAACGGGCCCTAATTCGCGCGCTTTGCGCCCGATTCCGGCACCACCTGCTGCGGCGCGGGCAGGCCGGCACAGCGATGCGCCAGCTCTTCCAGCTGAAACGTCTGTTCGAAAATGACGCCATAATGTGGATGATCGCGCCAGCGCACTTTGGCGTAGAGCGCGGGCAGGATCGAGGTCTGTATTTTGACCAGTTCGTTCAGCAGCAGCCATTTTTCGCTGTCGAGCGCCGCACCCTGCTGCGAAATGTCGCGAATCGCCACCGGCACCGCTTCGCCACCCGAAAACAGCATCGCATCGAGCGCGATGCGCAGCCGCACCTGGCGGCGCTGGCCTGTGCCCCTGGCTTCATCGATCAGCCGCTCGAGCTCGATCGGCTCATGGAAGCGCAACCCTGCGTGGTCGCCGGTCATCCACATGCATTGCACGGTGTGGCGATCACCGTTGGCGAGCTCCACCGCGAGCGTCCGGTGCTGGGCCAAAGGCCCGAAAAGCTTGACTTTCAGCCCCGTTGTGGAGGCATCGCGGATGACGCAGAACTGTTCCCGGCCGTCGACCACCAGCTTGGCCACACGCAACATCAGGGTGAATCGGGGCGCGCCGCGCAACTCCGAGACCGGGCGCGCCAGGGCATCTGCATCGGGGTAACCCGACACGCCCCCACGTTCCTGGTCCTGGTTGCGCATCGACAAAACCACAATCCTTATCTTGCGCGGTACGGATCAATTCAGATGGCCATAAATCGACCCAACCCGCGGATCATAAGCCAACCATCATTTCCAAGACGTTACCACACACGCGCGGTCATCCCCGCAAGGAAGGCCAGGACGGCGCTTTCGGCGCGAATTGATCAGCGTTCTTTGATCAGAGTGTCGATCTGCGCATTGTATTCGGGCGTCTTGTCGAGAAAAAACCCGGTATGCCGAAACCGCGTCTTGCCCTTGCGATCGATCAGGATCGTTGCCGGCAATTCATTCACCTGCCACGCCTTCACCACGGTGGCATCGCCATCCCACACCACCGGCAGTGTCGATTTGACCTGGCGCAGAAAGGCCTCACCCGGCGTCCGGCTGCGCTCGGCATTGACCGTGATCACCACCAGGTCGCGCGGGGCATAGCGGTGCGTCAGCGCGGCCATATACGGAAACGCCTGTTTGCACGGCGCGCACCATGATGCCCAGAAATCGATCATCACCACTTTGCCGCGATATTTCGCCAGATCGAGTTTGTCGGGTTCGGCTGAAGCCGGCGTAGCCAAAGCCAGCGCCAGGATAGAAAACACGGCGAGCCCGTTAATCCGCAACATACCGCAATCCTTTTTCATTCGGCAAAACCAAGACCATGCAAAATCATGCGGCGGGAGATGTCGGCAGACGGACCGCCATGACGATTTCCGGATCGAGATGGTCGCCCACCGCAAATGTGATGTCGGCAACCTTTTCCAGCCCATAGCGCGCATAGAACCGCTGCGCATCGGGATTGTCGGCATAAACTGTCAGCTGCAATTCGTCGGCCCCGACATCGCGCGCCTGTTCCAGCGCCCAGTCCATCAACCGCGCCCCCATGCCGCGCCCGATCAGATCGGGATCGGTGTACAATTGCTTCAGTTCGAACGGGCGCTGCGCCGCCGTGAACTGCGGGACCGAACTGGCAAACCGGATCTTGCAGAACGCACGCAGCACTCCGGCCTGTTCGATCACCGCAATGGCCAGGCCCGGATCGGCCAGTTCGCGCGCAGCAGTGGCAGGCACATGCGCCTCGTCGAGATACATTGCGAGATTCTCGGCCGAATACAGATGCGCAAACTTGGCGATGAAGGCGCGGCGGCCAAGATCGGCCAGCGCAATGCTGTCGTCAGGTGTGGCGGGGCGAAGCAGCAGCGGAGCAACGGACATGACACCGGCATACCCGAAAACCGGCCGCGTGCAAAAAACCCGGACGTCAGCTGGCCGCGCGCACCTTGGGCGGCCGCGTATACGGCACGAATTTGTTGAGCGCCACAAACCCGCGCCAGAACCCGCTCATGCGGTCATGCAACTGCACGGTATCGATACTGCACAGCTCGGATGTGTACAGGCGCGTGACCAGAACGTCGTCGTCATCCAGATCAGCGGCGCCAGAAACCGGACGCTGCACATAATAGGTTCCGCCCATCTGGTAGACGATCGCCGTCTTGTCGATCACCGTCGACGATGAAACCATCGGCAGGCTGATGCAATCGACGGGCTTTCCGGCGACGCGATCCTTCAGCATATCCGCCAGCTGCGCCTCGCCGGTCAGCTTCGGCCGGGCATGCGCCACGCCAGCGAGAATGGCGAGAGTGCCGCCGATAACCAGAGCCAGCTTGTGTCGCGTATGCATCATCGCCAGAGTCCAAACAGAGTGCTTACGGTCATTCATGCCAGATACAGCCTGAACCCTGGCTGACCAGATGGGGGGATGCGAAGGCAAATAGCTTCCCCGAACGGCTACGACATTCATACAAGTCTTTTAACCACCCGTTTTTAAACACCATCCGCTCATGCTGAGCCTGTCGAAGCACACGCGCTGACGCCCGCCGAGCAGGGAACAAAACTGCAAATTCATGCGTCGCGCGCGTCCTTAGCTTCGCTGGCCTTCGGCCGACAAGCTCAGGATGAGCGGGTTTGCTTGGTTGGGCGCTCACGCGACTTGTGTGAATCCGGTAGCCCGGAACGGGGGAGGATATTGACGCCTCAGCCCGTACCACCGACTGTCAGCCCGTCGATCAGCAGGCTCGGCTGGCCCACTCCGGCCGGCACGCTCTGGCCGCCTTTGCCGCAGATGCCGATGCCTTCGTCGATTTCCAGGTCGTTGCCGATGCCGATCACGCGGTTGAGCACGGTCGGGCCATCGCCGATCAGCGTGGCGCCCTTGATCGGTGCGCCGATGCGGCCGTTTTCGACGAGATAGGCCTCGGTGCAACTGAACACGAATTTGCCGCTGGTGATATCGACCTGGCCGCCGCCGAACGATTTGGCAAAGATGCCGTTCTTCACGCGCGACAGCATTTCGGCGGGGTCGTCGTGGCCCGAACGCATGAAGGTGTTGGTCATGCGGGGCATCGGTGCATGGGCATAGTTTTCGCGGCGGCCGTTGCCGGTCGCGGGCACACCCATCAGGCGGGCGTTGAGCCGGTCCTGCATATAGCCCTTGAGGATGCCATCCTCGATCAGCACGTTTTCCTGCGTCGGGGTGCCTTCGTCGTCGATCGACAGCGATCCGCGCCGGCCGCCGCCTGCGTCATTGAGCAGCGTGCCGTCGTCGACCACAGTCACTCCGGCGGCAGCGACGCGCTGGCCGATCTTGCCCGAAAACGCGCTGGTGCCCTTGCGGTTGAAATCCCCTTCGAGCCCGTGGCCGACCGCCTCGTGCAGCAGCACGCCCGGCCAGCCGGGGCCGACCAGCACGGTCATTTCACCAACCGGCGCGGCAACCGCATCGAGATTGACCAGAGCCTGGGCCAGCGCTTCGTCGATCGCGCGGTTCCATGTGGCGGGCCGGAACAGATCTTCGTACAACCGCCGGCCGCCCAGGCCAAAGCTGCCGGTTTCGCGCCGGCCGTCCTTTTCGACTACGATCCCGACATTCAGCCGGACCAGCGGGCGGATGTCGTGCCCGACAAAGCCGTCGGCACGCACGATCTCGATCACCGACCAGCTTGCCGCGAGCGAAGCGGACACCTGCACCACGCGGGAATCGCGCGCGCGCGCGGCCGCATCGATCTCTTCGAGCAGGCGGACCTTGGTTTCGAACGGCACCGCGTCGAGCGGCGAAGCATCGGTATAGAGGTGGCGATTGCTGGCGCGCGGGGCCGGCGCATGCGCGGCGCGCGCGGGATCGAGCAGTTTCAGCGTTTCAACCGCGCGCGCGATCGCGGCGGCGGAAATTTCGTTGGCATGGGCAAAGCCGGTCATTTCGCCCGATACGCCGCGCAGGCCGAAACCGGCGTCACGCGAATAATCGGCGGTTTTCAGCCGGCCATCGTCAAAGCCGAAGCTCTCGCTGGCCATGAATTGCAGATACAATTCGCCATCGTCGCATTTGCCCAGCGCGTCGGCAGTCAGGCGCAACGCGTCGTCGGGGGTCAGAAAGCCGTTACGATACAGCAGCGAGCGGGGGTCTTGGGTCTGGGTCATCGCAAAGGCATATAGGCGCTGTTTGCGCGCCTTGCCATGTGCCGTGGAGGCTAATTGCGCGAAAAGACGCTCAGGCGGCGCTTTCCAGATCGGCCGGGCCGTCTTTCAGCACGAACCGGCGATCGCAATAGCCGCAGTCGATAAAGCCGCGCTCGTCGATTTCCAGCCAGACGCGCGGGTGGCCGAGCGCGGAAGGCGCAAACGCGCCGTTCGAGCGGATTTCGCCGGCGCCGTCGCATTTCACGCGGGTGGATGTCACGATAGTGGTTTCGGGGGTGGTTTCGGGGGCTTTGTTCATGGCCTGCGCAATTAGCAAATGGCGTGCTTTGCGACAAGCGGCCAGCTTGGCCCTTTACGAAATGCCGCCCGCACGGCAGGGAGGTGCGCATGGAACAGACTCCCGCAATCAGCATCCGCGATCTTGTCAAACGCTACGCCCCGGCGGGCCGTGACAAGACCGGGGGCGAGGGCAAGCTGGCCCTGCAGGGCGTCAGTTTCGACGTGCCGCGTGGCCAGGTGTTCGGGCTTCTGGGCCCCAATGGCGCGGGCAAATCGACGCTGATCAACACACTGGCGGGGCTTGTCACCAAGACGTCGGGCGCGATCGAGATCTGGGGCCACGACATCGATCGCGATCGCCGCAATGCGAAGGCATCGATCGGCATCGTGCCGCAGGAAATCGTGTTCGACCCGTTTTTCACGCCGTTCGAAGTCATGGAATTGCAGGCGGGGCTGTACGGTGTGCCCAAGGCGGCGCGGCGGTCGCTCGAATTGCTGGCCGCGGTACACCTGGCGGACAAGGCCAATGCCTATGCCCGGTCGCTGTCGGGCGGGATGAAACGCCGGCTGCTGATTGCCAAGGCGCTGGTGCACACCCCGCCGGTGCTGGTGCTCGATGAGCCGACCGCAGGCGTCGATGTCGAATTGCGGCGACAATTGTGGGATCTGGTGCGCGAATTGAACGCGGCCGGGGTGACTGTCGTGCTGACCACGCACTACCTGGAAGAGGCCGAAGAGCTGTGCGACCGCATCGCGATCATCAACCACGGCCGCCTGATCGCCAACAAGCCGACTCGCGAACTGGTCGACATGGCGCGCGAAAAGGTGGTGGTGCTGACGCTCGACCGCGCGATCGATGCCGCGCCGCAACACCCGCTGTTTCGCCGCAGCGTGCTGTCGGGCGAGCGGCAGATCGAGATTTCGTATGACAAGGACCAGACCAACGCGGGCGAGGTCATGGCGGTGGTTCAGGACCTGGGCCTTGGCATCGTCGATGTTACCACGCGCGAGGCCGATCTGGAAGATGTGTTCGTCACGCTGACAAGTTCGAATGGAGCCGGCGCGGGCGGATCAGAGCACCAGGCGGCCGCGTAACGGCGGCGGGTTCAGCCCTGATCTGAGTTTGAGGTCTCGGACGAGCGGATATGTACGCGCCAGCCACCATCGGTCGTGCGGCGGACCGGCTTTTGGCACGATCGGCACGTACCTTCGTAGTTGAGGCCGCTCCAATGCACGCTCCGCCTTTGCGCCCGGTGTCGATTGAACAGACACGACAATCGACCGAAATGCATGGGATGGCCCCTGTTCATGAGGAGTTGGCTTTACGGCTCGCCCGTAGCAGCTTAAAAAAGTGAACGCGATATATAACTTTGGGTTTTCATAGCTTTATAGTGCTATTGTGGGAGCGTTCACAGGGCTTTGGCCCCGGCCGTATGACCCATTTTGCAACGCAAAACGGCATGGCGAATCGTGGTCGTCGCTGTTTCCCTTTGTTGTCAGTTCGCTTTGTGCAAAAAGCCGCCGCAGCGTGGCGAGGGCTCCGGGGCTCCGTTTGGCTGATGCGAATCCGGTAATTGCCGGAATTCGGCAGGGTTTTTTGGCGCCAATCCTGGGCGCTGATAGTGGGATTGGCGACTTTGACCGAATACGACGTATTGATCATCGGATCGGGTGCAGCCGGGCTGACCGCGGCGCTGGTCCTGGCCGAACAGCGCAAGGTGCTGGTGCTGGCCAAAGGCGCGCTCGATGGCGGCTCGACCAGCTGGGCCCAGGGCGGGATTGCCGCCGTGCTCGATGAAGGTGACACCTTCGAGGATCATATCCGCGACACGATGATTGCCGGCGCCGGGCTCAACCGGCGCGAAACCGTCGAATTCGTCGTCGAACATGCGCCAGAGGCCATCCGCCGCCTCGCCGCGCTGGGCGTGCCGTTCAACCACGAAGCGGGCGCGCTGCATTTGACGCGCGAAGGCGGGCATTCACATCGGCGTATCGTGCATGTCGACGATGCGACCGGGTTCGCGGTGCATGAGGCGCTGATCACCGCGGCGCGCGCCCATCCCAATATCACGCTGCGCCCGAATATGGTCGCGATCGACCTGGTGACCGACCGGCACCGCAGCGATGGCCATGCCGATCGCGGGCGTTGGGACAAGAGCGGCGGCCAGGCCTGGGGTGTCTATGCGCTCGACGAGACCACGGGCAAAGTCGAATGCTTCCTGGCCCGATCGACGATCCTGGCCAGCGGCGGCGCGGGCCGCACATATGTGTTCAGCACCGCGCCGCGCGGCGCGACCGGCGATGGCATCGCGATGGCGTGGCGGGCGGGCGCGCGCGTGTCGAACATGGAGTTCATGCAGTTCCACCCGACGTGCCTTTATAATCTCGAAGTGAAGAACCTGCTGATTACCGAGGCGGTGCGCGGCGAGGGCGGGCACCTGCTGCTGCCCACCACCGGCGAACGCTTCATGCCCCGGTTCGACCCGCGTGCAGAGCTTGCGCCGCGCGATATCGTGGCGCGCGCGATCGATCACGAGATCAAGCGGCTGGGGCTGGACTATGTCCACCTCGATATCAGTCACAAGGATCCCGAATTCGTCCGGCATCATTTTCCCAATATCTACGAACGCCTGATGACGCTGGGCATCGACATGACGCGCCAGCCAATCCCGGTGGTGCCCGCGCAGCATTATACCTGCGGCGGCGTGCTGATCGACCTGGCCGGGCGCACCGATCTGGGCGGCCTGTATGCGGTGGGCGAATGTTCGGAAAGCGGGCTGCATGGTGCGAACCGGCTGGCGTCGAACAGCCTGCTCGAATGCTTCGTGTTCGGCGATGCGGCCGCGCGCGACATCCTGGCACGGTGGGACGACTTCGCCCCGCCGCCTGCGATCCGCGCCTGGGACGAAAGCCGCGTCACCGATTCCGACGAAGAGGTCGTGATCAAGCAGACCTGGACCGAACTGCGCCGCTTCATGTGGAACTACGTCGGCATCGTGCGGACCAACAAGCGGCTGGAACGCGCCGCGCACCGGATCAAGCTGCTGAAAAACGAAGTGAACGAATATTACGGCAATTTCCGCGTCACGGCCGATCTGATCGAACTGCGCAACCTGCTGCAGACAGCGGACCTGATCGTGAAAAGCGCCCGCGCCCGGCGCGAAAGCCGGGGGCTGCATTACAACGAGGATTATCCCGCAACGCTGCCGGCGGCGCGCGACACGGTGCTGGTGCCGAATTGATTGGCTGACTGGCCGCTCCGCCCTGCGGGGTCATGGCCTGTTTGACAGGATAAGCAGCAAGGAGCCTCCGGTGGGCAAGGGCTTGGCGCTTGCATCCCGTGTTTGTCTTGAACTGTTGACCGCGCCAGCATTTGCACCCCGCCGCAACGCGGCAGATTGTCTCCCGAGTCAAAATACCGGGATCCAAGGGCGATGGCCCTTGGCCGCCGGAGGCTCTTAGCGACCATCACCCCGCAAAGTGCCGCCCGATAAAGATCAGCAGCATCGCGCCCAGCACCGACGCAATGCAGCCCGCGCGGCTGAAGCCGTCGCGCCACGGACTGCCGTCGCGCAGGCTGGCGGCCAGGCCCGCCAGCAGCGATCCGCCAATGCCCAGCACGATCGTGTAGCCGATACCCATCGGCACCACGCCGGGATAGAACAGGCGGGCGAAGGCGCCCACGAACAGCCCGCTCAGAATCATCGACAGGATATAGAACAAGGCCGTGTCCTTTGAACGCGCCGTCGCCCTTTTTCCGTACGTGCGGGCAGCGGTGGATAAGCCGTGAAATGGGTCTGGACAGGCGTATTGTCCACAGGATCGTCATGGGCGTGAAAATATTGTTTTCGCGCGCCACATTGGGGCTTGAACTGCCGCTTGGTCCACGCGCCGCACGGCGTCTCATCTGGTGTCATCGCGATGAAACGAATCGTACATGCGACGAACCGAATCGGCCGCCCCCTTGCCTCAGAATCTCGATGAGGCACTATAGGTAGTGGTTGCAGGGATGGAGACCCTCAAGACCTAGTTGCAGACGCCTTGTTTCGACAGGGGTGAGGCACGATATCGGCGCCACGCGCTGATATCACTGGCTTTCGTCGGCAGCGGTCGTTGATCTTCGATGCAATCGGGGGTGTTTCCAATTTTGATTCATGGTTTGTTCCGAATGCTGGTACATTCGGATCGAGCGTGAGTCGTCTGCGGCGTCCTGTCCCGGGCAACGGGGCGGGCTGATGTTCAGGCCGGATGTACCCAGACCGGGGTGCGTTCCGGGGTCGAAAAATTTGCAAGGATTGTGGCGTGGATTTCAGGACTGGCGATAGCGCGATTGCAGACGGCTCTGGTGGCGAACTCCGCCTGGAAGACAGCCCACGTGTGGAAAAGGCAGTTGGCATGACAGCGCTTGATCAGGGTAGCGAGGCGCTGGTCGCCGCAGTCGCAGGCGTAACGGTGCTGGCCGCCGGCATCCGCGACGACAACGATTCAAAGGCAGTCCACGCGCGCCGGTTCCCCGTGCGCACCGATCCCTCGCGCGATGCACTGCTGACCGAATTCGGCCGCGACACGCTCGACGATCGTTACCTGTTGCCCGGCGAAACCTATCAGGACCTGTTCGCGCGTGTTGCGGCCGCCTATGCCGAAGATGCCGCGCACGCCCAGCGCCTGTACGACTATATCTCGCGCCTGTGGTTCATGCCGGCAACGCCCGTGCTGTCCAACGGCGGCACCGGGCGCGGCCTGCCGATCTCGTGCTATCTCAATTCGGTCGAGGACAGCCTGGAAGGCATCGTTGCGACCTGGAACGAAAACGTCTGGCTCGCCTCGCGCGGGGGCGGCATCGGCACCTATTGGGGCAAAGTGCGCGGCATCGGCGAAAGCGTCGGGCTGAATGGCAAGACCAGCGGCATCATCCCGTTCGTGCGCGTGATGGACAGCCTGACCCTGGCGATTTCGCAAGGGTCGCTGCGGCGCGGTTCGGCAGCGTGCTATCTCGACGTGTCGCACCCCGAGATCGAGGAATTCCTCGAAATCCGCAAGCCCAGCGGCGATTTCAACCGCAAGGCGCTCAACCTGCACCACGGCGTGCTGCTGACCGACGACTTCATGGAAGCGGTGCGCGACGGGCGCGAATTCGAACTGAAAAGCCCCAAGGACGGCGGCGTGCGCGGCAAAGTCGATGCGCGCAGCCTGTTCCAGAAACTGGTCGAAGTGCGCCTCGCCACAGGTGAGCCCTATATCGTGTTTTCCGACACGGTGAACCGCATGATGCCCAAGCACCATCGCGACCTGGGCCTGAAAGTTTCGACGTCGAACCTGTGTTCGGAAATCACGCTGCCGACCGGGCGCGACCACCTGGGCAACGATCGCACCGCGGTGTGCTGCCTGTCGTCGCTGAACCTGGAAACCTGGGAAGAATGGCACGAAGACAAGGTCTTCATCGAAGATGTGCTGCGCTTCCTCGATAACGTGCTGCAGGATTTCATCGAACGTGCCCCCGACGAAATGGCACGCGCCAAGTATTCCGCCGCGCGCGAGCGCTCGGTCGGTATGGGCGTGATGGGCTTCCATTCGTTCCTGCAGAAGAAAAGCATCGGCTTTGAAAGCGCGATGGCCAAGGCCTGGAACATGAAGATGTTCCGCTATATCGCCGCGCGCGCCGACGAAGCCTCGCTGCTGCTCGCGCAGGAACGCGGTCCATGCCCCGATGCCGCCGACATGGGCGTCATGCAGCGCTTCTCGTGCAAGATGGCGATCGCGCCGACCGCATCGATCTCGATCATCTGCGGCGGCACATCCGCCTGCATCGAACCGATCCCCGCCAATATCTATACGCACAAGACGCTGTCGGGCTCGTTCGTGGTGAAAAACCCGTACCTGGAAAAGCTGTTCCAGTCGAAATCAAAGGATTCCAACAACGTCTGGAATTCGATCCTCGAACACGGCGGCTCGGTCCAGCACCTCGATTTCCTCAGCCCCGAGGAAAAGGCCGTCTACAAGACCAGCTTTGAAATCGACCAGCGCTGGCTGCTCGAATTCGCCGCCGATCGCACGCCCTACATCGACCAGGCGCAGTCGCTGAACCTGTATATCCCCGCCGACGTCGATAAGTGGGATCTGCTCATGCTCCACTACCAGGCCTGGGAAAAAGGCATCAAGTCGCTGTATTACCTGCGCTCGAAATCGGTGCAGCGCGCCGGGTACGCCGGCGGGGTCGAAGCTGACAACACCGCCGAGGCGCCGATCATCGAGCTGCAGTCGCAGACCGATTACGAGGAATGCCTGGCGTGTCAGTAAGCAGGAGCCTCCGGCGGGCAAGGGTTACACCCTTGCATCCCGGGTTCGTCCTGATCTGTGTGCCGATCGGGCGTTTGCGTCTCGCCGCGCAGCGGCAGATTGTCTCCCGGCGCAGGCCTCTGGATGCCGGGCACCCGGCACACGCCAAGGCCAGCTAACGGGATGCAAGGGCAATAGCCCTTGCCCGCCGGAGGCCCTTTCCCATTTCGTTATAATCAAATTCCCCGGAGCACCCCATGTCTCTTCTCGAAGCCCGCAAGACCTACAAGCCCTTCGAATACCCCTGGGCCTATGAGTTCTGGAAGCGGCAGCAACAGGTCCACTGGATGCCCGAGGAAGTTCCCCTGGGCGAAGATTGCCGCGACTGGGCGCAGAAGATCAGCGAGCACGAACGCAACCTGCTGACGCAGATCTTCCGCTTTTTCACCCAGGCCGATGTCGAGGTGCAGGATTGCTACCACGACAAATACGCCCGCGTGTTCAAACCCACCGAAGTCAAGATGATGCTGGCGGCGTTTTCGAACATGGAAACGGTGCACATCGCGGCCTATTCGCACTTGCTCGACACCATCGGCATGCCCGAATCCGAATACGGCATGTTCCTCGAATACGAGGAAATGAAGGCCAAGCACGACTACCTGCAACAGTTCGGCGTCGACACCGATGAAGACATCGCGCGCACCCTCGCGATGTTCGGCGGCTTTACCGAAGGCCTGCAGCTGTTCGCCTCGTTCGCGATGCTGATGAACTTCCCCCGCTTCAACAAGATGAAGGGCATGGGCCAGATCGTCACCTGGTCGGTCCGCGACGAAACGCTCCACTGCGAAGGTATCATCCGCCTGTTCCACGCCTTCGTCGCGGAACGCGGCTGCCTGACCAAGGCGGTCAAGGAAGACATCATCGACTGCTGCCAGAAAACCGTCCGCCTCGAAGACGCGTTCATCGATCTCGCCTTCGAACAAGGCCCGGTCCCCGGCATGAGCGCCAAGGAAATCAAGCGCTACATCCGCTACATCGCCGACTGGCGCCTCGGCCAACTCGGCTTCGCCCCGGTCTACATGATCGAAGAACACCCGCTCCCCTGGCTGACCCCGCTGCTCAACGGCGTCGAACACGCCAACTTCTTCGAAACCCGCGCGACCGAGTATTCGAAGGGCGCCACGCGCGGCAGCTGGAACGAAGTGTGGGATGCGTTCGACGGCCGGCGCAAGGCAAAGACCGCCGCCAATGCGGACCCATTCCTGGATGCGATGCCCGATATGTTCAACGCTGCGGGGATCGCGGCGGAGTAACGCGTTTCAGTTCTGGATTTGGAAAAGGCCCGGATTGCAGTTTTGCGGTTCGGGCTTTTTTATGCCTCCGGCGGCAAAGGGTTATTACCCTTTGATCCCGTTACTGTCTGATCAGTGTATTGTTTCGGCGGAGCGTCTCGTCGTGACAGATTTAAATCGTATCGATTAATTAATGTGTCCCCGGATCCTATGGAGCCGGAACGAAGTGGCGCCATGGCGCGGCCTAAATCTTGTCAATGGCGTTTGCGGGAAACCGGCGAAGTCCGAAGGAACACGCGATGAAATTCCCGCATTTGATGCCGGCATGGTTCAAGAGTGGGTCGACCAAGCGCCGTTTAACGGTTGGTTTCGGTATCATTTTTGTTCTCTACATCCCGAGAATGTTCGAACGTGTTGAGGCTGCGATCAGTGGCGGCTTGCCTATCCCGAAATACGAACCCTTCCCAGATCCTAGAGCGAAACCCTTGGAGGGGCAGGCGAGGGCCAATGTGGTTGAGCTTGTGGCTTTTTTGCGAACTCGGATGGAGGCGCGTCATGTTTCGGTTGGCCGAGCTAATCAGCTCCTGTGGCAGTTTCATTATTTCGTTCCGGTTAAATATTATAAAGAAAAATGCCGTGTATTCGGAATTTTTGACGCATCAGAAGATCCTACTGTGCGTATCTCACAGATTAGAGCGATGACGGGAGTTCATCATGATTTTGATGCCAGGTATTCGGAGCAAAAACAACGAACGCTTTTCATGTTTGGAAATGACGATGATACACTTAAATCCACTGCATATGAAATAGAACAGGACCCCGGCCATTCTCCATATCCTGCCGGAGGTAACAATCCTTACGGGCTATCGTCCTATAACATAGTTACGATAATGTGGGATTTAGCGCCAGAAGAAGCGCAACCACCATGGGAAAAACGTTCTATACCGAACGAATTATACGCCTCAAAAGATGTAATTGGTGATTATAATTATAATAATAATTATTATTTTAAACCAAAAGATATAATATATAGGTATAAAAATGGCTATATATTTGCCGGCGAAAGAGATATTTATAATTTTAAAAATTATATTTATAACGTCGTTCTTGGAGGAGCTTTAAGGCCATGAGCAATTCGGCTGATGCTTCCTCGCTGGAATTTGAAACAAGAGTTCCGGGGACGCAATACTTGTTAGGTGCGAACTGCAAGGTGGCCACCTCGCAGCGGCTGGATATTGCGCTGCTAGTTCGAGCTCAAGACAGCCCCGCTTGCCGCATCGGCATGGCATCGATCGCGCTCTGCAAATTCTCTGCTGTGATCGGATGGGCAGACCGGATGGCGACGTGGCCGTCCTTGCCGATGAGCAGGACCTGAAAGCTGTCGGGCTTGAGCTGGTAACGGTGGCGGAGGGCTTCAGCTTTGTCGGCGGCGCCGGTCACGGTCAGGCCGGTTATGGTGATCACCGAGATGTCGCGTTCGTCGGCTTGTTTTTTCCAATGGGACAGGATGGCGGTTTGGGCGGCAGCCTGGGTGTCGTTCGCTTGGGGTGCGGCGATCAGGATGATGCGGCGGTGATCGCGCATTGTGGCGATGGTCTGGGGTGTGGCCTGGGCGGTTGTTGCGAAGGCGCATGCGGTCAGCAGCAGGGCGGCGATTGTTTGCGGCGTGGTTGTTGGGCGCATGGGGGGTCCTTTGGGGGATGAAGTGGTGGGGGTTCGGGGTTGTTCCGGTTTGCTGTTCGGGAAGAGCGGCGTTTATTTGGCTTGTCTTGGCGAGTGGGGTTGGGCCCCACCCCAACCCCTCCCCTGAAGGGGAGGGGCTTTTTCTGGTGTCGCGTCCACGCTGATGGCGCGCGCGGCGCTGGACGGTAACGGGTTGTCAGGGCGATGGCCCTGACCCGCCGGAGGCAAAAAAACGCCCCCGCCGGAGGCAAAAAAGCGACCCGCCGGAGGCATTTGTTGTCTGTCCAAACCGTAATCGAACCCGTCAGAAAGCATTCAGGAACGCCGACCTACCTGATGCGTGTCCATATGCGTGGACGGGTGAGGAGATGATCTTATGAAAATCGGAGCAATTGTGCTGATCGCGGGTGGGGCATTGATCGCGACTGCGGCTTTGGCGGATGAAATTCATGACAAGACGCAAGTGGCGGATCATGACTTGAAGGAGGCGATCGGTGTGCTGCATATGATCCAGGCGGAGCATGGCCCTGATTTCGGCGGGCATTTTGCGCGGGCGGAGCAGTTGGCGCGTCAGGCCGATGCGGAGCGTGAGGCGGGCATGCACTACTACCGCGCGCGGCATCCTGGCTGGCGGTGATCTGATTTGGGGTGGGGGTTTGCGCTACGCTCTGGCGTTGTACGCCCCCACCCAAGCCTGCCCCTTCAGGGGGAGGGCTTTTAGGCAGGGCGTTTAGACGTCGAGGTTGGCCACGTTGAGCGCGTTGTCCTGGATGAATTCGCGGCGGGGTTCGACGACGTCGCCCATCAGGCGGGTCAGGATTTCGTCGGTGACGTCGGCGTCCTCGATCTTGACCTGGAGCAGCGAGCGCACTTCGGGGTCGAGCGTGGTTTCCCACAACTGGTCTGCGTTCATTTCGCCCAGGCCCTTGTAACGCTGGACGGACAGGCCCTTGCGGCCGGCGGCAAAGATCGCCTCGACCAGTTGCAAAGGCCGGGTCAGGGCATCGGCGGTGGCTTTTGCGCGGACGGGTGCGGCGGCGGCGGCTGCCGCATCGTCTTCGCCATCCACCACGGGTTCGGGCTCGGGCGCCGCGGCGGCCGAGCGCACGAGGCGTACGCCGCCTTCATAGACATCGGCGTGTTCGCCGGCGAGGCGATGGAGGCGGCGGGCTTCCTGGCTGACGAGGAAGCCGGGTTCGATCACGTGGTGATCGGTTACGCCGCGCCAGGCGCGCTTGATGTGGTAGCCGCCTTCTTCGGCGAGGTCGGCGGACCAGCGCGCTTCGGTATCGCCGCGATCGAGCCACGCGGCGGTGCGCGCCAGCGCGGCGACGCGGCCGGCATCATCCAGCGTGGGTTCGAGGGCGCCGGCCATCGCCAGTGATTCGACGATGGCGGGGTCATAGCGGCGCGGGACGAAGGCCATCAGGTCGCGCAACCGCAGCGCGTGATCGACCAGCGCGGTCAGATCGGCGCCCATGCGCGCGCCGCCGCGCGTTTCCAGCACCCGGCCCGCCACGCCTGCTTCGACCAGGTAGCGATCGAGCGCGGCATTGTCTTTCAGGTAGACTTCGCTGCGGCCCTTGCCGACTTTGTACAGCGGCGGCTGGGCGATGAACAGGTGGCCCTGCTTGATGATCTCGGGCAGCTGGCGGTGAAAGAACGTCAGCAACAGCGTGCGGATGTGGGCGCCGTCGACATCGGCGTCGGTCATGATCACGATCTTGTGATAGCGCAGCTTTTCGATGTTGAATTCATCGCGGATGCCGGTGCCCATCGCCTGGATCAGCGTGCCGACTTCCTTCGAACCGATGATCCGGTCAAAGCGTGCGCGCTCGACATTGAGGATCTTGCCCTTGAGCGGCAGGATCGCCTGGATTTTCCGGTCGCGACCCTGCTTGGCCGAGCCGCCGGCGGAGTCGCCTTCGACCAGGAACAGTTCGCATTTCGACGGGTCGCGTTCCTGGCAATCGGCGAGCTTGCCGGGCAGGCTGGCGATGTCCATCGCGCCCTTGCGGCGGGTCAGTTCGCGCGCGCGGCGGGCGGCTTCGCGCGCGGCGGCGGCGTCGATCACCTTGTGGATGACGGCCTTGGCGTGGGCGGGATTTTCCTCCAGCCATTCGTTCATCTTGTCCGCCATCAGGCTTTCCAGCGGCTGGCGCACTTCGGAACTGACCAGCTTGTCCTTGGTCTGGCTCGAAAATTTGGGATCGGGCAGCTTGACCGAGACGATCGCGGTCAGCCCTTCGCGCATGTCGTCGCCCGACAGCGTGATCTTTTCCTTTTTCATCATGCCCGACCGCTCGGCATAGCCGTTGATCGTGCGCGTCAGCGCGGCGCGGAATGCGGCCAGGTGCGTGCCGCCGTCGCGCTGCGGGATGTTGTTGGTAAAGGTCAGGACGTTTTCGTAATAGCTGTCGTTCCATTGCAGCGCGACATCGATGCCCACGCCATCGCGTTCGGCGCTGATCGTGATCGGCTCCGGCACCAGCGGGATCTTGTTGCGATCGAGAAATTTGACGAACGCGCCGATTCCGCCGACGTAATAGAGGTCATGTTCCTTGACCTCGGCATGGCGGCAGTCGCGCAACAGGATGCGCACGCCCGAATTGAGGAACGCGAGCTCGCGATAGCGATGCTCGAGCTTGTCGAAATCGAACTCGAGCACGTTCTTGAACGTGTCGTGGCTGGCGGAAAAGGTCACGCGGGTGCCCTTTTTCACTTTGCCGTCCACGACCGGCGCATCGCCGCGCTCGATCAGCGGCGCGACCGCATCGCCGTGCGCAAAGCGCATCCAGTGCTCCTTGCCATCGCGCCAGATCGTCAGCTCCAGCCATTCGGACAGCGCGTTGACCACCGATACGCCCACGCCGTGCAGCCCGCCAGACACCTTGTAGGCGTTGTCATCGCTGGTGTTTTCGAATTTTCCGCCCGCGTGCAGCTGCGTCATGATGACTTCGGCGGCCGAGATGCCTTCTTCCGAATGGATGCCCGTGGGGATGCCGCGTCCGTTGTCTTCGACCGAAACCGACCCGTCGGGATTCAGCTCGATCAGGACGAGATCGCAATGCCCGGCCAGCGCCTCGTCGATCGCATTGTCCGACACTTCGAACACCATGTGATGCAGGCCAGAGCCGTCATCGGTATCCCCGATGTACATGCCGGGGCGCTTTCGCACCGCGTCCAGCCCCTTGAGGACCTTGATGGAATCGGCGCCGTAGGAATTGGCGTTGGGGATGTTTTCATTGGTGCTGGCCATAGGTTCGGCCATAGCACCTGACGCCAGAAACCCAAGCGAATCCGGGCCGTTTTGCACAGGAGCAAACCCTTATTTCGGCCATATGACACCGCGCGCATTTTCCGGGCGCGTTGACGCCCCAATCGCGCGCTGTAGAGGGTGGTGCAGGCGCGGTGCGGGAGAGGGAAACGATGGCCAGAATCGGGATTATCGGCAGCCAGGGCCGCATGGGCCAGGCGCTGCGCGATGCGATCGCCGCCGGTGGCCACGACTATGCCGGCGGCGTCGATAAAGGGGGCGATCCGGCAACGCTGGCACCACACTGCGATGTGCTGATTGATTTTTCGGCGCCCGCCGGGATCGAAGCCACGTGCGAGGCAGCGATTGCGGCCGGTGTGCCGCTGGTGATCGGCACGACCGGCCTGACCGAACGGCATCACTGGCTGATCGACGCGGCGGCAGTGACGATCCCGTTGCTGCAGACCGGCAACACGTCGCTTGGCGTCACGTTGCTGGCGCATCTGGTGCGCGAGGCGGCCGAACGGCTCGGGCCCGACTGGGATATCGAGATCGTCGAGACGCATCACCGGCTCAAGGTCGACGCGCCATCGGGCACCGCGCTGCTGCTGGGCGAGGCGGCGGCGCGCGGGCGCAACGAAACGCTGGCCGATGTCGCACAGCGCGGCCGTGACGGCATGACCGGCGCGCGCGAGCCCGGCGCCATCGGCTTTGCTGCCTTGCGCGGAGGCAGCGTCGCGGGCGACCATGCTGTGCATTTCCTGGCCGACAACGAACGGCTGACGCTGTCGCACATGGCCGAAAACCGCGCGATCTTTGCGCGCGGCGCCGTGCGTGCGGCCGAATGGATCCTGGGCCGGGCACCCGGGCGCTATACGATGGCGCAAGTGCTGGATCTTTGACGCGGCCCCATGACCAGAGCGCAGATCTTTGAATTCTTTCGCCGCCTGGCCGAAGCCAACCCGGCGCCCGAAACCGAGCTGGCGTTCGGCAACACGTACCAGTTGCTCGTCGCGGTCACGCTGTCGGCGCAATCGACCGACGTCGGGGTAAACAAGGCGACGCGCGCGCTGTTTGCGCAAGTGACGACTCCCGCGCAGATGGTCGCGCTTGGCGAAGACGGCTTGAAAGAGCACATCAAGACGATCGGGCTGTTCAACGGCAAGGCGAAGAACGTGATCGCGCTGTCGCATATGCTGATCCGCGATCACGGCGGCGAAGTGCCCGGTGATCGCGACGCGCTGACCGCGCTTCCGGGTGTGGGGCGCAAGACGGCCAATGTGGTGCTCAACACCGCGTTCGGCGCGGAAGCCTTTGCCGTGGACACGCATATCTTCCGCCTGTGCAACCGCACCGGCATGGCCAGGGGCAAGACCGTCGAGGCGGTCGAGCGCGGGCTCGAGAAAAAAGTGCCGGCGCCGTTCCGCATCGGCGCGCATCATTGGTTGATCCTGCACGGCCGCTATGTGTGCAAGGCGCGAAAACCCGAATGCTGGCACTGCTCGGTCATTGACCTTTGCGCATTTAAGCCCAAGATCATGGCACCGGGGGTACAACCTGCGCCGACCAAGCCGGCGCGCCAAGCGAAGGCGTCTGCGACATGAAGCGGAACACCCTGTTTGTCACCATGGGCCTGATCGGCCTCGCCGGATTTGCCGCGACGGCTGTCGGTGCCGGGAATGACGGCCACAGTCCGAAGACACCGCTGGCCCACGCGATCGGTCCGGCCAAGAACTGCATCCCGATCACCAGCATCCGCGACAGCGAAGTGCAGGATGACTGGACGATCGATTTCCATATGGGCGGCCGCGACGTCTACCGCGTGACACTGCCCCAGCGCTGCAACGGTCTTGGCACATACCGTTCGTTCAAATACGAAACCTCGCTCAGCGAACTGTGCAACACCGATATCATCACCGTGATGGAATACGGCGGGCCCGGCGGCGGCCCGCGCGGATCGTGCGGCATGGGCATGTTTACGCCGGTCGAGATCGCCAAGTAAGCGGCTCCGCCCGTTCAGTTGGGAACCTCGGCGGGCGCCATCTCCGCATCCGGATCGTGCGGGGGTTGCAGCATCCCCTCCCAATGCGTGATGACGGCGGTTGCAACCGCGTTGCCCACGACATTGGTTGCGGTTCGCCCCATGTCGAGGAACGTATCGACACCCAGCAGCAGCGCGATGCCCTCGATCGGCAGGCCGAACTGGGTCAGCGTGGCGGCGATCACGACCAGGCTGGCACGCGGCACGCCGGCGATGCCTTTCGATGTGATCATCAGCGTCAGCAGCATGGCGATCTGCTGCCCCGCGGACAGCGGGATGTTGTAGGCCTGCGCGATGAACATCGTGGCAAAGCTGGTGTACATCATCGAGCCGTCGAGATTGAACGAATAGCCCAGCGGCAGCACGAAACCCGATATGCGCCGGGGGATGCCATAGCGGTCGAGCGCCTCGAACAGGCGGGGCAACGCGCTTTCGGAACTGGCCGTGGAATACGCGAGCAACAGCGGTTCGCGGATATAGCGCGCCAGCAGCCAGGCGCGGCGGCCCATGAACGCGCTGGCGACCGAAAACAGGATCAGCCAGAACAGCGCGAGACCGCCATAGAATTCGGCGACGAACGCGCCATAGGTGATCAGGATACCCAGGCCCCGCACCGCAATGACCGAGGCCAGCGCGCCGAACACCGCCAGCGGCGCGGCCTGCATGACATAGCCGGTCATCGTCAGCATCATCGCGACCAGCGCTTGCGCGCCGCGCACCAGCGGCTCACCGGTTTTACCCAGCGCCGACAGCGCGACGCCGGCAAACAGCGCAAACACCAGGATCTGCAGCACATTGTTCTGCGCCATCGCATCGATCACGCTGGTCGGCACGATTTCCAGCGCGAAGTGGCGGAACGTGAAATCGGCGGTGGACAGCGCGCCGACCGGCGCGGCGGCAACGAAATGCAGGCCGTGCCCTGGCTGGAACAGATTGACCAGCACCAGGCCCAGGCTGATCGAGGTCAGGGTGGCGCAGACGAACCAGGCAAGCGCGCGGCCTCCGATCCGGCCCAGGGCACTGCTGTCGCCCATCGCTGCGATGCCGGTGATCAGCGTGGCCAGGATCAGCGGCGCGATGATCATCTTGATCAGGCGCAGGAACACTTCGGGCAGCAGTTTCAGCAGGTCGGCGGTGGTGACCAGCGCCCGACTATCGGCAGGCAGCGCCTGGTGAAGCGCGGCGCCCAGCGCGATGCCGGCGAACATGCCGATGACGATCCACAATGTCAGCCGCTGCTTCACGCTAAACTCCTTCTGCTCCCCTCCCCTTCAGGGGAGCGGCCGGGGGTGGGGCCTCTCGGCTACAATCCCCGCTCGAGATAAATCCATCAGCGTCGGCGAGTGGGGCGCGGCCCCACCCCAACCCCTCCCCTGAAGGGGAGGGGCTTTTGCATTGATTACCCGCATTGCGCGCGGTGGAGCAGCCTTTGATCGGCGAGCACCACCGCCATCATCGCCTCGACCACCGGCACGCCGCGAATGCCGACGCACGGATCATGACGCCCTTTGGTCAGCAATTCGGTCGCATCGCCGTCGCGGGTGATCGTGGGCATCGGCGTCAGGATTGAAGACGTCGGCTTGAACGCCACGCGCACCACCACCGGCTGCCCGGTGGAGATGCCCCCGGCGATGCCGCCTGCATGGTTTGCGGTGAAAATCGGGCCGGCATTGCCGGGCCGCATAGGGTCGGCATTGCCTTCGCCGGTGTTGGCAGCAGCGGCAAAGCCATCGCCGATCTCGACACCTTTCACCGCGTTGATGCCCATCATCGCATAGGCCAGTTCGGCATCGAGCTTGCTGTACAGTGGCGCGCCCCAGCCGGCGGGAACCCCGGTTGCCACGCATTCGACGACCGCGCCCAGCGAAGACCCGGCCTTGCGCGCGCCATCGACCAGCGCTTCCCAGCGCGCGGCAGCGACAGGATCGGGGCAAAAGAACGGATTGCGCGCAATTTCGGCTGCGTCAAACCGCGCCGGATCGATCGCATCGCCACCGATTGCGCTGACATAGCCCACGATGGCAACCTCGGGAATCACCAGCCGCGCCACCGCACCCGCCGCCACGCGCGCGGCAGTTTCGCGCGCCGATGATCGCCCGCCACCGCGATAATCGCGAAAGCCGTATTTCGCGTCATAGGCATAATCGGCATGGCCGGGGCGGTAGGCGACGGCCACGTCCGAGTAATCCTTCGACCGCTGGTCCACGTTCTCGATCATCAGGCTGATCGGTGTGCCGGTCGTGCGCCCCTCGAACACGCCTGACAGGATGCGCACCTGGTCGGGCTCCTGCCGCTGCGTGGTAAAACGCGATTGCCCGGGCCGGCGCGCGTCGAGAAACGGCTGGATCAGCGTTTCGTCCAGAACCAGACCGGGCGGGCAGCCATCGACCACCGCGCCAAGGGCTGGTCCATGGCTCTCGCCCCAGGTGGTGAAGCGGAAAACGTGTCCGAAAGTGTTGCGGCTCATACGTGCTGTGCCTTTCCCCATTCCAGGCAAAATGTCCACCTTTGCGGCAGGCACGCAATTGAAGCGCGCAAGCCAGTAAAACGGGATCCAAGGGCAATGGCCCTTGGCCGCCGGCGGCGCATCTACAGTTGCCCGATGGCCCCCCCGCTGGCATAGCGCCGCCCTTGGCATCACCACCAGAGGAAACCCGACCATGCCGACCGGCGCGCTCGGCATAGATTTCGGCACGACCAATTCGGTCATCGCCCGCGCAGATGGCGCGGGCGCGGTCGATCTGATCGAATTTGCCGCGCCCGATGGCCCCGGCGCGGTGTTCCGTTCGGCGCTGTGCTTCTGGCAGGATCATACGCAGCCGCGTGGGTTGGCGCACGAGGCCGGCCCCTGGGCGATTTCGGAATTTCTCGATTTTCCGCAGGAATGCCGGTTTATCCAGTCGTTCAAATCGGTCGCGGCCAATGCGGCGTTCGAAAACGCCGGGATATTCGAAAAACGGCTGCGGTTCGAAGAGCTCGGCGCGATTTTCCTCGATCATCTGGTCGCGCATGGCGGGTTGGCGCTGGCCGATCTGCCCGACCGGATCGTGGTCGGGCGGCCGGTGCGCTATGTCGGGTCGCGGCCCGATGCGGCGCTGGCGCATACGCGGTATCAGGCGATGTTCGCGATGCTCGGGCGGCCCGTGCATTATGTGTATGAGCCGCTGGGCGCGGCGTACAGCTTTGCCTCGCGGCTGACCGAGCCGGCGACCTTGCTCGTCGCGGATTTCGGTGGCGGAACGAGCGATTTTTCGATCGTGCGGGTCGAGGCGCCGGGCGCGGCGCGGCGGTGTACGCCGCTGGGCTCGGCGGGTATCGGCATTGCCGGCGATCGGTTCGATTACCGGATCATGGACAATCTGGTGCTGCCGCTACTGGGCAAGGGCGGTACGTATCGTTCGTTCGACAAGGAGCTGGAGATTGCGCCGGGGCACTTTGCCGATTTCGGCGACTGGTCGCGGCTGGCGCTGATGCGCAACCGCAAGACCATGGACCAGCTGAGCAAATTGCAGCGCAGCGCGACCGACCCTGTCGCGATCGGGCGGATGATCGCGGTGGTCGAGAATGAGCTGGGCTATGCGCTGTACGATGCGGTGGGCACGCTGAAACGCGCGCTGTCGCGCGAGACGCATGGGCAATTCGCGTTCAACGGCGCCGGTCTGTCGATCGATGCCGATGTCGCGCGCGCCGATTTCGAACGCTGGATCGCGCCCGATCTGGCGCGGATCGGCGATACGGTGGACGAGGCGCTGGCGAGCGCGGGGCTGACGGCGGATCAGATCGACCATGTGTTCCTGACCGGTGGATCGTCGCTGATCCCGGCGGTGCGCGCGTTGTTTGCGGCGCGTTTCGATGAAGGCCGGATCGCCAGCGGCGACGAATTGACCTCGATCGCGCATGGCCTGGCGCTGATCGGGCAGGCGCCCGATCTCGATGACTGGGTCGCGCCAGAAACGGGTGGGGCATGAGCGTCGCATTCCGCCGCGAAGGCGACGACGAACACATGGAACCCAAGTTCGAGCGGCCGATCCCGCCCGGCCCGAACCGCGTGACCGCGCGCGGGCTGGCAATGATCGGCGCGGAACTGGCGCGGATCGAGGCGCTGATCCCCACGCTGAGCGACGAAGCCGCGATCAAGGTTGCGCGGCGCGATCATCGTTACTGGAGCACGCGGCAGTCGAGCGCCGAGCTGATGCCGCTGGCCGACGGCAGCAAAGTGGCGTTTGGCTGTACCGTGACGATCCGCCACAATGGCCAGACGCGTACGATTACGATCGTCGGCGATGACGAGGCCGATCCGGCGGCGGGATTGCTGTCGTTTACTGCGCCGTTGGTGCGTGCAATCATGGACGCTGAAGCGGGCGAACTGGTGGACTTTGCGGGCAGGCCGGACGCGGTCGAGGTTATCGAGATCATGGAGTGATCAGGTGATGGGCGTGCTGGTCTATGGAATTCCCAACTGCGACACCGTGAAAAAGGCCCGCACCTGGCTTGATGCGCATGGCGTGGCATATGTGTTTCACGATTACAAAAAGGCCGGGGTGGCGCCTGATATGGTGACACAGTGGGTCGCCGTGGCGGGGTTGGACAAAGTGTTGAACCGCGCCGGGACGACGTTTCGCAAGCTGTCGGATGCAGACAAGGCGGATATCGATGCGGCCAAGGCCGTGGCGCTGATGGTGGCGCAACCGTCGCTGATCAAGCGGCCGATCGTGGCGTATCCCGGTGGGCTGCTGGTGGGTTTCAAAGAGGCCGAGTGGGCGGCGGCGTTCGGTTGATTTTCTTTCTCCCTTCCCCTTCAGGGGAGGGGCCGGGGGTGGGGCCTCTCGGTTGCATCCCCCGGTTTGGGTATTTCCATCAACGTTGGCGAGTGCTGTGAGGCCCCACCCCAACCCCTCCCCTAAAGGAGAGGGGCTCAGAGGAGGCTTCATTTTCCACAATGGAAAGTTTTGACTTGCTGGAAGATGTCGCCGGGTGCAGCGACTCGGTCATGCCCAAGCATTTGGGCGCACGGCTTCGAAGGAACAGGTTGCGGTATTGCAACATATCCTCGCTGGTGGGCTGTCACCCGGCGTGGTATGGCGCTCCGGTGAACACCTTTGCCCCGCCCGCACCCTATCAGTACCCGATCCTGATCGATCCGGCCGACATCGACTTCATGGGTCATGTCAATAACGCCTCATATCTGAAATGGGTCCAGGACGCGGTGATCGATCACTGGCGTGCGCTGGCGCCGGCCGAGGACGTCGCGCGGCACCTGTGGGTCGCGCTGAAGCATGAGATCACGTACCGCCGCCCGACATTCGCCAACGACCTGCCGATCGCGCATGTCGTGCTGGAAAAGGTGCAGGGCGCGCGCGCGATGTACCAGACGGTGATCAAGCGCGGCGAAGTCGTGCTGGCCGAAGTGACATCGAGCTGGTGCTGCCTCGATGCGGTCACGATGAAGCCGGCGCGTCTGGCGCGCGATCTGATCGAGCGGTTTCTGCCTTCGCCGGTGGAGTGACGCTCAGACGGTGCGCGTCACCGTCACGATGTAATTCAGCGCCAGATTGTCCGACAGGTGCAGCCCGGCATTGGGGCTCCACGCGATGCCTTGCGGATGGCCCATGGTCAGGCCAGCGCCAGCAAGCACATCGTGCAGTTCGACCGGCGTGATGAAATCGGCCCAGTGATGCGTGCCGCGCGGGACCATGCCGATGCGTTCTGCCGCCTCGACCAGCAACAGGCGCGATGCGGCGGTGCGGTTGGGGGTCGACAGCACCATCAGGCCCTGATCGCCGAGCGCGCCGGCCAGCGCGGCAACGAATGCCGCCTTGTCGGCAACGTGCTCGATCACTTCCATGCTGGTTACCAGGTCGAAGCCCGCCAGGCCCATGTCGGCGATATCGCCGCACCGGTAATCGATCGCCAGGCCGCCCGCGCCGGCATGAGCAGCGGCGACGCGGATATTGTCCTGCGCCGCATCCACCCCGGTCACCGCGGCGCCCATGCGCGCCAGGGGCTCGGCTAGCAGCCCCGCGCCGCACCCCACATCGATCGCGCGGCGGCCCGCCAGCGGGCGCATCGTGCGCACTTCGGTGGCGAAATGCGCGTCGATCGCATCGCGGATAAACCGCAGCCGCACCGGGTTCAGCCGGTGGAGCATCGCCGACGATCCGGCCGGGTCCCACCAGTCATCGGCCAGGCGTCCGAAATGCGCGGCCTCATCGGGACGGATGGTGCCGGGAATCGCTGTTGCATTGCTCATGCCCCACCCCTAAAGCGCTCCGCTGGCCCGGTCCATGGGCGCAACGGGCAATATTCTTACGTTTAGGAGCTGCAACACCGTGTCCCGCATCGTGATGAAATTCGGCGGCACCTCGATGGCCGGCACCGAGCGCATCCGCCGCGTCGCGCGGATCGTCCAGCGCCAGCAGGCCGCCGGGCACGAAGTCGCCGTGGTCGTCTCGGCGATGGCGGGCGAAACCGACCGCCTGGTCAATTTCTGCCGCGAGGCAAGCGCGCTGTACGACCCGGCCGAATACGACGTGGTCGTGGCCAGCGGCGAGCAGGTCACCGCCGGGCTGCTGGCGCTGCACCTGCAGGCGCTGGGGTGCCAGGCGCGGTCGTGGCTGGGCTGGCAATTGCCGATCCACACCGACGATGCTGCTGCCAAGGCGCGGATCGAGGGGATCGATTCCGAGGCTTTGCTGGCGTCGATGGCTGCCGGCGAAATCGCGGTGATCCCCGGGTTTCAGGGGCTGTCGGACGCCAATCGCGTGACCACATTGGGCCGGGGCGGTTCGGACACGTCGGCGGTCGCGGTCGCTGCCGGGATCAAGGCCGATCGTTGCGACATCTATACCGATGTCGACGGGGTCTATACCACCGACCCGCGCATCGTTGCCAAGGCACGCAAGCTCAAGAACGTGACGTATGAGGAAATGCTCGAATTGGCCTCGGTCGGTTCGAAAGTCTTGCAAACACGCTCGGTCAGCCTGGCGATGAAGGAAAACGTCCGCGTCCAGGTGCTGTCGTCGTTCATCGACGAAACCGCGCCCGCCGCCGACACCCTGCCCGGCACGATGATCGTGTCCGATGACGAACTGGAAGGACTGGATATGGAACGCCAGCTGATCACCGGCATCGCCGCCGACAAGAACGATGCCAAAGTCATCCTGACCGCGGTGCCCGACCGGCCGGGCGCTGTCGCCGAAATCTTCGGCCCGCTGGCCGAAGCGAACATCAACGTCGACATGATCATCCAGAACGTCGGCCGCGCCGATACCGACACCGACGTCACGTTTACCGTGCCGCAGTCGGACCTGGAACGCACCAAAGTGCTGCTCGACGCGAACCGCGCGACGATCGGCTACGAAAAGCTCAGCACCGATTCCAAAGTGTCGAAGATCTCGGTCGTCGGCGTTGGCATGCGCAGCCATGCCGGCGTTGCCGCGACGATGTTCCGCGCGCTGGCGGACCGGGCGATCAATATCCAGGCGATCAGCACGTCGGAGATCAAGGTTTCGGTGCTGATCGATTCGGATGAGACCGAACTGGCGGTGCGCGTGTTGCACACGGCGTATGGGTTGGACGCCGAGTAAAATCCTCCCCGGAATGGGGAGGGGGACCACGCGAAGCCGTGGTGGAGGGGCCGTGCCTCATGGCGCCACCCGTTCGGGGGGCACCGTAGTACAGCGCGTCCAGGCGATGTCGTCTCCGAGGCACCGCCCCTCCACCACCCTGCGGGCGGTCCCCCTCCCCGTTCCGGGGAGGATTTGGGTTTTATTCGCGCCCAAATCCCGCTAGCGCCGCGGGCATCATGGAACAGCTCGATCACACACTTGCGGCGATCGCCGCCGCCGATACGCCCGATGCCGTCGAGGCGTTACGCGTCGCCGCGCTTGGCAAACAGGGCTGGGTTTCGGCGCTGCTGAAGACGCTGGGTGCGATGACGCCCGAGGAACGGCTGGCGCAGGGCCCGCAGATCCACGCGGCGCGCGAACAGGTGACGGCCACGCTGGCCGCGCGCAAGGCTGCGCTGGAAAGCGCGGCGCTTGAAATGCGTCTGGCCTCCGAACGCGTCGATCTGTCGCTGCCCGCGCCCGAAACCCCGCGCGGGTCGGTGCATCCGGTCAGCCAGGTGATGGACGAACTGGCCGAGATCTTTGCCGACATGGGCTTTGCCGTCGCCAGCGGGCCCGAGATCGAGGACGACTGGCACAATTTCACCGCGCTCAACATGCCCGAAACGCATCCGGCGCGCGCGATGCACGACACGTTCTATTTCCCCGACAAGGATGACGCAGGCCGCTCGATGCTGTTGCGCACGCACACGTCGCCGGTGCAGATCCGCACGATGATCATGGGCGGCGCGCCGGTGCGGATCATTGCGCCGGGGCGGGTATACCGGTCGGACAGTGATGCGACGCACACCCCGATGTTTCACCAGATCGAGGGTCTGGTGATCGACAAGGGCATCCACCTGGGCCATCTGAAATGGACGCTGGAGACCTTTCTGAAGGCGTTTTTCGAACGCGATGACATCGTCTTGCGCCTGCGCCCGAGCTATTTTCCGTTCACCGAGCCTTCGGTCGAAGTCGATGTCGGCTATACGCTGGTGGGCGGCAAGCGGGTAATCGGTGGGGGCGGTGATACCGCCGATGGCGGCTGGATGGAGGTGCTCGGCTCGGGCATGGTCAACCGGCATGTGATCGCAGCAGGCGGACTCGACCCTGACGAATGGCAGGGGTTTGCGTTTGGCACCGGCGTCGACCGGCTGGCGATGCTGAAATACGGAATGGACGATTTGCGGCCGTTTTTCGACGGCGATCAGCGGTGGCTGGGGCATTATGGCTTCGCCGCGCTCGATGTGCCGACACTGTCGGGCGGCGTTGGGGTACAGGCGGGGGGAGTGCGGGCATGAAATTCGCACTGTCCTGGCTGAAACGCCATCTCGACACCACCGCCGATGCGGCCACGATCGCGCGCACGATGACCTCGCTCGGGCTCGAAATCGAAAGCGTGGGCGATACCAGCGCGGCTTTGTCGGCGTTTCGCATCGCGCGGGTGCTGACGGCGGAGCGCCATCCGCAGGCGGACAAATTGCAGGTGCTGTCGGTCGATCTGGGCGACGGTGCGCCGTTGCAGGTCGTATGCGGCGCGCCCAATGCGCGCGCCGGCATGATCGGCGTGCTGGGTGTGGCGGGCGCGGTGGTGCCGACCAACGGCATGGAATTGCGCAAGAGCGCAATCCGCGGAGTCGAATCCAACGGCATGATGTGTTCGGCGCGCGAACTGGGGCTGGGCGAGGATCACGACGGGATCATCGAACTGCCCGCCGACGCCCCGGTCGGCACCAGCTATGCGGATTACCTGGGGTCCGACCCGGTGTTCGATGTGTCGATCACGCCCAACCGGCCCGATTGCATGGGGGTCTATGGCATCGCGCGCGATCTGGCGGCGGCGGGGCTTGGGACATTGCGGCCGATCTTGGCCGATCATGCCGAGGGCAGGTTTGCATGTCCGGTAGACATCCGCACCGACGATGCTGAGGGCTGCCCGGCATTTTACGGCCGGGTCATTCGCGGCCTGCATAACGGGCCGAGCCCGCAATGGCTGCAGGATGCGCTCAAATCCGCGGGCCAGCGTCCGATTTCGGCGCTGGTCGATATTTCGAATTTCGTGATGCTGGGCTATGGCCGGCCGACCCATGTCTATGACCTGGCCAAGCTGAGCGGCGCGGTCGTGGCGCGCAAGGCGCGGGCGGGCGAGACCGTGCTGGCGCTCAACGGGCGCGACTATGCGCTGGAGGCGTGGATGACGGTGATCGCCGACGACGTCATGGTGCACGATGTTGCCGGGATCATGGGCGGCGAGCATTCGGGGTGTAGCGCTGCGACAACCGACGTGCTGCTCGAAGTCGCGTATTTCGATCCGGCGTCGATTGCGCGCACGGGTCAGGCGCTGGCGCTGACGTCGGACGCGCGCGGCCGGTTCGAGCGCGGGGTCGATCCGGGGTTTCTCGATACCGGGCTCGATCTGCTGACCGCGCTGATCCTCGAGATCTGCGGCGGTGAACCCAGCCACGTCGTGCGGGCGGGCA
Source organism: Novosphingobium sp. (assembly GCF_965214355.1). Classification (GTDB taxonomy): domain Bacteria; phylum Pseudomonadota; class Alphaproteobacteria; order Sphingomonadales; family Sphingomonadaceae; genus Novosphingobium. Next base: position 4,079,779 of record NZ_CBDCBI010000002.1, on the reverse strand, counting down.
CGCCGCCGGTGGCGGACACATTGGTGGCGTATGATCCCGCGCTCGCCGGGCGCCTTGGCGGGGTCGACGTGCCGCAGGCCGAACAGCGCCGCATCCTGGCCGCGCTGGGCTTTGGCGTGTCGGGCGAGGGGCTGTGGCGTGTTGCGGTGCCGGGCTGGCGGCCCGATGTCGATGGCGCGGCGGATATCGTCGAGGAAGTGATCCGGGTGCACGGGCTGGATGCCGTGCCGTCGACGCCGCTGCCGCGCGCGGCGGGCGTGGCCAAGCCGACCGCAACGCCGATGCAGACGATGGAGCGCCGTTTGCGCCGGGCCGCGGCCGCGCGCGGTAGCAACGAGGCGGTGACCTGGTCGTTCCTGCCCGAGGCGCCGGCCGTGCATTTCGCCGATGATGACCATGCGCTGTGGGTGCTGGCCAATCCGATTTCCGAAGACCTGAAAGTCATGCGACCGTCGCTGCTGCCCGGGTTGCTGATGGCGGCAAAGCGCAATCTCGATCGCGGCGCCGACAGTGTGCGGCTGTTCGAGATCGGGCGGCGGTATCTGCGCGGCGCCGGCGGCGCGAGTGCCGAGGCGCCGAGCCTGGCGATCGTGCTGGCGGGCGAACGTGCGCCGCGCGATTGGCAGAGCGGGAAATCGGCAGGCTTCGATGCGTTCGATGCCAAGGCCGAGGCGCTGGCACTGCTCGCGCAGGCGGGCGCGCCGGTGGAAAACCTGATGGTGATGGGCGAGGCCGGGGCGCAGTTTCATCCCGGGCAATCGGCGACGCTGCGGCTCGGGCCCAAAACCGTGCTGGCGCGGTTCGGCATGTTGCATCCCGCCACGTTGAAGGCGTTCGACTTGGCGGGGTCGGTGGCGGTGGTCGAGCTGTTTCTCGATCGGCTGCCGGCGCGCAAATCGGCGGGCGGGTTTGCGCGCGCGGTCTATGCGCCGCCGGCGTTGCAGGCGGTGACACGCGACTTTGCGTTCCTGATCGCGCTGGATATCCCGGCCGCCGATGTCGTGCGCGCGGTGCGCGGCGCGGACAAGGCGAATGTGGTTGGCGCGCGGGTGTTCGACGATTTCCGCGGGGTGGGCGTCCCCGAAGGGATGCGCAGCCTGGCGATCGAGGTGAGATTGCAGCCGGTCGACAAGAGCTACGACGACGCAGCGTTGAAAGGCATTGCGGATCGGATCGTTGCGGCAGTGGCCAAGCTCGGTGGCACATTGCGCGGGTAGATGTGCTTGCTCCCTTCCCTTCGGGGGGGGCTGGGGCTGGGGGCTCTCTCCGCGCTCGCCAAGGTTGGTGGAATGGGCAAAGCCAGTTCTTTCCCGCATCGTCGGCGAGTGGGGAGCGGCCCCACCCCAACCCCTCCCCTGAAGGGGAGGGGCTCAAGACAAGAAGGTGATTTGATGGATCTGATCACGATTGCGTCCGACAGGCTGGCCGTGTGCGTCAACCAGACCGGTGCGGAGCTGTGGTCGATCGCCGACCAGGCGGGCCGCAACTACATGACCGACGCCGATCCGGCGTTCTGGACGGGCCACGCGCCGGTGCTGTTTCCGGTGATCGGGTCGGTGGCGCATGACCGGATCGTGGTCGATGGCCAAGCTTATCCAATGGCGCGGCATGGTTTTGCGCGTCATGCGCATTTCGAAATCGTGGAACGGGGCGCGGATCATGTCCGCTTTCGCCTGCGCGACAGTGATGCGACCCGCACGCAGTATCCGTTCGCGTTTCAGCTCGACATGGCATTCCGGGTCAGCGGCTGGCATGTGGAGGTCAAGGCGCATGTTACGAACCCCGGTGACACCGACATGCCATTCAGTTTCGGCTTTCACCCGGCGTTCGCCTGGCCGCTGCCCGGCGGCGCGGACAAATCGGCGCATCGCCTGACCTTTGCCCAAGACGAACCCGAAGCGATCCACCGGCTTGACCAGACCACCGGTCTGCTCCTGCCAGAACCCGCCGCCAGCCCTGTGGTGGGCCGCGACCTGCCGCTGACGTCAGACCTGTTCGATAGCGATGCGATCGTCTGGACCGACCAGCGCAGCCGCGCGCTCACCTATGGCGCGCCGGGCGGGGCTTCGCTCGATATCGCGTTTCCCGATTCGCCGATGCTGGGGCTGTGGCAAAAGCCGGGCGCGCATTATATCTGCATCGAGCCATGGCAGGGCTATGCCGATCCGCAAGGGTTCGACGGCGAATTCGCCACCAAACCGGGGTTGGTTATTCTGCCACCAGGCGATACACATTCCTTGCATCTTTCAATTATGGTCCACCCTTCATGACGCTTCGGCCTTCTGTCTTGTTCGTGCTGCTGGGCGTGATCCTGGCAGTGCTGGTCGTGGTCGCAGTGTTCCTGCCGCGCGGGCCCGAAAAGCTGGCGTTGCGCGAAAGCACCAAGGTCGCGGGGCCGGAATTGCGGACGTGCCTGGCCACCGGGCTGGGCCTGGGCGCGTGGCAGGGGCCGCCGATCGCGATGCGCGCAAGCAAATTCGGGCTGCGCGTTGCGGTGTCCGACAACGGCAAGGGCCGGCAGGTCGGCCTGTTCACCGCGGGCGGCCAGGCGTTGACCAGCGGGCAGACCGCCGCCGTGCGCGCGTGCCTCGACCCGAAATAAAAAACCGGTCCCCCTTTTTAGCGGCATGGTCTAGTGGGCCTTCATCATGTCCAATCGCCGCACCTTCGCCATTATCTCGCATCCCGATGCCGGGAAAACCACACTGACCGAAAAACTGCTGCTGCAGGGCGGCGCCATCCACCTGGCGGGCGAGGTCAAGGCGCGCGGGGCAGCGCGGCGCGCGCGGTCGGACTGGATGAAGATCGAGCAACAGCGCGGCATTTCGGTGACCAGCTCGGTCATGACGTTCCAGAAAGACGACATCGTCTTCAATCTGCTCGACACCCCGGGCCACGAGGATTTTTCCGAAGACACCTATCGCACGCTGACCGCGGTCGATTCCGCGATCATGGTGATCGACGCGGCCAAGGGCATCGAGCCGCAGACGCGCAAGCTGTTCGAAGTGTGCCGGATGCGCAACGTGCCGATCATCACCTTTGTCAACAAGGTCGATCGCGAAGGCCGCAGCGTGTTCGAAACGCTCGATGAAGTGGCCGATGCACTGGCACTCGATGTCGTGCCGATGTCGTGGCCGGTGGGCATGGGCGGCATTTTCGAAGGGGTGATGAACTTTGCCACCGGCATGATCGCGCGACCCGAAGGCGACAGCCGCGAGTTTCTGGGCAAGCTCGATCCGGCAGAGGGCGCCAGGATCCCGCACGATATCGCCGAAGAAATCGAACTGGCGCAAGGCGGCTATCCGGCGTTCGATATCGCAGCCTATCGCCACGGCGACCTGACGCCGGTCTATTTCGGATCCGCGCTCAAAGGGTTTGGCGTCGCCGAACTGATCGATGCCATCGCCCGCTTTGCCCCGCCGCCGCGGCCACAATCGTCCGACGTGGGCGTGATCGAACCGACGCGTGCCGATGTTACCGGCTTCGTATTCAAGGTTCAGGCCAATATGGACCCGCAGCACCGCGACCGCATCGCATTCATGCGCCTGGTTTCGGGCACATTCCGCCGCGGCATGAAACTGATCCCGTCGGGCCTGGGCAAGCCGATCGCGGTGCATTCGCCGATCCTGTTCTTTGCGCAGGACCGCGAAATTGCCGATACAGCCGAAGCGGGCGATATCATCGGCATCCCCAACCACGGCACCCTGCGCGTCGGCGACACCCTGTCCGAACGCAACGACGTGCGCTTTACCGGCCTGCCCAACTTCGCCCCCGAAATCCTGCGCCGCGTCATCCTGAAAGACCCGACCAAGACCAAGCAATTGCGCAAGGCGCTCGACGACTTGTCCGAAGAGGGCGTGATTCAGGTGTTCTACCCCGAAATCGGCGCGCAGTGGATTGTCGGCGTCGTCGGGCAGCTGCAGCTCGACGTGCTGATTTCGCGGCTGGAGGCGGAATACAAAGTCGAAGCGGTGCTCGAACATTCGCCATTCGATACCGCGCGCTGGGTCAAGGGCAGCGAAATCGCGCTGCGCGGGTTTGCCGATTTCAACAAATCGAACCTGGCGCACGATCGCGATGGCGATCCGGTGTTCATGGCGCGATCGGCGTGGGACGTCAGCTATCAGCAGGAGCGCAATCCCGAGCTGACGTTTTCGGCAACAAAAGAGAGGTAGGGGCCGCCGGCGGCAAAGGGCTATTGCCCTTTGATCCCGTTACTGGGTTTGACCTGTATGCTTCCCGGCCGTTGCGTTCCGCTGCGCGGCGGGACACAAACGCAGAACCAGCGCGGCGCAAGACAAAAAACGGGATCAAAGGGCAATAGCCCTTTGCCGCCGGAGGCAAAAACGACTCAAAGACTTGCCAGCGCGAACCCCGCACGGCAAGCACATGGGCATGAACCTGCTAGGCCCCACTTCGAACACGCTGATCTCGCAACGCCTGCGGCTGCATTATGTCGACTGGGGCAATGTGGAAAAGCCGCCGCTGCTGCTGATCCACGGCGGACGCGACCATTGCCGCAGCTGGGACTGGACCGCGCATGCATTGCGCGATGACTGGCACGTGATTGCGCTCGACCATCGCGGGCATGGCGACAGCGAGTGGGTGTCGGACGGCAATTACCGCATCATGGACATGGTCTATGACGTGGCGCAGCTGGTACACCAGCTCGGCCTTGCGCCGGTGACGATCGTATCGCATTCGATGGGCGCCAATGTGTCGCTGCGCTATGCCGGGCTGTTTCCCGAGGATGTGCGCAAGCTGGTCGCGATCGAGGGGATTTTTCCCACGCCCGAATGGGAAAGGCGGATGAAGGATGTGCCGTTTGCGCGGCGCGTGCGCGATTACATCGGCGAAAAGCGCAAGGCGGCGGGACGGCTGCCGCGGCGGTATCCGACGCTGGGCGATGCCTATGCGCGTATGAAGACCGAAAACCCGTATCTGACCGACGCCCAGGCGCGGCACCTGACCACGCACGGGATCAACCGCAACGAAGACGGCACGTTCAGCTGGAAATTCGATCCTTACGTCCATATCGATCACCCGTACGACATCTCGACCGAGCGCAAGCACGAGCTGTGGGAGGCGATCACGTGCCCCACGCTGCTGCTCAATGGCGCCGATTCGTGGGCGGGCAATCCGGAGATTGACGGCCGCATCAGCCATTTCCGCAACGGCAAAGTTATCGAATTCGAAAACGCCGGGCACTGGCTGCACCATGACCAGTTCGACCGGTTTATCGCGACGCTGAAGGATTTTCTGTAACCGGCCCCATGCCTAATTTTTAGGCATGTCCTGCGCGATGCCCACAATTCGGGCGCATAAGGCAATCCCTAAACCCGTAAGAACGCCCGATACGCAACATTACTGATCTGGCACGCCCCTTGCTGTGCCTTTTGTTGGCGCCCGGCTGTTTGCCGGGCCAAACGGGGGGCAGGCATGAAATTCATCATCGCCATCATCAAGCCGTTCAAGCTCGACGAAGTGCGCGAAGCGCTGTCGGGGCTGGGCGTTGCCGGGATGACGGTGTCGGAAGTCAAGGGGTTCGGGCGGCAGAAAGGCCAGACCGAGATCTATCGTGGCGCCGAATACACCACCAATATGCTGCCCAAGGTCAAGCTCGAGATCGCCGCATCCGACGATCTGGCGCCGCGCATCATCGAAACGATCCAGCAGACCGCCAGCACCGAGGCGATCGGCGATGGCAAGATTTTCGTGATCGACCTGGCATCGGCTACGCGTATCCGTACCGGCGAAACGGGGGATACTGCGCTGTGAGCAACGAAATGAAGGGGAACCCAATGATCCGCAAGATGATCAGCGGCTTTGTCGCAGCGGGGCTGATGCTCGGCGCGACATCGGCGGCGTTCGCGCAGGCCGCGATGATCAAGGCACCGACCGCCGCGCAACAGCTGACGATGGTCAACAAGGGCGACACCACCTGGATGCTGATGTCGTCGGTGCTGGTGCTGATGATGTCGGTCCCGGGCCTGGCGCTGTTTTACGGCGGCCTGGTGCGCACCAAGAATATGCTCAGCGTGCTGATGCAGGTGTTCATGATCGTATCGGTATGCGGCCTGTTGTGGGCGACATACGGCTATTCGCTGGCGTTCACGACCAATTCGGTGCCCGCGCTGCTGCCGTTCGTCGGCGGATTGTCGAAAATCGGCATGGTCGGGATCACCAGCACCTCGACCGCGGCGACGTTCTCAAACAACGTCTATATCCCCGAGCTTGCGTATTTCGTGTTCCAGATGACGTTTGCGATGATCACCCCGGCGTTGATCGTCGGGTCGTTTGCCGAACGCATCAGGTTCACCCCGCTGATTGTGTTCGTCGTGCTGTGGTCGACGATCGTGTATTATCCGGTCGCGCACATGGTGTGGTACTTTGCCGGGCCCGATTTCATGAAGGACACGCCGAACGAGGCGGGTTTCCTCAACCACATCGGCGCGCTCGATTTTGCCGGCGGCACCGTGGTGCATATCAACGCCGGGATCGCGGGCATGGTCGGGTGCCTGATGATCGGCAAACGGGTCGGTTTCGGGCGTGAAAACACCCCGCCGCATTCGTTGACGATGACGATGATCGGCGCTTCGCTGTTGTGGGTCGGCTGGTTCGGCTTCAACGCCGGGTCCAATCTCGAAGCCAACGGCGTTGCGGGCATCGCGTTCGTCAACACGATGCTGGCAACATGCGCCGCTGCGGTCAGCTGGGCGGTGATCGAACAGATCATGCATGCCAAGCCGTCGATGCTGGGCGCAGCCTCGGGCGCGGTGGCGGGCCTGGTCGCGATCACGCCGGCATCGGGCTATGCCCATCCGATGACGTCGATCGTGCTGGGTCTGATCGTATCGCCGATCTGTTACGTGTTCGTCACCAAGGTCAAGAACACGTTCAAATACGACGATACGCTCGACGTGTTCGGCGTGCACTGCATCGGCGGCATCACCGGCGCGCTGGCGACCGCGATTGTCGCCAATCCGCACCTCGGCGGGCAGGGCATCACCGATTACACGCAGTTTCCGTCGGTCGTCGCGACCAGCTACGACACGCTGGGCCAGCTGCTGATCCAGTTCAAGGCGGTGATCATCACGCTGGTGTGGTCGGGCGGCGTTTCGGCGGCGCTGTTCTTCGTGATCGACAAGACGATGGGCCTGCGTCCGCCCGAAGAAGCCGAGCGCGAAGGGCTCGACATCACCGAGCACGGCGAACGCGCCTATAATTATTGAGCTTGGCGGGGGGGCCAGGTGACCTCTCCCCATCCGGACCACCCCGCCAGATGAACGGGCCGGGAGCTAGCGCTTCCGGCCCGTTTTTTCCCCAGCCGGCCTCCGCAGGGGAGGGCTTTTGCGGGCGCGTGGTCTGTACAGTTTCCATCATGGCCAAACCCGGTTATGGCCCCGGCGCATGACCGAGCCTGCAAACGCCGCAACCCCCGATCGCCCGCAGCCAAAGCCATGGGTCGCCGCGATCCACGCCTATGTCCCGGGCAAATCGACCGGCGCCGATGGCCAGGCGCTGATCAAGCTGTCGGCCAATGAAAACCCGCTCGGCACCAGCGCGGCGGCGCAGGCCGCGCGCCATGATGCGGGCGACCAGGCGCGCTATCCCGATCCCGACAGTGTGGCGCTGCGCCAGGCGCTCGGCGCGCTGCATGGCATTGCGCCGCAACGCCTGGTCATGGGCACCGGCTCGGACGAACTGCTCAATCTCGCCGCGCAGGCTTATGCCGGGCCCGGCGATGATGTGGTCTATGTCCGCTATGGCTTTTCGGTCTACGACATCGCGGCGCGCCGGTGCGGCGCCATGCCGATCGTGGCGCCCGACACCGATTACGGCACCGATGTCGATGCACTGCTCGCCGCCGTTACCCCGGCCACGCGCGTGGTGTTCCTGGCCAATCCCAACAATCCCACCGGCAGCTATATCGGCCGCGATGCCATCGCGCGGCTCCACGCCGGCTTGCGCCCCGACATTCTGCTGGTGATCGACCAGGCATATGCCGAATACGTCGATGCCGCTGTCGATGATGGCGCGCTCGCGCTTGCGGCGAGTGCGACCAATGTGCTGGTAACGCGCACGTTTTCGAAAATCTACGGGCTGGCGGGCGAACGCGTCGGCTGGGCGACGGGCGACGCCGCGTTGGTCGACATGCTCAACCGCATCCGCGGGCCGTTCAATCTGTCGCTCAGCGCGCAGGCGACCGCGCTGGCAGCGGTGGGCGATCAGGAGTTTGTTGCAGCGTCGCGCGATCACAACACCCGCGAGCGCGCGCGTTTCGTCGCCAGCCTGACCGCGCTTGGCAACCACGGGGTGCGCCCGCTGCCAAGCGAAGCCAATTTCGTGCTGATTGAATTCACCGGGGCGCTGACGGCGCAATCGGCGTATCTCGGCCTGATGGACCATGGCTACATCACGCGCTGGCTGCCAGGGCAGGGCCTGCCGCAATGCCTGCGCATCACGATCGGTACCGCGGCGCAAATGGACGAAATCGCCGACGCGCTGGCGCAGATGGCCGGCAGCGCAGCATGAGTGCGCCTTTCCATCACGTCGCCGTCATCGGCCTGGGCCTGCTCGGCAGTTCGGTTGCGCATGCCGTGCACGCCAGCCTGCCCGGCACCCGCGTTACCGGGTTTGACGCAGAGCCCACCGTGCGCGAGCGTGCCCGGGTCATCGGCATGGCCGATACGATCGCCGATACCGCCGCGCAGGCTGTCACCGGCGCCGATCTCGTCGTGCTGTGCGTCCCTGTCGGCGCGATGGCCGACGCGGCGCACGCGATGGCACCGGGTCTGGCGCCGGGCGTGGTCATCAGCGATGTCGGATCGAGCAAGGCCAGCGTCGGCGCTGCGCTCGCCGCCGCGCTGCCCGGCCACCGCGTCATCCCCGCGCATCCGGTCGCCGGCACCGAACAAAGCGGGCCGGACGCCGGCTTTGCGACTCTGTTCCGCAACCGCTGGTGCATCCTGACCCCGCCCGCCGACGCCGACCCTGCCGATCTGGCACGCATGGTTGCGTTCTGGGAGGCGCTGGGCGCGCGGGTAGAAACGATGGACGCCGAACACCACGACCTCGTGCTCGCCGTCACCAGCCACCTGCCGCACCTGATCGCCTATACCATCGTCGGCACCGCGTCGGACCTCGAACGTGTCACCCAGAGCGAAGTGATCAAGTTCTCCGCCGGCGGCTTTCGCGATTTCACGCGTATCGCCGCCTCTGATCCGACGATGTGGCGCGACGTGTTCCTGACCAACCGCGATGCCGTGCTCGACATGCTCGGCCGCTTCAGCCGCGATCTCGCCGAGCTCGAAACCGCAATTCGCGCAGACGATGGGGCGACGCTGTTCGACCACTTCACCCGCACCCGCGCAATCCGCCGCTCGATCATCGAAATGGGCCAGGACGACGCGCGGCCTGATTTCGGGCGCGGGGATCATGTGGGGGCCGAGTAAGGGCCGGAGGCAAAAAAGATCAATCGTTCAGAACATTGATCGCCGCAACCACCGCTGCCTCGACCGCATCACGGGTCAATCCCACGGGAATTTCGGCCCCGATCCGATAGCGGATCACGCCGGCGCGCTTCCACCGGCGGTGGTACAGCGGTCCGCTGTCCACCGCGATCGGCACCACCGGCAGGTTGGCCATCTTGTACAGCCCGGCAAAGCCCGCCTGCAGCGGCGCTTGCGTGTTGTGGGGCACGCGGGTGCCTTCGGGAAAGATCACCAGCGGCCGCGCGGCGCCGATGGCGTTGGCGCGCATGGTGCGGATCATCGATCGCAGCGCGCGCGCGCCGGCCTCGCGATCGACCGCGATCAGGCCATAGCGGATGCCGAGCCGGCCCCACATCGGGATCGTCAGCAATTGCTGTTTGGCAAAGATCATCGGATTGTGCAGCAGCGCGGGCAGATCGATCGCTTCGAAAAAGGATTCGTGACGCATCGCGACGAGCACGGGGTGATCCGGCATGGCTCCTTCGATAGCGATGGTGATGCCCAGGATATGACGGCAGCACCAGCGATGCCAGCGGCACCAGACGCGGACCATGGTGAACAGCGCGCCGCGCGGCAACAACAGCGTGGTCATGTTGAACGCGATCAGCGGCAGGCTGCCACCGTAAAACACGGAATAAAACAGGCAGTTGCGGACGATTTCGCCCAAAGTAGGAGCCGCGTTGCTGGGATTAGAAGGCATGCCCCGATCCCGATGAGCGTGTGTGTGGGGGGCGCGGTGCGTCGGGCCAGTTGACGAGCCAGGCGGCGATCCGCGCGAGGAACTTGTTGTATTCGACAAACAGCGCTTTCATCGACGGATGCGACGGTACCGCGTCCTCGATAATGATCAGGCGGCCCGGAATGAGATAAGTGCGCGCGGCAACGCGCAAGTCGAACGCTGCGCGGCGCATGTGCCAGTCGGTGGTGATCAGGCGCACCGAATGGATATCGTTGTGCGCGACCCAGTCGCTGGCCTCGCGCGCATTGGAACGGGTGTCGAACGATTCATACCCGAGCGTCACGCAACAGGCGCGTTGCGCTGATGTAACGCCGTATTCGGTGTCGAAATGCGATGGCGTCACTTCGCTGTCGACGCCGGCGATCAGCAGGCGCTCGGCCTGGCCGGCGCGCAACACGGACAGCCCGCGCGCGATGCGGCCGGGGCCACCGGTCAGCGCGATCGCGCCATCGGTATGCGTATCGCCGGCCGGGCGCGGCAGAAACAGCGCGAACCACAAGAATCCCAGGATCCAGGCCAGCAAAACCAGGGAAAACAAACGGCGGATCAGGCCGGCGGGCTTTATACGGCGCATTCGGACGACCCTACAGCATCCGCCGCAGCGCGGAAAGCACCGTTAAACGCGCGGTAAGCACGGCCAGCGCAACCCCGGCCAGCGGGATCAGCACGATCAACAGCCAGTCGGTCAGCCCCAGCGCCGCGCCCGCGACCATGCCCGACCCCAGCGCAGAGAATTGCCGGCCCAGGATGACGATCGCGATCGCGCCGGTAAACAGCCCGACCATGCCGCCGATTGCGGCATCCATCGCCGCGGTGCGCTGGAACACCCGCGCGATCTGCGGGTCCGTGCCGCCCAGCATATGCACGATTTCGATCGTCTGGCGGTGCGTGACGAGTGCATTGCGCGCCGACAGCACCACCGCGGCAATCGTGGCCAGCGCCAGCAGGGCGATCAGGCCACCTGCCAGCCATTGCAGCGTGCCGATCGCGCGGAACACCGGGGTCAGCCAGCCCGATTGCGCATCGACCCGCGCGGCCGGGGCCACGGATGCGATCTGGGCGCGCAAGCTGTCGACACGCGCGGGGGTGGCCGGGCTGTCGAGCCGCAGATCGATCAGCGCCGGGATCGGCAGGTCGTCGATTGTATCGCCGGGCCGTGTGCCCAGCCAAGGCTCGAGCAAGGCATCGAGTTCGGTTTGCGCCACGTGGCGCGCTTCGATCACACCGGGCGCGTGTTGCAGCACCGCCAGCGCCGCATCGGCCTGGCGATTGCGATCCGCGGGTGCGGCCGACACGATCTGCACCGTGACCCCGCCGACGAGATCGGCATCGGCGCGCGCGGCGGCGTTGCGCAGCGCCAGGCCGCTGGCCGCTGCAATCACGGTCAGCGCGATGACGATCGCGATCACCCACGGCATCGGGCTGCCCATGCGCGGATCGGGCAGCAGCGCGGAATCATCGCCGGGTGATCCCTTCAGCGAGCCGAACAGAGCCGAGGCGTTCACGAGACCAGGAACCCCAGCGGCGGATCGTCGAAGTCGCCTTTCGCGCGGCGCGGCGGATAGCGCAGCGCGCCGGTCGGGTCGGACAGGCGGCCCTTGTCGAGCCGCATGATCAGCGATTCCGGGACCTTGCGGATCAGATGCACGTCATGCGTGGCGACCACCACGGTCGTGCCCAGCCGGTTGAGGCTTTCGAACAGTTGCAGCAGCTTCATCGCCATGTCGGGATCGACGTTGCCGGTCGGTTCGTCGGCGACGAGCATGTCGGGCCGCGCGATCACCGCGCGCGCGATCGCCACGCGCTGCTGCTCTCCGCCCGACAGCGTGGGCGGCCGGGCATGGCTGCGATCGCCGAGCCCGACCCAGTCGAGCATTTCGGTCACGGGCTTCAGGATCTCGCGCTCGCTCACCCCGGCGACGCGCAACGGCAGCGCGACATTGTCGAACGCGGACAGATGCTGGACCAGGCGGAAATCCTGAAACACGACGCCCAGCCGGCGGCGAAACCCGGGCAGTCGCTCGCGCGACAATGTGATCGCATCGGTGCCGAACATGCGGATCAGCCCGCGCGACGGCCGCTGCGCCAGGTACAGCAATTTCAAAAGGCTGGTCTTGCCCGCGCCCGATGCCCCGGTCAGGAAATAGAACAGGCCCGGGTAAAGCGTGAACGAGACATCGGTCAGCACTTCCTTGTCGGTGCCATAGCGCAGCCCGACGTTGTCGAATTGCACGATTTCCGCATCAGGCTGGCTCATGGTCGCAGGTCGAGGCTTCTCTGGCTGAACAGGCGCCAGTCTGGTGCCACGTTTGAGGGCTTTGGGCCACACTACGCGTCAATGCATGTGGAAAAAAGGCCGGCGACGCAATTCATTATGACAAGGCCTATTGTTTCCGGACACGCAGGCTTGTTAAACCCGGGCATGATAATTGCCTGTCCTGCATGTTCGACGCGCTATGTCGTACCCGACAGCGCGATCGGCGTGGACGGGCGCACGGTGCGCTGTGCCAATTGCCGCCACAGCTGGTTCCAGGCGGGGCCCGAATTGCCGCCCCGCGCCGAAGTCACCGCGGAACCAGCACCCGAAACCGTCAGCCCACGCGCCGTGGCGCCGCAGCCGGAACCCGTTGCAACGCCAGTGCCTGCGGCCCGTACGGTACCGGTGCCAGCCATGGATGGTCCCGTCGTCCCTCCGGCACCGGTCGTAACGCCCCCGCGCCCTTCGCCGCCGCCGGCGGATGACGAGGACCGTTCGGTCTTCGCCCCCGAACCGCCATTCCGCCCGCGCCGCAATCCGCTGAAAATATGGACCGCAGCAGCAGTCGGCTTTGCCGTCGTGGTTACCGCGCTGATCGGCGCCGGCGCGTATTTCGGCATGCCCGACTGGCTGCCCGTGGCCACGGCGACCTTCGGCGCGACACGCCCCGATCTGGAACTGGCGTTCCCCGCCGACCGCCAGGACCGCCGCACATTGCCCAATGGCACCGAATATTTCGGTGCCAGCGGCACCGTCACGAATGTCGGAAAAGACGTGCGCGAAGTGCCGCCGATCCTGATCGTGCTGCGCGATGCCAAAAACCGCATCGTCTATACCTGGAACGTGATCCCGCCGCGCGATGTGCTGAAACCCGGCGAAAGCGAAACGATCAACGAGGCCGTAACCGACGTGCCAAAGACCGCACGCTACGCCGAAATCGGCTGGAAACCCGAATAGCCGGGAATTCCGGTTCCGGCACCTGTCAAAACGAGGTTGCACGCCGCACGGCCCTTTGCTAGGGGCCCGCTCCTACCCCGACGGTGCGCCGGCCACTGGCCTTGCCCCGTTTGCGACGTGCGGTCGTGGCGGAATTGGTAGACGCGCAACGTTGAGGTCGTTGTGGCCGAAAGGCCGTGGAAGTTCGAGTCTTCTCGACCGCACCAGACAGTCTGCATGACAGACCGAATTCACTCCCCTGGATTGGCGTGGTCTACGGACAGACGCGGCCTGCCAAAGCTGTAGCGCACGCCGCCCATAAAGGCGCGGCCCTGCGCCGGGGTGCGGAACTGTTCCTCGGTGCCGTTGAAGATATTGCCGCCCATCACGGCGAACGTCGCATAATGCACGCCGAACAGATTGGTGACTGTGCCGAACAGCTCGACGTGGCGGAGCGGGGTGACGTGGATGTCGACATTGACCAGCGTGTAGCCCGGCACTGCGACGCCGGCGTTGGCTTCGTCACCGTGGGCATACTGGTGCGACACCATGATCAGGTTGGCGCCCAGCACCACCGCGCGGGTGGGTTGGAACGTGCTGCGCAGTTTGAATGACTGGCCGGGCACTCCGGTGATGTGGCTGCCTGGCGCGACGGTATCGCCCGCGGCATCGATGAAGCTGGCGCGATAGGTGGCCGCGACATGGCCGTAGCTGGCGGCAAGATGCACCTGCTCGAGATCGGCATCGAGGCCCAGTTCAAACCCCTTGCGCGCGGTCCTGCCCAGGTTGGCGAAATAGCCGAGGCCGGACGGGGCGTAGATGAACTGGATGTCGTTATCGACCAGCGTGCGATAGACCGCCGCATTCCACGCAAAGCGTCCGGCATACGTGCCGCGCGCGCCCAGCTCCAGGCTGTGCGCGACGACGGCTTTCAAAGCGGGATCGCCGTTGAAGCCGGTGGGCAGCGAACATGGCGTGGTCGGATCGGCGCAGGCCAGCTCGATCGCGGTCGGTGCGCGCATCGCCTCGCTGGCATTGGCGAAAAACCCCAGCTCGGCGCGCGGGTTCCACGCCAGCCCGATCGAGGGATTGAGGCGATGGTAGGTATGCGCGCCTGTTACCGGCTGCACTTCGGGCCCTGCGATATCGCCGTCCGCCGCAGTGACCGTGGCGAACGCCCCGTTCGCCGTCTCCCAGCTCTGCGCGCCGGTATAGGCGGGGTTGTAATACGTGTTGCCGTCGTTCCCCGTCCACGTCGCGTTGCCGGCGGGATCGAGCCAGGTCGTGTTGGTGCCCGACAGCGACAGGTGGGTGAATGTATAGCTCAGCGCGGCGGACAGCGTAAGCTTTGGCGTCAGCAGGACACGATCGCGGGCGAAGACGTTGAACGATGTGCTGTGCGACGTGATCGCCACGCGGTTGATCAGCGGGCTGCCCCGAAAACCGGTGTCGCTGCCGTACAGGAAATTCCATGGCATCGGCACGGTCTGATAATTCACCAGATAAGCCAGATCTGTGTTCTGCACGTAGCGGATCGACGACGTTTCAAAGCTGCCGCCCAGATTGAAATCGCTGCCCAGCGGCCCCCGCGGCGATCCGAGATCGAGCAGCACAGTGCCGCCCCAGGTGTTCTGCCGCACAACGGACAGGACCAGCGTCGTGTTGATCCCGCTGGTATAGTCATGGATCGGCAGCGCGCCGGTATAGGACTTGCCGGCCGGGAACAGACTGTCGGTGTCCAGATCGCGCGCCGTGCCGCCGGGCGCCAGCGCGCTGCAATCGATCGCGCCGCTTTCGCACGCGTCGCCCAGGCTGGCATTGCTGTTGGCCGAATGACTGTTCGACCGGCGATAATACACATTGCCGCCGAGTTTGAGCGCCGGCGCGAGGTGCGTTTCGGCCTTGAGGTTGATGACCAGCTGGGTGTTCGACACCGTGTCGGGCCAGGTATACGCCCTGCGCGGCATGCCGAGCATCGACAGCGGCAGCCCTTGCGTGCCGTTCAGAGTGCTGTCGGCCGCGATCACGCCCAGTTCGGCCTGGCTGGCGATGCCTTGCCAGCGCAGCTTGCCATAGGCCTGGCTGACGCGGGTGTGGGTGTACCAGCGATAGCCGTCCTGGACATCCTGGTTACCGGCGACGAACCAGTCGATCGTCCGGTTCGCCAGCGTGCCGCCGGCTTCGACTTGCGCATTTGCCCGCGCAAACGATCCGCCCTGCACGATCACGCCGAGGCCGCCGTTATCCGCGCCGTTCTTCGTCGCGAGCACCAGTGCGCCGCCCAGCGTGTTCAGCCCGAACAGCGGGTTTGACCCCGGCATCACCTCGATCGTGCCGATCGCATTCAGCGGGATCAGATCCCAGTTGACAGTCGACCCGAACGGTTCGTTCATCCGCACGCCGTCGAGCCAGACCGACAATCCGGTCGGCGATCCCAGCAGCGACGTCGCCTGAAACCCGCGATAGGATACATCGCTCTGGTATGGGCTGCCGGTGCCGTTGCTCAGCGTCACCGAGCCAAGACCAGCATCGAGCAGGTCGGCCAGATTGGCATGATCCTGCCGGGTCAGCGGATCACCCGACAGCACTTGCCCGTTGACCGGGGTATCTGTCAGCGAGATGCTGTCGCCTGAAACAGGCGCCGTGACCACGATCCGGGCGGCCGGCGCATCGTCTGCGCGCGCGCATGCGGGGACTGCGGTGGCAGCAGCCCCCGCAAGCAGCGCAATCCGCAACACAGCGGCATTTGCCATTCCCGATGTCCGATCCCGCTGGTCGCCGCCTGCGCCATGGTATGGCACAGGCGGGGCCCGCGAAATCGCGATTCATGCCAATCTGGCGCCGCTTGCGGTTGCATCAGCGCATGTGCGGCGCCGGTGTGGCCCGGGATCAGAAATGCCAGGCCTGCATGGCCGCAGCCGTCATCCGCCCGGCATTGTCGACGTGCTGTGTCGCGCGGTTGCGCAGGCCGCGCGCTGCCGGATTGTCTTCCTCGTGCGCCAGGTCGGCATGCGCGCGCTGCAGCAGCGCCATCGCCTTGTGCAGACGGCCGCCATGGTCGCCCCAGGCAAAATCGGCAGGGGGCTGATCGTCGATGTTCTTGTCGTCGATCACCGACGCCTGGCGAAGGTCCTGATAGGCCGCGCGAATTTCACCCAGGGCGCGCTGTTCCTGCGCACCCTGCACCGGATCGGTCGGCGCGCGATGCTGAATCAGCCAGTACGCCGAGCGCAAGTCGGCCATGGCGTGCAGATATCCGGGATGCTGGCTCCACCATGGGCTGGACTGCGGCGGGGGCGGGCCCCACGGCTGCGCGCTGGCGGTGGTTGCCCCGGTTATTGCGCCGGTCAATATCGTGGCGGTCAGGGCGCCCAGAATGATCTTGTGCATGCGTTCAAACTCCCGATTTGTGATCCCGGGAGTGCAATGGCTGACCACGTTTGAACGAAACATGGCACGTTCGATGTGATACGTTCAGAATTTCGACTTAGTTTATGAACGCATGCGCGCCAGATGGCGATGCACGATTTTCATGTTGCGCTGGTTTACCTTGAACACCGCATCGAACGCATCGCCAAAAAACGGGATGGATCCAACCGTCGCATGCACCGCCAGATTGGCAACCATCCGCGCGATCTTGCGACGCGGCAGGCCGAGATTGTGCGCTTCCCAGATGATATAGCTCGATAACAGTGTCGTCACGATATCGCCGATGCCCGGAATCAGCCCGATCACGGCGTCGATACCCACCGTGCGTTTCGTGCCGGGCACCACGAAGGCCGAATCGAGCAGTCTTGCCACCATGTCCATGCGCGCGGCAGCATCGCCGCGTGATGACACTGTGCTTTTCAGCAACCCGGCAATATCATGCGCATTGATCGGGCGTTCATGGATATTGTCCATGGGGCGTGGTCCTTGCAGTGTCCGTTACGAACAGGAGTGTGCCTCGAAAGTTGGTGTGCAATGGATCACGCTTCAAGGGCGCGTGCGCGCGAAGCCTCAGTTCACGCCATTGACGAGGAAAAAGATCACCGAGGTTGCGACCATTGCGGCACTCGCGATCGCGATCAGCCGGTTGGTCGAACGCTGCGCCGCCTTGTCCAGGTTCACCGGACGACCGGGCAGAGGGCTCGGTTGCACAGGGCGGTCGGTGACAGGCATGAGGCGTATCCCTTGGCTGCGATCGTTTGCGCACCATGCGATACTATGCGCCTCTTGCAAAGTTTGTATGAAGCGACGCTGCGCATCTGCGCGCAACCCGGATACCTTTCCCGCCTGAGCCGGCATGACGCATTTTGTGGAATACCGAGGGAATTATGGCAATCGGGAACGAACTCCCTTATCGCGCTGCCACCCTTTTCCACGAAAGACACAGCCGTGACATTGCCGCTAACGATGCAGGACCCGCAGGACCATTTCGCCTATTGCGTACAGATGCTGGGCGGCACCACGGCCGCATCGCGCCGGCTCGGCATCGATGAGCGCGCGATCCGTCGGTTTGTCAGCGGCGAGCGGCCGGTCAGCACCCGCCTGCTCGAAGACACGTCACAGGCGCTGGGCGCGCTGATCGCCGACGCCCAGGCGGCGCAGCAGCGTATCGCCGAAACGATCCGGATGGCACCCGATCAGGGATAGGCGGCGCGCAGCACGGTGATCGAATAGGCAGGCAGCACGATCGGCCCGCCTTCCGCAACGGTCTGGTGCGGTGGATCGTCGCGCGTCGGATGGCCGTTGACGCCATCGGCTTTCCACACATATTGCGCCGGGCCGTACTGGACCAGCTCGTAAGGCCCGCGCAGATCGGTGGCGCGATTGCCGGTATGCGCGATCACCGAAATGCCCACGCGGTGCGCGTGCCTGGCATCGCGGTTGATCACCAGCAGCGACAGGCGCCCATCGGGGCGGCGCAGCGGATAGGCAGTGATCGCATCGGTCAGGCTGGTTTTGGGTGCATGCCAGTCGGCGCGATACAGCGTGTGCTCGCCATGGCCGGGCATCGCCCATTGCTGGCTCAGCATGGCCGCGCCCCAGAACGCGGGCGTGTGCCACGACACCCGGCCCCTGGCGTCCTGCCCGTACAGCATCAGCTCGCCATACCCCGCGCACTCGTTTTCAGGTTCGAACAGCTGTTCGGGCCCGTAACCGAGCATGAACGTCTGCCGCCCGCCCAGCGTCAGAAATTTGGCGACCATGTCCGCGCCAAACAGGCCCTCGGGCAGTTCGACCGCATTCTGTCCCGAAAACGCCGACATGCCATATTCGACCAGCGACAGCGGCATCGTGGCCGGCACACCATCCGATCGCAGCCGCGCGACCCCGTCGGCCAGCGCGCGATCGGCGCCGCGCAGTTTCGTGTCGATCGCGCCGCAGGGGGTGTCGAACGGATAATGTTCATAGGTAAAATCGTTCAGGTCGCCCGATCCGCCCCGCGCGCGCAGATCCTGGAGAAAACGCCGCGTCCACGAATGATCGGGCGTATCGTCGAGCCAGGTGTCCGACACCGCATCCTGCAGACCCGGCCCGGCCAGCTTCATCCGCGGCGCAACCGCGCGGATCGCGGCGGCGGTCTGGCGGTACATCTCGGCAAAATCCTCGGGCGCGATGTTCTGGCCGTCGGGTTCCAGGCCGATGCCGACTTCGCCCACCGGATAGCCGCGCGCCGCCAGAAAGCGGATCTGCGCCGCGGTGTTTTCGGGCGTATCGTAAAATGCGCCGACATTGAGCAGGATCGGTGCGCCATTGGCCAACCCGCTGTGGAACAGGAAGTCGAATCCGGGTTGCTCGGTGTCGATGTCGCGGTCGCTGCTGCGATGCCAGGGGTCGGTCGATGACACATAGATATTGGTCTGGCCATGATTTGTGCGCGCATGCCGGACCGCGTCGTGGAACGCACCATCGCGCCCGATCGTGCCCAGCCCGATTTCGCGGATGGCAAAGCCCATGGCATCGCGTGGATCGTGCCCGGCGCGGGGGAGGGCGGTATGCGACGACGCCTGCAGGAAAATGCGCACGTACGTCGTGTGCCGGGGCGCATCGCCCAGCGGCAGGATCTGGTCACCGCCGGAGCCTTGCGTCACTTTGCCGCGCGGAAATGGCACCCAGCGGCCCTCGTCGTCGTATTCGTCGGCCCCGGTCCAGCGCTGCACTTCATAGCGGCGGGCATAGGGCTGGGCCCACTGGATGCGCGCCGCCGAAATCGCGGTTGGCGCGGGCAACGACACCACCACCCATTGCGGCCGCGCGCGGCGATGGGTGTAAGCGCTGTCGAGATAGGGGTTCGATTTCCAGAACGTCGCGGTATCGCCATCGTCGATCCGCGAATACCCCATGTCATTGGCCTGGTCGGTGGTGTCGCCGCGCCGGGGCAGGAAATAGCCCCATCCGGTCCGGACCGGTTTGCGCGGATGGTCGGACCCGGTCCAATACCCCTGCGCATGGCCCGGATCGCTCCACTGGCCTTCCTCGCTCCAGTGCCAGGCCTCTATCCCCAGTTCCGAGCGCAAGTTGTAGGCGATCGGCCGCAACCCGGCGCGTTTCAGCGCGGCGATGTTGGCCGGCGTATAGGTTCCCGCCACCCGCCCGTGCTGCAATCCGTCGACCACCGCGCCGAATGCGTCATCGGGGGCAAAACGATTGGTCGGCGCCGATGCGAGATCGATGACGATCTGTTCGTCGGCAGGCGCAGGCTTGCGGGTGGATTTGGTGGCAGCAGCATGGCCACAGGCGGCCAGGACGAAACATGCAAGGCAGACCCAGTTCCTGATTCCAGCCTGCATGCGCAACCATACTCCCTAAAACGCGCCCGCTATCGCGCAAAGTCGTGGCGGGCGACAGGGAAATCCGTCCGGTAGCGGCGCTGCACTGGTGGTGCACAATGAACGCCCCTTAACAGCGCGGCGGGTTGGCTGTATTATGCCACAGGACAACAGCATTGCGGCAAAGCGTGCCATGTCCGGTGTGTGGTGCCCACATGAGGAACAAATGATGAAATCCCACTGGATGATCGCTGCTGTGGCTTTTGCACTGGTGCCCGCCGGCGCTGCGTTGGCCCAGGCGCCTGCTGCTGAAAACTGCAGGACCGATCCCGCTTTCACGCAGATGGATTTTGCAGTCGGACACTGGGACGTTACGGCCAAGGGCGCAAAAGATGCCGAAGTCCGGATCGAGAAAATCCTCGATGATTGCGCAATCGCCGAAACGTGGAAGGCGGTCGCGCCAAAGGGCGACGGGCGCGGCCTGTTCGTCTATTCGGCCGCGCAGCAAAGCTGGAGCTATCTGTGGGCCGCCAACACGCCGTCGACCACGGGATTCAAGGGATCGCTGACCAAGCCCGGCGAAATCCTGTTTTCCACGGTCAAGCCGCTGCCGGGCGGCGTGATGCGCCTGCGCCACTGGACGTTGAACCTGCTGCCCGACGGGCGCATTCGTGAACTGTCGGTGGGATCGAACGACGACGGCAAAACCTGGACGACCGAATACGAGCTGTTCTGGACGAAAAAGGCGTAATGTTGAGGCCCGCCGCGTCGGGGCTACCGGAACCACATGAGTGGTTGAAGAGCCTCCGGCGGCCAAGGGCCATTGCCGGTGCAATCGGAGACATAGGTAACATTTTAGACCGGCAACATAGGTAACAGATTTGGCCCAGATTGTGGGTTCAAAGCTGGCTCGTACGAGCCAGCTTTGAACCCACAATCTGGGCTGACTGATCACTCAGGGTTGCCAGATCGATCCAGCGGAAGCGTACGGTCCAGTCTCCATTGTCGCGTTGGACGATGGCTACGGTTTCGTTGGCCAAAGCTTCAGTGATGTAGAGTGTTTTGTCGCGCCAGCGAACCAGACCCTTGGCTGTGACGGGCAGGACGTAGTGGTCGTCAGGATAGTCCCATGCGTCGATCTTGTCGGGAAACTGCCTGGTCGAGGCTGTGTGGACCGACGCCGGGCAGATCTGTCCCAGTGCTTCGTGAGGGCGGTAGGTGTTGTAGAGGTGCCGCCAGGTGTCAAACCGGGCCTGCTGTTCACGCAGCGTATCTGCCGGTGGTGCGGCGGTGTCTTCGGCAAGGGTACGATGCATCCGCTCGTGACGACCATTCTGATCAGGGCGGCCCGGGGTTATGTATTCGGGCATGACGCCAAGCTTCACCAACCACACTGAAAACCGGGTCAGTCCGCCGAGCCCCCGGCTCATCCCGAACGGATGGCCATTGTCCGTGCGAAGCGATGCTGGCAAACCCAACTCTTTGAAAGATTGTTCGAAAAGTGGAATGACGCTTTCCATGTCGGCGCGTGGCACGGCCTCGCAGCGGATCAGGTAGCGGCTGTAATTGTCAGTGATCGTCAGCGGCTCGCAGCGCACACGATCACCTGTCCGAAACCAGCCTTTGAAATCTGCAGACCATATCTCGTTGGCGGCCTGCGGGATCGCCGGCTGGCCATGGCCCGCGCCCCCGGAGCGCCGAATACGCCGCGTCTGGCTCAGTTCCTTGCGCCGCAAAAGGTCGCCGATCGTGCTTGCCGCTGGCCAGTGCCCATCCGGAACATCCAGCGCCAGGCGCGCCAGCAGCTTGCGCGGCCCCCATGTCGGAAAGCGCTCGCGAAGCCCTAGGATCGCCGCTTCGGTCTGTGCGTCTATGCGCCAGGGTATCGTCTTTGGCGCCCGGCTCTGCTCCGACAGACCCAACGCTCCCAGCTCCAGATAACGTGAAAGCCATTTGTACCCCGTCTTCCGGCTGATCCCGTACTGCGAGCACAAATCACCAATCGGCACCTCTTTCTTGAGGCACGCAGCCACAAACCCAAGCCGGCTGTCCATAACACTTTGACCTGTAAAGGGCATCGAACGGTCCTCCCGCCCGATACTCTGAACTGTTACCCATGTTGCCGGTCCAAAGTGTTACCTATGTAGCCGGTCTATACCGGCCATTGCCCTTGGATCCCGTTAATACATTGTATTACGAGCCGATTTAGCCTTGGCATTCCGCCGCGTAGCGGCAGATTTTCCAGCCGCTTCGCGGCGGGCGCAAATCCAAAGGTTTCGGGATCCAAGGGCAATAGCCCTTGGCCGCCGGAGGCCCCTTCTCTTACAACTTGTGTGCATCCGGTTTCAGGACCGACGCAATGCGTGCGCGCATCGAGTCATCGGCTTCCACGCTTGCGCGTTCCAGCCACATCCGCGCTTCGTCGCGGCGGCCCTGGCGCAGCAATTCGATGCCGTGGTTGTATTGCGCGCGGAAATAGCCGGCTTCGGCCGACAGCCGATACCAGTGCGCGGCGCGGGCCTGGTCGCGCGGGGTGCCCCAGCCTTCTTCCAGGCAGCGCGCGAGCAGGTTCATCGCGCGCGCATGGCCGCGAAGGCTGGCGCGTTCGTACAGCGCCACCGCCGCCAGTCTGTCCTGCGCGATGCCGCGACCGTCGAACAGCATGTTGGCATGGTTGTATTCGCCCCAGGCATCGCCGGCGGCGGCAGATTTTGCGAACCAGCGCGCCGCCTCGACGAGATCGGTCGTACAACCCCAGCCCAGTTCGAAACAGCGCCCCGCCATGTTCTGCCCTTCGGCATCGCCGGCGCGCGCTGCCTTGAGAAACCAGCGCAAGGCGCCTGCAGCATCC
This sequence comes from Novosphingobium sp., assembly GCF_965214355.1. Classification (GTDB taxonomy): domain Bacteria; phylum Pseudomonadota; class Alphaproteobacteria; order Sphingomonadales; family Sphingomonadaceae; genus Novosphingobium. The sequence continues at coordinate 4,056,747 of NZ_CBDCBI010000002.1, read as the reverse complement.
TGCGGCGCTCCGGTGCCATCGAGCATCATCCGGCCCAGCCGCACTTGCGCCGCCGGAATGCCGCAAGCCGCAGCAGCCTCGACCCAGGGCGCCGCCACGGCCGCATCGCCGCCCAGCACGCGAGCGAGCTCTTCGCCAGACATCGCCTGCAACTGTGCGGTGCGGCGCAACTGGTCTTCGGCGCGCGCGGCGGCTTGCGCCAGGCTTTGCGTCACACCTCGCCCCATTCGCGCAACAGGTTGTGATACAGCGCCGACAGGCGGATGATCGCAGGATCGTCGTGCGCAGACGTTGCGCCCAGCGCCTGGATCGACTGGTCGAGATCATGCAGCATCTCGCGGTGATCGCCCGATTTGACCATCGACTGCACCCAGAAGAATGCGGCTACGCGGCTGCCGCGGGTCACCGGTTCGACCCGGTGGAGGCTGCGCGCGGGGTACAGCACCATGTCGCCCGCCGCCGGCTTTACGCCATGCGCGCCATAAGTGTCCTCGATCACCAGTTCGCCGCCGTCGTAAGTCGCCGGGTCCGACAGGAACAGCGTGGCGGAAAGATCGGTGCGCATGCGCTGCCCGGTGCCCGGCACCTGGCGCACCGCATTGTCGATATGCGTGCCGAAACCCATGCCGGCATCGTAGCGGTTGAACAGCGGCGGAAACACATGCCGGGGCAGTGCCGCGCTGAGGAACGCCGGGCTGGTTTCAAGCGCGCGGATCACCACCAGCCCCAGTTCGCGCCCGATTGCGCTGTCGGACCCGATCTGGAGGTTGTCCTTGACCCGGCTTGACTGGAACCCGGCCGTCACGGCGCCATCGGACCAGGCGGCGCCGTCGAGGTGGCTGCGCAGGGCAGCCACCTGTTCGGCGTCGAGCAGTGCGGGGATATGGATCAGCATCGCGCCGGTTTCAATTCACCTGAATTTGACGACAGCGGTAAACAGCGCGGTGCGGCCCGGCGCCGGGATCACATGGTTTTCCTCCGCGCTGGTATAGTAGCTGTTGACCCAGGCCAGCTTGTTGAAGACGTTGTTGACATTGGCGCGCAGCAACAGGTGCTCGTTCACGGTCCAGGCTGCCATTGCGTTGACGATGACATAGGCGGGCAGCGTGGCCTGTTCGGCATAATCGCCATACCGCTTGTCGAGGTAATTGCCGCCCACGCCCAGTTCGATGCCGTGGTCGAACTCGTATTCGGTCCACAGATTGGCCGAATTGCGCGCGGTGTTGGCGAGCTGGCTGCCGGTAGCGCCCGGGGTCGTCGAATACAGGGTCTTGCCGTTGAGGAACGTATAGCCCGCGGTGATCTCCCACTTTGCGGTGATACGCCCGGTCAGGCCCACTTCCGCACCATCGACGCGCTGGTTCCCGGCCAGCTGGATCTGCGTCGGATGATCGGGATCGGTGATCTGCGCATTGTTGATCTGGGTGCGGAAAATCGCCGCCGTGGTCAGCAGTTTGCCATCCAGCCAGTCGAACTTGGCGCCGAATTCATAGCTCTTGGCCGTCACCGGCGCCAGATTGACGTTCCTGGTGCTGAGCGACAGGGCCTCGGCCGAAGGGTCGAACGACGTGCCGTACGACGCATAGATGCGCGCATGCGCGCTCGGCTTGAACACCAGCGATGCGCGCGGGCTCCACTGGTGATCGACATGGTCGAGCGGCTTCAACGATCCAGCCGAAACCCCGGCGATCAGCGCGCTGGGCCGGTAATGCGCGGCAAACCGGTCATAGCGTATGCCGCCGATCACATCGATCATGTCGCCGATCCTGATCGTGTCGATCAGATACGCGGCGGATCCGTAAGCCGTCGTTACGCCGCGCGTCCGCGCAGCCTCGACCGGTGACACTTCATAGGGGTCGGGATTGAGCAACGGCGTTGCGGGCGTTTCACCCGGATCGCCGAACGGATTGACGTAGCGGGTCGATGTGTCCTGCTCGCGGCTGAATTCGGTGCCGAACACCAGCGTGTGGCGCAGCGGGCCGGTGGCAAAACGTGCGGTCAGGTCGGTCTGGTTGGTCAGATTGGTGCGGTGGTCGCTGCTCGAGGGCGAATCGCGGCCGACGCGTACGGTCGACAGCGGTGTCGTCGCAGTGGGCGCGCCGGGGCTGTCGTTGTAGCCGAAGTTGGGTGCGTTGAACCGGTTGAAATTGGTATAATCGCCATAGCGCAGCGTGTCGGAAAAAATCAGGTCGCTGCTGAATTTATGCCGGTAATAGCCTGTGCCGATATTGACGACGCTGCGAAACCGGTCAGATGCGAGGCCATAGTCGAGATTGCGCGGCACTTGCGCCGGTTTGCCATTGATGAACGGGATGCCGACGTCGGGCACGTCGGTTTCCTCTTGGTGGAGGTATGACACGATCAGCGTGTCGGCGCCGGACAGCCCCAGCCCGAGCGATGGCGCCACACCCCAGCGATGGTTGCTGACCAGATCGCGGTCGGTCACTTTGCTGCGTTCGCCCATCACATTGATACGGACGGCGGAATCATGGCCGATCGGCTGGTTGACATCGGCGGTGCCGCGAATTTCGCTATTGGTACCGCCAACGACGCTGCCCGACCACAGCGGCGCCAGCATCGGCGCTTTCGACACCTGGTTGATCGCGCCGCCGGTAGATCCGCGTCCGAACACGACCGCAGACGGGCCTTCGAGCACTTCGATCGTGTCGAGATTGAAACTGTCGCGGTTGTAGATCGCGGCATCGCGGATGCCGTCGAGAAAGAAATCGTTGAAAGCGGAAAATCCGCGCAAGTTGACAGTGTCGCCGCGCGCCGCGCCTTCGCCGGCGTTGAGCGTGATGCCGGGCACATTGCGCAAGGCATCGGCCAGCCGGCTGGTGGCCTGCTGCTCCATCAGGTCGTGGCTGATCACATCGATGCTCTGCGGCGCGGTGGCGATCGTTTCGGCCAGCTTGTCGCGCGTTACCGAACGCACGCCGGTGACCGTGATATTTGGCGATGTCGCGCTGTCCGTCGGGGTATCGGGGCCGGTCTCGGCCTGCGCCAGGGTGGGTGAAAACGCCCCGCCTAATAGCGCACTTGTGACCAGAAGCCTGACACCACTCATAAACTTGTCCCTTAACCCGCTTGCGGTGGCGAGACACCGTGTGCCCGCCATGAGTCGCTAATGCGAGTTGTTCGCAACAATGTCCAGCGCAATCGAACGTGCTGCGACTTGTTATCAAGAGCAAGTGATTTGGGCGATGGGACCGCCACCAGAAAGGCCGGCTTGCAACCCGGCTGTGTTGATCGTGCCACAGGTTCGTATCAGTTTAACTGCGCGGTTGACATTACGTCTCCGTCAAGCGACAAAACTCCCAATACCGCGGGCGCTGCCCCGAAAAAGCGGTAACTCATGGGAAGGTTCTGCTTGTATGCGCGAAGTTCGCACGTCCATTTCCGCTATCGCCGTTGTCCTCAGCCTCGTGGCGACCTCCGCCATGGCCCAGGCCGCGCCCCAGGCACCGGCGGGCGCACCCGCCGCCACGCCGGCCGGCGATCACACTGTCGACGAAATCATCGTGACCGCGCAAAAACGCAGCAACAGCCTGCAGAACGTGCCGATCGTGGTGACGGCGGTGGGGCGGCAGCTGTTGCAGGATACCGGGATCAAGGACATCAAGGACCTGGCGGTGTTGACGCCGGGCCTGCTGGTGACATCGACCACCAACGAAGGATCGACCACCGCGCGCATTCGCGGCATCGGCACCGTGGGCGATAACCCGGGACTGGAATCCTCGGTCGGCATCGTGATCGACGGTGTCTATCGCTCGCGCAACGGCGTCGGCTTTGGCGACCTGGGCGATGTCGAGCGGATCGAAGTCCTCAAGGGGCCGCAGGGCACGCTGTTTGGCAAATCGGCAACCGCCGGCGTGATCAACATTCTGACTGCGGCACCCTCGTTCAAGTTCGGCCTCGATGCCGACCTGACCGTCGGCAATTACGGCGCGGTCGGCGGCGCGGCCGAGATCACCGGGCCGATCGTCGGCGATACCGTGGCTGCCAGCCTGTATTTTGCCGACCGCCAACGCGATGGCTATTTCACTGTCAACGACGGACCCGGACCGAACGCTGCCAAGCGCGACACCGATCGCGATTTCTATACGGTGCGCGGGCAATTGCTGATCACGCCGACCACCGATTTCAAAGTGCGCCTGATCGCCGATCACACGCATCGCAACGAACAGTGCTGCATCGCGGTGATCACGCGCGCCAGCGAAGGCAATTTTGCCAACAGCCTCGTCGCCGCGCTCGGCGGCAACGACGGCAACGCGGCCAATCCTTATGCGCGCACCGCCTATGCCAACCGTCCCGACGGGCAGAAAGTCGATGACAGCGGCATTTCGATGCAGATCGACTGGAAAGTCGGCCCCGGCGCGCTGACGTCTGTTACCGCCTATCGCGATTGGAAGAACACCGCCGGTTTCGATGCCGATTTCTCGACCGCGGATATCGACTACCTGCCGTTCGACAACAGCAACTCGTCGCAGTTCCGCACGTTCAGCCAGGAACTGCGCTACGCCGGCGCGAGCGGCAAGCTCGATTACCTGCTCGGTGGTTTTTTCTCGAAGGAAATTCTGCAGCAGAACACCAGCATCCTCGTCGGCAGCCAGTTTGCGCCCTATCTCGGGCTGCTGTTTTCGTCGCTGGTAACCGGCGAGCCCGATCCGAACTTCCTGAAGACCGGCCTGACATTCCCGTTTGTCGGCGGCGTCAATTATGCGTCGGGTTCAGGTTCGGTGGATCAATTCCATCAACGCGATTCGACGTATGCGGTGTTCACCGACGACACGTTCCACTTCACCGACAAGCTCAGCTTCAACGGCGGCCTGCGCTATACGTTCGACGACAAGAAGCTGGCGCAGATCAGCAACAATATCGGCGGCGGAGCAGGATGCGGCGCGGCCAATGCGGCGTTCGGCATCCTCAACAGCGTCAACCCGGCGGCCGCCCAGCAGCTTGCCGCAGTCAACGGCACGATGTGTCTGCCGTTCCTGAGCCCGGGCTACAACAATTACCGCAACAACCAGTCTGAATCCGAAAGCGTGCTGTCGGGCACGGCCAAGCTGGTCTATCGCGCCAGCCGCGAGCTGTTGCTGTACGGGTCCTACGCGCGTGGCTACAAGGCGGGCGGGTTCAATCTCGATCGCGTCCAATGCACGATCGGTACGGCGGGCTGTGCGCCGGGCAGCGCGGCGGCGATCACGCCGATCAACAACACCCAGTTCGGCGACGAAACCAACAATTCGTTCGAAGTCGGCGAAAAGGCGACGCTGTTCAACCGCAAGCTGCTGCTGAACGCGACGCTGTTCTACCAGAAGTACAAGGGCTTCCAGCTCAACACCTTCAACGGCCTGGTGTTCGTCGTCACGTCGGTGCCGTCGGTGATCAGCAAGGGCGTCGATGCCGATTTCGTGTGGATCGCGAACAACCAGTTCACCATCCAGGGCGGCGTCACATATGCCGATACCCGCTACAACCTGAACGGTGCGCAGTTGGCCAACCTCCAGGCGCAAACCGGGTTCCTGGGGACGACCAATTCGCGGCTGTCACTGGCGCCGTTCTGGTCGGCCTCGCTGTCGGGCACCTATACGCAGCCGATCGGCGACCGTTATCAGGCGCGCTTCAACCTCGGCGCGAAATATTCGTCGGGGTACAACACCGGCTCGGATCTCGATCCCGGCAAATACCAGAACAGCTATGTGCTGATGAACGGCCGTATCGCGTTCGGCTCGAGCGACCAGCGCTGGGCAATCGAAGCGTGGGCGGAAAACCTGCTGAACACCAAGTATCAGCAGGTCGCCTTCAACTCGGGCTTCCAGAACGTGCCGACCAATGCGACCGGCGTGCTCGACGCATTTCTGGGTGCACCACGCACATACGGCGGGACGTTGCGCTTCAAGTTCTGATACCTACCTTTCCCCTCCCCTTCAGGGGAGGGGCCTCTCGGCTGTATTGCATGCTTGCATGACAGATGCCTCCGGCAGCCAAGGGCCATTGCCCATAGCCGCATAACAATACCGTCGCCCCGGGCTTGACCCGGGGTCCCGGGTCAAGCCCGGGAAGACAAAAAAAGTTAGCGCCTATGGGCAATGGCACTGGGCCTCCGGCGGCCCTTTTCCCAAGTCTCAGCTATCCCCGTCGGCGCTCGATTGCATCTGGACGTAGTTCTGGATGCCCATCCGCGAAATCATCTCGAACTGCGTTTCAAGATGGTCGACATGCTCTTCCTCGCTGTCGAGGATATGCGCAAACAGATCGCGCGAAACGAAATCGCGCACGGTTTCGCAATGGGCGATCGCCTCTCGCAACAGCGGCAACGCATCCATTTCCAGCGCAAGATCGGCCTTGAGCACTTCCTCGACAGTTTCGCCGATGCGCAGGCGACCCATGTCCTGAAAGTTGGGCAGGCCATCGAGGAACAGGATGCGGCTGGCCAGTTTGTCGGCGTGCTTCATCTCGTCGATGGATTCGTGATATTCGTAATCCGCCAGCTTTTTCACACCCCAGTGCGCCAGCATCCGGTAGTGGAGAAAATACTGATTGATCGCGGTGAGTTCGTTCCTGAGCGCCAGATTGAGGAACTCGACGACCCGTTTATCACCCTGCATGCTGTTCTCCTTCAAACGCCAATGCCATAGCACCCGTTCAGGAGATGCGGCAACTCATCGGGTATTTACGCAGCCGCGCAAGCCTCGTCGGCAACGATCTCGCGCGCGAACGGCACGCACTGGCGGCACTTGGTCTGGCAGCCCAGCGTCTGATAAATCTGGTCGACATCGCAAAGCCCGGCGCGCGCGCACTGGCGAATTTCCGTTTCACGAATCGCATTACAGATGCACACAATCATGAGTACCTCCAAACACGACCTTTCTATACTAATGCGAGGCATTTGCAATAGCCAAACCGACGCAATGCGAATGATACACTCTCGCAAAAGCGGTTTTACGGGTCGGCTGCGCGTGGATCACCGACATGAGTCTGCCCACGCGCAGCGGCCAGCTGTTCCTGGCGATGCCGCTCGCGATACGATGCCCGCTGCGCCTCGCTGCGTTGCGCATGACACGCGGGGCAGCTGACCCCGGCTTCGTACAACGTCGATGCGCGTGCTTCGGCATTTACCGGCCGCTGGCAGCCGTGGCATAGCGTATGCGTGCCGGGTACCAGCCCGTGGCCGACGCTGACGCGCTGGTCGAACACGAAGCATTCGCCCTGCCACAGGCTATCCTCGGGCGGCACAGTCTCGAGGTATTTGAGAATGCCGCCTTGCAGATGATATACGTCGTCAATGCCTTCCTGACGCAGGAACGCCGTCGATTTTTCGCACCGGATGCCGCCGGTGCAGAACATTGCGACTTTGACCGGCCTGTCGCCGAGCAGGCGCTCGCGGTGCTGCCGAAACCATTCGGGAAATTCACTGAACGTGCGCGTGTGCGGATCGATAGCGCCGGTAAAGGTGCCGACCGCGACTTCGTAATCGTTGCGCGTATCGATCACGATCGTATCGGGATCGGCGATCAGCGCGTTCCAGTCCTGCGGCGGGACATACGTGCCGACGCTGCCCAGCGGATCGATATCGGGCTGGTTCATCGTGACGATCTCGCGCTTGATCCGCACCTTCATGCGGTGAAACGGCATGGCGTCGCTGGGCGAAAACTTGACTTCGAGCCCGTCACAACCGGGCAAAGCGCGAATATGCGCCAGCACTGCATCGATCCCGCCGGGCGACCCCGCAATCGTCCCGTTGATCCCCTCGCGCGCCAGCAACAGCGTCCCGCGCACCCGCGCGCGCCGGCACACCGCGTCGAGCGGATCGCGCAACGATGCACAATCGTCGAACCGGCAGAATTGGTACAAGGCAGCGACAGTGATGACAGACATGCGCGCGCCTATAGCGCGCGACCGGCGCGTTATGAAGGGCCGACCATCTGCGCGGGCCGCACCACGCGATCGAATGTCGCCGCGTCGACCAGCCCGGTCGCCACCGCCGCCTCGCGTAAGCTCATACCGTGCGCTTGCGCATGCTCCGCGATCCTGGCCGCCTTCTCATACCCGATTTCGGGCACGAGCGCGGTCACCAGCATCAGCGATCGTTCGACCAGCTCGCCGATGCGCGCAAAGTTCGGCTCCAGCCCCGTCAGCGCGTGCCGGGTAAACCCGTCGATACCCGTCGCCAGCAGGTCGATCGAGCGCAGCACGTTCGCCCCGATCAGCGGCTTAAACACGTTGAGCTCCAGATGGCCCTGCATCCCGCCCACGGTCACCGCAGTGTGATTGCCGATGACTTGCGCGGCGACCATGGTCAGCATCTCGCACTGCGTCGGGTTGACCTTGCCCGGCATGATCGAGCTGCCCGGCTCGTTTTCGGGCAGGTGCAATTCGCCGATCCCGGCGCGCGGACCCGACGCCAGCAGGCGGATGTCGTTGGCGATCTTGGTCAGCACCGTCGCCAGCGTGGCCATTGCCGCCGACAGCGCGACCAACGCATCATTCCCGGCCAGCGCGGCAAAGGCATTGGGCGCGGGGCGAAACGCCATGCCCGTCTGCGCGGCGATCGTGCGCGCAAAATCCACGGCAAATCCGGCCGGCGCATTGATCCCGGTGCCCACTGCCGTGCCGCCCTGTGCCAGCTCCAGCACTTCGTCCAGCGCGTGCGCGATCCGTGTGCGGGCATGCGCGATCTGCGCTGCATAGCCTGAAAATTCCTGGCCCAGCGTCAGCGGCGTGGCATCCTGCAGATGCGTCCGGCCGATCTTGACGATATGCGCCCACGCCGCCTGTTTTTCGGCAAGCACGTCATGCATGGCCGCCAGCGCCGGTTCGAGCCGGTCGATCAAGCCGCGTGCGGCCGCAATATGCAGCGCGGTCGGAAAACTGTCGTTCGACGATTGCGCGCGGTTGACGTGGTCGTTGGGATGCACCGGCGCCTTGCCGCCGCGCTGCCCGGTCATCGCTTCGTTGGCCACGCCCGCGATGACTTCATTGACATTCATGTTGGTCTGCGTGCCCGATCCGGTCTGCCAGATCGCCAGCGGGAACTGGTCGTCGAACGCGCCCGCGATGACGCGCGCGGCGGCCGCCTCGATCGCATCGGCAATCGGCGCGGGCAGGCCGTGCGCGCGGTTTATCTGTGCCGCCGCCAGCTTGATCGCGGCCAGCGCATGGATCACCGCGATGGGCATCCGCTCATGCGTGCCGAACGCAAAGTTTTCCAGGCTGCGCTGCGTCTGCGCGCCCCAATAGACTGATGCCGAGACCGCCACTTCACCCAGACTGTCGATTTCGGTGCGCATCGTCGTCACGGCCTACTCCTCTTACCACGATGATTTTACACGAAAGCTGCGCCTGCGCCGCGCGAAATCATCGCGCGCGTTGGCTTTTGGCTGCGCGGCTTGTCGCGTTGGTGGAACACTCTGACGCTTCGCGGATTTTATCCACGGCAAGACCAAACGGGGGGCGCAATGCAGATCACGAACAAAGTCCGCACGACAGACGCTGCTCTGCACGACGCGTCCGGTCAATGACCGCCCGGCACCAGAACTCCCGTCGGATCATTCCGCTGGGCGAGCGCGTGGTCGAACCCACGCTTGGTCCACTGGGCCTTTGGCAACATGCAAATGACGAACGAAAGGAATTTCCTGTGCTGTTTACGATCGCAATCATCCTGCTGGTCCTGTGGATCCTCGGCTTTTCGGTGTTCCACGTGGCCGGCGCGCTGATCCACATCGTGCTGGTCGTGGCCGTGGTCATGTTCGTTGTCGGCCTGCTGCGTCGCGGCACGGCCTGACTTGACTGCACCGGTGCGCGCAGCGGGATTCCGGGGCCGATGATCGAGCCCGATCCGGCTGCGCCGCCGCCGCTTGACGACGCCATCGAGCTTGCGCGCACCAGCGCCATCATGCGGTTGCGGCACAAGGAAGAGGGCAGCGCGCTACAGCACCGGATCGACCAGATCACCGCGATTGTCGGCTGGCCGGGGTCGGTACTGGTGATCGGTATCGTGATGGTGGGTTGGATCGGGTTCAATCTCGTCCTGGTGCTGATGCATGCCCCGATTTCCGATCCGCCGCCTTTTCCCGTCTTTGAAACACTCGTATCGACGGTCGGATTGCTGCTCGTCGCACTGGTCCTGATCACCCAGCGCCGCGAGGATGAATTGGCCGACGCCCGCGCCCAGCTTGTGCTCGAAATGGCGATTTCGATCGAGCAAAAATCAGCCAAGATCATTGCTTTGCTGGAAGAGGCACGCCGGGACAATCCTGTCCTGGCCGATCGCATCGATCATGAAGCGACCGCCATGTCCGTGCCGTCCGATCCCGAAGTCGTGCTGGAAGCGATCAAAGTGCTGCGCGACGAAACAACCTAGGTCGAATTTGCCGGCCCTGCAGATGATGAGCAAATCTGCAGGGAGCAGACATGGTCGATCGCACGAAACGCGTGGCCAACGCGGGGGTCGGCCGTAACCCTCGCGGTCGCGCTGTTCACGCTGCTCGATAGAGCGCCCGACCTTGCGCGGGCGCCGTGCATCGGGCGGGTCGTGGCCGCGTGACACGCGCCTGCATCAATTGCTGCCGATCAGGCGACTTTTTGCTTGATACCCGGCGCATACCGCGCAAACCAGATCACGTGCTTCGCGCCCTTGCCATTGGCCCGCGCGGTCACGGTCACTTCCTCGACATCAAATTTCGCCTCGCGCATGCGGCGCACAAAGCCATTGTCCTTCGCCGCCGACCAGATTGCCAGCACTCCGTCCGGCCGCAAGGCAGCACGCGCCGCCAGCAAACCCTGGCGCGAATAGATCCGGTTGTTGTCTTCGCGCACCAGCCCGTCCGGCCCATTGTCGACATCGAGCAGGATCGCATCGAACGTCGCGGGTGCGGCTTCGATCACCTGTGCGACATCGCCCATCACCAGCCGCACGCGACGGTCATCGAGGCATCCGGCAGCGACCTCGGCCATGGCTCCTCGCGCCCACTCGATAATCTCCGGCACAAGTTCGGCCACGGTCACCGTCGCATCCTTGCCCAAAGTCGCCAGCGCCGCGCGCAAGGTAAAGCCCATGCCGTATCCGCCGATCAGCACGTGCGGCTTGGCCACGCCGGCAATCCGTTCGCACGACAGCGTGGCGAGCGCCTCTTCGGACCCGCGCATCCGCGTGCTCATCAATTCGTTGCGGTCGAGCACGATCATGAAATCGCGGCCGTGGCGAAACAGTTGCAGGTCTTCGCCGCCGGGTATTTGCGCCGTGGCAAGCAATTCGCGCGGTATCATCGGGATTCCTTATATGTCCTGCGCCGCAGCAGTTACAGGGCTTGGGCAGCCGCCCAGGCACTGGCCCAGGCCCACTGAAAATTGTACCCGCCCAGCCAGCCGGTCACATCGACCGCCTCGCCGATGGCATACAGCCCCGGCACGCGCCGCGCCGCCATCGTCTTCGACGACAGGTCGGCGGTCGAAATGCCGCCGGCAGTCACTTCGGCCTTGGCATAGCCTTCGCTGCCATTGGGGGTGAACGGCCAGTGCGCCAGGCGGGTTTGCGCCTCGGTCAGCTTGCGATCGGTCGTCGCGCCCAGTTCGCCCTCGATTGCCAGCCGATCGCACAGCACATCGGCGAGCCGTTCGGGCAAGCCGTCGCGCAGCACGCGCCGCATGGTCAGGCGCGGGCTGGCGGCTTTGGCGGCGATCAGCCAGCCGGGCGCGCGATCGGGCAGGAACTGCACGCCGATCGGCGCGCCGTTGTGCCAATACGAGGACACTTGCAGGATCGCCGGGCCCGACAGCCCGCGATGCGTAAACAGCGCCGCCTCGCGAAACGCCGCCTTGCCGCAGCGCGCGATCACGTCGGCCGACACGCCCGACAATTCGCGGAACAGCAGATCGTCGCCCGCCAGCGTCAGCGGCACGAGCGCCGGGCGCGGCTGCACGACTTTCAGCCCGAATTTTCGCGCCAGGTCATAGGCAAAGCCGGTTGCGCCCATTTTCGGGATCGACGGCCCGCCGGTGGCGATGACCAGCGCGGGCGCGCTCGCCGTGCGTTCGCCATAGGCCACGCGGAACTGCCCGTCGGCATGATCGACATCGCCGATCGCGGCATCACACGCGATATCGACACTGCCGCGCGCGCATTCATCCACCAGCATCGCGACGATCTGTTTCGCCGACCCGTCGCAGAACAATTGCCCGAGCGTTTTTTCGTGCCAGGCGATGCCGTGGCGCTCGACCAGCGCCAGGAAATCCTGCGGCGTGTACCGGCTCAGCGCGGATTTCGCAAAATGCGCGTTTTGCGACAGATAACGGTCGGGCGCGGTCGCCAGATTGGTGAAGTTGCACCGCCCGCCGCCCGAAATCAGGATCTTGCGGCCCACTTCCGGCGCATGGTCGATCAACAGCACGCGCCGCCCGCGCTGCCCGGCACTGGCTGCGCACCACAACCCGGCAGCGCCCGCGCCGAGCACGATCGCATCATACGTCATGCGCGCGCCAGCTTCACCAGCGCCTCATCGAGCGCGGACAGGAACCGCGACCGATCCGCCTTCGCAAACGGCGCAGGCCCCCCGATCACATCACCGCCCGCGCGCAGATCGGCCATGATCGCGCGTGTCGCGATGGCGGCGCCGATCGAGCCTTGGGTAAACGGTTTGCCATTGTGCGCGATCACCGTCGCCCCGGCTTTGAGGCAGCGATCGGCCAGCAGGATATCGGCGGTGATCACCACCGATTTCGCATCGCAATTCTCGGCGATCCAGTCGTCGGCCGCGTCGAACCGGTCGCTCACGATCATGCGCGTGATCAGCGGGTGATCGATCAGCCGCATGCGTGCGTTGCTGACGATCGTTGCGGGCACGGAGCGGCGCAGCGCGACCTTGAAGATCTCGTCTTTTACCGGACAGGCATCGGCATCGACCAGGATGCGCAAAGGTGAGGGGAGTGTGGCCACGTGCGCGCCGCCTATAGCGCCGGCGCGGGATTTGGGCAAATCGCAGGCTCGCGCACGGAAAAACAAGGAAATTGTGCGGTCGGGTAAAAAGCTTCACTTGCCGCATCCGTGCGGCGTGGCACACAAGCGCCTGTGCGCAACGGGAGAATGGCGTCATGCGGCTGACCGATATTCGCACCTTTGTGGTGGCCAATCCGCCGCCGCATTTCGGCGGGCGCTACTTCGTCATTGTCCGGCTGACCACGGCCTGTGGCATCACCGGCCTTGGCGAGGCGTATTGCGTGCCGTTTGCGCCGCATCTGGTCGCGCAGATGTGCGAGGATGTGTTTGCGCGCTATGCACAAGGGCATGATCCGCACGATATCGAAACGCTGTGGCGCCGGGTCTATTCGGCAGGCTTTACCCAGAAGCCGGACCTGACGATGATGGCCGTTCTCAGTGCGCTGGAAATGGCATGCTGGGATATCATCGGCAAGGCGGCGGGCCAGCCGGTGTACAAATTGCTCGGCGGACGCGTGCATGAAGCCTTGCGTGCCTATACCTATATCTATCCGCGCCCCGGCGATGCGACCGATGTCTATGCCGATCCGGAATTGGCAGCGGAGCGCGCCGCGACCTACCTCGACATGGGCTTTACCGCGCTGAAATTCGATCCCGCCGGGCCGTATACCGCGTTCGGCGGCCGGCAGCTTTCGCTCGAAGAGCTCGACCGCTGCGAACGGTTCGGACGCATCTTGCGCGAGGCGGTCGGCACACGCGCGGACCTGTTGTTTGGCACGCACGGGCAGATGACGGCAGCGGGCGCGATCCGGCTGGCCAAGCGGCTCGAACAGTTCGACCCGCTGTGGTTGGAGGAACCCGTGCCGCCCGATGCGCCCGAAGAAATGGCCAAAGTCGCACGCGGCACGTCGATCCCGATCGCGACGGGCGAGCGACTGGCGACCAAATACGATTTCCAGCGCCTGATGGATTGCGGCGCGGCGGCGATCCTGCAGATGAACCTGGGCCGGGTCGGCGGCTTGCTCGAGGCCAAGAAAATCGCAGGCATGGCCGAAGCGCGCCATATCCAGATCGCGCCGCATCTCTATTGCGGGCCGATCGTCGGCGCGGCCAATGTCCAGCTGGCCACAGCATCGCCCAACTTCCTGATCCTGGAAAGTATCGAGGACTGGGGCGGATTTCACAGCGCAATCCTGAAAACGCCGATGCAGTTCGAGGACGGCCACGTGATCCCGCCGACCGCGCCGGGGCTGGGGATCGAGCTCGACGACGAAGTCGCCTTGGCCAACCCCTATACCGATACGCCGCTGCATCTCGAGATGACCCAGCACCCGTTGTGACCTCCACGTTCATCTTTCCCCCCTCCCCTTCAGGGGAGGGGCCGGGGGTGGGGCCTCTCGGCTACAACCCACGCCAGCGGCAGCGGCAGCGTCGGCGAGCGGGGAGAGGTTTATGAGCCACCCGGAAGACGTCGATTACATCGTCGTCGGCGCCGGCACGGCAGGCTGCGTCGTGGCCAGCCGCCTGTCCGAAGACCCCTGGGCCAAGGTCGCGCTGCTCGAAGCGGGCGGGTCGGACCTGTCGCTGTGGATCCAGCTGCCGATCGGTTATGGCCGCACGTTCTTCAATCCGCGCATCAACTGGATGTTCGACACCGAACCCGTCGCCGCGCTGGGCGGGCGCAGCAGCTATTGGCCGCGCGGCAAAGTCGTGGGCGGATCGGGCTCGATCAATGCCATGGTCCACGTGCGCGGGTTTCCGCACGATTACAACGCCTGGCGCGATGCGGGCAATCCCGGATGGGGCTGGGACGATGTGCTGCCGTGGTTCACCCGCAGCGAAGACCACGATCTGGCCAGTGCTGCTGATAGCGATGGCTATCACGGGCGCGGCGGCCCGCAGCATGTGACTGACATCACGAAATCGGTGCACCCGCTGTGCCATACCTTCCTCGAAACCGGGCGCACGCTGGGTCACCGCGTCACGTCCGATTTCAACGGCCCCGATGGCCAAGGCTTCGGCATCTACCAGATCAACACGCGCGGCGGCTGGCGCGCCTCGACGGCCAATGCGTATTACTGGCCGGTGCGCCATCGCCGGAACCTGACGCTGATCCGCAAGGCGCGGGTAACCCGGCTGCTGTTCGAGGGCAATCGCGTGGTCGGCGTCGCGTTTCGCAAGGGCGGCCGCGACCGTGTGATCCGCGCGCGACGCGAAGTCGTGCTGTGCGCCGGCGCGATCGGTTCGCCGACGATCCTGCAGCATTCCGGCGTTGGCGATGCGGCGCTGCTGATGCGGCTCGGTATTCCGGTGGTGGCCGATCTGCCCGCCGTCGGACAGAACCTGCAGGATCACCTGGCGGTCAGCTATTTCTATCGTGCCGCAGTGCCAACGTTGAACAACGTCCTGCATCCGTTTACCGGCAAGCTGCGCGCCGCGCTGCGCTATATCGCCGACCGGCGCGGGCCGCTGTCGATGAGCGTCAACCAGGCGGGCGGCTTCGTCCGCGCGCATCCGGCGGACCCGCATCCGACATTTCAGCTCTATTTCAGCCCGGTCAGCTATACCCGCACGCCGATCGCAGAACGGCGCCTGCTCAATCCCGATCCGTTCGCCGCGTTCCTGCTCTCGTTCAACGCCTGCCGTCCGACCAGCCGCGGGCATCTGGCGATCACTGTGCCCGACCCTTTTGCGGCGCCGGCCATCCATCCCAATTACCTGTCGACCGAAATCGACGTGGCCGAGGCGCGCCTCGGGGTGCAATTGCTGCGCACGATCGCGCAGGCGCGCCCGCTTGCCGATATCATCGTCGAGGAACTGGTGCCCGGGCCGGGCGTGCCAGACGACGCGTTGTTCGACGATTTTCGCGCGCGCGCCGATACCGTCTATCACCCGACATCGACGTGCCGCATGGGCCCCGATCCGCGCACGTCGGTGGTCGATGCGCGGCTGCGCGTGCATGGCATCGCGGGTTTGCGCGTGATCGACGCCTCGATCTTTCCTTCGGTCACCAGCGGCAACACCAATGCGCCCACGGTGATGGTCGCCGAAAAAGGCGCCGCGATGCTGGCCGAAGATCGCAATCTGCGATAGCCACCGTCCTTACCTGATTGGGAGGATCGATGAGTTCGCGGTTCAACTTGCGCGATTTGCCGCCGCTCAAGGCCCTGCGCGGGTTCGAGGCGGCGACACGGCACCAGTCGCTGCGCGATGCGGCCGAAGAACTCTGCCTGACCCCGCCGGCGATCAACCACCAGATACAGGCGCTGGAAACCGCGCTGGGCGTGCGGCTGTTCGCGCACGACGGGCGTCATGTCGTGTCGACCGAACAGGGCCGCCTGCTGTACCCGTATGTGCGCGCTGCGTTTGAATCGCTGTTGCAGGGCGCCGAAGCGGTGCGCCGCCATGCGCAAGGTTCACCCCTGCGCGTGCAGACGTATGTCACCGCGTCGATCCGCTGGCTGGCGCCGCGCGTGCCGCTGTTCCTGCAGGATCATCCCGGCGTTGCGCTGTCGTTGACGACATGCGCGGTCGACTGGACTTTCGACGAGGGGCATGCCGATCTCGGGCTGATCTATTGCGCCAGCGCGCCCGATCCCGATCGCTATCACTGGGTGCCGCTGTTCGATTACACGCTCGACCCGGTGTGCAGCCCGGAATTTCTGGACCGCGCCGGCGGGCACCTCGATGCCGCCGCATTGGCGCGACAGCCGCTGGTCGCCAATTACACCGAAGAACACAACTGGGCCCGCTGGTTTGCCGATGCGGGTGCCGATGTTGCGCCTGGCACACCGTACCTGATGGTCGATACTCTGGCGGTTGCGCTGGAAATGGCGCTGGCGGGGCGCGGTGTCGCACTGGTCAACGGCCCGTTTGCAGCGGCGGACCTGGCCTCGGGCCGGCTGGTGCGCCCGGTCGATCACACCGTGATATGCCCCGGCGCCTGGGGCCTGATCTGCCGCAAGGACGCCGCGGACAAAGTGCCGGTGCGGCTGTTCATCGACTGGCTGCGCGCCAACGCAGCCTGAAAAGGGCGCTCCCCTTCAAGAAGCATGGGGCGTTTCTAGCGCCTCGGCACCACCTCATACCCTGGCTCTTCGGGCTCATCATCGACCATATCCGCCGGAAAACCCGTTCCGAGCACCTTGATGCCCAGCGGTTCTTCATACCGCCGGATGATGTTCGGCGAAAACTCGCGGTCGCCATACGCCGCGCGCGCTTCATCAAACAACCGCACGATCAGCGGCGACAGTTCGAGCGCAACGCCTGACTGCTGCGCCAGATCGTCGAACAGGCCGATGTCCTTGGCAACCAGGTCCATCGTGAAATTGATGTCGCGACTGCCGTTCAGGATCACCTGGCTTTCGGTTTCATGGACAAAGCTGTTGCCCGACGAAATGCGGATCGCCTCGTACGTGGTGTTCATGTCGAGCCCCGCCGCGCGGCACGTGGTCAGCGCTTCGGCGAGCGCGACGAGATGGACGGTACACAGGTAATTGGTCATCACTTTCAGCCGCGATGCGCTGCCCAGATCGCCGGTATGGAGCACGCGGCGGCCCAATGTCGTCAGCACCGGCAACACGCGCTCGAACCCTTCGCGCGGACCGCCGGCGAAGATCGAGATATTCCCGGTTTCGGCGCGATGACACCCGCCCGATACCGGGCATTCCATGAACAGGCCGCCTTTTGCCGTGACCAGCGCGCCCAGCCGCAGCACTTCGGCATAGTCGGTCGTGCTCATCTCCATCCACACCTGGCCCGGCCGCAACACGGGCAGGAAACCACCGGGCCCTTCGGCCACCGCCGCGCTGGCGGCGGGCGAGGGCAGGCAGGTGATCACCACATCGACCATTTGCGCAAGCGCAGCGGGGCTGTCGGCGGCGGCGGCCCCGCGCGCGACGAAGTCGGCCACCAGCGCGGGATCGAGATCGCGCACGACCAGGTCGTGGCCATTGCGCAGCAGGCTGCCCGCCAGTTTGCCCCCGACATTGCCAAGGCCGATAAATCCGATGCGCATTGTGCAATCCTCGTTCGCCAGGCTGCCGATACCCGGCCCGTCATATCTTGCGTTTGCGCTTGGCTGTCCGGCGCGACAATTGAATTAAATCCGGGAACCGGTCAGAATTCCTGTTGCAGTGTCTGGATCCGGGCAACCTTACATGCTGTGCGCGGGTTACGCGCCTGCGCAGTTGTGGCATACGGCCTGCCGAATGCCGAAAGGGCGCGCATGAATAACTGGGTTCCGAGCTGGTGGCCGGCTTTGCTGTATTCGGCAAAGACAGCAGTGGCCGCGCTGGCGGCGCTGGGTATCGCGCTGCTCGACGGGCAGGCAATGCCGTTCTGGGCGATGAGCACGGTTTATATCGTGTCGAACCCGGTTGCGGCGGCCACCCGGTCGAAAGCGGTCTATCGCGCGCTGGGTACGATCATCGGCGCGGCCGCCGCCGTGTTCATGGTGCCCCTGCTGGTGAATTCGCCGCTGATGCTCAGCCTGGCCCTGGCGGCGTGGGTCGGCGGATGCCTTGCGGTGTCGCTGCTCGACCGCAGCCCGCGCGCCTACGCGCTGATGCTGGCAGGCTATACCGCGACGATCATCGGGTTTCCCGCGGTCAACCGGCCCGAAGCGATATTCGACACCGCGGCCGCGCGCGTGACCGAAATCCTGCTCGGCATTGCCTGCGCCACCGTGGTCCACAGCCTGATCCTGCCGCAATCGCTGGGCAGCCGGCTGGGGCCCCGGCTCGATACATGGCTGGCCAATGCCGAAAGCTGGCTGGCGGATATCGTCGATCCGCGGCCCGGTCCCGACCAGCGCGCAACGTTCGAGCAGGACCGCCGCCGGCTGGCGGTCGATGCCGTCGATTGCGTGCTGCTGGCAACGCACGTGCCGTATGATACGTCGCATTGGCGCGAGGCCAATCGCACGGTGCAGGCGCTGCTGTACCGCATGCTGCTGCTGCTGCCGATCCTGTCGGGGCTGGCCGACCGGCGGCGCGGATTGGGCGATGATCCTGCGCTGGCGCCTGCGCTCGCGGATGCGCGCCAATGGCTGGCCGACGGGACGGATGCAGCGGACCAGCCCGATTATCTGGCGGGCGCGCAGCCTGCGTCGCACTGGCCCGATCTGCTGCGCGAAAGCTTTCTGGTGCGGCTGGGCCAAGCTTCGATGATCCTGCGCGAATCGCGGCAATTGCTTGGCCGGCTCGATGATCCCCGGCGTGCGCTGCCGGCCGCGCTAGCGGGCGAACGCGTGCACCTGCGGCTGACCAACGATCCGGGACAGGCGCTGCTGGCGGGGCTTTCGGCCATGCTCGCGATCCTGCTGGTCACCGCGTTCTGGATTTATAGCGGGTGGCCCGATGGCGCGGGCGCGGCGGTGATGACCGGGGTGTTCTGCTGCCTGTTCGCAGCGTTGGACAATCCGGTGCCGATGATCCTGGCGTTCGGCGTGGCGATTACTTCGGCGATTCCGTTTGCGGGCATCTATCTGTTCGGCGTGCTGCCACGCGTGGATGGCTATGTCGAGTTGTGCGCGGTGCTGCTGCCGCCGATGCTGGGGATGGGCATGTTCCTGCTGCACCCGCGCCACGGCCTGTTGGCGACGGCGTTTGCCATGGGGTTTTTCAGCGCGCTGGCGCTGCAGCAGGAATACAACGCCGATCTGGAGCGGTTCATCAATGGCAACATGGGGCAGTTGCTAGCGGTGCTGGCCGCGGCCGGGGTGTCGGCGGCGCTGGGCACCACGGCCGCCGACGCGGCGATCGCGCGGCTGGTGCGGCGCCAGCATCATGACCTGGCGCGGCTGGCGGGCGCAAACAGCCCGCCCGATCCGGCGCGCGTGCTCAGCCGCGCCAGCGATCACCTGTCGCTGATCACGCAGCGGCTGGGGGCAGGGGATGACCGTGCGGTGATGGGCCTCAGCGATGTGCGCATTGCGGTCAATATCGCGCAGATCCAGCAATTGCGCGCATCCGGAGACCGGCGCCTGCGCGTTGCGTGCACCCGGCTGTTGCAGGCGACAGCGCGCTATTTCGCACGCAGCGCGCCGGGCGATGCGCCGCCGCCCGCGCTGCTGGTGCATATCGACCGCGCGTTGCGCTCGACACTGGGCGCAGCGGCGCCGCGTGCGGGCTATGGGGGGGAACTGATCGGCAGCGACCCGGCGACAGGCCGCGCCGCGCTGGTGGCCTTTCGCCGCAATCTGTTTCCCGATGCCGCCGCGTTCGATCCGGCCGGCATAGGGGGTGTGCCCGCATGATCCAGGAATATGCCATCCACGGCGTGTTTATCGCCGCCGCGCCGCTGACCGCGATGCTGGCAGTGGGGATTACCTATCTGCTGCATAGCGGGCTGATCGCGCTGCGCTTTTATCGCTGGGTCTGGCACCCGGTGCTGTTCGATACCGCGATGTTCGTGGCGGTGTGGGCGCTGATCACGTTTCATCCGCTGCCGTTACCCCAGGGATTGTTGCCATGACTGCCTATCGCCGCCTGTCGCTGTCGTCCCCGATCGCCACGCAGGTCATTCGGGTCGCGATTACCGCGCTCATGGTCATCTTGGCGATCATGGCAGGATGGCGGCTGTGGACGCATGCAGAGGCCGACCCATGGACACGCGATGGCCGCGTGCGTGCCGATGCTGTGCAGATCGCACCCGATGTTGCAGGGCTGGTGACCGGGGTGTTTGTCGGCAATGACGCGGTGGTGCACCGGGGACAGGTCTTGTTCGAAATCGACCGCCCGCGCTTTCAGATCGCCCTGGCGCAGGCGCAGGCCGGCCTGACCCAGGCGCAAGCCTCGCAGACACGCACCGGCTCGGGCGTGGCCAAGGCCACCGCCGAACTGGCCGAGGCGCAGCGCGAGGCACAGCGCAATCGCGGCCTTGGCGATCTGGTCGCGACCGAAGTGACCGAACAGAGCGAAACCAAGGTTGCCGGCGCGCAGGCCGCGCTGGCCGATGCGCAAAGCGCGGTGGCGCTGGCGCAGGCCGGCGTTGCCGCAGCGCGCAGCACGCAGGCACTGGCGGCGCTCAATCTGGAGCGCACGCGTGTGCTGTCACCGGTCGACGGGCGGCTGTCGGACATGACGCTGCGCCCCGGCGATTACGTCACGCCGGGCAAGGCGGTGATGGCGCTGGTCGATACCGCGTCGCTGCGCATCGAGGGCTATTTCGAGGAAACCAAGCTGCCCGCAATCCATCCCGGCCAGCGCGCGATCATCCATCTGATGGGCGATGAGCGCGTGTTGCACGGCCATGTCCTGTCGATCGCAGCCGCGATCGAGGACCATGATCGCACCGCCAGTGCCTCGCTGTTGCCTGCGATCAATCCCAATTTCAGCTGGGTGCGGCTGGCGCAGCGCGTACCGGTGCGCATCGCGATCGACAATGCGCCCGCCGACATCGCGCTGATCCCCGGCCGCACCGCAACGGTGACGCTCGACAGGGACGGGGAGCGCCGCCGGTGATGCGCGCACGCCTTGCGCTTGCCCCCCTGCTTGCCCTGTGCGGCTGCGCGGCGGTCGGACCAAATTACCACATACCGGCGAACGCAGCGGTCAATGCGCCGGCAGCCCGGGGCGCGTTCCACGAGGCCGGCGCCGGAACGCAGGGCGATCCGCTGCCGCCGCGCTGGTGGCACCTGTACGACGATCCGGCACTCGATGCGCTGGAAGAACAGGCGCTGGCGGCGAACACCGATCTGCGCATCGCAGGCGCCAATCTGGCGCATGCGCGCGCGGTGGTCGATGTGGCGAACGGCGCGAAGGAGCCCGAATTCAGTGTGTCGGCGCAGGCCGAACGCGCGCGCCTGTCGGGCGAATCGTTCCTGCTGTTCGATCCGATCCCCGTCGCGACGCTGGGCGAAGTCAACGCCGGGGTACGGTACCAGATCGACCTGTTCGGCCAGATCCGCCGCCAGGTCGAGGCAGCGCGCGCCGACGAGGCCGCCAGCGAAGCGACCGTGCGCGCGGTCAAGGTGACTCTGGCCGCCGAAGTCGCGCGCGCCTACCTGGCGCACTGCGCGGCGAACGAAGCGGTGGCGATCGGCACCGAGGCGATCGCGGTCGACCACCGCGCGCTCGATATCGCGCGCCGGCTGAAAGCCGCCGGTCGCGCAGGCGACAGCGATGTCACCCGCGCCGAAGGACGGCTGGCGCAAATAACCGCGATGGTGCCGGCGCAACGCGCGCGGGGCCGCGCCGCGCAGTACCGGCTGGCCTATCTGCTGGGCAAGCCGCCGGCGGATGCGCCCACGATCGCATGCACCACGATCCCCACGATCGCGCGCCCGCTGCCGGTGGGCGACGGCGCCGCGCTGATCGCCCGGCGGCCCGATGTGCATGTCGCGGAACGGCAACTGGCCGGCGCGACCGCACGGATCGGCGTGGCGACGGCGGCGCTGTATCCGCATATCGGCATCGGCCTGTCTGGTGGTTCGTTCGGGTTCCTGAAAGACCTGGGCACGGCGCCCGCGAACATGTGGTCGATCGGCGGGCTGCTGCAATGGACGATCCCCGGCGGCGGCGAGCGCGCGCGGGTGCGCGCCGCAAATGCCGATGCCGATGCCGCGCTGGCACGCTTCGACGGCACGGTGCTGGCAGCCCTGCGTGAGACCGAAACCGCGCTGGCGGCCTATGCCGAAGATCACAACCGCGCGGTCTCGCTCGACCAGGCGCTGGCCTCGGCCGCGCAGGAAACAGCCGATATACAGCGTTTGCGCGCGGCGGGCCGCAGCCCACTCGCCGCCTCGATCGGCGCGGCGCAAAGCACGCTGGTCGCACGCGCAGCCCAAGCCAACGCGCGCGAAGCGATCGCGATGGATCAGGTCAATGTGTTCCTGGCGCTCGGGGGCGGCTGGTAAGACCATCGCCCTTTTGTCTTGAACTGTTGACTGTGCCAGCCTTTGCCCGCCGGAGGCACCCTTCCTGCTTATCCTTGAAGATCATGCAGGCTCACCCTGCAAACGCCCGCGTCAGCGCCGCGATCTTGGCCGCGTTGAACGCCTTGGCCACGCTGGTCTGCGCAGCGATCCCGTCGAAACCGTGGAACGCGCCGGGCACGACCAGCAATTCGGTCGGCACGCCGGCATCGATAAGGCGGTGCGCATACGTCACGTCTTCATCGACGAACAGGTCGATCGCGCCGACCCCGATAAATGTCGGCGGCAATCCGCGCAGATCGGCGGTGCGCGCAGGCACTGCCGCGACCGGCACCCCCGACGAGCCGGGCGCCACGCCCAGGAAGCTGTCCCAGCCGAGCACATTCTTGGGCGGTGTCCACAACAGCGCGCCGATGTGCGGATTGGCGGGCTCGCGCGCGCATGTCCGGTCATCGAGCATCGGATAGACCAGGATCTGCGCGCACAGCGGCACTTCGCGGCGATCGCGCGCGGCGATGGCAAGCAGCGCGGCATGACCGCCACCCGCGCTTTCGCCCATCACCGCGATGCGGCGGCGGTCGACGCCCAGATCATCGGCATGATCGTGCAGCCATTTCAAACCGGCATAATTGTCCTCGACCGAGCCCTGCCAGCGCGTTTCAGGCGCCAGGCGATAGTCGACCGACACGATCACGCAGCCCAGCGTTGCCGCAAGATCCTGCAAAGCAGAGATCATCCCCTTGGCATCGCCGACGATGAAGCCGCCGCCGTGGGTGTGCAGGATGGCCGGCGCCCTGTGTGCTGGATCGCGCGAGGGATTGGCATTGATCACATAGACCGGCACCGCGGGCGCGCCGTTCCGGCCCGCGATCTGTTTCAACGACCAGGCCGGGCTGGCGAGCGGCGGCGCGCTGAACGTGGCCATTTGTCGGCGCATGGCCGGGATATTGGCTGCGATCGGGGGCTGGTCGCCGGCCATCATCTGCTGCATCTGTCGCGCGAACGGCCGCAATTCGGGATCGACGAAGCCCAGATCGCCGATATCGCCGGCAGCCGCAGGGCGCTGGCCAAAGCTGCTGCCGGGCAATGTCGCGGTGAGCGCCAGTGCGGCGCCGGATCGGACAAGGTTGCGACGCGATACGATCATGCTGGTCGTCTCCTCTGGGCGGACACGTTGCGCGCGCCTTGCTGAACCCGTGCTGGATCAGCCCGGTAGAGCGTTACCCCGTGCGATTGCGCCCAGCACCGCTGCGCTGGGCTTGGCGGTGCGTGCGAACGTTACCGGATCTACGCTGGCCAGACCCATGTGGACTTTATAGCCGAAAATCCATTCGAAATTGTCGAGCAACGACCAGTGGATATAGCCGAGCACCGGCACGCCGTCGTCCATCGCGGCTTTCAGCCCATGCAGCGCCGCCGGGATCATCCGCGCGCGGATCGTGTCGTCATCGACCGATGCGCCGTTTTCGGTGACCATGATCGGGCAGCCGGTTGCCTGATGCGCATAACGCACGCTGCCGCCAAGCGACGCCGGATAGATTTCCGCGCCGCGTACGCCGCGCACGGCATCTGCGGGCACGGGCACGCGGCCCTTGTCGTCCCACACCATGCGTTCGTAGTTCTGCACGCCCAGGAAATCGTCGCCTTTGACGGCGTCGAGCCACGGGCTGTAAAGCACTTCGCGCATGTGGTCGCGGATCGAATGCGGCCCCGCTGCCTGATCGTCGAACATCGACAGGCTGACCCCGACCGGCAGATCGGGGCGCACGGCCTTGATTGCGGCGCGTCCGGCCTTGTGCCCGGCAACCAGATTGCGGGTGGCGGTGGGGATATCATCGATATCGATGGAATTGCCCGCGGCAAATTTGGCCGTGCCATGCGCGCGCGCGGCTGCTTCGAGCATGGCATGCTGGCCAGCGATCGCTTGCGGCGGCAACACGACTTTCAGGACATTCATGATATTGGGTTCGTTGAGCGTCAGGGCATAGCCGATCCCGCCGGCCAGCGCCTGCGCCGCTTTTTCGCAGAACCGGGCAAACAGCGCAGGGGCCTGCGGGTTGGTCCAGCCGCCCATCGCGGCAAACCAGATCGGCGTGGTATAGTGGTTGAACGTCACCACCGGGGTCAGCCCGCGTTGGTGGCAGCCGTCGATGATCGTCTTGTAATAGTCGAGCATCGCGCGCGAAAACTGGCCTTGCGCCGGCTCGATCCGGGGCCATTCCAGGCTGAAGCGATAGGTGTTGAGCCCGATCGCCTTGACCAGATCGAGATCCGCGCGCCACAGCTCAAAGCTGTTGCAGGCATCGCCCGACGGTTCGGAATAGATCGACGGCTTGATGTTTTCCAGCACCCAGCTGTCGGCATTGGTGTTGTTGCCTTCGACCTGATGCCCGGCCGTGGCCGCACCCCACAGAAATCCCTTGGGAAAATTGGGGTTGAAGGGCTTCGGCGCCATTTTGGCGACGGCCGGTGCACCCGCAAGGACGGCGCTGCCGGCCAGTGCGGCTGTGCCGCCAAGGATGCTGCGGCGGGTCACGGTGGTGGGATCGGTCATGTCAAATCCTCGATGAAGGCGGCGATTTCGTCGGCCAGGCGGGTGTCGCTGGTGCCCAGGTGCATCGCCATCGTGTAATGGTTGTGCCCGGTCATGATCACCGCGCGCGGCATCGTGCCGTGGCGGGCGCGGCGATCGTTGCACAGCCCAATGAATTCGGCCTGGAACCGGTCGGGATCGTATTGTGCGCTTGCGACCAGCAGCGGCAGCGCCGTGCCCGCCACCGCTTCGAGCGGGGCCTTGTCGGCATAAGTCGCGCCAGCGCCATAATAGCGTTCGTCGCGCGCATCGATCGGCGTGTAGCCATAGAGGCCCGACAACAGGACCGCGCCGCGGATCTGTGCTGCGTGATCGGGTGCGAGCCGCAGATAGCCCGCGATATGAACCGCGCCGGCCGAAGTGCCGATCACCACGATTTTCGCCGGATTCCCGCCGTATTGCGCGACATTGTCGCTCAGGAATGCGATGGCCGCGGCAACATCCTGGCTGCCCGCAGGCCAGCCATGATCGGGCGCCAGCCGGTAGTTGATCACCGCGCCAATCCACCCGCGCTGCGCCGCCATCCGCCCGACCGCGGCATTGGCCCAGTGCGTATCGCCCCCCGAACCGCCTTTATCGCCTTGCACAAAGCCGCCGCCATGGACGAACACGATCACGGGTTTTGGCGCGCCGTCCGGGGTGCCGTACAGGTCTAGCCGGTGGCGCGCATCGGGGCCATATGCCAGGTCGCGGGCAAGCACGGGCACGGCCTGCGCCAGCGCGGTCTGCTCCGCATCGAACAGCGCGCGGCACCGGGCCAGCGTATCGGGGCCGAGCTCCATCCCCATGGCGCCGATTGCCCGGGCCAGTTCACGCGATTGCATCGCTTGCATCTCCTGCAGTGGCATCGGCGCGATATCCGCGCCGGGTTGCCCCGGCGCGAAAACCGCGATCAGAACTTGCCGTCGAGCGACAGGCCCACCTGGCGAAAGCCGTTCGGGCCGTAAAACGCGCCGATATTGGACGCGCCGTTATAGGGAAAGCCGCTTTGAAACAGGATCGGTTCGTGCACATTGAACAGGTTGCGCGCAAACACCGCCACGGTGAAGCGGCTATCCGCCGTGCGGACCCCGACGCGACCACCCACGGTCCAGTGCGGGCCGAACGTGCTTTGGGCGACGCTGGTCTGTTCATAGCTGACGCGCGATTTCCAGATCGTATCGGCAGCCAGGAAGCCGTTGACCGTCTGGCTGACCGGCACCGAATATTCGCCCGACATCGTGAACTTGTATTCGGGCGAATTGGCGAGCTGGGTGTTGCCCAGATCGGATCCGTCCGTGCCCCGGAAGCCCGCAGGGTATGTCGCCTTGGCCCAGATGAACCCGGTGTTGAGTGACAGGTTCTGCGTGACTTTGCCGAACAGGTTGATTTCCGCGCCGCGCGTTTTCACGCCATCGATATTGGTCTGGGCACAAGACAGCGAGCCGACCGCGTTGGACGTGCAGTTCTGCGCCTGGAAATTCTGGACCTTTTCATAGAACAGGTTGGTGTCGAGCACCCAACTGCGGAACAAGGTGCTTTTCAGCCCCAATTCGTATGCGGTCGGCACTTCGGGCTGGATCACATGCGGCACTTCGCCCGACGGGTTGGAAATCTGCCCGCCCTTGAAGCCACGCGTCACGGTGCCATAGACCATCGTGCGGGCGGCAACGTCGTATTGCGCGCCGAGCTTCCACGAGAACTTGTTGACGTCGAGCGCGGTATAGCTGTTCGTGGACGCCGGGATTGCGTCGGCCGTCGTGCCCAGCCGCAGATTGTCCTTGGTATAGCGACCACCAACGATCAGCCGCAGCTTTGGCGTGGCATGGATGGTCGCCTGGCCGAAAATCGCGCCCGACGTATCGGTCACGCGGTATTCGCCGGTGCCGCCCAGATTGACGGGAATAAGCACCCCCGGCGCCGGGTGAATGAAGACGTCGGTGGTTTCGGCAGCCGCATGCTGGATCTGGCTCGAAAAGAACAGGCCGGCGGTGTATTCGATCAGCTGGTTGGCCGGCGACGACACGCGCAATTCCTGCGTGAGCAGATAGATCGGGTGATTGACCGGTCCGTTGAACACCTGCAGTTCGAGCGGGTCGGCGCGGAACACATTGGAGGCGGCGCCATAGCCCGATTCGAGGCTGGTGCGATACGCCGTGATCGAGGTTATGGTAAACGGCTCGGTCTTGTAATCGAGCTGCAACGATACGCCGCCGGTCTCGTTACGATCGACAAAGCTGTTGGCCGCGCTGCAGAAATTGCGGTTGCCAAAGCCCGGGGTGATGCCGCAACTGGCCAGGTTTGCCGCGACATTGTCGGGCAGCGGGAACGGCACGACCGGGTTGAGGTTGGCGCCGTCGGCCTTGACGAAGGTGAAGAAGTCCCCGCCGTTGGTCGTGCGCGTGCGGCTGTAATCGCCGATCAGGTTGACCGTCAGCGCATCATTGGGCTCCCACAGCAGATGGCCGCGGAACCCGAACGTGTCGTTGGCATCGTACTGGCGCGTGGTCAGGTCGTAATCCGGGCCCTGACGCGTGTTCGAAAAGCCGGAAATGCGCAAGGCTGCCGTTGGCGCCAGCGGTATGTTCATCACGCCCTGCACGACCTGGTCGCCAAACAGCGATCCGGCGACACCGCCGCCCGACATTTCTGTGCGCATGCGCAGGCTGAACACGCCGAACTCGGGCTTGTTGGTGGTGATGTTGATAACACCGGCCGATGTGGTCAGGCCAAACAGCGTGCCTTGCGGGCCTTTCAGCACCTCGACGCGGGCGACGTCGAACAAGTCGGAAATGTTGGCATTGCCCTGGCTGACCTGGTCGACGACGATACCGACCGAGGGCACTGCCCCTGCGGAAAACGTCTGCGTACCGATGCCGCGGATCGAGCCGCCGCCGCCGGTGCTCTGCCCTGCCGCGGTGTTGATTTCCAGGCTCGGCGCGATGCGCGCCAGGTCGCCGACCGTATCGATCTGCTGGCGTTCGAGCTGCGCGCTGTCGGCAACGGTGATCGAGATCGGCACTTCGGTCACTTTTTCGGCACGGCGCTGCGCGGTCACGATGATTTCGCCCGGCTCCGGCGTCGTGGCGCCGGCCTGGGGCGCGGCGTCGGCGGCAAAGGCAGGGTTCGCCAGGATGGCGAGCGCCAGACCTGCGCTGCCGGTCAGAAAACGGCGGTTACGTTGCATGCTCATTTCATGTCTCCCTGTGCGGATGCTGTCTGGCGGGGTGTTTATCCCGGCAGCGCATCCTTGTTGTTTCATCTCCCGGCCGGATGGCCGGGGACACGTGATCATGCTTCGGCGATGACCGGATTGGTCAGCGTGCCGATTGTGCCGATCGATACCGTGACCGTATCGCCGGGCAAGAGGTACAATGGGGGCGAGCGCTTGTCGCCGACCCCGCCCGGCGTGCCGGTGGCGATGACATCGCCCACGCCAAGTTCGGTAAAGGTCGAGCAATAGGCAATGATCGTGGGGATATCCCAGATCATGTCGCTGACCGGCTGATCCTGCACCAGCTCGCCGTTGACGCGGGTCTGCACGCGCTGGCTGCCAAGGTCAGTCACTTCGTCGGGCGTCACGAGCGCGGGGCCGAAGCCGCCGGTCGCTGGCCAGGTCTTGCCCGGGGTAAACTGGATGTTGTGGCGCTGCCAGTCGCGCACCGATCCGTCGTTGAACGGCGCGTACCCTGCGACATGGTCCCAGGCATCGGCCGGCTTGATCCGGCGGCCGCCCTTGCCGATCACCACGGCCAGTTCGCCCTCGTAATCGAAGCGCGCGGTTTCGGGCGGATGCACGATTGCCGCGCCTTCGCCGATCAGCGAATCGGCCCAGCGGTGAAAGATCGCCGGATGCTCTTTCTGGTCGCGCCCGGTTTCGGCAACGTGCGTGGCATAGTTCAGCCCGACGCACAGGATCTTGCCCGGATTGGGAATGACCGGCAGCAGCGTGATCGAGGCGAGCGCCAGTTCCGGGCCGGTCGTTGCGATCGTGCCAAGCCCTGCGGCAATTGCGGCCTTGAGATCGGTCGCGAAAGCGCCGAGATCGTAGACGGTTTCGCCGTCGATGCGGCCCCACGAGGCAGTGCCATCGGCGCGAAGGAAAGATACAAAACGCATGAAATCAGGCTCCAACGGGCAGATTGAGAGGTGCCGGCGTCCATTCCCGGCGAAAACGGAACGCTTCCTCCGCGACGCGCAAGCCAGCGAGATCCTTGTCGGAAACACCCCATTGATCGATGCGCTTTTCGGGCCAGGTCCAGTCGTCGGGCGCGCCGGCAGCGTAATCCTCGGCCACCTTTTCGACCGCAGTCGAATATTCGATCACCGGGCCGAACGGCGCGATGTAATAGGCGTAGACATTGTCGCCCGGGCCGTGGCGGCCGGGGCCCCAGGCGGGGGTGAAGCCATGATCGCGCATATTGCCGATGCCGCGCATCACCGCGTCGAGGTCATCCATTTCGAACGCGACATGATTGAGGCTGGAAAAGCCGGCGCGGGCAAACGCGGTCGAATGGTGCGATGTGTTGCAGCGCACGAACACCATGCCCTTGGTCCGGTCCGACACGCGGAAATCGAGTACCGCTTCGGCCAGGTCGCCGCTCGCCTCGGCATCGGCAGAATTGAACACGACATGCGTCAGCTTGACCGGCATGACTTTGCGGCTGGCCTTGGCGTGCGTGTCGATCGGGGCGACTTCGGTCGCGCCTGTCAGAAAGCGCAGCAGTTCGCCCTCGGCCAGTTCGACGACGATCCCGGTGCCGCCGCCCGGATCGGACGAGACACACGGCGCGGCGTTCAATCCGCGCGCCTCGGCAGCACGGGCAACGCCCTGCAACCGTTCGGGCGAACAGACGAATGTGGTCGAACGCACGAACTGCTCGGCGTTTTCGGAGATGGCGACAAGATAGGGAAACGTCCCGCTGCCGCGCAGATACCAGGTGTCGCCGATGTGGCCGCCATCGGCTGCGCCCCACACGTCGATCATCCAGCGGTGCGCCTCGGCGGCGCCGGGCAACGCCAGTTCGATGCTGCGCAAATTCATCATGCGGATGCTCCTGTGGGGAACCCTGCGGCGGCAATTCCCGCACTCACCGCGTCAGCATCGTTGGGCCCGGTGTCGCCCGATGCGCCGACCGCGCCGATGATGGCGCCATCCCCATTGCGCACCAGCACGCCGCCGGGTGACAGCGCGAGCCCGCCGTCGAACACGCCGACCAGGCTGCCGAAAAACACCGGATTGCCTTTGGCGCGTTCGGCCAGCACCGCCGTATCGTCGCCCATCGCCAGCGCGCCGTGCGCCTTGGCCCGGGCAATCGCGAACCGGCCGAAACTGGCACCATCCTGCCGCGCAAACGCCAGCAATTGCCCGCCGGCATCAAGCACGACGATGCCCAGCGGTTTCAGCGCAGCATTCTGCGCATGCGCAATCGTGCCGGCGATGATCGCCTGGGCGTGGCCAAGTGTAATCATGCGGCAGTCTCCAGAACAAGGCCGAGGGCATTGGCATAAGCCGCGATCAACGCGGGCGCAGACCCGGTGCCGAAGACATAGTGATCGGGACGTACCAGCGCCGCAGGCGTATCGTGCGCAGCCAACCAGGCGCGCAAGGCGCCGCCATCGTCGAGCGTCGCGATATCGATGGCGGTAATCCCTCGTGCGCGCGGCGCCGGACCATCGACGAACAGGCGCCAGCCCTGTCCGGTCGCATCGTCCAGCTTGCGACCATCGTCCAGCACCGGTTGAATAAACCGTTCGCCCGCGCCCGCAGTCCCGGGTAGCACCAGACCGGCCGAAATCGGCCGGATCAGGTCTGCGGCCGTCTGGTGCGTGCCCGGCTGTGCGGCTTGCGCTGCGGCGCGTGCGACCATTTCGGCATCGCGCACGACGGCTTTGTCAGGATCGAGCTCGCAGATATAGCGCCCCGCCGCGACTGCTGCGCCGATGACCGCGCGTACGTGCGGGTCGCGTTCGGGCTGATACGTGGCAAGGATCGCCGGATCGGCATGATCGTTGACGATCGCTGCCATTTTCCATGCCAGATTGGCGACATCGCGCAGCCCGTGGCACATGCCCTGGCCAAAGAACGGCGGCGTCTGGTGCGCGGCATCGCCGGCCAGGAACACATTGCCGACCTGCCACTGTTCCGCCACGAGCCCGTGAAAGCGATAGGTCGCCGAACGCACGATCGTGTGCGGCACGCTGCCGATCCACGGTTCGAGCAGGCGCACGACAGTGTCGGGCGCCATCATTGCGGCATCGTCTTCGCCGGGCAGCAGCATCATTTCCCACCGGCGATGGTTGCCCCGCCCGGGCACCACGGTCGCAGGCCGCGCAGGGTCGCACACCATCACCGACAGGCGCTGCAGATCGGCCTGTGCGGGCACGCCGGTCAGGTCTGGAAACGTCACCGGACCATCGACTTCGGCATCGACGACCAGCCATGGTTCCTCAAAACCCAGGTCATCGAGCACGACGCCCAGCGCCTTGCGCACGGGGCTGCGCGATCCGTCGCAGGCAATCGCCCATCGCGCGGTAGCCTGATGCTCGCGACCATCCTGGTGGTACGTGACTTTTAGCCCCTCCCCTTCAGGGGAGGGGTTGGGGTGGGGCCTCTCCCCACTCGCCGTGCCATGAGGAGAGCCCCCACCCCCGGCCCCTCCCCTGAAGGGGAGGGGGGGAGTTTGCGTCAGGCCGGTAAATTCCGCGCCAAGCTTGAGCATCACATTGGGCATCGCCGCAAACCCGGCGCGCAGATGCGTCTCGATCTCCGGCTGGTAGAAAAACCAGTCGTTCGACCACCCGAACGGCCGTGCGTGACCGACCGTGCCCATATAGCGGATGACTTGTCCATCGGCGCCGATGTGCAGATGTCCGTCGGTGTCGATCATGTCGGGCAGGATCGCTTCGGCGACGCCCGCCGATTGGAACAGCCGCACCATCTCGTGATCGAGATGCACCGCGCGCGGCAGCGGATAATGCGTGGTGTCGCGTTCCAGCACGAGCACCTGCAGCCCGGCGCGCCCGAGCAGGCACGCGGCCAGCGCGCCGACCGGGCCGCAGCCGATAATCACGACGTCATGGGTTGGTGAAGATGTCATCGAAATTCAGGCGCCCACCGAAGCCGTTTCAGGAAGCGTCTGCTTGTGGAAGGCCCCGCCCTGCATGATCGCGCTCAGGCGATCCTTGTCCTGCAGGATCGCCACGTCCGCGGTCGGATCGCCATCGACCAGCAGCAGATCGGCCATCCAGCCCTCACGAATCTCGCCCACATCCTGGCCCAGCAGTTGCCCGCCAAGGCTGGTCGCAGCGGCCAGTGCCTCGACCGGCGTATAGCCGAAATAGTCGACAAAGTGCGCCAGGTCGCGCGCATTGCGGCCATTGGGATTGAACGGAAAGCCATAGTCGCCACCGATCAGCACGCGGATGCCGGCGGCCTTCATCTTGGGCACGAGCACGCTTTCCAGCGCCATGCGCTCGGTCGCCGACGATTTCATGTGGCTCATGTCGATATGCGGCGGCGGCGATGCCTCGAGCGCGGCGACGGAAACGCCGCAGCCCGGGCCGTAGAACACCGTGTCCTTGTGCTGCGCCAGCAGCGCGATTGTCGCATCGCTGATATAGCTGGCGTGATAGATGATCCGGGCGCCGGCACGCAGCGCCAGCGCGACCGCTTCGTCGGTATAGGCGTGGCACGAAATCGCCAGGCCATGCGCGCGTGCGCCTTCGCGCGCGGCATCCATTTCGTCGGCGGTGTAATGGATCGCGTTGTGGCTGTCGGGCTTCAGCGCGCTTTCGCCCGAAATCACCAGTTTGACCGCCTTGACCCCTTCGGCGGCGCAATAGGCCATGAATGCGCGCATGGCCTCGGGCCCGCGCCCGTTGAACACATCGCCGGTCTCGACGCCTTCGGCGCCCTCCGGGCTGCGTTCCAAAGTCGAGGGTACCAGCCGCCCGCCGGGAATTTCGCCCTTCGCGATCTTTGCCGCCAGCCGGGTTTCGATGCCGTCGCCCAACGCGCCCGCCGACCACAGGCTGGTAAAGCCATGATCGAGCAGCACGCGGACATTGCGCGTGGCCGCCACTTCCATCTCTTCGGGCGGAAGCATGAACGCGTGATAGATTTTTTCGACCGACGAGGCCCAGGTCACATGCGTATGCGCCTCGACCATGCCGGGCATCAGTGTGCGGCCGGCGCCATCGATCACGCGTGTTGCGGCATCGGGGGTGATGGTATCGGGCGCATAGGCGACACGCGCGATCGTCGCGCCATCGGTCAATACGCTGCCGGCGCGCGCCGCACGGGGCGTGCCGTCGAAAATCCGGACGTCGGTGAACAGCGTCTTCACGCCGGTCTCTCCCTTTTGTTGTCGGTGCCGTATGACGCCATGCCGGCATCGCGTAAAATACGATTTTTTCGATACGCCATAGGATCAGCCTATGGCTGTTGCGCGATGCAGTCGAGCAACCGGTTCGCCATCGGTGACAATTCGCGTGCTTTCAGCCAGCGCACGCCGACCGAACGGTCGGTTGCGGCCTCGGCAATCGGGATCGCGCGCAACATGCCCGCAGTCAGTTCGCTTGCCGCCACGCGGATCGGCAGGATTGTCGCGCGCAACCCGTCGCGCACGATCGCCTTGGTCGTCAGCAGCGAATCGCACCGCACGACATCGCGCGGAATACTGACCCCGGCGACCAGGAAAAGGGCATCGAGCTGTCGCCGGAACCCGCCCTGTGCCTCGGGCAGGACCCAGCGCAGATCCTGCGCCTGGCGCAGCGAAATCGGCTGATCGGGCAGGGGATGGCTGGCCCCGACAATCAGCGCAAACGGATCGCGCGACAACGTTCGTTCGGTCAGGTCATCCGCCGGCGCCCCGATCGCCGTGGTCACGAACGCCAGTTCGATATCGCCCGCGCGCAACATGCCGGCCAGGTCGCGGTCCGGGCGTTCGACCACGCTGAGCCCCAGATGCGCGTATTCGCGATCGAGCCTGGCAATGGCGCCGGGCAGCAGACTGACCAGGGCACCCGGCGTGCCGCCGACGCGCAAAGGCCCGGCGCGCCCATGGCGCGCAGCGGCAACATCGGCCTCCGCATCGCGCAACAGGTGGTCGAGCATATTGGCGCGCGCCCGCAAAGCCTCGCCCGCCGGCGTCAGCACGATGCCCGTGCGCGTGCGTTCGAACAGCGGCCCACCCAGTCGCGCCTCGAGCATGGCCATCGCCGCCGAGACCGAAGGCTGCGAAATATTGAGCATGCGCGCGGCGCCGCTGATCGACCCGGCACGGCACACTTCGTGAAACATGCGCAAGGCGCGTGGGTCGATCATGCACTTGTCCTGTTCGGCCCCCCTCCCCTTCAGGGGAGGGGCTGGGGGTGGGGCCTCTCGTCTACGACCCCAGGTAGCATGAGCTCACCGGGCGTTGACGAGTGGGGCACGGCCCCACCCCAACCCCTCCCCTGAAGGGGAGGGGCTAGAGAAAAAGCCATAACCCTATTTCCCCGCCACCTCCAGCGTCACCGGGCCGATCAGGCCGGCAGGGCGCAACGGCGCATCGGCACGATAGGTCGGCAGCGCGGTCCACGCCACTTTGACCGCGCCCGGTTTCGCATCGCCGATCAGCCGGTTGACCCACAGCGTCGCGACGCGCAGGTCGAGCGTGTTGGCCCCGCGATGGACCAGCTCGCTGATGTCGATCCGGTATGGCGGGTGCCACAACGTGCCTGCGACCTGGCCATTCACGCGGACTTCGGCCATTTCGCGCACATCGCCCAGATTGAGCCACAGCGGCTGACCCGGTTGCCATGCCGCAGGCGTGATCAGATCGTGGTGATACGTTGCCACGCCGGCGAAATGGCTGATCCCGCTATCGGCATTGGCGTTCAGCGGGGTGAGGGGCGCCAGTACCGTCGTGGCCGGTGCCCCGCGTCCGGGCTGAAACGCGACCGTCCATGCCCCATCCAGCCCGGCGGCCGTGTGCGGTACGGGCACCTCGACCATGGCCGATACAGCACCCGCCTTGCGGAACACGACATGCACCGCGCCTTCGCCGTCAAGCGCCAGCGGCACGATCGTTTCGCCGCCGACGATGCGATAGCTGACCGGTTCGCTGCGCCCGGTTTCGGCATGCCACAGCTCGGGCACTTTGCCGGTCACGCGGAAATGCGCTTCGGTGGTGATCGCGCCTTGCCCGCGGTTGACCACGAACCAGTCATCGCCCTGCGCCCAGTGGCGATGGACGAAACCGGTATCGGCCGTGCCGACGAAATCGGACGCCACCCCCACCGCCGCCAGTCCGCTTTCGGCATCGGCAGCGACAACGACACGGCCGGCGCCGACTTTGGCATCGGCGCCCACGGCATCGCCCTGCGGCCACAGCCGCGCGACCAGCGCGGCATATTTCGCGCTATCCGCGCCGGCCATGCCGGGATCGCCGATCGGCGGATGCCCGATCACCCGCGCGCCGCCCTCGACCAGCGCCGCAATCCGCGTCAGCGCGATCAGCGACATATGCCGGCTGCTGCCCCCCAGATACAGCGCGCGATACCGCGCCCCGCCCGGCGATACCACCGCATCGCCGTCATTGCCGAGCACATGCAGCAGCGCATCGGCGTTGACGAAGTCATAGCCATGCGTGACCGGCGCATCGGCCACCGGCGCCAGGCCGTACAGCCCGGTCAGCGGCGCCTCCTCGCCAAAGAAATAGCCAAGATCCGCGACGAAATGGCCCTGCTGCAGCATCAGCGCATTGCGCGCCATGTAATCGACCCAGGCGCGCGCCAGCGGTGCCCATGCTTCGTGGCGGTTGAAGAACTGGCCGAAAATCAGCAGCGACAGCCCCGGCTGCTTGTCATCGGTCGGCTGGTGGACGCTGTCGTGGACCACCGGGCGGTTCACGCCATTCAGGAATTCGGTGTCGATCACGTGCTTCAGCGTGCGCGGGCTGTCGGCCCAGTAATTGAGCGCGGACGTCATCGATTCCGCCGCGACCAGATTCTGCCCATAGATATGCGCAACGCTGGCCGCGCCGCGCATATCGGCGATATAGCTGGGATTGGGCGGCGACCCTTGCGGATAGGTCCATAGCGCCGCCATCGGAATATCGGTATGGGACCGCATCGCCATATCGTCGCCGAGCGATGGACGTTTGTCCTCCAGCGCCTCGCCATACAGCTTCAGCCCGTTGGCATGCGCCGCCCTGGCAATCGTGCCGTAATGCGCCGACGCCATCAGGTCGGCGAGCGTCCGCCGCC
The DNA here is from genome assembly GCF_965214355.1 of Novosphingobium sp. Taxonomy (GTDB): domain Bacteria; phylum Pseudomonadota; class Alphaproteobacteria; order Sphingomonadales; family Sphingomonadaceae; genus Novosphingobium. The sequence continues at coordinate 4,020,108 of NZ_CBDCBI010000002.1, read as the reverse complement.
AGTCGAACAGGAATGCGTCGGTTTCGCTGCGCGATCCGATCAGCACGCCGGTCAGCGCCGGCAGCCACGGCCGCGCATCATACCCGCGCGCCGACTGAAACGCGGCCAGCATGGCAGGCGTCCAGTTCGCCGCGCCGACCTCGATCGAATCGTTGAGCAACGCGGTCACGCCGCGTTTGCCGACGAGCCCGGGCCCGGCCGCATCGCGGATCATGCCCAGGTAATGCGTTATATACCGGTCCACCGCCGGGGCATCGAACTTGTCGACTTCCAGCCCGGTCGCTTCGGCCGGTGCGGGATGGTTGGTCGTGCCGAGCAGCGAATGCCCGAGCCGGATCACGCGCCAGCTCCAACCGGCGAGCAGAGTCGGCGCGGTCCAGTCCAGCCGGCCGTCGGCGCCCAGGTGCACGGTCAGGTCGATCACATCGGCGGGCCTGGCGCCGGTCGCGCCATCCTCGGGATTGGCCAACTTGAAATAGTCCATGCTCAGCGCAAAACCGGCCTTGGTTTCGAAGCGATCGACCGCCGGACTGGCGTCGAGCCGGAATTGCCGCACATCCCACGGGGGCTGTACCCCGTCCGGCGGCCCGCCGAACAGGCCCGGCATGATGATGCCTGGCGCAGGCGCGCCCATGTTGGACATGACGGGCGCATTGGGATGCAGCACCAGCCGGAACTGCCGCGCGGTGACCGGCGCAAAACCGATCGTGGTCGGCACGCCCTCGGCGGGCACATCGGCGACCTTGCGCCAGGTCCGGCCATCATCGCTGGCCTCAAGCACCGGGCTGACCAGCGTGCCGGCGAACATCACGCTGGCATGGGCGATGAATACGTGGGCCGCGCGCACGGTCTGCGGCTGTGGCCACGACAGGACCACGCTGGCCGGATCGCCAGCGGCCGGATGCGCCACCAGCACCGGGCGTTCGAGATCGGCACCGGCCAGGATCGCGGCGTCCAGCGCGACTCCGGCGCCCGATCTTGCCGTCGGCGCGGGCAGCGCCGCCTCGCGCACCGGCACCGCCAGCACGGCGATATCGCCATACAGCTGCGGCGGCGTCGGCGGTTTTTGCCCGGATGCGGCATCGTCGATCCCGGGCTGCATCGTCAGCGACTGGTACGGTCCGGTCACACCCGGCGGCAATGGCAGCGGCGCGGTCGCACGCTGCCCCGGCAACAGCCGCGTCTCGCTCCACACCAGTTTCTTCAGGCCATCGCGCGGCGTCACCCACGGTCCGCCGGTTTCGCTCCAGCCAGGCGACGAGGCGACCGCCAGCTCCATGCCGCGCCGGTCGGCCTCGGTCACGGCAAAATGAAACGCGTCCTTCCAGTCCGGCGTCATGTAGACCAGCCGCTTGTCGACAATCTGCGGCGTCATCAGGTTGACGTCGAACACATGCACCCCGCCGATGCCGACGTCCTGCATCCATGCCAGGTCCTTGGCGATGCCGTCCTTCGTGATATTGCCGTTCATCCAGTGCCACCACACGCGCGGCCGTGCCGATTGCGGCGGATCGCGGAACTGGTCCGCCAGATCGTCGGCGTGTGCGGGGCACGCCCCGGCAATCATGCACGCAGCAAGCGCCGTGCACAGGGCATTGCGCATCAGACGATTCCCGCGCCCAGACCCACCGCCTTGCGCTCTTGCGCCTTGCGCGCGCGGTACCGGCTGTCGCGATAGACGATGATCGGGTCGATCGCGCCGCCCGCCTCGACTCGCGCCATCGCCAGGATCGGCGCGACATCGATCGTATAGGCGCGGCGCAGCGCCTGAAACGCCATCATCGTGTCGTTGTCCGCCTGCGCACCGTGGAGCGCGGTGCGATCGACGATGCTCGCCTTGGCATAGCACTGCGCGATCGCTTCGGCGCTCGACAGCATCGATTCGATCGGGTCGGTCACATTGTGCGACTGGTCGATCATGTAGCTGGGGCGGAAACCATCCCGGGGGTAATCCTCGGCCTCGGCCAGTTCGTTGAACACCAGGAACAGCTGGTGCGGGTTGATGCTGCCCGAATCGAGATCGTCATCACCGTATTTGCTGTCGTTGAAATGAAACCCGCCCAATTTGCCGAAGCGGTGCAGCCGCGCGACGATCTGTTCGATATTCACATTGGGCGCATGATGGCCCAGATCGACCAGGCATTTCGCCTTTGGCCCCAGTTCCTGCGCCGCCAGGATCGACGATCCCCAGTCCGAAATGACGGTCGAATAAAACGCCGGCTCGAACATCTTGTGTTCCAGCAGCATCCGCCAGTCATCGGGCAGCGCAGCATAGATCTGCGCCGCGCCATCCAGATAGCGGTCGAGACTGCGCGCAAAATCCTGCTGCCCCGGGAAATTGGTGCCATCGCCGACCCATACGGTCAGGTCGGTCGAACCCAGCTGCCGCCCGATCTCGATGCATTCGATATTGTGATCGACGGCCTGCTGGCGCGTCGCGGCATCCTGCGCCGACAGCGAGCCATTGGCATACGTGTGGGCCTGGCCAACCTGATCCTGAAACGTGTTGGAATTCACTGCGTCAAAGCCCAGGTTCAACGCGGCAGCCTCTTCGCGCAATGCCGCGTAATCGCTGACCTTGTCCCACGGGAAATGCGGCGACACGCGCGGCGTGCTGCGCCCCAGCTGGTTGATGACGGCGCAATCTTCCAGTTTTTCATGAATGTTGGTCGGCTCGCCCGGGATCGGGAACTTGGCAAAGCGCGTGCCCCCGCGCCCCGCGCCCCAACTCGGCACGGCAACGCCAAACGCGGCGACGCGCGCCTTGACCATGTCGATATCGAGCCCCGCGCGCGCCAGTTTGCGCCCCAAAGCGCCGTATTCGTCGGTCAGCGCGGCCATTCCGGCGTGGTTATGCTCGGCGATCAGGTCAGCAGAAATCGGCAAATTGGCAGAAATCGGGCGTGTCATGGCGCAACCTTTTTGGTCAGAAAGCCCTGCATCGATAGCCAGGCGACAAATTCATCGAGCATCATCGTCGTGGTGGTGCCGGGCACGCCCAGGCCAAAACCGTGGCTGCCCTTTTGATAGCCATGGATTTCGACCGGGCGTTTTGCCGCCAGCCAGCCTTGCGCAATCTGAAAACCACGGCTGGGAAACAGCGGATCGTCCAGCGCAATCGCATCGAACATCGGCGGCGCATCATCGCGTACCGCGATGCGCGCCTGCGGGCCGTAGATATAGCCGAAAAACGCCGGCACTTCGCCCGGCTTTGCGGCAATGACCGTGGCCAGCGACGTCATCGCACCTGCAGAAAATCCGATCATGCCGACGCGCGCGGGATCGACACCCCATTTGGCCGCATTGGCGCGCACCATGCGCAGCGCCGCCAGGCCATCCTCGGTCGCTGCCGGGTCGGTCAGCGTCGGCATCTGGTCGGGGTCGCGCAGCCCGGCCGACATTTTCTGCCAGATAAATGCGCCAGACGCCTTTTCGTCGGGCGGCGTCGGCAACAGGCGGTATTTCAGCACGAACGCGGCAATGCCCCGATCGGCCAGTGCATGCGCGACCTGCCAGCCTTCATGGCTCATCGACAGGCCCATGAATGCGCCGCCCGGAGCCACGATGACCGCTGCGCCGGTGGCCTTGGCCGGATCGGGCAGGACCGGCGTCAGCGTGGGCCGGGTGACATTGCGAACATTGTAATCGCGCCCGAAATACAACGACCAGTTTTCGCCTGCCGCGCGGCCCGGAGTCTTGTCGCCATACAACGGCAGGGCGCCAGGTTCAGCAGGGGCGGGTGCCGCCACGGGCACGGGCATGTCCGCAGGTTGCGCAAGAAGCGCGTGCGGTGCACACGCCGCAGATACAATCGCCACTACGGTGGCAATACGGTGATGATTTTTCATCTTATTTATCCTCTCCCAAAACTCAGCGTGTGAACGCCTGGACATTCCCGGCGTCGACATTGATCATGTTGCCGGTCGATTTTGCCGACGCATCCGATCCCAGGAAATACGTCGCCTCGGCAATGTCTTCGGGCAGGACATCGCGCTTGAGCATCGACCTGTTGCGGTAATGCGCTTCCAGTTCGGCGCCGGGATCAATGCCGTGTGTGCCTGCGCGTTCCTTGCGCCAGTCGCCGTCCCAGATGCGGCTGCCCCGGATGACCGCGTCGGGGTTGACCACATTGACGCGGATGCCATGCGGTGCGCCTTCCAGTGCCAGGCAGCGCGCCAGATGGTTGGCCGCGGCCTTTGCACTGGCATAAGCCGAAGCGCCGGCTGCCGCAGCAACGCCGTTTTTCGACCCGATGAACACCACGCTGGTGCCGCCCTGATCCTGCATGCGTTTCAACAGCGGCCAGGCGCCGCGTGCGGTCAGAAAGTAACCTTCGGCCAGCACATCGTAATTCTTGCGCCACAGCGCCACCGTCGTCTCCTCGATCGGCGCGGACGACGCGATGCCGGCATTGGCGACCAGCACGTCGAGCCCGCCGAATTCGCGCGCCGCGATTGCAAACGCGTCGGCGACCTGGTCCTCGCTGGTCACATCGCACACCGCGGCGCGCACCACATCCTTGCCATATTGCCCGGCGAACCCGGCGCGCACCTGTTCCAGCACAGCCCCATCGCGATCGGCCAGCACGACGCACGCGCCCTCTTTCAGAAACCGCGCCGCCGTTGCCGCGCCGATTCCGCCGGCGCCGCCTGTCACCAGCACGATCCGCCCGACTTGCGGTTTGGGCGCGGGCATGCGCTGCAACTTGGCTTCTTCCAGCAGCCAGTATTCGATGTCGAACGCTTCCTGTTCGTCGAGCGCGATGTAATCGCCGATCGCCTCTGCGCCGCGCATCACGTTGATCGCATTGCCATAGAATTCACCAGCGAGCCGGGCAGTGGTCTTGTCGGTGGCAAAGGTTATCCGGCCGAGCCCGGGCACCAGCACGACGACCGGATTGGCATCGCGCATCACCGGGCTGTTCGGGCGTTTGCAGCGCTCGTAATAGGCCGCATACATCGCGCGGTAGGCGGTGATTTTCTCCGCAAGATAGGCATCGTCGGTCAGTCGCGCGGGATCGAGCGTCAGCGGAGCGATCTTGGTACGCAGAAAATGATCCGGACATGACGTGCCCAGATCCGCCAGCCGTTGGAACTGCGCGGAGCCTGTAAATTCCAGCGCTTCGGCATCGTCGGACCAGTGGCCCAGTTTCCGGCGCGCGCCGGTCATCAGCCCGCGCAGGCGTGGCATCAGATCGGCAACGATCGCGGCGCGATCCGGATCGGGCGCAACCACTTGTCCGCCGAATGCCGGCTTTTCGCCCAGCTTCGCGTTGAGAAACCGCGCCGCGTCGGCAATCAGATCGACCGTGTGCTCGTAACAGGCGTGCGCGGTGTCGGCCCAGCAGATGATCCCGTGGCCGGCCAGCATCACGCCCTCGATCCCCGGATGCGCCGCCACATAATCGCGCAGCATCACGCCCAGCGTATAGCCGGGCCGCTTCCACCCCAGCCAGCCGATCCGGCCGCCCCAGATGGCCTGCGTCGCGGCTTCGCCGCCCGACGAGGCCGCCAGCGCGATGATCGCATCGGGATGGACATGATCGACGTGGCGGAACGGCAGCAGCGCATGCAGCGGCGTATCGATGCTGGCGGCACGGCCGTTGAGCGCAAACGTGCAATGCGGCAGATAGCCGACCATCTTGTCGTCATCGTCGGGCCCGGCATAATGCGTCTCGAGCGCGAGCAGTTTCGCCTGATACAGCGTCGAAAACCCGTCGAGCTTCATCGATCCGATGTCTCCGCCCGATCCCTTGACCCACAGCACATCGACGGTTTCGCCGGTCAGCGGGTCGATCCCGGTCAATTTGGCCGAGGTATTGCCCCCGCCGAAATTGGTGACGGTCAGGTCCGAGCCGAGCAGGTTCGACCGGTACAGCAACAGCGCTTCGGGGCTGAGCGTGGCGGCCTGCGCCGCGTCCCACCGGCTGACCGGCACGGCAAACGGAATCGCTGTCGTGCCTTCAAGCGCGGGGTGTTCGAGCGTGGTCATAAGTCTCTCCGGCAAGGATAGGATTTGTGGCCGTTTAACAAAACCGCTTTGCAATGGCAATCGGAGTCGATACTATTCAGTCATAAACAATCAATTTCGCACATGCAGCATGTGCGGTGGAGAGCAAAACTGACCTCGCAATCTGTCTTGCCCCCCTCCCCTTCAGGGGAGGGGCTGGGGGTGGGGCCCCTCGGCTACAATCCACGCAAGCCTTGGCAAGTGGAGATAGGCCCCACCCCAACCCCTCCCCTGAAGGGGAGGGGCTAATGGTGCGCGCAGACGAAATCGTCGTTGTCGATGTGGGCAAGACGCTGGCGAAAGTGTCGCTGTGGTCGGCCGATGGCCATTGCCTCGATCGTCATTCGCGGGCCAATACGCGTGTGGCATCCGGCGGCATTGCGCGGCTCGATGCAACCGGCATCGCCGGCTGGCTCGAACAGACGCTGGCCCGGTGGCACGACCGCCCGATCGCCGCGATCGTGCCGGTCGGCCACGGCGCAGCCGCAGCGGCGATTGTCGATGACACACTGGCATTCGCGCCTTTCGATTATGAAGCCGCGCTGCCCGAAGATCTGCTGGCGCAATACCGCGCGCTGCGTTCGCCCTTTGCGCAGACCGGGTCGCCCGCGTTGCCGCAAGGGCTCAACCTTGGTGCACATCTGTTCTGGATGGACCGCGTCCATCCCGATGCGATGGCGCGCGCAACGCTGGTCCCGTGGGCGCAATACTGGGCGTGGTGGCTGTCGGGCGTTGCGGTCAGCGAAGTGACGAGCCTGGGCTGCCACACCGACCTGTGGAATCCGGTACAGGCCGGATTTTCCGATCTGGCCGTTGCGCAGGGCTGGGCCGGCCGCTTTGCCCCGGTGGTTCCAGCGGCGCAGCCCATCGGTACGCTGCGCCCCGATCTTGCCGCGCGCACCGGTCTGTCGCCAGACATCCGCGTGCTGGCGGGCCTGCACGATTCCAACGCCGCGCTCCACGCCGCGCGCGGCTTTGCCGAAATCGGCGCAACCGGCGCGACCGTCTTGTCCACGGGCACCTGGTTCATCGCCATGCGCACAGGCCCCGGCCCGGCGCACTTGCCCGAAGCGCGCGACTGCCTCGTCAATGTCGATTGCTTCGGCCAGCCGGTACCCTCGGCGCGGTTCATGGGCGGGCGCGAGATCGAAAGCCTGATCGAGATCGACACACGGCGCGTCGATATCCGCCCCGATCAGCCCCACCTGATCGCTGCCGTGCCGCGTGTGCTGGCATCGGGCGCGATGCATCTGCCGACGCTGGCACCGGGCTGCGGCCCGTTTCCCGATCACGCGGGCCGCTGGGTCAATCCGCCCGAAGACTGGTACGAACGCCGAGCGGCGGCCTGCCTGTATGCCGCACTGGTTGCCGATGTCGCCCTGGGTCTGGTGGGCGCGGGCCAGACATTGCTGGTCGAGGGCCGCTTTGCCCATGCGCAGGTGTTCGTGCGCGCGATCGCCAGCCTGCGCCCCGATCTGGCGGTGCATGTCGCGCATGCCGATACCGACGTGTCGTTCGGCGCCCTGCGGCTGGTCGATCCCGCGCTCGCGCCGCCTGGCGGGCTGGTCCGGGTGTTGCCGCTTGACGACGATCTGGAACGCTACAGGATAGCGTGGACTGCCGCGGTGACGGCAGCCCAGGAGAGCGCCGCATGATCATCGCCTCGATCCCCGATTTTCGCGAAGCGGCGCGCCGGCGCCTGCCGCATTTCCTGTTCGAATACATCGACGGCGGCAGCTATGCCGAAGTCACGCTGCGCCGCAATATCGCCGACCTTGAAGCGATCGCGCTGCGCCAGCGGGTGCTGCGCGACATTTCGCAGATCGACACCTCGACCGAACTGTTCGGCGCGAAGCAGGCGCTGCCGGTCATACTGGCGCCGGTCGGCCTGGCAGGCCTTGCCGCACGGCGCGGCGAAGTGCAGGCGGTGCGCGCGGCCAATGCCGCCGGCGTGCCGTTCACGCTGTCGACCGTTTCGGTCTGCCCGATCGCCGAAGTCGCCGCCGCGTCTGAGCGGCCGTTCTGGTTTCAGCTCTACATGATCCGCGACCGGGCGTTCATGCGCGATCTGCTGGCGCAGGCGCGCAGCGCAGGATGCAGCGCGCTGGTGTTCACGGTCGATCTGCCGCTGCCGGGCAGCCGCTACCGCGATGTCCGCTCCGGCTTGTCGGGCGCGCCGGGTTTTGCCGGCGACATGCGCCGCCTGGGCCAGGCGCTGATGCGCCCCGACTGGGCGTGGGACGTCGGGCTGCAGGGCCGGCCGCACCATCTGGGCAATGTCGCACCTGTCCTGAAAGGCAAGACCGGGCTCAGCGATTTCCTGGCCTGGATGGGGCGCAATTTCGATCCGTCGATCACCTGGGCGGATCTGGGGTGGATCCGCTCGGAATGGGACGGACCGCTGATCGTCAAGGGTATCCTCGATCCCGACGACGCGCGCCAGGCCGCCGATCACGGCGCCGACGGCATCGTCGTGTCGAACCACGGCGGCCGGCAGCTGGATGGCGTGTTGTCGGCAGCGCGTGCCTTGCCGCCGATCGCAGATCTGGTGGGCGACCGGTTGACCGTCCTGGCCGATGGCGGCGTGCGCTCGGGGCTCGATGTCGCGCGGATGCTGGCGCTGGGCGCGCGCGGGGTGATGCTCGGCCGTGCCTGGGCTTACGCGCTGGGCGCCGGCGGCGAGGCGGGTGTGACCAGGATGCTCGCGCTGATTGCGGCCGAACTGCGTGTCGCGATGGCGCTCGGCGGGGTGACGCGGATCGATGAAATAGACCGTTCGGCACTCGCCATTCCAGCAAGCTGACGGGCCAGAATGATAAAGTTGGGCAAAGAGGACACGACATGACACCCAATCCGGCACTGGGCGTGCTGTTTCACTGGATCGGCGGGGGATCGTCGGCCAGTTTCTATGTGCCATACAAACGCATCCGGTTGTGGTCGTGGGAAGTGTTCTGGCTTGCGGGCGGGCTGTTCAGCTGGCTGATCGCGCCATGGCTGATGGCCGGGTTGCGCACGCCCGACTTGCTGGGCGTGCTGGCCGCGACGCCGCACGCGACACTGGTGTGGTGCTGGTTCTGGGGCGCGATGTGGGGCTTTGGCGGCCTGACGTTCGGCCTGACGATGCGCTATCTCGGGCTGTCGCTGGGCATGGCGGTCGCGTTGGCGCTGACGACGGTCATCGGCACGCTGGGGCCGCCGATCTTTCACGGCACGATCGGCGACATTGCGTCGAAAACCAGCGGACAGCTGACTCTGGCCGGGATCGCGATCACGCTGATCGGCATCATCGTGGTTGCGCGCGCCGGGCAGGCAAAGGCGCGCGAGATTGGCGATGGCGAGAGTGAGAACGGCGAATTCAATGTCACGCGCGGCCTGCTGATCGCGGTGTTTTCGGGTGTGATGTCGGGCTGTTTCGCCTGGGGGCTCGATGCCGGGCAACCAATCCGCGATCTCGCGCTGCGCGCCGGGACCGATCCGCTGTCGCAGGGGCTGCCGGTGCTGTGCGTGGTGCTGGCCGGCGGATTGACCACCAATGCGCTGTGGTGCGCCGCGCTCATCGCGCGCAACCGCAGCCTGCCGCAATTTTTCGGCGGCACCAACGATCCCGCCGTGCCCCGCGCGCCGCTGCTGCGCAACTGGCTGCTGTCCGCGCTGGGCGGCACGCTGTGGTACGGCCAGTTCTTTTTCTACACGATGGGCGAAAGCCAGATGGGCCGCTTCGGCTTTTCCAGCTGGACGCTGCACATGGCCAGCATCATCCTGTTTTCGACGCTATGGGGTTTTGCGCTGGGCGAATGGTCGCGCGCCAGCCGGCGCACGCGGCGCCAGGTGTGGGCGGGTATCGGACTGCTGATGGCGGCGACCGTCGTGATCGGCGGGGGCAACATGCTGGCGCAAACATAGATTGTTGCTGGCGCAGCCAGGTATGATTGCTTTTGCGCGTTTGTGACCTCATAGCTTGATCATGCACGCAACCGAACGCGAACGACTGATCCTGGCAACACTCGCGCCCACCGGCTTCGTGACCTATCGCGATCTGGAGGCGCGGCTGGCCGCCTCGCCCGCGACGATCCGGCGTGACCTCGCCAAGCTGGAAAGCGACGGCCGGATCGTGCGCGTCCACGGCGGGGCGCGGCTGGTCGGTGACGAGGCCGAGCCGCGCCCAGGCGGCCAAAACCTGGCGGGCACGCCGTTCGATCTGGCGATTACGCGCAACCTCCTGGCCAAACAGGCGATCGGTCGCGCCGCCGCTGCGCTGTGCGAACCGGGCGCAGCGGTGATGATCGATGGTGGCACGACGACCTTCCAGATGTGCCCCTATCTCGCCGGGCTCGACCTGCAGGTGCTGACCAATTCGCTGCATATCGTCGACGCGCTGCTGCCGCAGCCGGGCACGCGGATCCTGGTGCCGTCGGGCACGGTGTTTCGCGAACAGAACATCATCCTGGCGCCGGCCGGCGAAGATTCGATGCCGCGCTTTCACGCCCCGCGCCTGTTCATGGGCGCCGCAGCCGTAGGCGCGCGCGGGGTGATGCAGCAGGACGTGATCCTGGTCGCTGCCGAACGCCGGCTGCTGGCGCGCGCCGACGAGGTGATCCTGCTGGTCGATTCGTCGAAATTCGTCTCGTCATCAGGCGCGATCGTGTGCGGCCTCGATGAAGTGGACACGCTGATCACCGACGCAGGCATAACCGACACCGACGCGGCGATGGTGCGGGACGCGGGCGTGAAACTGGTAATCGCGCAATAAAATCCTCCCCGGAGCGGGGAGGGGGACCACGCGAAGCCGTGGTGGAGGGGCGGTGCCCCAAGGGGGGCCTCTCATCGACGCGCCGCTCTACAGTGACCAATCGCGCGGTATCACCATGAGGCACCGCCCCTCCACCGCTGCTGCGCGGTCCCCCTCCCCGAAACGGGGAGGATTATAGCCCCATCAACGCTTTCACGGCCTTCACCGCGTCGGCGTTCAGCCCAACCGCCTCCGCCTCGCTCGATCCTTCGGTATAGCAGCGCAATTCCGGCGCATTGCCCGATCCGCGCAGATGGATCACGCCGCCGCCGGCAAAATGCGTGCGCACGCCATCGGTCTGATCGATCGACTGGGCGTCGCCCGCAAACGCGCCAAACAACCCGGTCTGAAACGCCGTTCCGCCTTCGGCCAATTGGCCGAACAGCCGCTTGCTCGCCTCTGGCGGAAACGGCACGATCCGGTCCGAATACGTAAACCGCTGCGGCAAATCCGCCAATTGCGCCGAAACGCTCGGCGCCTTTGACGCCAGCACTTCCAGCATCGGCAACACCGCATCGCGCGTCGGCAACGCGACGGTCGTGCCGCCATGCCCGGTAATGTCGCTGCCCAGCAGGAACCCGCCATTGGCCTCATACCCGACGACGCAGGCAGACCCTGCGGCCAATTCGTCTCCCATTGCGGCGATCACATAAGGCGATCCGATCCGCGTGCGGAGCACTTTGCCGAACCGGCCCGACAGTTCGACCGCGGTGTTGCTGCTGACCGGTGTCGCCACGCTGGTCGCGCCGACTGCGCTGGCGCACAGGATGCCGAGCACATCGCCGCGCAGCCAGTTGCCGGCTTCATCCGCAATCAACGGCCGGTCGCTGTCGCCATCGGTCGATACGATCGCATCGAACCCATGCTCCGCCGCCCATCCGCGTGCCAGCGCCACGTCTTCGGGCCGGATCGCTTCGGTATCGACCGGCACGAACACTTCGGACCGGCCCAGCAGGGTCACTTCGGCGCCCAGCGCGATCAGGAGTCGCGCCAGAACATCGCGGCCGACCGCCGAATGCTGATAGACCCCGACGCGTTTGCCCGACAGCGCGCCGGCACCGAAATGGTCGATATAGCGCTGCACATAGGGATTTTCCGCGTCGCTGACATCGGGCAACGGCTCGGGCACCACCAGCATGCCCTGATCATCGAACTTGCCGCCGGCCAGGTCGACAACCTGGCGGCTCATGCCGGCTTCGTCTTCCTTCAGCACTTCGCCTGCGCTGCGATAGAACTTGATGCCGTTGCGATCGGCCGGGATATGACTGCCCGTGACCATCAGCGACGGCATCCCGCGCGAAAACGCATAAAGCGCCATCGCCGGCGTCGGCACATAGCCGCAAAATACCGGCTCCCCTCCCATATCGCGCACCGCTCGCGCGCAGGCAGCCAGGATGCGCGGGGAACTGGGGCGCAGATCGCCCGCTAGCGCCACCTTTCCTCCGCGCGCAAATTCGCCCTGTTCGGCCATGAAGCCCAGGAACCCGGCGGTATAACCATAGCACACCCGGTCGGTCATCGCCGACACCAGCCCGCGCGCACCGCTCGTGCCAAAGGCCACGCCGCACTCGGCCATCAGGTCTTTTACGGTCAAAGTCATCACGCGCCTTTCGGTCAAAATCAGCGTGGGATATGACCACCCCACTCCGCGAATGCCAGAGCGGATTGCCGCATGTGCGAAAATTACAGCCGTTTCGGTGCAACCGCGCGCGCCGCAAGTCCGCCATATATGCGCCGACGCGCCGGCCGCCCGGTCGGAAGCGGACGTGCTTGCGATAGGGTGTCGCAGCGTGGCCCGTCATGGTCGTTCCTGGCGATCCCCGCCGGCAAAGGCACGACATGCGCAAATCCGCGCCGAAAGTGGCAATCATCCATTATTGGCTGGTGGGGATGCGCGGCGGCGAGCGCGTGCTCGAACGGCTGTTGCACCTCTATCCGGGCGCCGACATCTTTACCCATGTCGTGCGGCCCGAAGCGATGTCCGACACGATCCGCGCGCATCGCATCCACACGTCGTTCATTGCCAGGCTGCCCGGCGCAGGGCGGTTCTACCAGCATTACCTGCCGCTGATGCCGATGGCGCTGGAGGCGCTGGACTTGCGCGGATACGACTTGGTGATCAGCAGCGAGGCCGGCCCCGCCAAAGGCGTGATCACCCCGCCCGATGCGTTCCACTTGTGTTACTGCCATTCGCCGATGCGCTATCTGTGGGACCATTTCCACGACTATCGCGATCGCGCCGGCTGGCTGACCAAACGCGTGATGCCCCCCGTGTTTCACCGCATGCGCCAGTGGGATGCGATCTCGGCGCAACGGCCCGATCGCGTGCTCGCCAACAGCGCGTTCATCGCGCGGCGCATCCGCAAATCGTGGGGCCGTGAGGCGCATGTCGTCCACCCGCCGATCGATGTGAACCGGTTCCATGTCTCCGACCAGGTGGGCGCGCAGTACTTGTGGGTCGGACAGATGACGCCGTACAAGCGTGCCGACCTGGTCGCCGATGCCTTTGCCCGGCTCGGCCTGCCGCTGCTGATGGTTGGCACCGGCGAAATGGCCGCCGATGTCGCGCGCCGTGCGACGCCCAATATCACGATCGTTCCCCGGCTCGATTTCGCGCAATTGACCGCGGCTTATGCGCAATGCCGCGCGCTGGTGTTCCCCGCCGAAGAGGATTTCGGGATGATCCCGGTCGAGGCCAATGCCTCTGGCCGTCCGGTCATCGCCTATGGCGGGGGCGGGGCGCGCGAGACGATTGTCGAAGGGGAGACCGGGCTGTTTTTCCGCGAGCAATCGGTCGAGGCACTGGTCGATGCCGTCGAACGCTGCGAGACGTGGCTTGGCGATTTCTCACCTGCTGCAGCCCTCGCCAACGCGCGCAGGTTTGCGCCCGAGGTGTTCGATGCCGGCATCCGCGCTGCAGTGGCGCATGGGCTGGGCACCGACGAGGATTGGCAGGACGCCAGCGGCCCGATCCGCCGGATCGGGTAAGGCGGCGTATCTCAGCCCTTGGGCTTGCCGCGCTGCCCGACGAACTGCACGGTCACCCCCGGTTGCACCCCGGCGGCCAGGGCAACCGCATCCCAATTGGTCAGGCGCACGCAGCCATGGCTCGCAGTCTTGCCGATGTTGTCGGGATCGGGCGTGCCATGGATGCCATAGCTCGGCGCGTTCAGATCAATCCACACCATGCCGACCGGGTTGTTGGGGCCGGGTTTCACGACCAGCTTGCCGGCCGATCGCGGGCCCCATTTCAGCTTCGACGGATCATACGTGTAATCGGGATTGCGCGCGACTCCGACCACCTTGTGCGTGCCGCTGGGTGAGGGGCGTTCGGTCGAGCCGACCGTGGCGGGATAAAATGCGATCAGCTTGTCCGCATGATCGAATGCACGAACCGACGCATCGGACTTCGCCACTTCGACGCGCGCGACATCACCCTTGGCAAACCCGGGGGGCGCATCATCGACCACCGCAATCGTCTGGTTGGCCACGGAAAAATTGATGCCGGGATTCAGCGCTGTCATCAGCGCCTGGCTCATGTGGAACCGCTCGGACAGCGCTTCCAGCGGGGAATTGAACTGCGGGCCATTGGGCAGCGCGGCCAGCTTGACGAAATCCTCACCGACATCGGGCCCGAACGGACCTGCCACATCGGCCGCGGTCATCATATACGCACGCGCCGGCGCGTTTTTCGCCAGCGGATCGGCCAGCAGGGCGCTCCATGTGGCGGGATCGACTTCACCGGTGACCGGCAGGCCGCGCGCTGTCTGGTAAGCGGACACTGCGTGCTTGAAATTGCTGCCGAGTTGCCCATCGACCACACCGGGCGAAAACCGTGCGCGCGCCAGCAGCACTTCGGCACGAATGACAAAGGGATCGGGCGGCGCGTTTTTGGGCGCGGCGGCAGGCTTGGGCGCAGCCGCAGGCTTTGGCGCGGCCAAATTGGGCACCGCCTGGTTGATCCGCGTGATTTCAGCGGTCAACGCAGCGGAAACCGGCGGTGTGGCCGGCGCGGCATGGCTCGGTGCGTCGGTCGGCGCGGATGTCGTAACGACGTTGCATGCCGCCACACCAATGACGAACGGCACCACAAGAAATGTACGTTGCATGATCACCCACCCTGTCCGCCTATCAACCGGCGCGGGCGCGCTTTGTTCCATTGAACGGAGCTGTCATCTATGGAATGCGGCGGTCAAAACCCATCGCCGGGGTGTCCTTGAAAAGCTCAGCGTCCTGTTTGCCACGTATCGCTCCTGATGCCGGTCATCGAAAGTCGGCCATCGCCATCAAATCCACGTGCATTGCAAGCAGGAACCGGAATGGCCGGCCATCGTGCAACCCCGCCAGCCGTTACCGCCGTTTCAGCGAGGCCATGCTGTCCAGGACGCCATCGCGGCGCACCAGCCCATGAAACAGCGCTGCGCCCAGATGCGCCAGGATCAGCGCAAAGAACAGATACCCGATCACGCCGTGCGCCCGGCGCAGCCAGCCGAACACCAGCGCATTGTGCGGCAGGATCGGCGGCAGGACGAAGCCGGGCGCCATCTGCACCGGGCTGCCCGCGGCCGACAGCATCGCCCACCCGATCAGCGGCATCGCGATCATCGAAGCATAGAGCAGGTAATGCGATCCCTTGGCGGCCAGCACCTGCGCCGCAGGCAGATCTGCGGGCAGCGCCGGCGGACGGTGAGTAAGGCGCACGACAACGCGGATCACGGCCAGCACAACGATGGCGATGCCCAGCGGCCGATGCCATGCCAGCAGCAGCGGATACGCCGGGCCAGCGGTCGAAATCATGCCGACACCGATGAACAGCATGGCGATGATCAACACCGCCATCAACCAGTGCAGCACGCGCGCAGGGAATGCGAAACGGGCGTTCATTTCGCGGCTCCTTGATGGATCGAGAGCGGATCAGCAGGCGCGCCTTCTCTGGCGCGGCGGCGAAAGCTGGCCGAATAGGCGGCAGATCGCCCGGCCAGCAACGGATCGTCCGATGCGGCAACGCCGGGCGGCAGGATCAGCGGATCGAACACCAGGTCGCGGCAATTGCCTGTCGTTTCGGTCGCCGCATTGTCCAGTGTCAGTGTGCCGACATCGATCTTGCGGTGGCTGGGCCCCCACGCGATCGTGCCATTGTCGGTGCGGTCGCCCGGATTGGCCGGCACGATCATCAGGTGCCAGCGCACCGGCCCCTTGCGCGATCGCACGATATATTCGTCGAACAGCGCATCGTTGGGCATCTGGTCGAGCTTGCTCTTGTCCAGTTCGCCAAAGGCATCTTCCGGCTCGAACTGCCAGCGCACCGCCTGTGTCACGCCCGCCGCGCTGGTAAACCGGAATGCGTCGATGCTGTAATAGGTACCGTTGGCAAAACTCGACGGGAGCGGCGCCGCCTTCATCATCGCCATGAACCGCGCGGTTTCCGGATGCGCCGCCAGGAAAGCCGCCATCCGCACAGGATCGGGCTTGCCGGTCGCGGCAACGGGCGTGCTGGCGACCATCAGTGCCTGAAAATCGGCGGGCGTCGCCACGATGAACGTCGGCACATGATCGAGCGCCATGCGCCATTCCACGCCGCCGGGCAGCGCAAAGCGCAGGCCCAGCGCATGGAACACATTGCGGCCATCGGACGCGCCGGGATTGGGCCCGGCGAGCGAAAACCGCCCGGTGACCGCGTATGTGCCCGCCACAAACAGCGGCGCGCGCGACAGCGCCACGCCCGCGCCATTGGCGACAAACGCGCCCGATACGCACAGGCCCTTGGCATGGGCGCGGCGCGTGCCGGCAAAGACCTTGCCGGTGTTCGCCTCGATCGCATCGGCAATGCTGCCCCCGCTGACCCGCGCCGGTGTCAGCCAGCCGCCGGCCCAGGCGAACAGCCCCGCGATCACCGCGAGAACCGCGCCGATCAGCGCCAGGCGCGGCAGGACGGCGTGCAGATCCTTGGGCGGCATCGAGCGGTTCTCCATCGGCCAGGCTGGTTCACGTCACCTGGGCCATGACCCTCTGGACCGCGCGGGACAATTCCTCCAGCGAATACGGTTTCTGCAACAGATCGAAGCCGTGCGTGCCTTCCGCCACCAGCACGCTGCTGTACCCGCTGGTCAACAACACGGGCAGGTCGGGATACTGATTGCGAATCTGTTGCCCCAGATCGATGCCCGTCATGCCCGGCATGACCACGTCGGAAAACACTGCGTCAAACGGTTCAGGATCGGTTGCCAGCCGCTCCAGCGCGTCTTCGCCACCCTGGACAAACACCGTGAAATGTCCGAGTTCCGCCAGTGCGTTGGTTGCAAATGACCCGACATCAGCGTTGTCTTCAACCACTAGGACGCGCGCGTGCCGATGATGGCGTGCGGCCACCTGATTCGACGCAACATGGTCCGGCGCGGCCGCCTGTGCGCTTGGCAGATACAGCGTGAAGGTCGTGCCCTGGCCGGTCACGCTCTCGACCTGGATTTCGCCGCCCGATTGCTTGGCGAACCCGAACACCTGGCTCAGGCCCAGGCCCGTGCCATGGCCCACGTCCTTGGTGGTGAAAAACGGTTCGAAAATCTGGTCGATCTTGTCCGCCGGGATTCCGCTGCCGGTATCGGTGATCGCCACGGCAACGTGATCGCGCCGGACCGGCGGATGGTTGCGGATCGCCGGCACGTGGTCGACCGTTTCGACGCGGACCGTCAACTTGCCCTGGCGATCCATCGCATCGCGCGCGTTCACCGCCATGTTGACGATCGCTGTATCGAATTGGCTGGGGTCGGCGTCGATCAGTCCCGGCGCGTCGGCAATCTCGACGACGACCTCGATCATCGATCCGGTCAATGTGCCCAGCATCGGCAGCAGGGTGCGCACATTGGCGCCGACGTCGAACACCACCGGCTGCAGCGAAGATCGTCGCGCAAAAGCGAGCAGCTGGCTGGTCAGCTTCGTCGCGCGCTCGGCTGTATCGGATATCGCGTCGAGATAGCGCAGGCGTTTTTCATCGGACAGGCCGCCACGTCGCAACAGATCGGTCGATCCGCGGATTACGGTCAGCAGATTGTTGAAATCGTGCGCGACCCCGCCGGTCAATTGTCCGATCGCCTCGACTTTTTGCGACTGGCGCAACTGGTCCTCGGCCTTGCGCAGCGCCTCTTCCGCCTCCTTGGCAGCGGTGATGTGGCGCCCGGTGGCATAGATTTCATTTTCGGTCTGTGCTGCGACCCACGAAATCCAGCGAATTGTGCCGTCCTTGTGCCGGTACCGGTTTTCGACCGGTGTCATCGGCCCCGCGCCGGCTTCCTTCAGTGCCTGGTCGATCAGGGCGATATCCTCGGCGACGACGAATTCGTTGATCGAATGGCCGATCAGCTCTTGCGCGGCGTAGCCCAGGATCGCGGTCCAGGCCGGATTGACGCGCCCGATCGTGCCATCGAATGTCAGCGCGGCCAGCAGATCGGGCGAAGTATCCCACAACCGGCCCAGTTCCTCGGTGCGCGCGGTCACGCTGACCGCGAGCGACCGGTTGAGCGCCTGCAGCTCGCGCTCGATCGCCTTGCGATCAGACTGGTCGAGCAACGCGCCGATCATCCGCACCGCGCGCCCGGCGTCATCGCGGATCATGTACCCGCGATCGCGGACGTCCGCATAGCTGCCGTCGCCGCGCCGGAAGCGGTATTCCTCGATCCATCCGCTGTGCTGCCCGCCGATCGCGCGCAGCACACTGTGTTCGATCCGCGCGCGATCATCGGGGTGAATATGGTCAAACCACCAGGCGCCGGTCGGCGCAATCGACGCCAGCTGGTGGCCATAGCGTTCCTCCAGCGCATCGTTCCAGTAAACCCGGTCCTCACTCAGATCCCAGTCGCGGATCGCATCGTTGGTCGCGCGCACGGCCAGGCGAAAGCGTTCCTCGGTTTCCAGCAACTGGCGCCGCGCCGCACGGTCGGCGGTCACATCCTGCACCGTGCCGATCAACCGTACCGCGACACCGTCGCTGAAAAAGCCAAGCCCTTTGGCCAGGATCGCGCGCTCGACCCGGTCCTCGATTCCGATCGTGCGGTATTCGATATCCAACACGCCGGTGCCTGCGGGGTTGAGCGCCTCTGCCACCGCCACTTCGGTCCGCTCGCGATCGTCGGGGTGAACCCCTGCCAGAAACGCGCTTTCATAGGTCACGGGCACGCCGGCCGGCAGCCCGAACAGCGCGCGGCAACGATCGTCCCAGTCGAGCCGCCCGGTTTGCGGCTGATAGTCGAAGCTGCCCAGCTCGGCCGCGCGCGTTGCCAGTTCGAGCCGTTCGCGGCTGATCGCGAGCCGGTCCTCCGCTTCGCGCTGGATGGTAACATCGACTGCGGTGCCGACATAGACCAGGGCCTTGTCGCCATCGCGCTCGACACAGCGCCCGCGTACGAGCAGCCAGCGTGTGCCCCGTTCGGCATCGATCACACGATAGCTTTGTGAATAATCGGCGCAAACGTCGATCAATCTGGCGATATCGCGCTCGACCCCTTCGATATCGGCGATCGAAATGGCCCGCAACGCATGCGCCACCGGAACGCCAGCAGCCGCACTATCGCGATCGATCGCGAAAAATTCCGCAAACCGTGCATCGCCGACGACCGTGCCTGCCGACACATCCCACTTGAAAAAGCCGATCAGCCCGGTTTGCAGCGCGGTATCGAGTTGCAGCCGGCTGGCATCGAGCGCCGAACGCGTTGCGTGTTCGGCGGTGATATCGCGCAGGCTTTTTACGAAGCCATGCGCCGGCGCCAGCAGCGGGGTCACCGCGCCATGGGCATAGAACCGCGTGCCATCCTTGCGGATGTGCCATCGTTCGTCAGACGCGCGCCCTTCCGCCCGGGCCAGACGCAGCTCTTTTGCCGGCCGACCGGCCGCATTGTCTTCGGGCGTGAAGATCGTGGCCAGCGGGCGCCCCGTCATTTCGGCCTCGGTCCAGCCCATGATCGTCTGCGCGCCGCGGCTCCAGCTGGTGATCGCGCCATGTTCGTCGGTGCTGATGATCGCGCTGTCGATCGCCGAATCAACGATATGGCGATAGCTTTGCGCGGAATGTTCTGCAGCCGCGACAGCGGCGGTTTCGGCGCTTTCGGTAAAACTCGCCGCGATCAATCCGCCGAGCATCTGCCCGACCAGAATATGGCGCGATTTGAACACATTGGGAACGGACGAATGCATTTTCAGCACGCCGAAATTCTGCCCTTGCCGGGTCAGCGGAACGATGATGAACGACCGTATGCCCATTTTGAGCACGAGCGTGTTGTCTGCGCGATGATCAAGAGCGGTATCACCGCTGACCATCGTCACTGCTTCGGTCAGCGCACGGCCGGAAAACGACGCGTTGATGGCAAAGCGCAAACCGGTATGTTCGGCCGCGCTGCCCGCGCCCGCGCGGTACACCATGTCACTGCCATCGCGCATTTCGACAACAACACCCTGCGCGGGGCGGACGGCGTCGAGCGCAGCCTCGACCAGCGCCTGCAGCACGGTATCGAAATCGCCGCCCGCGTGAAGCACGCGCTGTTGCGCGCGCAGCATCGTCTGCAGGATTTCCGAATCGCGCGTGGCCAGCCGCTGGCGCCGCTCCTGCTGTGTGATCGCACGGTCGCGTTCGGTGATCGCGCTGCGCAATTCGATCTGCGCGATGACCTGCCGGCCAAGCGCGGCCAATGCCTTGGCCTGGTCTGCGGTCAGCCCGCCGGGCCGGGGAACGACGTCGATTGCGCACAGGCTGCCCAGCGGCAGGCCGTCGGATGTGACGAGCGGCGATCCGGCATAAAAACGGATCTTCGGGTCATCGACCACCAGCGACATGTGCGCGGTGCGCGGATCGGCAGACAGATCCTCGATCTGGAATATACCGGTCTGGCGAATCGCCAAGGCGCAGACCGACGTATCGATGTCGGTCTCGTGCGCGTCCGTACCGACTTTGGCCTTGAACCACTGGCGCCCGGCATCGACAAGGCTGACCAGCGCGACCGGCACATCGCAGATCGTCTTGACCAGTGCGACGGCATCATCGAATTCCGGCTCTGGCGGGGTGTCGAGAATCGCATAACGCCGCAACGCTTCGAGACGCTCGTCCTCGGTCCAGCCGGGCTCAGCCATGCGCGCTGGCGTGATGGATCGGCACGGTGGGCAGGGCATACATAGTGGCGCGATAGCGCGTTCGCGGCCAGAAGTCACCCGTGTTGCAATGGGCAATCAGGGCGGTTTGCTCTCGTTTCGCCATTCCGGCTCAAATCCGGAAATGATCTCAAAAACAGGGCGGCCGCGCGCGTCGCCGAACTAGATCGCCAGCAGCTCCTGCACCACCCGGTCCGCCGCCGCACGCCAGGTAAATCGCGCGGCCTGTTCGTGGCCGGCGGCGATCAGGGTCTGGCGCAAGGCGCGATCCTCTCCCAGCCGCACGATCGCCCGGACCCAGTGATCTGGCCGGGCAGGGTCGGCATAAAGCGCCGCTGCACCGCATACCTCGGGCAGCGCGCCCGCATTGGCGACGATCGCGGGGCACCCCGATCGCATGGCTTCGAGTGGGGGCAGGCCGAACCCTTCGGTGCTCGACGGGAAGACCATGCAGCGCGCCGCGCCGTACAACGCGGCAAGCTCGCCATCGCTGATCCGCCCGGCAAAGCACACATTGCCCGGCACCACGTGCCCTGCAGCGCGAAAATCGTCGGCGCCATGCGCGCCAAACAGCACCAACGTGATGTCGGCCAGCGCGGGATCGGCTAAGGTGCGCAACAGCATCGCGATATTCTTGTGCACTTGCGTGTTGGCCAGCGCGACGACGAATCGCCCCGGCTGCAGGCCCAGCCTGCCGACAATCGCCGGCTCCGGCAGGGCCTTGCCGATATGATCGATGCCGTTGTGGATCACGCGGATCGCGCCGGCGGGCGCCACGCCAAAGTGGATCAGTTGCTGGCGCGAGTACTCCGACACAGTCAGGATGCGGCGGTGGCGGCGGCCGATCACGCCCTGTTGCAGCCGGTACCACGCGCGAAACGAGCGCGCATAGCTGTCGGGCGTGATGTGCACTTGTGCATCGTGAATCATCGTCACCGAATTGGTCGCGGCCATCACACCGACATTGCACAGGCTGAGAATCATCCGGTCGCGCGCGATCATGGGCAATGTCACTTGTTCCCACACCCGGCCATCGAACGGTCCGACCACGCGAAAGGGCGCGCCCAGCGCTTCTGCGCCGGCGCGCGCGCCGGGCGGAATCAGCAGTTCGAACGCGATCTGCGATGCCAACACCCTGTTTTCGCGCGTCATCTTCAGCAATTGCAAAGTCAGCTCGCCGGCCACGCGGTGTACCCCGGTGGAACCGCCCAGCAGAAACTTGCCATTGATGATGACGTTGCGCGCAGGCACTGATGTCGTTGTCCCTGGCGGCGGATGCGGTTCCAAAATGGCTTTTCCCGGCGCTGTAATCCTGATCTTTGGCGGATGGCGAAGCGCAGGCAACTGCGGGTTCGACCATTTCCGAGAGGACTGCCGGGGGTTTGATCCGCTTCGCAGGTGGCGGCCTGCGCCCTGGTTGGCTGGCAAAGCCGCCGGTTAGCGGGCTTTCGCGGGCAAAATCGGCGCTTTGCGGGTTTGCGGCGCCTGGCCCCGGGCAATCCGGGCTGCCGAAGGGTTCAATATCGCTGTTTCGGCGATTGCCCGATGCCCCCCGCCGGAGTCACTTGGCATGGTGACAACCGATACGATCAAAGCGCCCCGCGTGACGAGCCCGCCGCCTGTGCCTCGCAATCACGGACTCGCGTCCCGTAAACCGGTGCGCAAGGCGGCCGACGGTGCCAGTACGCGCGCGGTCGGCGCGGCCGGGCTGGCGCTGGCGCGAATCGCGGCGCAGGCGATGCAGTTCGGCTTGTTCCTCTATGCCGCTCGCGTGCTGACCACGGCCGATTTCGGCCTGTTCAGCCTGGCTTTCGCCATCATCGTCGGGCTGGCCGTGCTGGCCGAGGCGGGCTGGCGCGAATGGGTGATCTGTGCCGCCGCACCGCGCCAGATCGATGAAGCCGGGACCGCCGCGCTGGCGACGGGCGCGCTGATCGCTGCCTGCGGCCTGGGCGCGATCGCGCTGGCGCGGCAGCTCGGGCTGGCGCTGCCGTTGCTGACAGTTGCGGGCCTGCTACTGCCATGGGCGGCGCTGCGCCCGCTGGTGTGCGTCCAGATGGGCCTGTTGACGCGCGCGCAGCGGCTGACTTCGATGGCCGTCGTGCAGACGCTGTGCGAGGCGGCGGGGTTCGTCACCGGTGTGTTTCTGCTGCATCGGGGCGCGGGCCTGGCTTCGCTGGCCTGGGCGAAACTGGCGCTGCTGGCGGTGGAACTGGGCGGATACACGCTGTGTCTGCGCCGGCTCGGGCTGGCTGTGCCGGCGCTGGCGGAACTGCGCCGGATGGCGCGATTCTCCTGGCATATCCTGGCGGCGCGGATGCTGGTTTATGTCCAGGGAAACCTGACCACGCTGGTGATCGGCGCGGCGGTGTCGCCTGCGCTCGTCGGGATCTATCGCGCGGCAATGCGGCTCGGCGGCACCGCGCAGGAACTGATCCGCGAACCGGCCCGCGCGGTGGGCTGGTCGTGGCTGCGCTCGGCGATCGACCATGATGCCGCGCAGGGTGACACGGCCGGGCGCGCGGGTTCCACCGTGCGCCGGCGCGCCGCATCCGCGTCAAGGTTGCATGCCACCGCGCATCAATTTCTTGATATCGCGGTCACTATCGGTGCGGTGCTGTTCCTGACCGTCGCACTGCAATCGGCGACGATTGTCCGGCTATTGCTGGGCGCAAAATGGTCGGGGGCAGCGGTCCTGGTCACGCTGCTGTCGGTCGGCATGATCGCGCGGTTGCCCCAGGCGCTGGCCGAGCCGCTGTTTCCGCTGCTCGGCAAGGCGCGGTTGACGCGCCAGCTGGCGCTGCTGACCACGGGCACCGGCCTTGGCTGCTTTCTGCTGGGGCTGCCGTTCGGAATTACCGCGGTCGCGCTGGCCGACATGATCGCCGCGCTGCTGATGCTGATGCCCACGCTGTTTTTTCTGGTGGCCGAGGGCGGTCTGTCGCTGCGCCTCGCCTTGCGCCCTTACGCGCTGGCGGCAATATCCGGGCTGGGCTGCGTCGCCCTTGCCCACATGCTGCCCCAGGTCGTGCCGCAGCCGGGCGCGTCCGGCGCCCTGGTCGCAGGCTTGCTGATGGTACGCAATTCGCTGGCGTTGGTGACGGCCTATGCCGCGCTGCAACTGATCGCGCGTCTGCTGCTGCCGGCCGATATTTTCCGCGAGATGAATCCCGCGACCGCGGGCGCCCGCCCGACACCCACCCTGTCATCTCTGTTGTCCCAAGGAGATTTTCCGATGAGCCAAGCCCCGGAATCCCAAACCCGCGAAGCCCCGACTGCCTGCGCCCGATCCTCCCGTCCTCTCCGCGTCGCGGTGATCATCGCATCGACCGGCCGGCCGGGATGCGTCGGCGATGTGATCGCCGACTTGCGCCGGCAGACCCAGTTGCCCTCGCATATCGTCATTTCCGTTACCGGTCCGCGCGATCTGCCTCCCGCCTCTGCGCTTGTCGGTGCCGAAGTGGTGATATCGGCGCGCGGCGCTGCGACCCAGCGCAATTCAGGGCTGGATCATCTGGCCGCGCTCGACACCGACTGCGATGTCGTGGTGTTTTTCGACGATGATTTCGTGCCGTCGCGCCATGCCATCGCGGGTATGGCGCGCCTGTTTGGCGAAAACCCGGCAATCGTCGGCGCCACCGGCGCAGTCCTCGCCGACGGTATCAAGACCCCCGGCATCCCCTATGCCCGCGCCCGCGAGATCGTAGCAAATCACGACCGCGCCTATGAACGCAAACATGCGGCCGTCCCTGTGATGGCGACCGGAACCCCGGACCTCTATGGCTGCAACATGGCGTATCGCCTGTCCGCCATCACCGATCTGCGCTTCGACGAAAGGCTCAAACTCTATGCGTGGCAGGAAGACGTCGACTTCTCGGTCCGCACCGGCTCGCGCGGGCGCCTGGTCAAGACCGATGCCTTTGTCGGTGTACACCTCGGCATCAAATCGGGCCGCACTTCGGGCGTGCGCCTCGGCTATTCCCAGATCCAGAACCCGATCTACCTGTGGCGCAAAGGCACAATGCCCACCGCCAAAGCCTGGGGCCTGATGGCCCGAAACCTGGCCTCCAACCACGTCCGCACGCTCTGGCCCGAACCCTGGGTCGATCGCTTTGGCCGTGTACGCGGGAACTGGATGGGCTTTGCCGACGTGCTGCGCGGTCGATTGACGCCGGAGCGGATCGAGGATTTGTAGGGAGCGTGATGACAGCGTTTTCGTCGGTCACAAGGGCCCAAGTTGGCTCCGTCACGCTCTAAGGGCTAAGGGCCTCCGGCGGGCAAGGGCTTGGCCCTTGCATCCCGTTACTGCCCTGCTTTGCGCGCAGTTGAACCCATGCGTCTGATCGCGGGTTGCAATTGCCTTCCGGCGCAAGCGCACGACAAGACAAGGCGACCGCCGGGAGACACAAAACCCCAAGCGCAAAAACGCCACGCCGATGCAGCACACAAAGCAGGACAGTTAAGGGATGCAAGGGCCAAGCCCTTGCCCGCCGGAGGCCCTAAGCACCCGCCGGAGGCCCTGAGCACCCGCCGGAGGCCCTAAGCCGCACGCCCGAAAAAAGGGGAGCGGATCGCTCCGCTCCCCCAACAGCCGCCCGCAAGCGGGGGTTTTCCAGCCGGCCACCGGCGGGGGAGGGTTGGGTGGCCGGCTGAAAACTCGAATGACGTCAGAGCAGTTTCCAGGTGATCGGGATGGTCACGGTGGTGGCGCCGCCGGGCGGGGCGGGCAGCTGCATTTCGCGTGTGGGTAGCGCGAGCGCTTCCTTGTCGAGTGTGGCCGAGCCGGAGTGGCCGACCAGTTCGGTGTGTTCGATGGTGCCGCTGGCGCTGACGAACAGTTTGACTTTGGCGGTGCCTTCTTCGCCGCGCATCTGGGCGACGCGGGGATAGGTCTGTTTGGCAGCAATGGCGCGAGCGACCGACTGGATCCACGCGGAGGCTTGCGCGGCGACGGCGGGCAGCGGGGCCAGGGTGATGGACAGCGCAAGCGCGAATGGCATGGCGATCGATATTGCGGGCATGGCGTCGTCCTTTCGGCGATCGGAGCGGAGCGTGGTGTTGCCGATGAGCATAGGGGCGTTGGGTTAGTTCGCTGCCTTGCCCCCGCTAGGTAGTTACGCGGGTGGCCTGCGGGGTCAGAATTCGGACCAGTCGTCGCTGTCGGCAGCGGGGCGGGGGCCGTTGACTGACGGTGGAGCGCGGCGCGGCGTTCGTAGGCGGGGGTACGCGACGACGCGGCATAAGGCGCAATCGGGAACGGGCCATCGGCAAAGGGGTCTGCGCCATGCCATGCGCCGGGCAGGGGCGCCTGGCGGTCGACGCGGAACCGGCGCAATTGCGCCATCAGGCGGATGGTTTCTTCGGACAGGTTGCGGGTGCCGGCCGATGTCTGTTCGACCATGGCGGCATTGGCCTGGGTAAAGCGGTCCATCGAGCTGACCATGTCGGAGATTTCGGCGATGCCGGTCGCCTGCTTTTCGGCCGCCTCGGCAATCTGGCTGACGAGGTCGGACACGGCGCTGACTTCGCCGACGATCTGGCGCAGCGCGTCGCCGCTCGATGCCACCAGGTTGACCCCATTGCCGATTTGTTCGGTGCTGGTGGAAATCAGCGCCTTGATGTCCTTGGCGGCTTCGGTGCTGCGCTGGGCGAGCGCGCGCACTTCGTTGGCGACGACAGCAAAGCCCCGCCCCGAATCGCCGGCGCGGGCGGCTTCGACCCCGGCGTTGAGCGCCAGCAGGTTGGTCTGGAATGCGATGCCGTCGATCACTGCGACGATTTCGGCCATTTCGCGCGATGATCCCTCGATCGATCGCATCGCGCTGATTGCCTTGCGCGCGGTGTCTTCGACGGTGACAGCGCTGGTGCGCGCTACGCCGAGCCGCCCGCTGGTCTGGCGCGCATTGTCGGCGGTGATACGCACGGTGCCGGTGAATTCGCCCAGCGTGCGCGCGGTCTCGGCAAGCGAGCTGGCCTGGTGTTCGCTGCGCGTAGCCAGGTCGTTGGCGGCGGCGGAAATTTCCATCGTGCCGGTTTGGATCGTGGTGCATCCGGCGACGATTTTGGCAAGGACGGCGGACAGTTCGCCGACCGCAGTGTTGTAATCGACATGCAATTTGGCCAGTGCACCGCCCCCGGTTTCGGGCACGCGGTGGCCCAGATCGCCCGAGGCCAGCGCGGCGAGGCCGCCGCCGATCGCGTCGATCGTGGCCTGCGCCTGGATTGCGTGCGCTTTCTGTTCGGCGGCGCGTTCGGCATCGGCGGCGACAAGCGCCTTGAACTGGTCGAGCGCGCGAGCGAGCGCACCGATTTCGTCGCTGCGCCCGGTGCCGGGTATCCTGACGTGCAGGTCGCCCGATACCAGGCGGCCGACCGCCAGGCTCATCAGCGCGAGCGGCCGGGCAATGTTGACCATCAGCAACAGCAGCAGCGTCAGCGCGGCGCATAGCCCGCCGATGATCGCGGCGATCAGGATGGCGCGGGCCGAGGCATATATCTGCGCGCTGCGGTCCGAGATGTGCGCGGCGGCTTTGCTGTCCTGGTCGATCATCGCCAGCACATCGTCTTCGATCGCGTAAAAGGCGCTTTGCGCTTCACCCTGGAACAGCGCGAGCGCGGCCGCATCGTGGTGTTGCGCGAGTTCGGCAAGGCGGGTGTTCTGGCTGGTATAGGCGTTCCAGCTCTGGCGCAGCGTGTCGAGTTGCTCCTGCTGGCGCGCATCGACGTGCTTGCCATAGTCATCGAGCAGGCCGTCGACGACCAGTTGTGCGTTGTGCAGCAGTTTTTGCGTGCGGTCGGACGGGGCATCGATCAGGTCGCGCTGCCTGATGCGGTATTGCGACAGATAGGCGTGAACATCGCCGAGCGCTTCGGCCGCGGGCAGCCAGCGCCCGCGCAGTTCGCCCGACAGCGCATCGACTTCGCCCATTTCCTGCACGGCAAACAGCCCGGACAGCGCGATGATCGCCATCAACAGCGCCAATGCGGTAAACAGTTTAACGGAAATCTGAAAACGGCCCATTACGGCTCCCCGGCGCAAAAACCCGGCTTCGTTTGGAATACGTACGCCCGGTTTCCTGACATTAACGCTGCAGCGGTGGCAGAAGCGTGTGGCCGGGGTGGGTAGTTGCCCGCATGGCCGCGATGCAAACAGGTTGGCAACAGGCCGGTGAGTGCGGCATCGTGGGACGCATGATCAGTCGTCGATTCGCCGCTGCGCTGTCGGGCATGTTGTGCCTGTTTGCCGCCTTCCCCGCCCCGGCCGCGCCGGCCCACCCGGTGCACAAGCCGGCGGCGGCCTATGTGCCGATCCCGCTGGCCGATACGGTGCGCGTGGCGATGGTGACGACGCTGGGCACGATCGAGATCGATCTCGATGGCAAGCATGCGCCGATCACGACCGCCAATTTCCTGCATTACGTCGATACGAAGCACTTCGACGGAATCGTGTTCTATCGCGCGATGCACATGGCGGGCGATCCGCAACCACAGGGCCTGATCCAGGGCGGATTGCGCGATACGCGGCTGCTGTATCCGCCGATCGCGCATGAACCGACCACGCAGACCGGGCTGTCGCACAAGGCGGGCACGATTGCGATGGCGCGCGGCGCCCCGGGCACGGCGACGACCGATTTCTTCATCATGCTGTCCGACATGACCGGGCTCGATGCCGATCCCAAGGGGGCCACGCCCGACCTGCAGGCCGGGTTTGCGGTTTTCGGCACAGTGGTGTCGGGCATGGATGTGGCGCGCAAGATCTGGGACGCACCGATGTCGCCGACCTTGGGCGAAGGCGTGATGCGTGGGCAGATGCTGGCCGATCCGGTCAAGGTCCTGACTGTCCGGCGCGAGCCGCTTCCGGCTACAGCACCGCCGACAGCGCCAGCCCAATAACCGCCTCGATCCGCGCATGGTCGGCCTCATCGAGGCAATAGGGCGGCATCACGTAGATGGTATTGCCTAGCGGGCGCAGCAGCACGTCGTTTTCGCGAAACAGCGCGAGCAGGCGCGGACCCAGTGTGGACAGATAGCCGCCGTCGCGCACCACCACGTCGATCGCCGCGATCGTCCCGCAGGTGCGCGCATTGGCCACGCCCGGCAGTCGCGCCAGCCGCTCGACCATTGCCGCCTGCCGCACGGCCAGCGTGGCGATGCGGGACAGCACTGGCTCGTCGCGCCAGATTTCGAGATTGGCGGCCGCTGCGGCGCAGGCGATCGGGTTGGCGGTAAAGCTCGACGAATGGAAAAACGTCTTGGCGCGGTCGGTGGAACAGTGCGCGGCATAGATCGGCTCGGTCGCCATTGTCACGGCCAGCGGCATCGATCCGCCGGTCAGGCCTTTGGCGAGGCATAGAATGTCGGGCACGACGCCGGCCTGTTCGCATGCGAGCAATGTGCCGGTGCGGCCCCAGCCGGTCATCACTTCGTCGGCGATGAACAGCACATCGTGCGCGCGGCAGATCTCCGCCATCCGGCGCAGGACGGCGGGCGGATAAAACAGCATGCCGCCCGCGCCAAGCACCAGCGGCTCGGCGATAAACGCGGCAGGGCGCACGGCTTTGCAGGCGCGTTCAAGGGCCTCCAGTGTCGCCACGCCATCGCCTGTGGGAAACGGGATCGTGCCGACGTCGAACAGCAGCGGATCATACGCTGCGTTGAACACGCCGCGTGCGCCGACCGACATCGTGCCGATCGTATCGCCGTGATAGCTGTGCTCCATCACCAGGATCCCGGTGCGCCCGGTTTCGGTGTGCGCGTGATAGCCCAGCGCCATTTTCAGCGCGACTTCGACCGCGGTCGATCCGCTGTCCGAAAAGAACACCCGGGTCAGCTCGGCCGGCATCAGCGCACGCAGGCCCTGCGCCACCGCTTCGGCCGGCGCATGAGTCCACCCGGCAAAGATCACCTGGTCGAGCCGCTGCGCCTGGTCGCAGATGGCGGCGACGATGCGCGGGTGGTTGTGGCCATGCGTCGTCACCCACCAGCTCGATACCGCGTCGATCACCCGGCGGCCGTCGCGGGTGTACAGCGCGGCGCCGTCGGCGCGATCGACCAGCGGGATCGGTTCGTTCAGGCCGTGCTGGGTAAACGGATGCCAGATCGCGCTCATGCAAAGTCTGCGATGTCGAAGCTGGCGGCAAACGCGGCAGCGAGGCTTTCGCGATCGAGCACCGGCAGCATGGGCAGCCGGCCCAGCCGGCGCACCTGGCCGATCGCGGCTATCGTCGCCTCGTTGTCTTCGTTGGCGTGGCCGACAAAGGAAACGCCATGGACCGGCACGTGGCGCGCGCGCAGTGCCTCGATCGTCAGCAAGGTGTGGTTGATCGTGCCAAGTCCCGTGCGCGCGACAACGACCACCGGCAGGCCCCACCAGGCAAACACATCGGCATAGCTGAGTCCGCGCGTCACCGGCACAAGCACGCCGCCCGCGCCTTCCACCACCAGCGGCCGCTGCGGCGGCAAGGCCAGCCGCGCGCGATCGATCGTCACGCCATCCAGTTCGGCGGCGCGATGCGGTGACAACGGCTCGGTCAGGCGATAGGCTTCAGGGAGGATGGGCGCGCCGGACAGGCGCGCGACGGTGTCGGCATCAAGGCCATCTGCCAGCCCCGATTGCACCGGTTTCCAGTAATGCGCCTTGAGCGCGCCGGTCAGCGCGGCGGCAAACACCGTCTTGCCGATATCCGTGTCGGTGCCGGTAACGACGAAAGCGGTCACAATGCGATCTCCAGAGCAGCCCCGAGCGCAGCGATGTCCGATGGCCCGCAATTCAGCGTCAGCGATATTCGCAACCGCGCGGTACCCGGCGCCACCGTTGGCGGGCGTATCGCGCGCACATCGAACCCGGCGGCCTGCACCGCGCCCGCCACGCGCATCGCGCGCGCATCGTCGCCCAGGATCAGCGGCATGATCTGGGTGCCGGTGACCGTGGCGCCCAATGGGGCGAGCACCCGCGCCGCATGCGCCGACAACGCGGCGAGCTGCGCGCGCCGTTCGGGCTCATCGGCGCAAATGCGGATCGCCTCGCGCACGGCGGCGGCCATCAGCGGCGATGGCGCGGTTGAAAACACGAATGGACGACCACGGTTGATCAGGAAATCGCGCACGACCGCAGGGCCGCATACCAGCGCGCCCTCGGCGCCCAGCGCCTTGCCGCATGTGCGCAACACGATCGCATCGGGCCGACCATCGAAATCGGCGGCAAGTCCGCGTCCGCCTGTGCCGAATACGCCGGTGGCATGCGCCTCGTCGATCAGCATGACCGCGTCATGGCGTTCGGCAATCGTGACGAGATCAGCCAGCGGGGCCCGGTCGCCATCCATCGAATACAGCGATTCGAACGCCAGCCAGATGCGTCCGCGCCCATGCCATTGCCGTGCCGCATCGGCAAAGGCATCGGCATCGTTGTGCGGAACCGCGATCGCGGTCGCGCGCGACAGGCGCAGGCCCTCGTGCATCGAGGCATGGATCAGTTCGTCGTGGATGATCAGGTCGCCGGTTTGCGGCAATGTGGCCAGCAGCGCGACATTGGCGGCATAGCCCGACCCCAGGAACAGCGCGCTTTCGCTCCCCGCCCAGGCGGCGGCCTCGGCCTCGAGCGCTTCATGTTCGGGATCGTTGCCGCGCAACAGCCGTGATCCGCCTGACCCGGCGGGCACGCCGCGGGCAATGGCATCGGCGATGGAGTCGCGCAATCGCGCGCAGCCCGACAAAGCGAGATAATCATTCGAGGCAAAATCGATGCCCGTGCGTGGGCTCAGCGCGCGGCGCCGATCGCGCGCGGCGAGCGCGGCCAGATCCCGGTAATGCGCGTCCCACAGCCGCGCTTCCGTCGAAACAGGCACGACCTAAAGCCCCTCCCCTTCAGGGGAGGGGTTGGGGTGGGGCCGCGCCCCACTCGCCAACGCCCATGCAGCGTGGAATGTAGCCGAGAGCCCCCACCCCCGGCCCCTCCCCTGAAGGGGAGGGGGGAAGAAGCGCGTCATTTCCCCGCGCGCATCGGTTCCTGCGCGGTCATCGGCCTCAGCCCCAGCCGCGCGAACATCGCGGCATCGGCATCATCGCCGGCATTCGCCGCGGTCAGCAATTTGTCGCCGGTGAAAATCGAATTCGCCCCCGCCATGAAGCACAGCGCCTGCGTCGCGTCGCTCATCGCCTCGCGCCCGGCCGACAGCCGCACCATCGACAGCGGCATCGTGATCCGCGCGACGGCAACAGTCCGCACGAATTCGATATCGTCGATCTTGGCCAGCGGCGTATCGGCCAGCATGTCGCCCAATACGGTGCCCTTGATCGGCACCAGCGCGTTGACCGGCACCGATTCGGGATGGCGCTCCATCGTTGCCAGCGCGTGGACGAACCCGACGCGGTCGGCACGGGTTTCACCCATCCCGACGATCCCGCCCGAACAAACATTGATCCCCGCCGCGCGCACGCGATCGATCGTATCGATCCGGTCGGCAAAGCTGCGCGTGGTGATCACCTGGTCATAACGCTCGGGCGAGGTGTCGATGTTGTGGTTGTAATAGTCGAGACCGGCCTGCACCAGCTGGTCGGTCTGCACAGGCGTCAGCATGCCCAGCGTCATGCACGTTTCCAACCCCATCTCGCGCACACCGCGCACCATCGCGATGATGGCCGGCATATCGCGGTCTTTGGGGTTGCGCCACGCCGCGCCCATGCAGAACCGCTTTGACCCGGCATCGCGCGCCTGCGCGGCGGACTGCAGCACGGCCTGCACGTCCATCAGCTTGGTCGCTTCGACCCCGCTGTCGGCCTTCACCGATTGCGAGCAATAGCCGCAATCCTCGGGGCAACCGCCGGTCTTGATCGACAGCAGCGTGCACAGTTGCACTTGGTCGGCGCGGTGGTGCGCGCGGTGGATTTCGGCCGCGCGGAACACGAGCTCGGTAAACGGCAGATCGAACAGCGCCGCGATCTCGTCACGCGTCCAATCGGTCCGCAACGACACTGCGCTTGCAGCAACAGGGGTGGCGGTATCTGCAAACATGCGAAGTGTCCTTTGCAAACCGGTACGCGGGGTTCCGCGCCGGAAAAGCCCGCGTCATTCATCGCTGCCCTTAGCACTCCGCGCGCATGTGCAAACCGGTTTTTCGTCCCCGAAAGCCGATCAGGCGGGGCCGGACTTTTCGGGAATGATCTCCGTCACCGCGTCGATGATCTTGAAAAACGCCTTGCGGATGTCGAAGCATTCTTCGAACAACGTGCGCGCATTGGCCTCCAGGCTGGCGACCGCTGGCGGGTTCAGCCCAGCAAATTCCTGCAGCAGTGCGCGTGTGCCCGCGATCGTGTCGGGCTTGACGATGCCGGCATGATAGTCGGCGACTTCGCGCCAGATCTGCACTTTGTCGCTGATCAGCACGGCTTTGCCGCAGGCCAGCGCCTCGGCCACGACCACGCCGAAATTTTCCTGGTGCGAAGGCAGCACAAACGCTTCGCAGTCCC
Source organism: Novosphingobium sp. (assembly GCF_965214355.1). Lineage (GTDB taxonomy): Bacteria > Pseudomonadota > Alphaproteobacteria > Sphingomonadales > Sphingomonadaceae > Novosphingobium. Next base: position 3,986,714 of record NZ_CBDCBI010000002.1, on the reverse strand, counting down.
TGAACGCGCCCCATTTCTGGTCACCGGTCAACATGCCGGGCCAATGGATCCTGCCGGCGATACCCAATTCCGTCGCGAGATTCTGCAAGTCTTCGCACCAGCCGACCTGGTCGGGGCCAGCGACGACGAGATCGAGATCGGGATGCGCCTGGGCGATCGAGCCGAACGCCTCGATCAGCATGTCGACGCCCTTTTTCTGGTGGATGCGGCTGAGGTACAGCAGATAGCGCTTGTCGCCCAATGCGGGTATCGCGGCACGAAACGCGGCCACCTGGCGCGCTTCGTCGCCTTCGACATCGGCGGTGCCAAAGCCGACGACCTTGCCCTTTACGTGGTAGGGCCGGAACGCATCGCGCGAAACGATCATTTCGTCCTTGGTGGTAAAGAACACTGCGTCGGCCCGGTTCATCAACGGCCCTTCGCAAAACAGCCAGAACGCCTGCTTCAGCATGGTCTTGACCGGGTAGGTCTGGCGGAACCACGGGTCGAGCATGCCATGGGTAAACACCGCATAAGGCACATCGTTGCGGGCGAGCGCCCGCTTTGCGCCCATCGTGGCATAATTCCACAAGCCGTTGACGATCACGGCGTCATAATTGTGCACGTTATCGCGCAGCCATGGCACGAACGCCGGCTCATAGCCGTAATGGCCCCACGGCGTTTTCTTGCGCCACGCCGGGCGTCCCGACTTGCCCAGCGCGAAGACCTTTGCCGGGCACTGGCGAACCCAGGGGGCGTCGGGGGCATCAAGCGACGCGATGTGGATCTCGATACCGGCCTTGCCCGCCATCGCCGATTGCTGAAATACACCCTCGATCGGTCCGCCCTGAATGGGATCGACGGAAGATATAATGTGCAATAACTTCACGCATGTCCCGATCGAAAAATCACGCCCCTCCGGTTTGGCCGCCTAATTTTTTTATGTTACGAAGTCAACTCATCTGCCTACATTACCGCAATGTAACATCTGAAAGTGGTATTTCGCAATTAATACCACCACTGCTGCATCACTATTCATGTCGTAGTCATTTTATACTGTATGAAGCAATCTAGAATTATCCAAATATTCAAGCGCCTTTTTGCCAGAGGCACAGACCAGTGAGGGCACCACCGGCCAATGCGCGTTTGGCGATGCTTGCCGGCACTAGCACGGACTGCCCGTCACGGCATACCAGTTCGCTTGAACCAAATCCGGCGAGATCGATAAGCACCTGATCCCAGTGGCGATATTGCACGTCATGGCCCTCGCCGGGATAGGCGCGCTCGGTCGCCGGGCCGCCGGTGGACTTGCGCCAGAACGCGCCATTGGCCGGCACCACCAGCGAATCGGCGCCGCCATAATACGTGAACATCGGCGCCTTCAGCGCGGTCAGCGCGGGCAGCGCCGATTGGCAATAGCGGCGCATCTCTGCCGCTTCGGGCAGGGGGTCGCCCATCTGGCCCCGGATGAAAAATGCCCGCGCGCCTTCGTCATAGGCCCGGTCGGCAAATCCCGGGATATGCGCGGTGGGGCTGGTCGGGGGATAATGCCACCAGGCCTCGGGGTTTTGCACCGTGGCGGCCAGGCCTTTGGCCACATCGGGCAGGGGCACCTGGCAGACATCGAGTGACGGGCTGCGCACATTGGCCAGCGCAGCGGCAAAATGCACCGAGATCAGCCAATCGGGCATGGCTGCGGCAATATGCCCGGCATAAGGCCCGCCGCCCGAAATCGACACCATCGCAAAACGCGCGACGCCCAGATGATCGAGCACGCTGCGCACGTCGCCGACGTAATCGGCGTATGTCCACGCCGGATCATACGGGCTGTCGCCAAATCCGTTGCGCTCGACCGAGATGAACCGCAAGTGCAACTGACGCCGCAAGGTTTCGAGGTACCCCGTCATCAGGAACCCGCGCGCGCTTGTGCCCGTACCGCCCAGAAACAGCACCGGGCGCCACCCGGTCTCTCCGGTATCGGCAAAATGGATCGTGCGGCCGTGCGTCCCCGGCAGCGCCTGGACCGCGGGACCAACCGGGTCGAACTGCGTCTGGAACTGAGTCGGCGGGCCGGGTACGCTGGTCGGTTCCGGCATCGTTTCGGCCCGCAGGGGAGCCCCGATCAGGATCATTGCGGTGCCTGCCAGCAAGGCGCGACCAAGACATTTCATGCAGATACTCTCCGGACCATTGCTCGCACCTTACGTCCTCGCAAGGCCTGTGCAAGGCTGTACTGACGTTTTGATGTTTACCATGGTGAAGGGGATGCGCTGCTATGGCGGCCCCACGGCGGGACACGCGATTGGCCTGTTGTCGCACACGACCACTGTTTGGAGCATCATGGACTCTCTTGCGAATATCGGCCCGATCGGTGTTGTCGGGCTGGGCTATGTCGGCCTGCCGCTGGCGGTGGCCTTTGCCCGCAAATACCGCGTGACGGGGTATGACATTGGCGCGCACCGTGTCGAAACCTTGCGCGCGGGTCACGATTTTACCGGCGAAATCAGTGCCGAAGACCTGGCAGCCTCGCAGTTGGCAATCACCGACGATCCGGCTGCGCTGGGCGCCTGCCCGATCATCATCGTTACCGTGCCGACACCGGTCGATGATGGCCACCGCCCCGATTTCGGCGCGCTGGAGGCGGCCTGCGCGATGCTTGGCAAGGTTATCGCGCGCGGCACGATCGTGGTGTTCGAATCGACCGTCTATCCCGGCGCGACCGAAGAAGTGTGCGCGCCGGTGATCGAGCGCGTGTCGGGCCTGGTCAGCGGGGTCGATTTCAAGCTGGGCTACAGCCCCGAGCGCATCAACCCGGGCGACAAGGACCATCCGTTCGAAAAGATCGTAAAGGTCGTTTCGGGCCAGGACGAGGAGACGCTGGATATCCTGGCCGACCTGTACGGATCGGTGGTGACCGCGGGCATCCACCGCGCGTCGTCGATCAAGGTCGCAGAAGCGGCCAAGGTCATCGAAAACACCCAGCGCGACATCAACATCGCGCTGATGAACGAGATTTCGCGGATTTGCGATCTGGTGGGGATTTCCACGCGCGAAGTGCTGGCGGCGGCGGGCACGAAATGGAATTTCCTGAAATTCTATCCCGGCCTCGTCGGCGGGCACTGCATCGGGGTCGATCCGTACTACCTGACCGCAAAGGCCGAACAGCTGGGCTATCATCCGCAAGTGATCCTGGCCGGTCGGCGGATCAACGACGGCATGGGCAGCTATGTCGCGCAGCGCACGGTGAAGTTGCTGCGCACCTGCGGCCGTTCGCTTGGTGCGTCACGCGTCGGAATCCTGGGCCTGACCTTCAAGGAAAACGTGCCCGATATCCGCAATTCCAAAGTGGCCGATATCGTGAACGAACTGCGCGAATTCGGCATCGTGCCGCTGGTCCATGATCCGCTGGCGACAGCGGCGTCGGCTGCCCACGAATTCGGCATCACGCTCAGCCCGATCGAGGCGTTCGACGATCTCGATGCGGTGATCTACGCGGTCGGGCACAAGGCTTATGCCGACATGGGCCAGGATGCGATCGCGGCGATGGTCGCACCGGGCGGCGCCATCATCGACGTCAAATCCTCGCTCGTTCCGGCGGATCTGCCGGCCGGCCTGCGCTACTGGAGCCTTTGATCGCGGCCGGAACGGCCGAGCCATGCGCGCGCCAGCACGCGGGCCTTGCGCTGCTGCCGCCGCCAGAAACCGCTGATCAGGCGGTCCGGCACCGGGCTTTGCGCCAGCGCATCGCGCGCCGCCGCCAAGGTGGCCAGCGCCGCCTCGGCCGTGGTGAACCGGCCCGCCACCGGGTCCCAATAGCGCGGATAGAGCAGCAGCGCGGCGCCGACCAGCTGGTCCAGCGTGATCCGCCGGGTGCGCCGCGCGAACGCGGGATGCTCCGCGCGATCGTCGGTCAGGCCCCACCCGGCGTAGAACGGCGCGCCATACGTCACGACACGCACGCCGCGCAGCAGCGCGTCGAACCCGCTGAGCGAGGTCATCGTGTGCACTTCGCCGGTGTGCGCCAGGCACGCGATGATCGATGCGGTGGTTTCGACATGATCGGCCAGGCGCAGCGCGGCCGCATGCGCCAGCGCGCCGCGGCGGTTGCGCGCCATGACATCGGGATGGGGCTTGTAGACCAGGAACGCATCGGGCCGCGCGGCACGCGCCGCCTGCAACAGCGCCAGATTGGTACGGATCGTGCCGCCCCCCAGCGCGATCGAGGCGTCGGTTTCGACCTGGCCGGGCACGAGCACGACGGGCCGCCCGGCGTTGTGCCAGGTGGGCGACGCATCGCTTTCGACATTGTACTTGGTCAGTGCCCGCGCGACGATGAACCCGCGCAAGCGGGCGGCGCGCGCATCGAGCACGGCATCTTCGGGCGCCGTCATCAGCAGGTGTTCGAGCGCGGAAGGCCGGCTTGCGTCGAAATAGATGCCGCGATCGTCGAATGCCAGCGAATGCGGCGCGATCAGGTCGCTGCCCAGCCCGACCGAGCGGATGAACCCGTCCTCGATCCGCACCAGCGTCGCGCCGCTCCGCGCAATCAAGGCATCGAGCCCCGGCGGGTTGGCCGCGCCCCACACGATCACGCGGTCACCGGCGCGCGGATGCGCCGTGCGGGCATGGCGCACGAACGCGATATCCCCCGCCTCGGCGCGCAGAACGGGCGTCAGGTTCCATGCGCGCCAGCGGCGAAATCCGATCACGAACGTGCGCACTACGGCAAATCCGCCAGCCACGCCTCGACCGCCGCAAAATGGTCGGGCCACACGGGCGCACGATAGCCGGCGATTGCGCAAAGCTGGCGCTCGCGTTCGGGGCACGGGCCACAGAACGCCTGGATCGTCGCCAGCCAGCCGGGCGCGTCGGCGGGATCAAGATACGTCGGGATGGTCCCTGTGATCTCGCGAAAGACGGGCAGGTCGCTGGCGATCACCGGGGTGCCCAGGTCCAGCGCCTCGATCACCGGCAGGCCGAAGCCTTCGGCAAAACTGGGCATCAGCAGCGCCCGCGCGCCGGTGATCAGCGTAGCGAGCATGGCGTCGTCGGCGCGGCCATGCTCGATGACATGCGCGCGGATCTGCGGATCGTGGTCGAGCATTGCGTGGGTGGCCTGCGCCTCCCACCCGCGCTGGCCGACGATCACCAGCAGCGGGGTTGCCGCGCCCATGATCTGCGCCAGCGCCTGCCAGGTTTGCAGCAGCAGCAGATGGTTCTTGCGGCCCTCGATCGTACCGACGGTGATGAACCAGTCGCGGCCGGGTTGCGCCGGCTTGATCCCGGCAGGCGCGGTCGGGCCACAGATCCACGCCGGCAATTGCGCAGGGCTTGGCAAGCCTTCGCTTTGCGCAAAGGCATCCAGGTCGCGCAACGTCGCGGCGGAATTACCGATGATGCCATGCGCGGCGATCAGCGCATGGCGCATGCGCAGCGTATGGCGCGCCGCTTCGCCCGCGCGGCAGAACCGGGGATGCGTGATCGGGATCAGATCATGGATCAGAAACACCGCGCGAGCCCCGCGCGCCGCAATCCAGCGCGGCAGTGCGGGATCGTCGAGCCCGGTGTGCCCGACATTGAGGTAGATTTGCCCCGGGGTTGTCCGCCCCGCGCGGGCGGCCCAGATCCCCGGCAGCATGGCGACAAAGCGGCTGCGAAACCCCGGCCCATCGCGCGCGACGAGCGCAAACAGCCGCGCCGACTGCCGCGCCGACAGCACCCGCAGATGGCCGCGCCATTGCAGCACAGCCAGCGCGCGAGACCCGAAATGATCGCAATAGGCCAGGCAGACGCGGTCGATCCCGGTTGGCAGCCGACCGGCCCAGCGCCGCCACACCAGTCGGCTGATATCGAGCAGGATCGGGTCGGACGGCATCAGAACGGAATTTCGGTGCCTTCGAAATCGAACAGCTTGCCGCTGTCGGACGGTTTGAGCCCCTCGATCACATCGAGCAATTGCAGCGCGGCGCGTTCGGGATCGAACAGCCGGCCGGGCGGCACATTGCCCTGAAACGGGCGCGACAGCGCGGTATCCACAGTGCCGGGGTGCAGCGCGACCACGATCGCGCGGGGGTTGCGGCGGTGTTCCTCGATCGCGAGGTTGCGGATCATCATGTTGAGCGCTGCTTTCGATGCGCGATAGCCGTGCCAGCCGCCCAGCCGGTTGTCGCCGATCGATCCGACGCGTGCCGACAGCGCCGCAAACACAGTGCGGCCGGTCCTGGGCAAAAGCGGCAGGACATGTTTTGCGACCATCAGCGGTCCGATCGCGTTGATCGCATAGGCCTGCGCCAGCCATGCCGGATCGCAATCGCGCAGCGCCTTTTCCGGCCCGCGATCGTTGCCATGGAGGAGTCCGGTCGCAACGATCACCAGGCCCGGCGGCGGCCCTTGCGCCACCAGCGCAGCGGCGGCGGCGATGCTGGCCTCATCGGTCAGGTCGAGGTGATGTGCGCCGGGGCGCGAACGCGCAAAGCCATGCACCACAGCGAAGTTGCCCTCGTCGCGCAAGGCCTGTTCAAACGCGCCGCCGATGCCGCCCGACGCGCCGATGACGATCGCGCTTGCCGGGTCCCTGGCGGTCATGCGCGGACAAACCGCCAGCGATCGGCTTCGCTCTCCGCCGCGTCGAAGCGATAGCCGTCGGTGTCGAACCCGCGCATCGCATCCACATCGGCAATGTGATGCTCGCACAGCCAGCGCGCCATCATCCCGCGCGCCTTCTTGGCGTTGAAACTGACGAAGCGCGGGCCGTCGGGGCCGGGCTCGCGAAAATCCACATCGATCACCCGGACCGTGCCCAGCCGGCCTTTGACGGCCGCAAAATACTCCTGGCTGGCCAGATTGAGCACCACGCCCGAGCCTTCGTCGGCGATCTGTTCGCGCAGCAGGCCGGCGATCCGGTCGCCCCACCACTCGACCAGGCTTTTGCGGCGCGGCGCCCAGCGCGTGCCCATTTCGAGCCGATAGGGCCGGATTGCGTCAAGCGGCCGCAGCAGGCCATACAGCCCCGACAGCATCCGCACATGGTCTTGTGCAAAGGCAACACCCGGCTCGTCCAGCGTATGCACGTCGAACCCGGTGTAGACATCGCCGGCAAAGGCAAACAGCGCGGGGCGCTCGGGCAAATCGGCAAAGTCGCGAAAGCGGTCGGCGTTGAGCTTGGCCAGGCGCGGCGAGATGCCCATCAGTTCCGACAGGCGTTTCTGCGACAGGTTGGCGGCCGACCGGGCAAGCGCTTGCGCTTCGCCGGCGAAATGCGGCGCCGACACCGCCAGCAGCGGGAGGGCGCGTTCGAAATCGAGCGTTTTTGCGGGCGACAGCAGGGCAATCATGACCCGGGGCGATAGCGGCGCGGACGGGCGGGGTCAAACCTCCCGATCAGGCGCCTGCGTCTTCGAACTCCTGAAATCGAGCCGTGGCCTCTGTGTTGCTAGCCCCTATCTTAGCCAATGAGCACGCGCGCGCCAAGCGCGGCCGCCAGCGCCGGGACCATCGTCACCGCGCCGACTTTCAGGAACCGCCAGAACCCGACATCCTCGCCTTCGCGGCGGATCGCCTGCAACCACAGGATCGTTGCAAGCGAGCCCGTCACCGACAGATTGGGGCCCAGATCGACCCCGATCAACAATCCGTCGACGATCAGCCGGGGCGGGTGCGCCTGGGCCACGGCGGTGCTGGCGACAAGGCCGGCGGGCAGATTGTTCATCAGGTTCGATCCGAACGCCAGGATCGTCCCGGCGGTCGCGGCCCCTTTGGCCGGGTCGGCCGCCATCGCGCGCAACGCATCGGCGACCGCGGCGATCACACCGGTGCGGTCAAGCGCCTCGACCAGCACGAACAAGCCGGCGACCAGCGGCAGCACGCTCCACGACACGCTTCTGGCCGTATCGAGCGGAGAGGTCTTGCGCAGCAGGCATACGCCGAGTGTCGTTGCTAGGCCGGCGAGGCAGGTCGGCAGGCCCAGCGGCCGATCGAATGCCGACATCGCGAGCAGCAAGAGCGCGGTGACCCCGATCCCGGCCAGCGCGGCCTTGCCGCCGGTGGTCATCGGGGCGGTGTCGACATCGCGCGCGCAATCGCCCGCCAGGTTCTTGCGCTCGACAAATCGGAGCATTGCAAACGTCACCACGATCGCAGCCAGCGAAGGGAGCGCGAACGAGCCGAACCACTGGCCGAGCGGGGGCATCCTGCCGCCGTACAGCACGAGATTGGCGGGATTGGAGATCGGCAGCACGAAACTGGCCGCATTGGCGATCAGCGCGCAGGCGAACAGCAGCGGCAGCGGTTCGGCCCGGGCCTTTTTTGCGGCGGCAAAGACCGCCGGCGTCAGCACGACGGCGGTCGCATCGTTCGACAGGAACGTCGTGGTGACGACGCCGGTCGCATAGACGAGCAGGAACAGCCTGGCGCGCGATCCGCCGGCGTGGTTGACCGCAATGGCGGCGACGCGGTCGAACAGGCCCTGTTCGCGCGCTGTCTCGCTCAGCAGCATCATGCCGATCAGGAACAGATAGACATCCATGCCTTTGCCGATGGCATGCCATGCTGCGCCAAACGGCATCAGCCCTGCCACCACCAGCAGCGCCGCGCCCGTTACTGCCCAGATCGCCTCGGGCCAGCGCAGCGGGCGCGCGATCACCGCGGCGGTCGCAGCAGTGCAGATCGCCCAGGTTGCAAGGGTTGCCGTGTTCAAGGTTTTGCGCCGTTTCCGCCCGAACCCGCGCATGCGGGTCGCAGGGTTCCGGCAAAGCCGATCCACAGTGCCAGGCTGATCACGGCAAAGCTGCCCAGACTGTAGAACGCAACCGGATAACCCAGCTTTTGGGCCAGCCAACCGCCGATTGCGGGACTGAGCGATGCGCCAAGACCCTGGACGGTCATGACCGCGCCCTGGCCGACATTGACGCGGCCGGTGCCGTTCAGCAGGCACGCGACCAGCCCTGGGACCGCAACGCTTTGCAGCCCGGCGCCGATGCCATCCAGCGCCTGCACCGGCCACACGCCCCAATGTTCGATGAACGTCCCGGCCAGAAATCCACGCAGCGGCAGGACCGCAAACGAGATCAGCATGACCAGCCAATAGCCTTTGCCCGCCGCCATGCGCATGGCGACCAGCGCGGCCACGATCATCACCGCTTGCGCGACGACCACCGTCTGCGCGACGAACAGCGCGGGGTTGCCCTTGCCCGCGCCAACCACGGCCAGGCCGTAGAGCGGCAGCATCGCGCCATTGCCGAGATGGAAACAGGCCAGTGCCGCCGCCAGGATCAGCATCGGCCGGTTCTGCAACAATGTCTTGAAGCCCTCGGCCTGTCCGCCACTGTCGCCGCCTTCCGCTTTGTCCGGCTGGTCTTCCAGGCCACGTGCCGCGCGGTGGTCGATCGATTTTTCGGGGATCATCAGCACCGCCACGATCGCCAGCACGCCGAACGCAGCGGCGAGATAAAAGATTGCCGGCATGCCGAATTTCCAGCCAAGCCAGCCCGACAGCCCCGCACCGATCATGTTGCCGGCATGGTTCCATGCCTGGTTGCGGCCGTTCTGCGCGTTGAATCCTTTCTGGCGGACAATGCCCAGCGTCATCCCGCTGACCGCAGGGCCGATGGCCGCGCCGGCGATCGCGGTGGCGACCTGGCTGACCGTGACGACCAGGCCCGATTGCGACAACAGGATCAGAAACGACGCGACGACCGTGCAGATCCCGGTGACGATGACGACCAGCCGCTTCTTTTCGGTATGATCGATGAACGCGCCGGCCGGCACAGTCATGATCATGCCCGCCACCCCGCCTGCGGTCATGACCGTGCCGATCGGCCCCGCCGTCCAGCCCCGCTGTTGCAGGAATACCCCCAGGAACGGCCCGATGCCGGCCTGCATATCGGCCATGAAGAAATTCAGCGCCTCGAGCGCGCGTTTCGCAGGCGCGATGTCGTCGGCGCTCGGGTCGTTCTGCGCCCTGACGTTCGTCATAAATGCCCCCAATGACCGCCTGGTGCATGCATCACGCAAACGTCGTCCATCCGTCCAATTGTATCATCAATGCGACAAACCTCTTTCGGATCCGACAGAATTTCGCTGGGGACAGGGATGTGCGCGGAGCCGGCTTTCGCAAATGGAAAAACGCCGGGACCTGGGCCCCGGCGTTTTCGGTCGTGCAACGGTTCGTAAGGCTCAAGGATGTTGAGCGTGGGGCAAACGCCCCCGGGGCGGCTGTTTTCGCAAGGCAGCCGCCCCGGGGGCCATGGGACTTCAGCCAACCGCGCGCGCGAATGTCGCGTGGAAGTCTTGGGTCAGTTTGGCATTCATCATCGGATTGGTCGCAGATTTCAGCGCGGGAAATTTGGTTCCCTCTTCCTCTGCCACATGCGCGTGCAGCGCGGCTGCCAGCGTGTCGAGCATCGGCCCCACCCGTTCGTCCTGGTGCATCGCCAACGCGTTGTCGATCCGCCCGACCAGGATCTCGGCGTCATCCTGTTCGTGATACAATTGTTTCGCATCGGGCTCGGCGCCCATGATCGCGATCGCCGGATAGACCGAAACCTCTTCGGCGAGCGAATGCGCCGACAGATACGTGGCAAATGCCTTGAATGCGGCGACGCGCCCCGGATGCGTATCGGCCGACTTGACTGCCATCAGGCGTCGGTCGATTTCACGATGCTGCATCTTGATCATTTCGAACCAGTCGTCGCCCATCGGCGCAGCCTGTGCCGATGCGGTCAGCGCGATCGAGCCCGCCACGGCTGCGCCTGCCGCCAGTTTGCCGAGATTGCGCCGTGTCATGTCCTGGATCATCGTCTTGCTCCGTCAATGATGTTTGATGGTAAGGCGAACGTTGCGGCTGGGGCCATGTTCCGCGTTTATTTATATTGTTCGCAGTACGCACCGGCAGATGACTTCGCGCATTATTGCCACCCACAATCAAAAACGCCGGGACACAAGTCCCGGCGTTTCGATAGTGCAGCGGTTCGAAAAGCTGAAGAAAATCAGCGCTTCGAGAACTGGAAGCTCTTGCGGGCTTTCGCTCGGCCGTACTTCTTGCGTTCCACGACGCGCGGATCGCGCGTCAGGAAACCGGCGGCCTTGACTGCGGTGCGCAGCGCGGGTTCGAATTTCGTCAACGCCTGGGCGATGCCGTGCTTGACTGCGCCGGCCTGGCCCGAAAGCCCGCCGCCCTTTACAGTGCAGATCACGTCATAGGCGCCATCGCGACCGGCCACCTGGAACGGCTGGTTGATCACCAGGCGCAGCGTCGGGCGTGCGAAATACACGTCCTGGTCGCGGCCGTTGACCAGGATCTTGCCCGATCCGGGCTTGATCCACACGCGGGCGACCGCGTCCTTGCGGCGGCCCGTCGCGTACGAACGGCCCTGTGCATCGATTTCCTTGGCACGCAGCGGTGCCGGCGGAGCCGACGGGGTTACGGGCGCAAACGTGTCTTCGCCATCCTGCGATTCGACAGGCGTTGCAGCGGCCAGATCCTTCAGATCGGACAGGCTGGATACGGTATCGGTGTCAGCCATTATGCACCCACCTTGTTCTTGCGGTTCATCGACGCGACATCCAGCACTTCGGGCTGGTTGCCGGCATGGGGATGTTCGGTGCCGTTATAGAGATGCAGCGCGCGCATCTGCGCACGGCCCAGCGGCCCGCGCGGGATCATGCGTTCGACCGCTTTTTCCACGACGCGTTCGGGGAACTTGCCGCTCATCACTTTGGCCGCGGTCAATTCCTTCAGCCCGCCGATATACCCGGTGTGCTTGTAATAGACCTTGTTCTTCAGCTTGTTGCCGGTGAACTTGACCTTGTCGGCGTTGATCACGATCACGTGATCGCCGCAATCGACATGGGGCGTAAACGTCGGCTTGTGCTTGCCGCGCAGATGGTTGGCAATGATGACTGCGAGCCGGCCGACCACCAGGCCGTCGGCATCGATCACATGCCATTTCTTTACCACCTCGGCGGGTTTGACCGACCGGGTGACTTTGGTAAGCGCCTTCATGGGCAATGGTTCCTAGACTTGGATAGGTTCGTGGGCGCGCTGCCAAAAGCGGCGCGTCACGAAACGCGATGGGGGCCTTTGTTGCATCGCCGCGCTCAAGTCAAGGTTTGGGGCGGGTTTCCGGGGAGGTAAAATAGTACCTCCTGGCTCGAGCGGCCTCTCTCCGTTCAAACCGCGCGTCGGCCGATGGCATGGGCGGACCACGTCGTCGCCACGACCAGCAACGCGCCGGTCAACTGGTGCGCCACTGCGATCGGTATCCACACGCCGCTCCACACGGTGGCGATGCCCAGCAGGATTTGCGTGCCGATCGCGCTGTGCAGCGCAATCGCGGCGGGCCGGTTGCCGGCAGACTTTGCCCGGCGTGCCAGCACGATCATCAGCGCCACGACGACCCATGCCCACCAGCGATGCATGAAATGGATAAGGTACGGGTCATGGCATGCGGCAAACACCACGCCTTTGGCCCAGACAATGCCATCGGGCCACAATTGCCCCTGCATCAGCGGCCACGCCTGCCAATTGAACCAGCCCGCGCCGGCAACCACGCCCGCGCGCAAGCCGGCAAGCCAGGCGCCCAGCATCAGTTGCAGCACCAGCGCGCCAAGCGCGAGCGCAGCGATCGGGCGCAACCGCGCGGGCGGCCCGGCACTGATCAGATCGAGCGCGGTCCACACCATCCCGGCCAGCGACACCAGCGCGAGCAGCAGATGCGTGGCGAGCCGGAAATGGCTGACTTTGACATCGACCGAAATGCCCGATTTGACCATCCACCACCCCACCGCGCCCTGCAGCCCGAGCAGCGCCAGCAGCGCGATCAGGCGCGGCTTGTAGCCCGCAGGGATTTTGCCGCGCGCCCAGAACCACACCAGCGGCAGCGCAAACACCATGACAATGCCGCGCGCGAGCAGGCGATGGACCCATTCCCAGAAGAAGATCGCCTTGTACGTGCCCAGCGTCATTCCGGCGGGGCCATTGACCAGGATATATTGCGGGGTCGCCTGGTACTTGGCGAATTCGGCCTGCCACGCGGCATCACTCAATGGCGGCAGCGTGCCCGAAATGACGTTCCACTGGGTGATCGACACGCCCGATTCGGTCAGGCGGGTAATCCCGCCGACAACGACGATACCGATGATCAAGCAGGCGACAATCATCAGCCAGCGGGCAAGCCAGCGGCGGTCTTGGGTGGTCCGGAACGTCATCGCGCCGATCTGAGCCGGCTTTGCGCACTAATCAAGAGGCCAAACCGGGCAAGAGGCCCAACCGGATACCCTTGTGTGATGATACATTATCACATATAGGACCCCCATGCCCGACTCGTTCCAGACACCCGCCCCCCACAATCGCCGCCTGCTCGATCGTTTCGGCATCGTGCTGTCGGGGCTGTGCATGGTGCATTGCATGGCGGGGCTGGTGCTGATCGGCGTGCTGGGGCTTGGCGGCGGGTTGCTGCTCGATCCGGCGATACACCGCGTCGGGCTGGTGCTGGCCGTGACGATCGGCGCGGTGACGATCGGCGCCAACGCGCTGCGCCATGGTCACCGGTTGCCGCTGGCGCTGGGCTGTTGCGGGCTGGCAATGATGGCAGTCGCGATCGCGTCGGATCACGGCATGCGCGAAGCGGTGCTGACGATCGGCGGCGTGGCTCTGCTCGCCAGCGCGCATGTCGTCAACTTGCGCCGTGCGCCGGTGTGCTGCTGAGTAGAAATTAACCTAAAGTACAGCAATTCTCGCTCGTCCTGAGCCTGTCGAAGGACGCGCGCAACGTTCGAGCTCGGCGCGTGCAGCCGCGCGTTTTGGGCAACTGTATTGCGCGTCCTTCGACAGGCTCAGGATGAGCGGGTGCGGGATACAAGAAGCTTGAGTTTGCGCATGTGCTTTACCCCTGCCGCGCCCAGGCCGCGCGCGTCAGCCGCCTCGCCAGAAAATCGATCAGCAACCGCACCCGCGCCGGGCGCAAGGTGCCCGGCGGCGTCACCAGATGCAGCGCGATATCGGGAATGTGCCACTCCGGCAGCACCTCGACCAGGGCGCCCGACGCGATCAGGTCCCAGATCATGAAGTCGGGCATCACGGCCACGCCCAGCCCGGCCAGCAGCGCGGGCGTCAAGGCATCGGCGTTGTTCGCGCCCATCCGGCCCTGGACCGCCATCACGTAATGCCCCTGTTCGGCATGGGTCAGCCGCCACGACCCGGGGGTATCGACGTTGGTGTACAACAGGCCCGCCATTCCCGACAGGTCGCGCGGATGCGCGATCGTGCCATGTGCAGCCAGGAACGCGGGCGCTGCGACCAGCAACAGCCGCACCGTACACAACCGCCGCGCGCGCAGGCTGCTGTCTTCCAGCCCGGCAATGCGCAGCACGACATCCTGCCCGCCGCCCACGACATCGATCAGCGTATCGGCCAGATCGAGTTCGACCTGGATCTGCGGATAGGCGATCAGGAATTCGGGCAGCAGCGGCGCGACATGGCGCAGGCCGAAACTCATCGGGACGGCCAGACGCACCAGCCCACGCGGTGCATCGCCCTCGGCGCCGGCCTGGATCTCGGCCGCTTCGCCATCGGCCAGGATCCGCCGCGCGCGTTCCAGCACGCCGCGCCCGCTTTCGGTCAGTGCCAGCCGGCGCGAGGTACGGTGCAGCAGCGGCACGCCCAGCCGCAATTCCAGCCGCGTGATCGCTTTGGATACCGTCGGGTTCGACAGCCCGAGTGCGGCGGCGGCTTTGGCAAAGGAGCCGGTGTCAGCGACTTTGGCGAAAATCGCCCAGGCTTCCAGATCGGGCAACGACATTACCGCGTTTCTTTCATCGATGACTTTCCATCATTGCCATTTTGTTTGCGTTGGCAAGGCTTACATAGCCTTCAACAGCCGTGCTTCTCATGGCGCGGCCACTGGAGACAAGCGATGATCGAACTGCGTCCTTTCGGCGGAATCGGCCACGCCAACCACGGTTGGCTCGATGCGCGCCATCATTTCTCGTTTGCCGATTATCATGATCGCGCCCGGATGAACTGGGGCAACCTGCGCGTGTGGAACGACGACACGATCGGGCCCAAGAGCGGCTTTCCTGCGCACCCGCACCGCGACATGGAGATCATCACCTATGTCCGCACCGGTGCCATCACGCACCGCGACAGCCTGGGCAACCAGGGCCGCACGGCGGCGGGCGATGTCCAGGTGATGAGCGCGGGCACCGGCATCACCCATGCCGAATACAATGTCGAGGACGAGGCGACGACGCTGTTTCAAATCTGGATCCAGCCGACCCGCCAGGGCGAGGCGCCGGGCTGGGGCGCGCGCGAATTTCCCAAGGGCGATCGCTCGGGGCAATTGGTGGTGCTGGCCAGCGGTTATGCCGAGGATGCCGATGCATTGCCGATCCGCACGACGGCCCGGCTGGTGGCCGGCACCATCCGCGCGGGCGAAACAGTCGACTACGTGCTCGGGGCGGAGCGCAAGGGTTATCTCGTGCCAGCGACCGGACGCATCCGCGTCAATGGCGTGGAGGCCGATGCGCGCGACGGGCTGGCGATAGCGGACGAGGACACGATTGCGATCACCGCAATCGAGGACAGTGAAGTCGTGCTGGTCGATACGCTGTGATCATCTGCAGCGTTTGAGTGCGCATTACCCATCAGTCGTCATCCCGGGTCGAGCCCGGGATGACGATTGGGGTTGGGTGAGTGGGATGGGGGCGCGTGGCGATTGGGGCGCGTGGCATGTTTGCGGGCGTCTTCACGTCTTGCGCGCAAGCTCTGCGTTCAGTTCGGCGCCGAACAGCAGGACATAGCTCGACAGGTACATCCAGGTCAGCATGATGATAACGGCGCTGAGCGAGCCATATGTCGCGTTGTAATGCCCGATCTTGGCGGCATATGTGCCGAATCCCGATGTCAGCGCCAGCCAGGAAACCGAGGCCAGCACCGATCCGGGGGTGAACCACACCCAGGTGCGCGGATCGGCCTTGCCAAGATTTTCCTCCCCCAACGAGGGGCCAAAGCGGTACAGCGTCGTCGCAACCGCCGCGCCGACCAGCGTCAGCGCGATATACGCGATCAGCTTGCCCAGAAACAGCGGCGCTGCCGACACGCCGGGCAGAAATTCCTCCACCTGCACCAGCGCGGCAACCAGGATCAGCGCGCCGATCGCGGTCAGCACCGCTGTCGTCGCGATGCCCAGTGCCAGGCCATACAGCGCGATAAACCCGCGCGTCTCCTTGACTTCGCATGCGACATTCAGCGCAGTGACGATCGATCCCGCGCAATTGACCGTGCCGAACATCGCGATCACCAGCGCGGTCAGAACGCCCAGGCCTTTCTTGCCATCGGATGTCTTGACCAGTTCCATCAACTGGTCGCCCACCAGGTTCGCCGCGGCGGGCGGCATGATCGATGTCATCCGCTGGACATCGTGGACCACCGTCGATGCATCGGCGAGCAAGCCGTATAGCAGCACGATCGCGGCCAGCAGCGGCACGAACGCCAGGAATCCGTAGAACGCCACACCCGCGGCGATCAGCCCGATGTGATCGTCGCCCGATTTGCGCCAGGTTTCCAGCACCACCTTTTTCCAGGATGGCACCGAATTCCACTGCGCCGGCGACAGCGCCCAATCGCTGGCGGCCTTGGCCCCGGGAGGCCCCGCCAACGTTACGCTATCCGTGCCGGCCCCACCGGGTTCGCCCGGCCGATCGACCTCTTTCTCGCTCATATTCTGATGCCCGCCCACAAAACGGCCTGGTGGCCGTCGTCTGGACAATGCAGAATCTGGCGTCTGGGGTGCAAAGCCCGTAGCATGGCCAGCCAAAAAGATGGTTCATCTGCCCGCAAGGGCTGTCACACTACCGGCCAGATTCCGCTCAGACCCGGCCAGACCCGCAAAAGGGGGATGAATGAACGATACCGCGATCCGTAGATCCTGGCGCGTGGCCCGGGGTCTGGCCCCTGCCGGCGTTATCCTTGCCATGGCCACGCCGGCGCGTGCGCAGGTGGTGCCCGATAACGGATTGTCGCTGATCGATGCACTGGGTCATGATCTTGCGTCGGCAATCGCCGCGATAAACCGGCAGGCAGTAATGCCGCTACGGGACCGTTATTCGCTGGCAGAGCTGATCGTTGCTGCAATATTCGCACTGGCGCTTGCCTGGCCGGCGCGGCTGTGGCTGCTTGCCCGCATTTCGGCATTCCTGCGCGCGGCACCGATGGACCGGCAGCTGGCGTTGCGGACAAAGGCGCTGGCGACAGTGCTGGTGACGACAGTGCTGGTGGCCCTGGCCGGGCATATCGCACTCGTGGCGGTGCGGTCGGCATGGACCCTGCTGCCCGAAACCGACGTCCTCGCGCGGACTTTGTCCATTGCCATCGGCGTGAACGGGCTGGGCATGGGCATCGGCCGAGCGCTGCGATCGCCCGAAGACAAGGCGTGGCGGCCGCTGCTGCTGCCCGGCGGGCTGGGCGCGACAATCGCGTTCTATCCCTTTGCCGCGACCGTCGCGCTCGGTTTTACCAATGTCATCGATCAGATGGCGCGGGCGTTGCATGCGACGGAAACGGGCTGGGCCCTGGCGCAGATCCTGATCCTGGTGGCGGACGCGCTGCTGATCGGGCGGTTTCTGGTTCTGGCCGGGCAGGCGCGCGCCCGCGCGCTCGAGACCGAGCCGGAGGGCGCGGCGGATGGGGGCCGCAAAGGACCGACGCTGCCCGCCATATTCGGCCTGACCGCGCTGGTCTGGGCAATGCTGGTCGTGGGCGTTGGCGCCTTCGTGGTCGGCCAGACCTGGTTCGGCATTGTCGTCCTGCAGGAATTGCTGTGGGCGCCGCTGGTGCTGACCCTCACCTGGATGATCACAGCGTTTGTCGATCGCCTGATGGCGCAATTGTTCGACGAAGACTGGGCGATCGGCCGGTTTGCCACGGCGGTCGTAGGCGTGCGCCGCAGGCGGATGAGGCAGATCGCACTGCTGGGCAGCGCGCTGGTCACCGTGCTGGTCTGGCTGTTTGCCGCAGGACTGGTGGCGGCGCCGCTGCACGGCACCCATGCCGCCGTCCTCGATCAGGTTCAGCCCGAAATGCTGCTTGGTTCGCTACGGGCGCTCAACCTTTCGCCGCGTACAGTCGGCGCCGCGCTGACCGTGCTTGCCATCGGCATCGTGCTGACCCGGATGGTGCGCGGGTGGCTGGAAAACAGTTTCCTGCCCACGACCTCGCTCGATATCGGGGTGCGCACGTCGCTGGTAACCGGGCTGTCGTATCTCGGCATCCTGGTGGCGATCATCCTGGCGACGCAGATGATGGGGCTGCAGCTGGAAAAGATCACGCTGATCGCCAGCGCGCTGTCGGTCGGCATCGGTTTCGGCCTGCAATCGATCATCCAGAATTTCGTGTCGGGTGTGATCCTGCTGATCGAGCGCCCGGTCAAAGTCGGCGACTGGGTGGTGGTCTCTGGCGCGGAAGGGACGATCCGCAAGATCCGCGTGCGCGCAACCGAACTTGCCACGGCGGCCGGCGGCACGGTGATCGTGCCGAATTCGTCGTTCATTTCGGCCAATGTCACCAATCGCGCGGATTCGCACATGGGGCACAGGATCGACGTTCCGCTCGTCGTGTCCGGCGTACCGACCGCGGCGCAGGCGCGCGACGCGCTGCACGACCTGATCGCCGGATGCGCCGCGCTGCGCGATGATCCGGAGCCGGTGATCACGCTGACGCTGATCGGCAAGGAGGACTGGACATTTGCGGTCAAGGTCTATGCGCAGGAGGACATCACGGTGGGTGGGGGGCGCAGCGCGCTGCTGTTCCGGATCTGCGAACAGACCGAGGGCAAGGAATTGAAAATCACCTCGCCGGTCCCGTTCAATTCTGCGCTGTATTCTTACTGATCGGGCCGGCCCTTCACCCCTTGCGCAACGCAGACGGCGGCACGCCGAAACGCTGACGCACACGGCGCGAAAAATGCGCGGCGCTGACAAAACCGCAGTCGAGCGCGATCTGCGTAATCGGCGCGTCGGTCGTGCGCAGCCGGTGCGCGGCGCTGTCGAGCCGCAACGCCAGCGCGGTTTCGGCCATGCTTTGGCCCAGGTGCTCGTGAAACAGCCGTTCCATCTGGCGCAGCGACCGGCCGCAGTCTTGTGCGATCGCCTCGCGTGAAATCGGCTGATCGAGCGCCGCCTCGATCCGGGCCAGCGCATGCAGCACGATGTGGTTGGTGGTACCGTGGCGCTCGGCCGGGCTCAGCCGCTGCGGCCCGGCGGCATCGCGCGGCGTGGTGCGGATGAACCATTCACCGACGCGCGCGGCCAGATCATCGCCCTGGTCGCGCGCGATCAGCGCCAGGGCCAGGTCGAGCCCCGCCGTCCCGCCCGCGCACGTGATCACCGGGCCGTCGATCACATACAGCCCGTGCTCGAGCGCGACATCGGGAAATTCCTCGACGAACAGCGGCCGGTGCTCCCAGTGGATCGTTGCGCGGCGCCCGGTCAGCAGCCCCGCACGCGCCATGATGTAGGGCCCGCCCGAAACCCCCGCGATCGCGCAACGCCCGCGCGCCAGTTGCCGCAGCCAGCCATACGTCGCAGGATCGTGAAAATGGCGCGGATCGCCGCCGGCAAAGACGAACAGCATCTGGCAGGCGATCCTGTCGCCGACCCGCGCATCCGCCAGAATGCGCGCGCCGTTCGTAGCCTCGACCGGCTGGCCATCGGGCGAGACGTGCACCCATTCGTACAGCACCCTGCCCGACAGCGTGTTCGCGGCGCGAAACGCCTCGACCAGCGCGGCATAGCCCATCAGCGCAAAGCCGGGGATCAGCAGCAGGCCCAGCCGCACGGGCGGCGACGCATCGTTGGTCATGTCTTTTTCGGACATGCAGATATCATAAATGGACAAGCGGGCACTGTGCAACCCGCATATGTTTGCGCGAAGCTCGCGAAAGAGCGAGCTGCGAAGTCGGCGCCGGCACCGACTCCCGACACAAACGTGCCGGCCAGACACGAAAGACCCGTGATGCGCTATTCGATCCTGCAACTGGCGCGTCAGGCGCTGCACCGCCACCGGGGCTGGGCCCCGGCTTGGCGCGATGCCGCGCCCAGGGACGGCTACGACATCGTGATCGTCGGCGGCGGCGGACATGGGTTGGCGGCGGCGTATTACCTGGCCAAAGTGCACGGCATTACCAATGTGGCGCTGGTGGAGCGCGGCTGGATCGGCGGCGGCAATGCCGGGCGCAACACCACGATCATCCGCTCCAACTACGGCCTGCCGGGCAACGAACCGTTCTACGAATGGTCGATGAAGCTGTGGGAGGGTCTGGAGCAGGAGCTGAACTACAACGCGATGGTCAGCCAGCGCGGCGTGCTCAACCTGTACCATTCGGACCCGCAGCGCGATGCTTATGCCCGGCGGGGCAATGCGATGCGCATGCACGGGGTCGATTGTACGCTGCTCGATGCCGCTGGCGTTCGCAAAATGGCGCCGTTTCTCGATTTCGACAATGCCCGGTTTCCGATCGATGGCGGGTTGCTGCAGGAACGCGGCGGCACTGCGCGCCACGATGCGGTCAACTGGGGTTATGCGCGCGCGGCCTCGGCGTTGGGTGTCGATATCATCCAGAACTGCGAAGTGACCGGGTTTTTGCGTGATGCGGCCGGCGCGGTTACCGGTGTCGAAACCAGTCGCGGCGCAATCCGCGCGGGCAAAGTCGGGCTGGCGGTGGCGGGCATGACCAGCCATGTCGCAGCGATGGCCGGTCTGCGCCTGCCGATCGAAAGCCATGTGCTGCAGGCGTTTGTATCCGAAGGCCTGAAACCGTTGATCCCCGGCGTGATCACCTACGGCATGGGGCATTTCTATGTCAGCCAGTCGGACAAGGGCGGCCTCGTGTTCGGCGGCGATATCGACGGGTACAATTCCTATGCGCAGCGCGGCAATCTGCCGGTGGTCGAGGATGTGTGCGAAGGCGGCATGGCGCTGATGCCGATGATCGGCCGGGTGCGGATGCTGCGCAGCTGGGGCGGGATCATGGACATGAGCATGGATGGCTCGCCGATCATCGACCGCACGGGCATAGAGGGCCTCTATCTCAACGCCGGCTGGTGTTACGGCGGGTTCAAGGCGACGCCGGCGTCGGGCTGGTGCCTGGCGCATCTGCTCGCGACCGACCAGTCGCACGAGACCGCGACCGCCTATCGGCTCGACCGGTTCCGCACCGGCCATGTGATCGACGAAAAGGGCGCCGGCGCCCAACCCAATCTGCACTGAGGAACAGGGCCGATGCGTATTCCATGCCCCTTTTGCGGGCCGCGCGATTCGCGCGAATTTACCTATCGCGGCGATGCGACGCCGGTGCGTCCTCCCATTGCTACCGGGGGCGGGGAGAACGCCGACGAAATGTCTGATTACATTCATCTGCGCGACAACCCTGCGGGCGCGTTCGAAGAGCTGTGGTATCATACGCAAGGATGCCGCAAATGGCTGCGGGTCGAGCGCAACACCCGCACGCATGCCGTCGGCGCGGCGCGATTTGCCCATCCGGAGCACACTGTATGAGCGGGCCTTCGTTTCGCCTCGCCAGCGGCGGTCTGATCGACCGCTCGCAGACCCTGACGTTTACCTTCGACGGCAAGGCGTACACCGGGCACCCCGGCGATACGCTCGCTTCGGCGCTGCTGGCGCATGGCGTGCGGCTGTTCGGGCGCAGTTTCAAATACCATCGCCCGCGCGGGGTTCTGACCGCGGGCAGTGCGGAACCCAACGCGCTGGTGACCTTGCGCGCCGGCGCACGCGCCGAGCCGAACACGACCGCGACGACGATAGAACTGTATCAGGGGCTGGTCGCGACCAGCCAGAACCGCTGGCCCAGCCTGGCGTTCGACATGATGGCGGTGAACCAGCTGGCCGCGCCGCTGTTTGTTGCAGGGTTCTACTACAAGACGTTCATGTGGCCTGCCAAAGCATGGGAAAAACTGTACGAGCCGCTGATCCGCCGCGCGGCCGGGCTGGGCGCGGTGTCGGGCGCGGAAGACCCCGATACCTATGAGCACGATCACGCGTTCTGCGATCTGCTGGTGGTCGGTGCAGGTCCCGCCGGGCTGATCGCGGCGCGTGACGCGGCGAATGCGGGCCTGCGCATCGTGATCGCCGATGAAAACGCGGTGCCGGGCGGGCAGTTGCTGTCCGAACGGGTCAGCATCGGCGGCCAGGGGGGCGGGCAGGGGGGCGGCCAGAGCGGCGGCGCATGGGCGGCGGGCATGCTGGCCGAACTGGCTGCCATGCCGAGTGTGCGCGTGCTGATGCGGACCACGGTGTTTGGCCGTTTTGACGATGGCGAACACGGCGCGATCGAACGGGTTGCGGATCATGTCGCGATCCCGGCAGCAGGCCAGCCGCGCCAGCGGATGTGGAAAATCGTTGCCTCGCGCACGATCCTGGCGACGGGCGCGACCGAGCGGCCGATCGTGTTCGACGGCAATGACCGGCCCGGCGTGATGCTGGCGAGCGCGGTTTCGACGTATTGCAACCGGTTCGGCGTCGCGCCGGGCCGGCGTGCGGTCGTGCTGACCAGTGGCGACAGCGGCTGGCAGACGGCGGCGGACCTGATCGCGGCGGGCGTGACGCTGCTCGCGGTGATCGACACGCGCGCGCATGTTGACGATGCCGTATCCGCGCCGATCCACGCCGCCGGTGTACGCGTGATCACAGGCGGCACGCTGACGGAGGCCAAAGGCAGCCCGCTGTCGCGCGTGAATGCGCGCGATAGTGGCGGTGCCGAGTACACCTTTGCCGCCGATCTGCTGGCGGTCGCGGGCGGGTGGAACCCGCAGATCGCGCTCGCCGCGCATCTGGGCGACAAGCCGGTGTGGCGCGACGATATTGCGGCTTATGCCCTGGGTACGGCGCCTGCCGGGCTGAGTGCTGCGGGCGCTGCGAACGGCGTCTACGGGTTGGCGGGTGTGCTGGCATCGGCCCGCGCAGCGGCCGGCGCCATCATCGCGGCCCTGGGCAAACCCGCCGCGACCGGGGCCTTGCCGATCGCGCAAGACACCGCGCATGGCGTCAGCGCGGTCTGGGCAACCGGGCCGTGCAAGGCAAAGGCCTTCGTCGATTTCCAGCACGATGTGACCGCCAGCGATGTCACGCTTGCGGTGCGCGAGGGCTATACCAGCGTCGAACATTTCAAACGCTACACCACGCTTGGCATGGCGACCGACCAGGGCCGCGTCGCGCAAGTCAACGGCCACGGGCTGCTCGCCGCCGCAACGGGCAAGGCGCTCGCCGAAACCGGCACGATCCGCGCCCGCCCGCCGGTGGTGCCGGTGGCGATCGGCGCATTCGGCGGCCATCATCGCGGCCGCCATTTCCGCCCCACGCGCCACACTGCCGGCCATGGCTGGGCGGCTGCGCAAGGTGCGGTGTTCGTCGATGCGGGATTGTGGAAGCGCGCGCAGTGGTTTCCCCGCGCGGGCGAGGTCGGCTGGCGCCCGCCGGTCGATCGCGAAGTCAATGCGACGCGCGGGGGTGTCGGGGTGTGCGACGTGTCCACCCTGGGCAAGATCGAGCTGATCGGACCCGACGTCGGTGTTCTGCTCGACCGCCTGTATATCAACGGGTTTTCAGGATTGAAGGTCGGCAAGGCACGCTATGGCGTGATGCTGCGCGAAGACGGTTTCGTCATGGACGACGGCACTGTCACGCGGTTTGCCGACGATCGCTGGTTCATGACCACGACCACCGCCAACGCCGCCCCGGTGATGCAGCATATCGATTTCGCCCGGCAGGTGCTGTGGCCCGATCTCGATGTTCAGGCGGTGTCGGTGACCGAGCAATGGGCGACGTACGCGGTGGCGGGGCCGCGCGCGCGCGATCTGCTGGCGGCGGCGTTGCCCGGCGTCGATGTGTCGAATACCGCGCTGCCGTATATGGGCGCGACCGAATTGCGCTGGCGCGGGTATGCGGCACGGCTCTATCGCCTGTCGTTTTCGGGTGAGCTGGCCTATGAACTCAGCGTTCCGGCAAGCCAGGGCGCGGCGTTGATCGAGCACCTGTTTGCCGTCGGCGCGAACTTTGGCCTGACGGCCTATGGCACCGAGGCGCTGGGCGTGATGCGCATTGAAAAAGGCCATCCGGCGGGCAACGAGCTCAACGGCTGGACCACCGCGACCGACCTGGGGATGGGCCGCATGGCGTCGGCCAAAAAGGATTTCATCGGGCGGATCATGGCCGGGCGGCCTGCGCTGGTCGATCCGGCGCGGCCGCGGCTGGTCGGGCTGAAACCCGTCGACGGCACATCGCCGGTGCGCGCGGGCGGGCATCTGTTGCGCCAGGGCGTGGATCCTGTTGCCGCGAACGACGAAGGGTTTGTCAGCTCGGCGTGTTATTCGCCCACACTGGGTCACCCGATTGCGCTGGGTTTTCTGATGCGCGGCGCGGATCGCCACGGCGAACATGTCGTCGTGCACGATCCGGTGCGCGGCGCCGACGTGCTGGCTGTGGTGTGCGATCCGGTGTTTGTCGATCCGGCGGGGGAGAGACTGCGTGGTTGATATTTCGGTTCAGCAGCTGACGGGCTTTGGCCTCGCCAACGTCCTGCCGCGTCGCGGTGTCGCGCCCGATGCGATCGGCACGGCGCTGGGGATGACCGTGGGTGAGGGGCCGGTAACCAGCGTCGGCGAAACGCTGGCGCTCTGGGGCAATGCGCCGGGGCAATGGCTCGCCTATACCGGCATCGCTTCGACCGATTGGGCCGATGACCTCGCACACAAACTGGCGGGGACCGCAGCGGTCGTGGATCAGTCGAGCGCCTACGTCCTGTTCAACCTGACCGGCATCGATGCGCAGCGGCTGTTGCAAAAGGGCCTGCCCGTCGATCTGGCGACGCTGGAACCGGGCGCGGTGGTCGTCTCTACGATTGCGCATCTTGGCGTGATCGTCCAGTTCGGCGCGCCCGGCGACTATTTCCTGGCGACCTTTCGCAGCTTCACCGGTGCGTTGCGCCACTGGATCGACGCCTCGATCGCGGCGCTTTGACCATTTCTACAAAGGACATTTGCATGACCGAGTTTCTGCTTACCCTGTCGTGCGGCAATGTGCCGGGCATCGTCGCCGCGGTCGCGACATCGGTTTTCAACCACGCCGGCAACATTACCGAGGCATCGCAATACGACGATATCGCCGCCAACCGCTTCTTCATGCGCCTGGTCTTCGCGGTTGGCGGTACCGCCGATGAAACCGCGATCCGCACCGACCTGGCCGCCATTGCGGATAAATTCGCGATGACCTGGACGCTGCGCCGGCGCGAAGATCTGCAGAAAGTGCTGATCCTCGTCAGCAAGTTCGATCATTGCCTGGTCGATCTGCTGTATCGGCTCAAAATGGGCGAAATCGCGATGGACGTCGTCGGCGTCGTGTCGAACCACCCGCAATCCTCGCTCGGTGATATCAATTTCGGGTCCATTCCGTTTCACCATCTGCCGGTCACCAAAGACACCAAGGCCGCGCAAGAGGCACAGATCCGCGACATTGCCACGCAAACCGGCGCCGATCTGGTCGTGCTGGCGCGCTATATGCAGATCCTGTCCGACGAAATGGCCGCGTGGTTGTCGGGCCGCTGCATCAATATCCACCATTCGTTCCTGCCCGGGTTCAAGGGCGCCAAGCCCTACCACCAGGCGTACGAACGCGGCGTGAAACTGATCGGCGCAACCGCGCACTACGTCACCGGCGATCTCGACGAAGGCCCGATCATCGAACAGGACGTGGAACGCATCACCCACGCCGACAGCGCCGACGACCTCGTGCGCAAAGGCCGCGACATCGAACGCCGCGTGCTGGCACGCGCGGTGCAACTGCACCTCGATGGCCGCAGCCTGGTGCATGGCAACAAGACGGTGGTGTTCCGGGATTAGAGCGTGAAGACGAAGCTGATGGGGTCTTTCCTCTTGGGAAATTCCGTTTCTTCGTGATTGACACACTCCCGCTCGCCGGACTATCCCGAAGGCCAGCGAAGCGGAGTGTTTCAAACCATGTGCGGAATTGTCGGCCTGTTCCTGAAGGACCCGGCGCTTGAGCCTGAACTGGGCCGGTTGCTGGCCGATATGCTGGTCGTCATGACCAGCCGCGGCCCCGATAGCGCGGGCTTTGCGGTCTATGGCGGCGGCAGTGCGAACCATCTGAAGATCACCGTGCGCGGTGCCCGGCTCGATGATGTCGCCGCCGCGCTGGCCGATGTCGCCACCGCCGTTTTGCGCGACACGCACATGGTGCTGTCGTTTGCGGCCCAGGCCGAGGACCAGGTGCGTGGCTGGATCGCGCTCAATCGCCCCGACCTGGTGGTGACAGGCACCGGCAAACGCATCGAATTGTACAAGGACATCGGCCTGCCACGCCAGGTCGCCGACCGGTTTGCACTGCCCGCGATGGCGGGAACGCATGGCATCGGCCACACCCGCATGGCAACCGAATCGGCCGTGACGACCGACGGCGCGCATCCGTTTTCAACCGGGCGCGACCAGTGCCTGGTCCACAACGGCTCGCTGTCGAACCATCGTTCGCTGCGCCGCAAGCTCGAACATGAAGGGCTGTCGTTTGCGACCGACAACGACAGCGAAGTCGCGGCGGGCTATATCAGCTGGCGCCTGCGCGAGGGCGACAGCCTGACTGCGGCGCTCGAGGCAGGGCTGGAAGATCTCGACGGGTTTTATACATTCGTGATCGGCACCGAAAACGGCTTTGCGGTGATGCGCGATCCGATTTCGTGCAAGCCGGCGGTCATGGCCGAAACCGACCAGTACGTCGCGTTCGGCTCCGAATACCGGGCGCTCGTGGGTCTGCCCGGGATCGAACACGCGCGCATTTTCGAGCCCGAACCGGCGCACGCCTACGTTTGGGAGCGCAATTGATGCCGAACATCGATCTGGCTGTCACCACCAGGCGCGACCTGAATGCCGCGCTGCATGCCTTGCCTGCCAACACCAATGAAACGCAGTGGCACGTCGCC
Source organism: Novosphingobium sp. (assembly GCF_965214355.1). GTDB lineage: Bacteria > Pseudomonadota > Alphaproteobacteria > Sphingomonadales > Sphingomonadaceae > Novosphingobium. Next base: position 3,959,739 of record NZ_CBDCBI010000002.1, on the reverse strand, counting down.
AATCCCGATGGTGCACATGCGCTGGCCGCGGGCGTCAATGCGCCGGTGACGATCGAGATCGATGGCCATGCCGGCTACTATTGCGCGGGCATGAACCAGCAGGCGACCGTCATCGTCAACGGCAACGCGGGGGTCGGCGTTGCCGAAAACATGATGTCGGGCCGGGTGCATGTGAAGGGCGATGCCAGCCAGGCGGCGGGCGCGACCGCGCATGGCGGCCTGCTGGTGATCGACGGCAATGCCTCGGCGCGCTGCGGCATTTCGATGAAGGGCGTCGATATCGTCGTCAAGGGCTCGATCGGGCCAATGTCGGCGTTCATGGCGCAGGCGGGCAATCTGGTGGTGCTGGGCGATGCCGGCGAAGCGTTGGGCGACAGCCTGTACGAGACGCGGATCTTCGTGCGCGGCACGGTCAAAAGCCTGGGCGCGGATTGCATCGAGAAAGACCTGCGGCCCGAACACGTCGAAATTCTGACGGCGCTGTTGAACGAGGCGGGCGTCGAAGGCGTCAGCCCGAGCGAATTCCGCCGCTATGGTTCGGCGCGCGGGCTGTACAATTTCCACGTCGACAACGCTTCGGCCTATTGAGAAACCCATGGAAACGCCAAAAACCTTGCCGCGCTTTTCCGCGACATTCGATCCGCACACGCTGGCGGAAATCCGCCGCGCGGCCGCGACCGGCATTTACGATATCCGCGGCGGCGGGACAAAACGCGCGCTGCCGCATTTCGACGACCTGCTGTTTCTGGGCGCCTCGGTCTCGCGCTATCCGCTTGAGGGCTATCGCGAAAAGTGCGCCACCGACGTCTGGCTCGGCACGCGTTTTGCCAAGAAACCGATCCATCTGAAAACCCCGATCACGATCGCGGGCATGAGCTTTGGCGCGCTGTCGGCGCAGGCGAAAGAGGCGCTGGGGCGCGGTGCGACGATCGCGGGTACCAGCACCACCACCGGCGATGGCGGGATGACATCCGAAGAGCGCGGCCAGTCGCAGACCCTGGTCTATCAGTATTTGCCGAGCCGCTATGGCATGAACCCCGATGACATCCGCAAGGCCGATGCGATCGAAGTGGTGATCGGCCAGGGCGCCAAGCCCGGCGGCGGGGGCATGCTGCTGGGGCAGAAAATTTCCGACCGCGTGGCCGCGATGCGCACGCTGCCCAAAGGCATCGACCAGCGGTCCGCGTGCCGCCACCCCGACTGGACCGGACCCGATGACCTCGAAATCAAGATCGAGGAACTGCGCGAAATCACCGATTGGGAAAAGCCGATCTATGTGAAAGTCGGTGCGACCCGGCCGTATTACGACGTTGCGCTGGCGGTGAAATCGGGCGCGGATGTGGTCGTGCTCGACGGCATGCAGGGCGGCACGGCGGCGACGCAGGACGTGTTTATCGAGCATGTCGGCATTCCGATCCTGGCCGCGATTCGTCCGGCGGTGCAGGCGCTGCAGGATCTGGGCATGCATCGCAAGGTGCAGCTGATCGTGTCGGGCGGTATCCGCAATGGCGCCGATGTCGCCAAGGCGTTGGCGCTGGGTGCCGATGCGGTGGCGATCGGCACGGCGGCGCTGGTTGCGCTGGGCGACAACGATCCGCATCTGGAGGCCGAATACAACGCGCTCGGCACGACCGCCGGCGCGTACGACGACTGGCACGAAGGCCGCGATCCGGCGGGGATCACCACGCAGGATCCGGTCCTGGCCGCGCGGCTTGATCCGGTGGCGGCGGGGCGGCGGCTGGCCAATTACCTGGCGGTGCTGACGCTGGAGGCGCAGACGATCGCGCGCGCCTGCGGCAAAAGCCATCTGCACAATCTGGAGCCCGAAGACCTGGTCGCGCTGACGATTGAGGCGGCTGCGATGGCGCGCGTGCCGCTGGCCGGAACCGACTGGATTCCGGGCGCGCGTTTTTGACCTTCTCCCCTCCTCTTCAGGGGAGGGGCCGGGGGTGGGGCCTCTCGGCTATAACCCACGGCAGCATGGACAAGATCAGCGCCGGCGAGTGGGGAGAGGCCCCACCCCAACCCCTCCCCTGAAGGGGAGGGGCTCAAGCTTTCACGAAAGGATGCCCCGATGAGCAAAGACCTTGCCGCAATCGCCCAGGCCAAGGGCATCAAGTACTTCCTGATCTCGTACACCGACCTGTTCGGCGAACAGCGCGCGAAGCTGGTGCCGGCCGCAGCGATCGGCGAAATGCAGAAGAACGGCGCGGGCTTTGCCGGCTTTGCCACCTGGCTCGACATGTCGCCCGCCGATCCCGACCTGTTTGCCCGGCCCGATCCCGACAGCCTGATCCAGCTGCCGTGGAAGCCGCAAGTGGGCTGGCTGGCGTCGGACTTGTGGATGGCAGGGCAGCCGGTCGAGGCCAGCCCGCGCAATGCGCTGAAGGCGCAGATCGCGCGCGCGGCCGAGCTCGGCTATCAGCTGAAAACCGGGGTCGAATGCGAATTTTTCCTGATCACGCCCGATGGCAAGGCCATTGCCGATACCGCCGATACGCATGTCAAACCCTGCTACGACGAGCAGGCGCTGATGCGCAATTACGACGTGATCACCGAAATCTGCGACGCGATGCTCGATCTGGGGTGGAAACCGTACCAGAACGACCACGAGGACGCGAACGGCCAGTTCGAAATGAACTGGCATTACGACGACGCGCTGGTCACCGCCGACCGCATGGCTTTCTTCAAGTTCATGGCCAAGTCGGTCGCCGAAAAGCATGGGCTGCGCGCGACATTCATGCCCAAGCCGTTCATCAACCTCACCGGCAACGGCTGCCACATCCACTTGTCGATGTGGCGTGGTGAGGACAATGCCTTTGCCGGCGACGGCGACATCACCGACGTGGCGCGGCATTTCATCGGCGGGTTGCTGCACAGTGCGCCGGCGATGGCCGCGATCACCAACCCCACGGTCAACAGCTACAAACGCATCAATGCCCCGCGCACCAATTCGGGCGCGACCTGGTCGCCCAACTCGGTGACGTGGACCGGCAACAACCGGACGCACATGATCCGTGTGCCCGAACCCAACCGCCTGGAACTGCGCCTGGCCGACGGCGCGGTAAATCCCTACCTGCTGCCCGCCGTGGCGCTCGCGGCCGGCCTCGACGGCATTACGAACACCCGTGATGCGGGTCCGCGCCTCGATATCAACATGTACACGCATGGCGAGCAGATCGGCAATGTCCCCAAACTGCCGCTGAACCTGCTCGATGCCATCCGCGCGCTGGAAACCAACGCCGTGCTGGGCGAAGCGATGCCCGCACTGGTCCCCGCCTACACCAAGCTCAAGCATTCCGAATGGAACGACTACACCCGCCACCTGACCGAGTGGGAACGCGCGACGACGCTGGATTGCTAGGCGAAGCGGAACTGCGCAGAACCCAGGCTCGACGCCGTCACGCCGGTCAGCCGGATCGTATCCGCCGCATCGAGCGTGATCACGGTATCCGCACCGACTTGCGCCATCGCGCCTGAATTGAGCAGATAGGCCCAGCTGCTGAAATCGGTCGCGCTCAGCTGGATCGTGTCGGTCGCGGCAAAACCGTTGATCACGTCCTGGCCGCCGATGCCCTGTTGAAACGCCAGTGTCTGGTTTGCGCCGTTCAGGCTGGCGGTGTTGCCGCCGGCAAAGCCGATCGTGTCGCCGCTGCCGGTGATCGCGACTTGTGCGCTATGGAGGTTGAGCGTGCCGTTTGACGCCCAGGCCGAATCCCATGCGCCGGCGGTGTCGGTTATGGTCGCGACATTGCCCGTGCCGCCGGCAAAACCGATGACATTGCCGCCGCCGGTGATCGTGGCCTGCGCGCTGGTCAAATAGATCGTGTCGCCCCCCGGCGCCCAGACGGTGTCGGCGGTGGTGCCGGTGTCGTACAGTCCGGCGATATTGCCGCTACCACCGGCAAAGCTGATCGCATTGCCGCCGCCGGTGATCGCGGCTTGTGCGCTGGTCAGGTAGATGGTGTCACCGTCCGGCGCCCACACGCTGTCCCACGCGCCGCCGGTGGCATACAATCCGGCGATGTTGCCGGTGCCGCCGGCAAAGCTGATTGCGTCGCCGCCGCCGGCGATCGCCGCCTGGGCATTGGTCAGATAGACCGTGTCGCCACCTGGCGCCCACACGCTGTCCCATGTGCCGGTGGTGTCGTACAATCCGGCGGCATTGCCGGTGCCGCCGGCGAAGCTTACCGCATTGCCTGCGCCCAGGATCGCGGCCTGCGCCCCGGTCAGGTAGATCGTGCCGCCCGATCCCGTTATCTGGTCCCAGCTGCCTGCGGTCGCATAGAGCCCGGCGACATTGCCGGTGGTGCCTGCGTCAAAACCTATCGTATTGGCGCCGCCGATGACCGCGGATTGTGCGCCCGACAGCGTCAAGGCGGCGCCCGATCCGGACACGCTGTCCCAGGCGCCTGCGGTGTTCGACAGCGTGACCGCATCGCCGCCACCTGCATTCACCACGCCATTGCCGCCCGCCAGTGCCAGCGTACCCGATGCGGCCAGACTGGCCGTGACGCCCGGCCCGGTCACCGCAACTTGCGAGCCTGCGGCCACGATCACAGTGCCGCCCTGGGTGAGCGCAATTGTCGATCCGGTACCGGCTACCGCAACCGTCGCGCCGCTGCCGTTTAAAGTGACATCGTCGTTAACGCCCACTTGCGCCGACACGCCATTGCCGTTCACGACCACCATTGAATCGCCGTAGACGGTTACTTGGCCCCCTGCCTGAAAATCGATTGTCTCGGCCTGATTCAGGAACCGGAAATTGGCGACTTTTACAGCTGTGCCGGTGCCGGTCACAGTCAGCAGATCGCCAGTGCCGCCTGCTACATTGGTAAGATTGACAGTCTCGTTATTGCCCGCGTTGATCGTGTCGCCGTCGCCCTGGACAGTGACTTGCGAACCGTCGGCGGTTTCAACGGTGCTGCCTGCGGCCTGGAACACCACGGACAGGTTGCCCGTCAGCGTGGCCGTCGTGCCACTGCCGCCGATTGTCAGCCCGCCGCTCATCGTCTCGATCGTCGCGTGATCGTTGCCACCCACTACGATGTTTGCAAACGGCCCGGTCACCGTGATGGTACTGTCGTCGCCCAGATACACGTCGCCGCTGCCCGCCGCCACGTTAACGACATCGCCGCTGCCGCCCGCGTTGCCACTGCCCGTCAGCGTGACCTGATCGGCGATGGCATTCATTGCCACGGTGTTGCCCGAACCGGCGACGGTTATCGTGCTGCTGCTACCCGAAATCGTGATCTGGTTGTTGTTGCCGGTGACCAAGGCAGTGTCACCGGTGCCAAAGGCCAATGTATTGCCATTGCCGGTGATGGACAGGCCGGGCAGGCCGTCAATGACAGTGACCGCAGCACCAGAGGGTGAAAACGAATCATCGCCGGCCGTGATATCGAGCGCGGTAGCTGGCGCGATGTGCCATCCGATCGCGGCCATTGCCTGAAGATCGACCGCGGTGAACGTTTCCGGGATACTGCTATACGCATAGCCAACCAAGTCGCCGGTCACCGACGTGCCCCAGTCGCTGAGATCGCCACCCTCTTCGCCCATTTGGATCAGGTTGGTCGCGCCGGTCAGCGAAAACGAGGCATTTGCATAGCTGGTGCTCGTGTCGAGCGCGCCGGTGCCATTGGCATAGCGGAAAAAATCGAGCGGGTTGGGCTTCGAAATCGTGGAGGCGGCCTTGCTGCTGCCGGGATCATACCCGTCGCTGCCGGCTATGCGCCCAAGCGCTTCGCTGATTTCATGTTCCAGCGCAGCAATCGCATCGTAATCGCCGGCAACGGTCCGGTGTGCGGGATCGAATGTATAGGACAGCGCCGATGACAGGGTGATCGTCGCATCGGTCGCGGCCGGATCGCTGGTTTCGCCCGGTATCGCCAGGCCGATCGCCGAGGCATAGGGGTACGACACCACCACCTTGCCATTGCCGAGCGGGTCGGTCGCCGGCAGCGCCTGCGCTGCGGTCAGGTTATCGGCATCGGCGCCGCTGGCCGAGGCATTGGCGAGCAGCGCGGCACGCCAGCTGGCATAGCTGACGTTGCCGAAATTGCTGCCGAAGTCGGTTTCGCCGACGATCCCGTTGGACAATGGCCCCCAGGTAAACGTCAGGTTGACGGTGACCGTGTTGGTCAGCGTGGTTTCGAAATATTGCACCGCGGCGGCGACAGCCGTGGCAAAGCCGGCGGGCGCACCGTTGCCGGCAATCGTGTAGTTTATGATCATGACAACCCCCGCCCGAGCACGACCTGCAGTTTTAGCTTGAAAGACAGGCCGTACAAGCGGGGTGAACCCTATAGGCGGAAGTGGAAATCGTAGGCGCTCGCCTTGGCATCACGCGCGTGGATGCTCATTTCGCCGCGCACTCCGCGATAGGCGCCGGTGCCGCCAGTAACCACCAGCACGGTATCACCGGCATCGCCGACCGGACCGTCGACCATGATCTGCCCGGTGGCGAGCGTGGTCGTCCAGTGGCATTCCCACATCTTGCCCACGATCATCCGCACGCAATAGCCCTGGTCGGTGCCGACTTTCGTCGTGTTGGCCGCGTCGTAGATCGGATTGGTGAAGGTCATCACGTCGCCGACATTGTCCGCCGCGCTGCCGCCCTTCACGCTGACCGTGTCGGTATCGGCGCGCTCGACGAAATCCATGGTCGCCGCCGGCGCGGCATGGGCGGGAACGGCAAGTCCCAGTGCAGCGATGGCGATCCAGGTGGTTTTGGTCATGGTCAACTCTCCCTCTTATGACTGAACAGGCGCGCGGCGCAGCCAGGCATCGCCGGCGGGCGCATCGCTGCGATCGAATGGCCGGCCCAGCGCCATGTACACCAGGCCCGTGACGATCACCGCGCCAAAGGTCAGTGCCATGCCATAGGCCGCATACCAGGGCAGCGCACCATCGGCCGGGCGCAGCATGATCGCGATCGCGCTGATCCCCCATACGATCCCCGCGACATTGACCGGCCAGCCCCATTGGCCCAGCCGGTAGCGCCCATGCGGCTGCCATCCGCGCGCGCGGGCAAATGTCGATCCGATCACCACCATCTGAAACCCGGCGTAGATCCCGACGACGGCAAAGCTGACGATCGTGCCCACCGCATCGGCAAAGAACATGCCCAGCACCAGGATCGCCGCGGCGATCAGCCCCGACACGACCAGCGCATTCATCGGCACATGGTGCGTCTTTGATACTTTGCTCAGGAACCCGCTGGCGATGACCATTTCGTCGCGCGCATAGGCATACAGCAGCCGGCTTGCCGCCGCCTGCATGCTGAGCGCGCACGACAGGAACGACACCAGCACCACCAGCACGACCGCCTTGGCGCCGATCGGGCCGAATGCGGCATTGAGCGCGTCCTCGATCGGGTTGGCGCTGCGCCCGGTGATCACCGCCATCACATCGGGCAGCGACAGGATCAGCGCCAGGCACACGAACACCGAGGCCGACATGCCCACGTAGATGGTCGATTTCATCGCCTTGGGGATGGCAACGCCCGGGTTGGGCGTTTCTTCCGCGACATCGCCGCAGGCCTCGAAGCCGTAGCAGGTGAACAGCCCGACGATCGCTGCGCCCATGAATGCGGGGGCGTAAGCGCCTTGCCTGACCAGCCCGTATGTCTGAAACAATACGCCGATCGGTTGATGCCGGTGAAACAGCAGCAGGAACGCGCCGACGACGATCGCGCCCAGGATTTCGCAGACGAACCCGAACATGGCAACGCGCGCGAGCATGCGCGTGCCCGCCAGATTGGTCAGGGTGGAAAACACGACGAGCGCGATCGCGATCAGTCCGGAAGAAACGGGTGTCACCTTGAACCCCAGCAACGGGCCAACGAACGGCGCCGCACCTGCCGAGACCGCCGCGATCGAGGTGAACAGCGCCCAGCCATAGATCCACCCGGCCATCCACGCCCATTTCTTGCCGACCAGGCGCCGGCACCACGGGTACAGCCCGCCCGAGATCGGGAATTGCGACACGACTTCGCAAAATGTCAGGCACACGATCAACTGGCCCACCGCGGCGATCAGGTACCACCAGAACATCGGCGGGCCGGCGGCGGCCATACCGATGCCGAACACCGAATAGACCCCGACGACGGGCGACAGGTAGGTGAACCCGAGCGCGAAATTTTCCCACAGCGACATCGACCGCTCGAACTGCGCCGAATAGCCGAGCGCTTTCAGGTCGTCGTCATCGCTGTTCGTCAGATCGGCCATCGGTTCCCCCCAAATGCCCCGGCAACATCCCCAATGGCGCGCGCGGATGCAAGTGCCTTGTGCGATCACAGGGGTGCGCTCCATCACCCCACATTCCTCGTCCGGGGCGACGTGTGGGGAGAGGTGGGCCCTCCTCGGTCAAGTATTGCGCCTCAGCCGACCGCAGTGCGCTTCGTTTTCTTGGGGTCGTCGAACGGCAGCGGTTGTGCGGTTGCGGCGACGGTGCCTTGTGCGCCGACCAGCGTCAGCGCTGTGCCCGCGACAGCGCATTCGGTGTCCAGCCGCGCGATGCCCAGCGAACGCCCGGTCAGTTTCGACACCATGCCGATCGTCACCACACCCACTTCGCGGCCATCGAGCAGCACTTTGTCACCGGTCTCGGGCGCTTTGTCCGAGCTCAGCTCGATGCCGTAGATCCTGAACCGCTCCTTGCCCTTCAGGCGCGCATGCGCCTCGGCGCCGCGAAAGCCGGTCTTGTCCTTGCTGACGGTGAAATCGAGCCCCAGTTCCCACAAACTGTCGCCGGTCGAGCCATCGGCAAACGGGAAAAATTCCGACATGTCATAGGGATAGAACAGCAGATAGCTTTCGACGCGCAACAGATCGAGCGCGGTGAACGCGGCCGGGCCGATGCCCATCGCCTTGCCCTGGTCGAGGATGGTGTCCCAGAGCATCGGCGCATCGGCCGCGCGGCAGAAAATCTCGTATCCGCGTTCGCCGGTATAGCCGGTGCGCGAGATCAGCACCGGCGCGCCGAACAGCCGCGCGCCCATGTGGTTGAAATATTTGAGATCGCGAATCCCCGGCACGTGCTCGGCCAGGAAATCGACCGCCAGTGGCCCCTGCAACGACAAATCGTGCAGGTCATCGTCGAACAGCATCGCGACATTACGGCCCTGGCTCGCCGAAACCAGCGCCTCATGCCCCGCGCCCGAACCATGCACCACCATCCAGCTGTCGGGCCCCATGCGATACAGGATGCAATCGTCGATGAAATGCCCGTCGTCATCGAGCATCGTCGCATAAGCCGAGCGGCCCGGCGTGATCTTGCCAACCGAGCGCGTGGTGATCAGGTCGAGCACGCCATTGGCGTGCGGGCCCACCAGGTGCACTTTCTTCAGCCCCGACACATCCATCAGCCCGGCGCGCGTGCGGATCATCGTATGATCGTCCTGCACATCGTGCGCATAGGTCCAGGCCGTGCCCATGCCGTTCCAGTCCTCCAGCGCGGAGCCGAGTGCGCGGTGGCGGCTGGCAAGAGCGGAAAAACGCCAGGAATCGGGCATGGGCAACCTCTCGGATGAGCGATGGTTCGGGCCGATTTCCTGCGCGGGAACCGGTTCCTTTTACGGCTAGACGAGGTATCAACGGGGTTTCGCGCTGTCGAGATGAGAATTGCCTCATTGACAAATTTATTTCCTCTTGGGAAAGTTTGCGCACGATCGCTGCCGGGGTGTCTCCGGCGCAAAAACCATCGGAGATGCCGGAAAAAATGAGTGCGATGCCCGCCAGCAACCGCCCCCGCTACGCCCCGATTGCGCCCGACAGCAGCGCGCGGGCGCATTTGCTCGTGGCGGACCAGACTGCCATCGCCGCGACTGTCTTTACCGCCGGCATCGGTCTTGCCGATTTTCCCGAGCGCTGGAGCATCGTCGCCCACGCCCACGCCCTGCCCGAACCGCTCCCCGGTGCAGGCCACAAACATTTCCGCTCGGCCGCGCACTTGCTCGCCATGCTGCGCCACCGGCTCGCCACCGAAACGATGGGCCTGCGCCTTTATGTCACGGGCTGCGAACCGTTCGTGTGGGACGTGGCCAATCTGGCGCGGGAGGCCGGCATGGGGCGCGACGAAATGCAGCTTTATGCCACCGGCGCGTCGGTTCGCCGCGTCAGTTGCGTGCATTGCCGCCACATCAATCCCGACGTCACCGCAACGCTGGTCACTTGCGCGGGATGCGGCGCGACGCTGGGCGTGCGCGACCATTTTTCGCGCGCGCACAACGCCTGGATGGGGGTGCAGGTCGATGCCGAAGCGCCGGGCGAGCTGCCGGTGGCCGAAGACCTGAGCGGCTGGGAGCGCAGCGCATGATGGATGGTCAGACCCTGCTGCTGCGTGTGGCCGATGCCACTTTGGTCGCGCCCGGATTGCGGCGGTTGCATCTGGTGTCCGCCGATGGCGCGCGGCTGCCGCCGGCAGCGCCGGGCGCGCATATTACGCTGACACTGCCCGCCGGGCACAATTCCTATACGCTGGTTTCGGCCGAGCCCGACGCCGGATACGAACTGATCGTGCGCCGCACCCCGCAGTCGCGCGGCGGATCGCGGCACATTCACGATGTGCTGGCGCCCGGCGATGTGATCCCGGCGACCGTACCGCACAACCTGTTTGCGCTGCACAGCCAGGCACGCAAGCATCTGTTGATCGGCGGCGGCATCGGCGTGACCCCGATGCTGGCGTTTATCGCGCATCTGCGCGGCGCCCGCATTCCGTTCGAGCTGCACCAGCTTGCCGGCCCTGCCGAAACCGGTGTGTTCGAGGCTCTGCTCGATGCGCATCCCGGCGAACGGGTTCATGTCCATGCGGCAGATGGCGTGTTCGACTTTGCCGCGCTGCTTGCCCCGCAACCGCTGGGCACACATCTCTATACGTGCGGCCCGGCCGGCATGATGAACGCGGTCGAGGCTGCTGCCGCCGGGCTCGGCTGGCCTGCCAGCCATGTGCACCGCGAGGATTTCGGCGCGAGCGGGGGCGAGCCGTTCACGCTGCGGCTGGCGAAATCGGGGATCGAAATTGCGGTCGCGGCAAACCAGACGATGCTCGCCGCGATCGAGGCGGCAGGCATCGCTGCGCAATCGCTGTGCCGGGGCGGGGCCTGCGGGGTGTGCATGGTACCGGTGCTGGACGGCACGCCCGAACACCGCGATCATTACCTCAGCCCCGCCGAACGCGCGTCATTCGTGATGCCCTGTGTCTCGCGCAGCAAGACTGCTACACTCGTGCTCGATATCTAGGGATTCCCTGCCATGGCCACGCGCTTCAAAGCTGACGAAACGTTCCGGGACGACTATCGCTACGGCAACAGCGACGATGCAGTCCTGCGCTTTCCGTTCCCGTTCGGCGAGGACGGATACATGTATGGCGTCAATATCGAGCCACACCGCCGCACCGGAGCAGGCAGCCCGTTTTCGGTCGCGTTCGATGTCGACGAACATTACGTGTCCGAATGCGCCGAACGCGCAACGATGCTCGCGCACGAGCCCGGGCGGTGCCTGGTCCTGCCGCATATGGATGCGGCGCAATGGGACACGCTCGAGCTGATCATGGAAAGCCTGGCGGCCGATTATCCCGAGGACTTCGTGCTGGAGCGCGACGGCCTTGACTGGACCTGGACCAACCGGCCGCTGGGCCTGCATCAGGCGTTCCGCTTTGGCGATGCAGGAACGCTGCCACACCCGCCGTTCGAATATATCGCGCGCCAGGCGCAGGGCGATTTCACATTGCAGGATCAGCGCGACGGCACGCTGTATATCGATGGCGGCATCGCGACGACGCCCGCCGACTGGAGCCTGGCGTTCGATGTCGGGATGACGTTCCATGAATGGCACGGACCGGTGCCATTGGCGCACCAAGCCGGGGTGTTCGATCGCGCGCTGCAATACCTGATGCGCGTGCGCTATGGCCATCCGGCGCGGCGGCTGAACTGGACCCTGACGATAAACCCGCGGCTGGATACGTCGCCTGAAAACTTTCCGATCTGGGGCCCCGATCGCACGACGCTGACGCCGGAAAACATCGGAGCAAAGCTGTTCCTGCGTGTGGAATTGCAGAGCTTCTTTCGCCTGCCGCGCTCCAACGCGCTGCTGTTCGGGATCCGCGCGTATCTTGCCAGCCTCGATGACCTGACGCGCGTGCCCAAATGGGGCCGGCGGTTGCACCGCGTGATCCGCGATCTTGATCCCGAGGTCATCGCGTACAAGGGGCAGACGCGATACCACGACATCCTGGTCGCGCATCTGGCGCAGTTCGACGATGGTGCAGAGACCTCGGCGGGTATTGCGCCCGATGTGGCGCACATACGCTGACCTGCCCCCCTCCCCTTCAGGGGAGGGGCTGGGGGTGGGGCCTATCCCCACGCGCCAAGGCTTTTGGATCATCGCACCATGGGGTTGTAGCCGAGAGGCCCCACCCCAACCCCTCCCCTGAAGGGGAGGGGCTTAAGGAAGAAGTTGAGAATGCCACGAAACGCGCGCGGGACTGACTTGGCGGAAACAGAACCGTTCCCCACCGGATCGGGCGCGCCGCGCAATGATCCGCGCGCGCTGGAAAAGGCACTTGGCCTGCGCGTGCGGCAATTGCGGCGGCAGCAGGATCTGTCGGTGGCCGATCTCAGCGCCGCCGCCGGGCTGTCGACCGGCATGTTGTCCAAAATCGAAAATGGCCAGATATCGCCGTCGCTGACCTCGGTCCATTCGCTGGCGCAGGCGCTCAATGTGCCGATTTCGGCCCTGTTTGCACTGGCCGAGGATCGCCAGGACTGTTCGTATGTTGCCGCCGGCGAAGGCGTGAAGATCGAGCGGCGCGGCACCAAGGCCGGGCATATCTATCAGTTGCTCGGCCATCTGCTGAGCGGCGACCTGGCGATCGAGCCCTATCTGATCACGCTCGCGCCCGACGCGCTGCCCTATACCAGTTTCTCGCACAGCGGGACCGAGCTCATCTACATGCTCGAGGGCCATCTCGCATATCGCCACGGCGATCGCAGCTATGACCTGAAACCCGGTGACACGCTGTTGTTCGACAGCCAGGCGCAGCATGGGCCCGAAACACGGGGGGAAGGCGTGATCCGCTATCTGTCGATCATCGTCTATCCGCGCGCCGGCGGGTCCGGCTGAGAGTTCTTTGAGGGAAATTTGTTTTCCCCGTAGTTGACGCTTTGGGGGCCGGGGTTTATCGCTTCGGCACCAAATTCGGGAGTTGGGAGACATCATGGCCAAGCGGATTGCAGTGATCGGTGCCGGGGCCAGCGGCCTTGCCGTGCTGCGCGCATTTCAAAGCGCGAAAGCCAAGGGTGTCGATGTTCCCGAGGTCGTCTGCTTTGAAAAGCAGGACGATTGGGGCGGCCTGTGGAAATACTCCTGGCGCACCGGGCTCGATCAGTATGGCGAACCGGTCCATGGTTCGATGTACCGCTATCTGTGGTCGAACGGGCCGAAGGAATGCCTGGAATTCGCCGACTACTCGTTCGAGGAGCATTTCGGCCGGCCGATACCGTCGTATCCGCCGCGCGCGGTGCTCCACGATTATATCATGGGCCGCGTTGCCAAGGCGGGCGTGCGCGACAAGGTGCGGTTCAACAGCCCGGTGCGCGATGTGCGGTGGGACGAAGCGACAAAGCTGTTCACCGTGCGGGTCAAGGACCAGATCGCCGACCGTTTGTATGAAGAAACCTTTGACCATGTGATCGTGTCGTCGGGGCATTTTTCCACGCCCAATGTGCCGCATTTCGCCGGCATCGAAACGTTCCCGGGCCGCGTGCTGCACGCCCACGATTTCCGCTCCGCCGACGAATTCGCCGGCAAGGACGTGCTGATGATCGGCAGTTCGTATTCGGCCGAGGATATCGGCACGCAATGCGTGAAATACGGCGCGAAATCGGTGACGTTCAGCTATCGCACGCGGCCTTTGCCGTTCGCCTGGCCCGAACAGTTCGAACAGCGGCCGCTGCTGACCAAAGTCGAAGGCAATCTGGCGCATTTCATCGATGGCAGCACGAAAACCGTCGACGCGATCGTGATGTGTACCGGCTATCTGCACCATTTCCCGTTCCTGCCCGACGATCTGCGGCTGGTGACGCACAACCGGCTCTATCCCGGCAACCTGTGGCAGGGCGTGGTGTGGCAGGACAATCCGGCGCTGTTCTACGTCGGGATGCAGGACCAGTTCTTTACGTTCAACATGTTCGACGCGCAGGCGTGGTATGTTCGCGACCTGATCCTGGGGCGGATCGCGATTCCCGATGCGGCGACGCGCACGACTGATTGGAAAGCGTGGCAGGCGCGCGAGGAAGCCGCCGGGACAGCTGAGGAACAGATCGATTTCCAGGCGGATTATGTCGCGCAGCTGATCGCCGCGACCGATTATCCGCGTCTCGATACGGCGGCGGTCGGCGCCTTGTTCAAGCAGTGGGAACACGACAAGCAGGCCGACATCATGGGCTATCGCAACCACTCGTACAAATCGGTGCTGACCGGCACGCAGAGCCCGCGCCACCACACCCGGTGGATGGATGCGCTCGATGATTCGCTGGAGGCCTTTCTGGCCACCAGCGATGCGACGGTGTGACGGTGGAGCAGCTGTCCTTGCCTTCCCCCCTCCCCTTCAGGGGAGGGGCCGGGGGTGGGGCCTCTCGGCTACATCCCGCGGCCGCATGGGCGTTGGCGAGTGGGGCGCGGCCCCACCCCAACCCCTCCCCTGAAGGGGAGGGGCTTTAGAAGATGAGTGACACCTTGATCGTCGTGCGCGGGGGCGGCGAGGCGCGGATCGATCTGGCGCCCGGCGACCGCGTGACCATTGTCGACGTCGAAGGGTTGCAGCCCGCGCTGATCGATGATGTCGCGGTGCTTGCCGGCGCCCAGGCCGGCGCGGAGCATGCCTTCACGGCAACGACCGCGCAGGCCATCATCGTCAGGGCGCCCGGCGCGCCGATGCAGCCCGATGCGCAGGACTTCGCGACCGACATCCACGTCCATATCGCCCGCACCGACCCGGCCAACGACCTGCCGCCGCCGCTGGCCGAGCCCACGCTCGATCTGCGCGTGCCCGCCGCCAATGCCCGCGCCTACACGGTGCGCAAAGGCGACTATATCCAGATCATCGATGTCGACGGCCGGCAATGTTCGGATTTCCTGGCATTCGATGCCACCGCGCTCCAACAAGGGAGCGAACTCGGGCTCGATCCGACGACCACGCGCACGCTGATGGGCCGCTCGTTTTCCAGCCCCGGGCTGCATTCGCGGTTCTACAACGCTGCGCTACAACCGCTGGTCGAAGTCGTGCGCGACACAGTCGGTCGCCACGATACGTTCCTGCTGGCGTGCAATGCCAAATATTACGACGACATGGGCTATCCCGGCCATGCCAACTGCACCGAAAATTTCAACAACGCGCTGGGTCCGCATGGCGTTGCGCCCCGCGCCGGGTGGCCAGCAGTCAATTTCTTCTACAATACCGTCGTCGGCGCGGACGAAACCATCACGTCCGACGAACCCTGGTCGCGCCCGGGCGATTACGTGCTGCTGCGCGCGCTGACCGATCTGGTCTGCGCTTCGTCATCGTGTCCCGACGATGTCGACCCGGCCAATGGCTGGAACCCGACCGACATTCACGTCCGCCTTTATGACAGGAGTGCCGAGCTGACCCCCGGCAATGCCCACCGCATGACCCCAGACGCGCCAGCAACCTTGACTCGCCAAACCGGATTTCACCCGCGCACCAGTGCATTGACCCGGCAGATGGTCGACTATCGCGGGTTCTGGCTGCCGGCTGCCTACAACAACCACGGCGCGATCGCGGAATACTGGGCCTGCCGCCAGCGCGCGGTGCTGTTCGACCTGTCACCGTTGCGCAAGTCCGAGATTACCGGCCCCGATGCCGAAGCGCTGATGGACCTGGCGGTCACGCGCGACATGACCAAGCTGGCCATCGGCCAGATCGTCTATACCGCGATGTGCCACGCCACCGGCGGGATGATCGACGACGGTACGGTGTTCCGGCTCGACCGGACGAATTTTCGCTGGGTCTGCGGCGAGGACTGGTGCGGCGTGTGGTTGCGCCAGCTGGCGGCCGAACACGGCATGCAGGTCTGGGTGCGCAGCTCGACCGATCAACTGTCCAATGTGGCGTTGCAGGGGCCGCTGTCGCGCGAAATTCTCGCGCCCTTGGTGGCCACGCCCGGGCACAAGCCATCGGTGGCCGAACTGGGCTGGTTCCGCTTTACCACAGGCAAGCTGGGCGACATTCCGGTGGTTGTTTCGCGCACCGGCTACAGCGGCGAACTTGGTTATGAAGTGTGGTGCCACCCCACCCGCGCGCCCGAACTGTGGGACGCGCTGATGGCGGCTGGTGCGCCGCGCGGACTGTTGCCGGCAGGGCTCGATGCGCTCGACATGGTGCGGATCGAGGCGGGGCTGGTGTTTGCCGGCTACGAATTCTGCGACCAGACCGATCCGTTCGAGGCCGGCATCGGCTTTGCCGCGCCCAAATCGAAAGTCGCGCCGTTCATCGGCTCCGAAGCGCTGGCGCGCCGCCGCGAGCATCCGCAGCGCACGCTGGTGGGGCTGGATGTCGATGGCGCCGAACACATCGGGCATGGCGATCCGGTCTTTGCCGGACGGGTGCAGGTGGGCGCAATCACCAGCGCTACCCGCTCGCCGATCCTGAACCGCACGATCGCGCTGGCCAAAGTCGATGTCAGCCAAAAGGCGCTGGGCACCGCGCTGACCATCGGTAAACTCGACGGGCAGCAGAAACGTATCGGCGCGCACGTCGTGCGGTTCCCCCATTACGACCCGGACAAGACCCGGGTCCGTTCGTAACACCGAAAAGGAACAGTCATGGCAACCGTAGCGCCACCCGAAGACGCTCGGTCTGCGCCGGCAGAGGTTTCGGGGCTGCAACGCGGCATAAGCTGGACCGGCGCGTTCTGGATCGCCAGCGGTGTGCCCGCGCTGGTGCTGTTTTCGATCGGCACGATCGCCGCCTCGGTCGGCATGGCGTCGTGGCCGGTGTGGATGATCTCGATCCTGTTCGGCTTTGTCCAGGCGTTCAGCTATGCTGAAATCGCAGGCCTGTTTCCCAACAAATCGGGCGGCGCGTCGGTCTATGGCGCGGTTGCCTGGGCGCGCTATTCCAAACTGTTTGCGCCGGTCTCGGTGTGGTGCAACTGGCTGGCCTGGTCGCCGGTGCTGACGATCGGATCGGGTCTGGCCGCCGGGTTTTCGCTGTCGATCCTGTTCGGCGCCGATGCCGCGATCAACACCTGGCATGTCACGCTGGCCGACCTGTCGTTCCTGAAGGCCGGGCTCACGCTGCGGATCAACGCCACCGCGATCATCGGCGCGGCGTTCCTGCTGATCGCGTTTGCGATCCAGCATCGCGGGATCAGCTCGACCGCGCGCACGCAAGTCGTGCTGGGCGTGATCGCGCTGCTGCCGCTGTTGCTGATCGGGCTGGTCCCGCTGGTTACCGGCGATCTGCCACGCCAGAACCTGTGGCCTGTCGTGCCGCTGAACGGCCACTGGAACGCGGGCGGGATTTCGATTTTCATGGGCGGGCTGTTCGTCGCAGCCTGGTCGACATACGGGTTCGAGACCGCGGTGTGCTACACCCGCGAATTCCGCGATCCGCGCACCGACACGTTCAAGGCGATCCTCTATTCCGGCCTGCTGTGCATGGTCGTGTTTACGCTCGTGCCGATCAGTTTTCAGGGCGTGCTCGGGCTGAAAGGCATGCTGGCGCCCGATATCGCCGACAACATGGGCGTGGCCAAGGCGATGGCCGGGATGATCAAGGCGGGTCCGGTGGTCGGAAACGTGATCGTGGTGATGATGATCCTGGCGCTGCTGCTGGCGATCATCATGTCGATGGCCGGGTCTTCGCGCACGCTGTACCAGGCTTCGGCCGATGGCTGGCTGCCGAAATACCTCAGCCGGGTTAACCATGCCGGCGCGCCGACCGCGGCGATGTGGACCGACCTCGGCTTCAACCTGATCCTGCTGTCGATGTCGGACTATGTGTTCGTGCTCGGCGTGTCGAATGTCTGCTATATCCTGTTCAACTTTCTCAATCTCAACGCGGCGTGGATCCACCGCATGGACCGGCCCGGCTGGGAACGCCCGTACCGCGCGCCGACCCCGCTGCTGGCGGCAGGCACGGTGCTGTCGTTCGTCAATCTGGCGCTGATGGGCGTGGGCGCGGACATGCTGGGCAAGGGCACGCTGTACACCGGGTTTGTCTGTGTCGCGCTGATCGTGCCGGTGTTTGTGTGGCGGCATTATGTCGTCGACAAGGGGCAGTTCCCGGCGGAAATGTCGGACGACATGCATCTGCAGCCCGAGGCCGGGGTGAAATCAGGCGCTGGGTATCTGCCGCATCTGACCGTGCTGGCCGGCATCGCTGTCATCGTGATCAGCCACCACCTGGCCGTTTTGCCGTGACAATTGTTCAAAACGTCTGAGTCCGGGACTTGTCGAAGCGCGAATCGAAGCGGCGCGCAAAGCTGGCGCGTTGACCCTGTCGTGGTCACGAGGCCATCACTCTCGCTATCCGGGCGCCGACCGTGTGCAAAATTGTCCTTTGGCGTGAACCGGATCCGGTCGGCTCAAACCGGTTGAAGCTGATCGAATCTTGCCGGAACACATCCGGCATCGACGAATTTACCGTGGAGCCGCAATCCTGCGGCGCGTGAACACGGGAAGCGACTTATGTCCATCTTGGATAAGGCAATTGCCGCAATTACTCCCCCGGAAAGCGACGAAGATCGGGCAGAAGCCCGCCGCAAGGCGCAAGCAGCGGCCACGCCGGGCGACTGGCTGTCCGCAGTGCTCAAGCACCACCGCCAGATCGAAGCTGCGTTCGAGACCGTGGCGCAAGCGACAGATGCGTCGGCGCGTGTCGCTGCGCAAAAGGCGCTTGGCGTCATTCTGACCGGTCATTCCATCGCCGAAGAGGTGGTACTCTACCCCGCGCTGGCTGCGCACCACCAGGCAGGTCATGCCGAACTGGCCTATCAGGAGCAATCGGCGGCGAAGATGGAAATCGGGCTGCTCGAGCGCCTGGACCCGATGAGCGCCGATTATCACGACAAGTTCGAGCATATCCGCGGCGCTGTGCTGCATCACGTCTATTCCGAAGAGGGAACGTGGTTCCTCGAACTACAGCAAAGTCTGCATGACGATGAGCGGACGATGCTTGCGCAGCGCTACGAGGAGGAATTTTCGCGTTATATGGGATCTGATAACCAGGAAAATATGTTTTTCAGCGCGCAGACATGACTTACGAGATCGATCCGGCTCGCGCCATAAGAGCGCGGCCGGATCGGAACTCGATCGAGCCATTCTGCTTTGCTGTTCCTGGCTCTGCTGTAACGCGGTCAGGCCTGGCTGTCAGCCGATGGCAGGTGCCTGCGCAATTCCTTGAGCAGAAGATCGCCGTTCCAGGGTTTGGACAGGATTGTCACGCCCGACAACAGCGGATCGGATGATCGCAGATCGCCGTACCCGCTGACGACGAGAAACGCGATGTTGCGTTGTTTCAGCTCGCGCACCACGGGCAAAGTGGTTTCACCATTGAGGTTGAGGTCGAGAATGACGATATCCGGTTTGTGGGCATCGAGTGCAGCCAGCGCCTTGGCGGCAGTCGGCACGGTGGCCACCACATCCCAGGAATGGTCTGACAAGAAGTCCTCCATATCCATCGCCACAATCAATTCATCTTCCACGATGACGACGCGTCCGGCGGTCGGTGCGGATTGGTCGTTGTCCATCGCAAAGGTCCCTTAGGCGATCGGAAAGGTGATGTTGGCAGAGAAACCCTCGGGCGCGAAGTCCAGTTCTGCCGCGCCCTCAAGCTCGTACGTACAGGCTCGCTCGATCAGCCTCGAGCCAAACCCCTTCTTCCCGGGAGGCTTGACCGGCGGCCCGTCGATTTCCTGCCAATGCAGATGAACGCCCTGTTTGCCGCCGACATTGCCCAAGGTCCATGACACGGCCAGTCGGCCATTCGGCACCGACAGCGCGCCATATTTGGCGGCGTTGCAGCTCAATTCATGAAGGATCAGCGCAAGGCCCAAGCTGTGTTTGGGGGGCAGGTCAAGCGATGGGCCCTCGACAGTCACCATGTCGCGATCGCCCGCGTCATAGGCTTCAAGAGTCATTTCCACCAGTTTGTGGAGATCGGCAGACTGCCATTGCGTGTCCAGCAACAGACTGTGCGCCTTGCCCAGCGCTGCCAGCCGCCCGATGAAACCCTTGCGAAACTCCTCCACCGACGTTGTCTGCCGGCTGGTCTGGTTGGCCAGCCCCTGCACCACCGCCAGCGTGTTCTTGACCCGATGGCTCAGCTCGTGGGTCAGCAGTTCGCGTTCATGTTCGGCCTGTTTGCGCGCGGTGATATCGTCGAACAGGATGCCGACCTGGCGTTTGTCTTCCTGCCCGAATGAAAACGCATAGACGTCAAAGACACTGGCGTTCCATGGCGCTTCAAAGCGTTCGGGGCTCCACGTCCGGGCAATTCGCGCAAAGGCGTCCTGCCACTGGCCTTCGTGCCCGGTCGCCAGTGAGCGCATCGTCTTGCCGATCGGATCGGCGAGACCGGTCTGGCGCTGAAAGGTGGGATTGACCTCGATGAAGCGGCAATCGACCGGCTGGCCCGCGTTGTCGTGGATCAGTTCGACCACGCAAAAGCCCTGATCCAGCGATTCGAACAGCGTGCGATACCGCCGTTCACTCTCGTTCAATTGCGTTTCGGTCTCGCGCCAGGTGCTGATGTCGACAAAACTGATGACCACACCCTCGATGCGTTCTTCGAACGTGCGATAGGGGCGCACCCGCATCATGAAACACTGGCCGGTGTGGCTGAGCACTTCGCCTTCTACCGGGGTCAGTTCGCGCAGCACCTTGCGCACATCGCGCTCGACCCCGTCATACGCGAGGCGGTGGGTGAAATCGGTCAGCGAGCGCCCGATGTCGCCCTCGGTGATATTGAACAGGTCGGCCACGGGCGGGGTGAACATGCGGATATGCAGGTCGGCGTCGAGGAACAGCGTGCCGATCTCGGTCGCGGCGGTCAGGTTGCGCAAATCGTTGTGCGCGGTCGAAATGTTCTCCAGCTTGCTTTTCAGTTCGGAATTGACCGTCTGCAGCTCCTCGTTCATCGACTGGAGCTCCTCCTTCGAGGTTTCCAGTTCCTCGGACGTCGAACGGTATTCCTCGTTCATCGACTGGAGTTCTTCGTTGGCGGCGCGCAGTTCCTGCGCCGCCAGTTCGTGATCCGCGCGGCTGGTGGCCAAGGCCTCCTGCACCACCTTCATTTCGGCGTACAGGCGCCGGAATTCATCTGGCCGCGCCGTTTCCTCTACGCCGCTATCGTCGGATGTGTCGGGACCATCGTCCAGAAACAGGACCAGTGCCTGCGGGGCCGAACGCTCCCCATCGAGAATGGGTACGACATTCATCGCGATGCGATGTCGCTGTCCGTCGAAATCGACTGCCACCGCCAGCGTCAGGCTGGGCGTACCCTTTTCCAGTGCCCTGGTGAGCGCATGCCCCAGATCGAGGCGCAATTCGGGGCGCACGACATAATCGAGCCGCGCGCTGAATACTCCACCCGAATGGCGGACATAGCGCCCGGCGCTGGGCGAAAGATGAGCGATCTGGCGCCGATCATCGACCAGCACGCTGGGCGGCGCCATGCGTTCGAGCGCCTGTTCATGAAGTGCAGCCGACGAAACATGCGCTGCCGTGGAGCCCCGGCTGGCCTCGCCAATGTGCACGGCAGGCGAATCAAAGCGCTGGGCCAGCACCGGCACCGACAGCACGGGCTTGTTCCGCGCACTGTACAACCGCGCCTCACGGTCGACCAGCGTGAACAGGTCCTGCGCCACATCGGCCGTTTCGGCCGAGCCCAGAAACAGAAAACGATTGGGTCGCAGCGCATAGTGGAAAATCGAGAGGAGCTTTTCCTGCAGGGATCGCTCCAAGTAGATCAGCAGGTTGCGACAACTGACGATATCGAGCCGGAGGAACGGCGGATCCTTCAACACGCTGTGCGAGGCGAACAGCACCATTTCGCGAATATCTTCGCGCACGCGGTAACACGCCCCGTCCGCGATGAAGAACCGTTGCAGCCGCGCGGCCGACATATGATCTTCGATCGACCGCAAATAGCGGCCTTCGCGCGCGGTGGCGAGCGCGCCCTCGTCGAGGTCGGTGGCAAAAATCTGCACCGGCACCTTGAGCTTGCGCTGCTCGGCCTCTTCCATGATCAGCATGGCCATGCTGTAGGCTTCTTCGCCGGTAGCGCATCCTGCGACCCAGACGCGGATGCCATCGTCGTGCAGATCGTCGAAGACCGTCGCGATCGCCTTTTTTTGCAGAGCGACAAAGGCATCGGCGTCGCGGAAGAATTGCGTGACCGAAATCAGCATGTCGCGAAACAGGTCGACCGCCTCTTCGGGATTGCTGCGCAAATATTCGGCATAGGCGGGCAGGCTGGTCAGGCGGCACACCTGCATCCGGCGCAGCACCCGGCGGCGCACCGTGCTGCGTTTATAGCTGGCGAAATCATGGCCGGTGCGCGCGTGCAGGAACCCGATGATCTTGCGCAGATCGTTGGCCGTGTCGTCGACATCGAGCGAACGCACCGCCTCTTTGCTGTGCGCGATGTCGATGATGCGTTCGATCAGGCCCGCGATCGGTGCGACGAAATCGGCGCAGCCCGTGGCAATCGCATTTTGCGGCATCGGCGGAAATTCAGCCTCTGCCGGATCCTGCACAAAGATGACGCCGCCGGCCTCTTTCATCGCCTTTGCGCCCTCGGCGCCGTCGGCCCCCGATCCGGTCAGGATAACAGCCATGCCATCGCCGCGCCCGTTGGCAATCGATCGGAACAACATGTCGATCGGCGAACGATGCCAGCGTTCCTCGGTAAACGGGCGCGATTTGACTTCATCGCCCTCGATGACCAGTTCGCTGCCGGGCGCGATGACATAGATGCAATTGGGCTTCAGCGTCGGGGTATCGCAGACCTGCAGCACCGGCATGTTCGTGGCCGTCGCCAGGATTTCGCTCAACACGCTGGGATGATCGGGGGCGAGGTGAACGATCACCACATAGGCCAAGCCCAGATTGTCGGGCACCAGTTGAAAAAATGTCCGAAGCGCATAAACGCCGCCTGCCGACGCGCCGATGCCGCAGACTGGAATAGGTGGTACGACCTGATCTGCCATTTCAGCGTTCCCCCCGGCGAATGTCAATTCCTGGCGATCGGCGAGTTCGATCGTTGCATAGCCGCGATTTCGACGCGCCAGTCCCGCGGGAGAGACTTCTTTTCGATCGATCAGTCATGGATGCAACTATCCGTAAACAGCAAGGTTCCCTGGCAAATGGTATCTATATCGCAAGCCAGCAGTTTCAGTAACCTTTGAAAGGCCGTGCGGACGATTTGAAGAGATTTCAGGTGATGTCCCCCAATTCGGCACCTGATGTTCGATGACCTGATGCACCGGTCCACAAGCATTGCGGCCGAATTCCATCCGCGTGCGACATTGCACGGAACAATCGCGCCGCGCGCTCATAAAACGAATATGCAGGGTCCAAAAAGCAGATGAGAAAACCGACATGACCAAGCGCCCCAACAATCGCGAAGTCGAAGATGAGATGGCCTG
Organism: Novosphingobium sp.; assembly: GCF_965214355.1. GTDB lineage: Bacteria > Pseudomonadota > Alphaproteobacteria > Sphingomonadales > Sphingomonadaceae > Novosphingobium. The sequence continues at coordinate 3,936,068 of NZ_CBDCBI010000002.1, read as the reverse complement.
CCCCCCGGGCAAAGACGGCGAACCGCCCCGGCCCGCAACCGAACCCAAAAAGCCCGGCACCAGCGATCCCGGGGGCAACTCGCGGCCATGATGCATTGCAGGCCCACGCCAACGTCCCGAGCCTGACGCTGGCCAAGCGCCTGGTTCCAGCGGGCGCAGCGCGCCGAATGCGCTGCGTTCAAGGGGTACGGTTCTGGAAACAGAAAATGGCATCGATGGTGTGCCATCCTTGCCATTTTATTGTCTGACGCGGTGCGTATGGTGGGTTCAGCACAGGAGCCCGCCATGTCCCCCGCAATCGAAACGATCATCGTCCCTCCCACCCGCGACCTTGGCGACGGCTTCACCGTGCGCCGCGCCTTGCCCAGCCAACACCGGCGCACAGTCGGCCCGTTCGTGTTCTTCGACCAGCTCGGGCCGATCGCGCTGACGGCGAACCAGGCGCTCGATGTCCGGCCCCATCCGCATATCGGGCTGGCGACGATCACCCACCTGATCGAGGGTTCGATCATGCACCGGGATTCGCTGGGGTTTGTCCAGGCGATCGAGCCTGGTGCGGTCAACTGGATGACCGCGGGGCGCGGCATCGTCCATTCCGAACGCACGCCCACCGCTCTGCGCGGGGTCGGCGCTCGGCTCCACGCGATCCAGATGTGGGTCGCGCTGCCGGCTGCGCTGGAAGAAACCGACCCCGCGTTCCGGCACTATCCTGCGCATGTCCTGCCCGTGGCCGAAGATCGCGGCGCGCGGCTTGCGCTGCTGGCCGGCATCGCGGACGGCATGACCGCTCCGGTCGAAACCGCGTCGGACATGATCCTGGGCGAACTGACTCTGGCCCAGGGCGCGCGCTATGCGTTTGCGGCAGAGCATGTCGAGCGCGCGGTCTATGTGGTGTCGGGCGCGATCCGTGCAGAGGGGCAGGACGGTGCATTCGTGCAGGGGCAACTGGTCGTGCTGAAACCCGGCGCCGAAGTCGTGCTGAACGCCGACGAACCCAGCCGCCTGATGCTGGTCGGCGGTGAACCCATGCCCGAACAGCGCTATCTTTTCTGGAATTTCGTGTCGTCGCGGCCCGACCGGATCGAGCAGGCCAAAGCCGACTGGCGCGCCGGGCGGTTCGACGGCGTGGCGGGCGAAGACGAATTCATCCCGCTGCCGCCCGACGTGCCCGGCGCAAAGCTGGCGTGAATTTTTCGCATTGACGCAGTTGCCCGATCGCGTGTCCAGTCCTGGCGATGACGCATGTAGAAATTTTCGTTGGCAGCCAATGCCATGGTAACCCGGGCCCGGGGGGCTGGGCGACGGTGCTGCGCGTGGGTCGGCATGAAAAAGTGCTCTCTGGCGCCGAACCGCGCGCAACGCTCAACAGTCTGGAATTGCAGGCTTTTACCGAAGCCCTGCGCATCTTGATCGAGCCGTGCGCGATATCGGTGCACAGCGCGAACCGGTTCCTCGCCGACGGTTTCGCGCGCTGGTCCGGCCTGTGGACCCCGCGCGGCTGGGCCGAAACCGGCAAACGCCCAATCCACAATGCCGACCAGTGGTACGCGCTGATCGCGCTGGCGCAGGTGCATGAGGTGACTTTCGTGGCCATGGCGGGGGAAGAAAGTCCCGCCATGGCACACGCCATGCAATTGGCCGCGACCCAATAAAATCCTCCCGGGGGGGCGTTACGCCAGCGCTTGCGTCAGCACGCGGCTCAGGCGGTCGGCAAACGCCCGGGTGTCGTCCGGCAGTTCGCCATCGGCAATGCGTGCTTCGTCGAACAGCAGCAGCGCTCCGTCGGCCTTGAGCGCGGCATCGTCGGGCAGCGCGGACAGGCGCGCAACCAGGTCATGGCGCGGGTTCAGCTCCAGCACCGGCTTGGCGCCCTGCGGTGTCTGGCCATTGGCCGAAAGCAGGCGTTCCAGCTGGCGGTCGATGCCGTGTTCGCTGGCGACGAGGCACGCGGCGCTGGTGGTCAGGCGTTCCGACGCGCGCACATCCGACACTGCGTCGCCCAGCTGCGTTTTCACAAAGCCGATGAACGCCTCGGCTTCGGGCGCTGCGGGTTCGGACCTTGTTTCGCCGTCGAGCGGTTCGATCAGGCTGAGGTCGGCCTGGCCCTGCGTCACCGATTTGAACGGCTTGCCTTCGTAATCGACGCCCGAGGCGGCCCAGAAGCTGTCGACCGGATCGGTCAGCAGCAGCACCTCGATCCCGCGCGCGCGGAACCCTTCGATCTGGGGCGACGCGGCAAGGCGCGCGGCGTCGGTGCCGGTGGCGAAATAGATCGCGGTCTGGTTGTCGCGCATGCTGGCGACATAATCCTTGAGCGAGCGCCAGCCCTCGGGGCCGGTACCGCGAAACCGCGCAAGGCCGAGCAGCGTCTCGCGCCGGCCGAAATCCTCGTAGATCCCTTCCTTCAGCACCGCGCCGAACGCGTCCCAGAACGCGGCGTATTTGTCCGCGTCATTGGCGGCCAGCTTGTCCAGCTCGCTCAGGATGCGATTGGTCACGCCCTTCTGGATCGCGGCGAGCAGCGGGCTGTCTTGGATCATTTCGCGCGACATGTTGAGCGGCAGGTCCGCCGAATCGACCAGCCCGCGCACAAACCGCAAGTAGCGCGGCAGCAATTCCGCCTCGTCGGTGATGAACACGCGGCGCACATAGAGCTTCATCCGGCCCTTGCGATCGGGGTCGAACAGATCGAACGGGCGGCTTTCGGGCACGAACGCCAGGACATTGTATTCGTGCTTGCCCTCGGCGCGATAATGCAGCGTCAGCGCGGGCGCGTCGAACTGCCCGGCCAGGCTGCGATAGAAATCGGTATAATCCTCGGGCGTGATCTCGGATTTTGGCCGCGCCCACAGCGCGCTGCCGTCGGTCACTTCGCTGGTTTCGCCGTCGGGCTTGTCGATCAGCGTGATCGGCACCGGCACATGGCCCGATTGCGCGCGCACGATCCGTTCGACCGTGTGGCGCTCGGTGTATTGCACCGCATCGTCTTTCAGATGCAGCACGATGCGGGTGCCCGGTGCCGGCGCATCGTCCAGCGCGGCGGGCTCGATCGTGTAGGTGCCCAGGCCGTCCGACGTCCAGCGGTGCGCCAGATCGGTCCCGGCGCGGCGCGAATAGACATCGACGGTGTCGGCGACCATGAACGCGGCGTAGAACCCGATGCCGAACTGCCCGATCAGGTTGGCTTTCTCGCTGTCCTTGGCTGCGGTCAGGTTTTCCATGAACGCGCGCGTGCCCGATCGCGCGATCGTGCCGAGCGCCTCGATCATGTCGGCCTCGGTCATGCCGATGCCGTTGTCGCTGACGGTCAGCGTCTTTGCCTCGGGATCGAGCGCGATCGTGATACGCGGCGTTTCGCCGTTCGACAGCGCAGCATCGGCCTGGCTTTCATAGCGCAGCTTTTCGCAGGCATCGGCCGCATTGGCGATCAGCTCGCGCAAAAACACGTCGCGATCGGAATAGACCGCGTGCACCATCAGGTGCAGCAGGCGCGCAACGTCGGCTTCGAACGAGCGGGTTTCGGGGGCAGTGGTCGTGTCTGTCTGGGTCATGGCGGGTTCCGGTCAATCGTCCTGGGCCCCACATGGCGCGCGCGGCCGTGGCTTTCAAGCGCGCAGCCTTTTCGCGTCGCACTTGTCCACCCGTGGCCTGATCGGTATGCCCGGCACCGAACACACGAGGCACACAAGCGCCAAACCCCACCCCACTGGTCGTCCCGGACTTGATCCGGGACTGTGCTTCCTTTCCGTCGACGTTGAAAAGGCGGCACAACCACGGATCAAGTCCGGGGTGACGATTGGGGGAGGAGGACGTCCGGGCTTCGAGGACAGCACTATCATCATGACGGCGAGACATTGAATTTCAGGACCCGGCCCTTTTCCGCGCAGACGGCCATTGGCGTGCTGCTCGGCGCGATCGCGCTGCTCGCGGCATGGCTGCGGCTGCGCCATGCGGCGCAATCGATGGTCTATGACGAAATGGCCTCGATGTATTTCTCGGGCCAGCCGTGGAGCCGCCTGTGGGGCTGGTGGATGGCGCGCGAGACCAATCCGCCGCTGTTCTATTCGCTGTTGAAAGTGTGGCGGGTCCTGGTGCCGATGGGGCATTGGGAGATGCGCGTTTTGCCGTTGGCGATCGCGGCGGCGCACCTGGTGGTCTTTACGCGGTTCCTGCGCATGCGGCTGGGCTGGCCCGCCGCGTTGCTGGGGCTGCTGCTGTTTGCGGTGCAATGGTCCGACATCTATCAGTCGGCGTATCTGCGCGGCTATGGCCTTGCCAAGCTGGCGGTGCTGGTGTCGTTCATTGCGCTGCTGCATGCGCTGGAAACCACCGGTGCCCGGCGATGGCGCGGCTGGGCCGGCTATGTGCTGGGCTCGGTCGTGGCGATCTATTGCCACACGACGATGGTGCTGTGGCCGGTGATCGCGACCGTGGCAGTGGTTGCAGATGCGCTGTGGCGGCGCGACTGGCGCTGGCGGCCGATCGCCATGCTGATCGGCGCGGATCTGGTCACGGTGGTGCTGTCGGGCTGGGTGCTGGCGATGGCGCTGGTGCAGCTCAAGAGCGCGGCGGCGGCCAATCTGACCTGGCTCGCGCCGCTGAATTGGGCCGACTACATCAGCTCGTGCAATCTGCAATTGCTGACGGGCGGGATGATCAGCGCCATCGCAGTCGCCGTGCTGGTCCTGATCGGCGCGTGGCGCGGCCGCGCGCATCGCGAAGTGCGCATGGCGGTGGTGATCGTGATCGCCACGGTCGCGCTGTTCAAGGCCACCGACAGCGTTCACCCGATCGTGTCGGATTACACGCTGCACTGGTGCTTCACGTTCGTCGCGATGATCGCGGCCGCTGCTTTGCCCGGGGCGACGCCGGATGAAGACCCCGCGCACCGCGTGATGCGCCGCGTGACCGCCTTGTCGGTGCTGGGCGCTGTGGCGCTGGCCGGGCTGATCGATTTGCTGGTGATCGATTACATCGGCCAGCCGCAGGATTTCCGCTATACCGTGCGCACGGTCGCCGATGAGCGCGGCGCGGCGTTGCTGGCCAGCCACGAATCGATGGGTGTGGTGATCGAACAGGCGTGCGTTGTCGAATACGGCCGATTGCCGTGCCCGTTTCCACTGGTGGTCATGGCAGACCCGAAACGCACCGACAACTGGGCCGATGGCGGCTATCACGGGCATCTCGTGGCACCCGCGCAGGTCCGCGCCGCATTAGGCCGGGCGCGCATCGTCTATGCCTTCGAGCGGTACTATTACGTCCCGCTGCAGCACCTGGGGCTGAACCCGCGCACGTATTTCGAGGTCATGTGGGACGATGGCGAACTGGTCGGACCGATGCTGACCCATACCTTCGACCCGCCAGCCAAAGGCGCACCGGCACGCGTGCCCGATCCCGACGCGCAATATACCGGCGCGCCAGCACCGCCGGATGCGCCCGACGCCGACTGATCAGTCGTGCGGCTGGTTCAGCGTCATGCTGTGTGCCATCCGCGCCAGTTGTTCAGGTGTCGCCTCGGTCTGGAACTGCGCCTTCCATTGCGCGGCAGGCAGACCGTGGATCACCTCGCGCGCGGCGGCCTTGTCCATCGGTGCGCCGGCATCGATGATCCAGTCGCCCAGGCAATTGCGGCAAAACCCGGCCAGGCCCATCAGATCGATGTTCTGCGCATCATGCCGCTGGCGCAAATGCCGCACCAGCCGCCGGAACGCCGCCGCCGCCACCGCATCGGGCAAAGTGTCGATCGGATCGGGGGTATGCGCATTCGTATCCATGAGAATGATCCTGAGGGGATAGGGACTTGGGTTTTACGCCGCCTTGGGCCATAGCCCCGATGCAGCCACGTGACCAGTCGCCAAGGCTGCACAGGGATCCTCGCGTTAAAGGTACGATGACTGTGGCACAACAGGTGACTGGCCCGGATGCAGTGAACGTTCCGGTGAATGAGGGACCGCGCGGTCGCAAGGTCAAGATCCTGGCAACGGTCGGCCCGACCAGCCGCTCGCCCGAAATGCTCGAAAAACTGTACCGCGCCGGCGTCGATGCCTTCCGCGTCAACATGAGCCACGGCGATCACGCGACGCATGCCGAAACGATCGCCTCGATCCGCGCGCTGGAGGCCAGGATCGGCCATCCGATCACGATCCTGGCCGATTTGCAGGGCCCCAAATTGCGCGTCGGCGTGTTCAAGAACGATCGCGCGGTCATCCGCCATTCGGGCCATTTCACGTTCGACCGCAATCCCGAGCCAGGCGATGAAAATCGCGTGTGCCTGCCGCACCCCGAACTGTTCGGCATCCTGAAAAAGGGTCAGCGGCTGCTGATCGACGACGGCAAATTGCGCCTGCGCGTGATCCGTGCCGATCCCGATGAAATCCTGTGTTCGGCCGAAGTCGGCGGGGTGATTTCCAACCGCAAGGGCGTCAATGTGCCCGATGCCGTGGTGCCGGTACCCGCGCTGACCGACAAGGACCGCCGCGATCTGGCCTTCGCGCTGGAGCAGCAGGCCGACTGGATCGCGCTGTCGTTCGTGCAGCGGCCCGAAGACCTGGCCGAAGCGCGCAAGCTGATCAACGGGCGCGCCGCGCTGATGGCCAAGATCGAAAAGCCTGCGGCGATCGGCCGGCTCGATGAGATCATCGAACTGTCCGACGGCATCATGGTCGCGCGCGGCGACCTGGGCGTCGAGCTCAATCCCGAAGAAGTGCCGCCGTTGCAGAAACGCATCGTCACGATGTCGCGCCAGCAGGGCAAGCCGGTGATCGTGGCGACGCAAATGCTCGAATCCATGATCGAGGCGCCGACGCCGACCCGCGCCGAAGTGTCGGACGTTGCCAACGCGGTTTACGACGGCGCCGACGCGGTGATGCTGTCGGCCGAAACCGCATCGGGCGCCTGGCCCGAAGAAGCGGTCACGATCATGAACCGCATCGCTGTCCAGGTCGAAGCCGATGCCGACTATCAGGCGCGCATCAATTTCATCCAGACGCCGCCCGATCCCACCACCGCCGACGCGCTGGCGATGGCCTGCGCCTCGATCGTCACGACCGTGGCGATTGCCGGGATCATCGTGTTCACCGGATCGGGCTCGACCGCGCGCCGCGTCGCGCGCGAACGCCCGGGCGTGCCGATGCTGGTGCTGACGCCGGAATTGCGCACCGCGCGCCGGCTGGGCCTGCTGTGGGGCGCGCATGCGGTGAACACGCGCGACATCGGCAGTTTTGAAGAAATGATCGCCAAGGGCAAGCGCATGGCGCTGCGTCATGGTTTCGGCGTCGCCGGATCGAAACTGATCGCGCTGGCCGGCGTGCCGTTCGGCACGCCCGGATCGACCAACCTGCTGCACGTCGTGACATTGGTCGGCGACGAGCTGGCCCGTTATGGCGAGGGCGTGGAAAGCTGATCCTGCCTGTTACGCAAGGGGGCAGTCAGCGCCGCGCGCCAAACAGCGCACTGCCGACGCGCACATGCGTCGCGCCCAGCATGACCGCGGTTTCGAAATCGTCGCTCATGCCCATCGACAGATCGTGCAGCCCGTTATCGAGCGCGATCTTGCCCAGCAGGGCAAAGAACGGCGCCGCCTCGATCCCCACAGGCGGCACGCACATCAGCCCGGCGACCGGCAGATCGGCCGCGCGGGCCTGCGCCAGCAAACCGGGTACATCGGCAATGGCGCAACCGCCCTTCTGATCCTCGGCCCCGATATTCACCTGCACGAACAACGGCACCCGCCGTGCGGTCTTGTCCATTGCCTGCCCCAGCGCGGTGACGAGCGATGCACGATCGAGTGAATGGATCACATCGAACTGGCGCACCGCGTCCTCGGCCTTGTTCGATTGCAACTGGCCCACCAGATGCAGCCGGATATCGGGATGGGCCTCGATCAGCGCGGGCCATTTGCCTTGCGCCTCCTGCACCCGGTTTTCACCGAACACACGCTGCCCTTGCGCAATCAGCGGCGCAATCGCCTCGGCGGTCTGCGTTTTCGAAATGGCGATCAGCGCAATGTCATCGGGTTTGCGCCCCGCCAGCGCTGCAGCGCGCGCGATGCGGCTGCGCACGGCCGCGAGTGGTGACAAATTGGCGTCATTGAGATGAAGGGCTGCAGTCATGCGCAGGGCTATACCGAACCCGCACCACCGCGCACCAAAAATCCTCCCCGGAACGGGGCGGGGGACCGCCCGAAGGGTGGTGGAGGGGCGGTGCAGGATTACGCCGACATCGCGAAAATTCGTCCACGGCATAGCGCCCGGACACCCAGCTTTCCCGTGGGGCGCGGCCCCTCCACCACGCTGCGCGCGGTCCCCCTCCCCGTCCCGGGGAGGATATGAAGAGCCTGGATTCTTGACGATTCCCACCCGGATGGCGCATGATGCGCCCACAGGGACAAAGGGCATCACCACTATGGCATCGCGCGCAGCCACTCCGGCACGCAAAATCGCGGCATCGCGCGCGCATACCGACTGGCGCGCTATCTTGCGCCGGTCGATGCGGCGCAGTGCCGAACTGATCGGTGGCACGCTGCTGTTTGCGGCGATGGTGTTCCTGGCGCTGGCACTGGTCAGCTATACGCAGACCGATCCCTCGGGATCGACCGCTTCGGGCAGTCCGGTCGAAAACTGGATGGGCCTGGGCGGGGCGTGGCTGGCGGAACGGGTGCTGATGGTGTTCGGCGTGCCCGGCGCGCTGATCCTGCCGTTGCTGCTGATTCTGGCGCGGCGGTTGTGGGATGGCACGGGCGATCTGATCGAAGAAACCGAAGACGATGCCGACATGCCGGTTCCGGTCGCCTGGTGGCGGCTGGCGCTGATGCTGTCGCTGGCCACGATCCTGATCGATGCCGCGCTGGCGCTCATGCTGACGCGGCCGGGCGGGGCTCTTCCTGCCGGGACCGGGGGTATGGCCGGGCTGATCGGCGCAGGGGGCGTACACTGGCTTGCGCATTTTGCGGGCAGCGTGGCGGGCTGGCTCAGCCTCGGGCTGGCGCTGCTGATCGGCGTGGCCGGTGTGGTCCTGGCCGGCCGGGTGTTCCTGCTCGAAGGCTGGCGGTTCAATCCACTGGCTTATCTGCCCCGGCGCCGGGCGTTTGATGCCGATGGCAACGACGATGCCGACGATATCGCAACCCCGGCGCGCGAACCGCGCAACAAAGCCGCCGTGGCAACCCTGGCGCCTGAGATCGACGACACGCCCGGCGCGGCCACGCCGGCCACGCCGTCGCGCCGCATGACCGAAATTACCGACCCCAGCCGTTCGCCTGCGCCCGCGCCGATGCAAAAGGCGCGGCAGGGCGATCTGTTCGACAAATTCGAACTGCCGCCGATCGATCTGCTCGAGGAACCGCCCGTCAGCACCGCGCCCAAAATCGACAAGCTGGCGCTGGAACGCAACGCGCGCCTGCTCGAAAACGTGCTCGACGATTTCAACGTCAAGGGCGAGATCATGGCCGTGCGCACCGGCCCGGTGGTCACGATGTACGAGCTGGAACCCGCGCCGGGCATCAAGGCGAGCCGCGTGATCGGCCTGGCCGACGATATCGCCCGCAACATGAGCGCGGTATCGGCGCGCGTCTCGGCGATCCCGGGCCGCACGGTGATGGGCATCGAATTGCCCAACGTGGTGCGTGACATGGTCTCGTTCCGCGAACTGGTCGCCTGCGACAAATTCGTGAATTCGAAAGGCCTGCTGCCGATCATCCTGGGCAAGGATATCACCGGCGAACCGGTCGTGGCCGATCTCGCCTCGATGCCGCATCTGCTCGTCGCGGGCACCACCGGTTCGGGCAAATCGGTCGGGCTCAACTGCATCCTGCTGTCGCTGCTGTACCGGCTGACGCCTGCGGAATGCCGGATGATCCTGGTCGATCCCAAAGTGCTCGAACTCAAGAGCTACGACGATATCCCGCACCTGCTGTCGCCGGTGGTGACCGAGCCGGCCAAGGCGGTGCGCGCGCTGAAATGGGCGGTCGAGGAAATGGAGCGCCGCTATCGCCAGATGAGCTCGATCAGCGTGCGCAACCTGTCGGGCTTCAACGAAAAGGTCCGCGCTGCCGCGTCGAAAGGCAAACCGCTGGGGCGCCGCATCCAGGTCGGGTTCGATCCCGATACGGGCGAGGAAATCTACGAGGAACAGCAGCTCGATTACCAGACTTTGCCGCAGATCGTGGTGATCGTCGACGAACTCGCCGACCTGATGGTGCAGTGCGGCAAGGAGATCGAAGTGCTGATCCAGCGCCTGTCGCAAAAAAGCCGCGCGGCCGGCATCCACCTGATCATGGCGACGCAGCGCCCGTCGGTCGACGTGATCACCGGCGTGATCAAGGCCAACCTGCCCACCCGCATCAGCTTTGCCGTGACCAGCCGCATCGACAGCCGCACGATCCTGGGCGAACAAGGCGCCGAACAGCTGCTCGGCAAAGGCGACATGCTGTACAAACCCAACACCGACCCGGTAAAACGCGTCCACGGCCCGTTCGTCTCCGACGAGGAAGTCGAACGCATCGCCGATCACTGGCGCAAACAGGGCAGCCCCGAATACGTCAACTCGGTCACCGAGGAACCGGCAGAAGGCAGTTTCGGGTTCGACGACCTCGAAGCGACGGCGTCGGACAACCCCGACGACCGCAAATACCGCCAGGTTTGCCAGCTTGTGTTCGAAAGCCAGAAGGCCTCTGCCAGCTGGATCCAGCGCCAGATGGGTGTGGGGTACAACACGTCGTCGAAATGGATCGAGCGGATGGAAGCCGACGGCTTCGTCGGACCGCCCAACCATGTCGGACGCCGCGAGATCTATCGCGACAAGGACGGCAATCCGTTGTGATTTTGTGCAAGCGCTCGTTTTCATCCGGCGCAAGGAAAGCCGCGGAAATCCGAAGTTCGAATCATCTATCCTCGACCAGCACATCACGATAGAGGCGCGGTCGTCAGTCTGGATCCACCGGTCATTCATCGGGGCAATATGTGAATGTCGGTACGCAATCGGTTTATGCGCTCGTTTTTTGCGCAGATTTACGCGCAGGCCTCGGGTATCCTTATCCAGCTGGCCTTGGTCCCCGTGCTGATTCATGCGTGGGGGACCGAACTTTACGGCACGTGGCTGCTACTGACCGCGGTGCCATTCTACCTCACATTCAGCGATTTCGGCTTCACCTTCATCGCCAAGAACGAGATGGTGATGGCGGTCGCCGCTGGTGACAAACCGGCGGCGGTCCGCACGTTCCAGAGCGTGTTCGTCATGCTGTCATGCGCGATTCCGGTGGTGTTCATTGCCATGGCGGGGCCCCCGTTCCTGCTCGACCTGTCGCATCTGCTGTCGCTGCACGGCTATCCCAATGCGCAGGCAAGGCTGGTGTTTGCGGTATTGGTGCTTAATGTCGCGCTTTATCAATACTTCCCGCTACTTTGCGGCGGAATTCGCGCCGAAAACCGCCCCGCGACAGAAGCCATGCTCGCCGCGACGAGCCGACTGTGCGAGGGCCTGCTGATCGCGGTTGTCGCGTTGCGCGGCGGTGATCTGCTGGCTGCGGCAAGTGCGTCGCTGGTCAACCGGATCGTGTTCCTGGGGATTACCTATCTGTGGATGCGCCGGCTGTCGCCCTGGGTTGATCTGGGCTGGAGGCACGCGCGGATGGCCGAAATCCGGCGCCTCTTTCATCCTGCTCTGGCCTATATGTTCATGCCCCTGGCGCAGGCAGTGATGATCCAGGGGCCGGTGCTGGTGATCGGGCATATCCTCGATCCGGTAATGGTGGTCACCTTCGCGACCAGTCGCACGCTGGCGCGCCTGGGCACGGCAGGCACCAACATGCTGACCAATTCATTCATCACCGAATTCGCCGCGCGCGCCGGCCAGGGCGACCGCGTGGGCTTTGCCGCGCTGTTCCGTACGGAACTGCTGCTTTGCGGGGTTGCCATCGCCGGTTACGTGGCGGGTATCATATTGCTCGACGACCGGTTGATGCACCTGTTCACCCACGGCAAGGTTCCGATCCTGGAGCCGTTTTTCGGGATGATTGTCGCAGGTGTGGTCGCCGAAATGATCTGGCAGACGCTGTTCACGCCGATCTCGGCGGTCAATCGGCATCGCTCGACGACATACACATATTCAATGCTCTGTCTGATCGGGATCGTCGCGTGCTACCTGATGACCCGGCAATTCGGTGTGATCGGCGCGTCGGCCTATGTGCTGGGGGTCAACGCGATCATGATCCCGGTCACCGCTGTCATGAGCCGTCCCGAACGGCTGCTGGACGCTTACAGCCAACGTAAAAATTTAGCGGCCGCAAGTACCTAGCTGCTGGAAAATACTCGTCCGACCTGGGCAAAGGCATCGGCGACGCCCCAATCTGCAAGCTTGCCTTTTCGCAAGCCGGCATGGAAAGGGGCGGGTATGCAACCACACACTCGCGCGCTGATCGCTGCGGTCGCCTTTGTCTGTATCACGGGCAAGACCGTCGCCGGGATTTACGATCACGCGCAGAAGCGGGATCTGCGGGTTGCAGCGCAAAAGCGGGGCGATCAGGTCCGGGGCGTCGATAGCGAGCGCGACGCAAAGTTTGGCGGGGCGCTGCCCGAAATCTACGATTCCGGCGACAAGGCATTTTTTTCGGTGGAACACGATGGCGCCACCGTCAAAGGCTACGATCGCCATTCATCGGGTTTTTATTCCGCGCAAGTCGTCGCAGGCGTGGTCCAGGTGTTCGATCACAGCCTGGGTACGTGGTTCTCCTATGATATTCAGGACGCCGACGCTGCCAATGCCTGGCATCGCGAAGGCGACATCACGCTCTAGGTAGGCAAGGGTCACGCGGAACATCCCGCGCTGATCGACTGTTTGCAAAGCTTGAACCCGGCATGCTCGTCGGCACTGCAGCTATAATCGGACCACGATCATGACAAGAACGGCTTTGATCGCAGGGGCAAGCGGGATCGTGGGCAGCGCGGCGGCAGCGGTGCTGCTGGATGCGGGCTGGACAGTCCATGGGCTCGCCCGGCGCCCGATCGAACTGCACGGGGTGCAGCCTGTGGCTGCCGATTTGCAGGATGCGCAGGCCACTGCCGCAGCGCTCGCGGGCGTCGATGCCGATGCCGTGTTCATCACGACGTGGCTGCGCCAGAGCAGCGAGGCCGAGAACATCCGCGTGAATGCGGCGATGGTGCGCAATCTGCTGAACGGTTTGCCGCCGCGCTCCGGCCCGCGTCATGTCGCGCTGGTGACCGGGCTGAAACATTACCTCGGGCCGTTTGAAGCCTATGGCAAAGGCGTGTTGCCCCAGACCCCGTTCCGCGAAGACCAGCCCCGGCTCGATGTCGAGAATTTCTATTACGCACAGGAAGACGCGCTGTTTGCGGCAGCCGGCCGCGACGGTTTCACCTGGAGCGTCCATCGCCCGCATACGATCATCGGCAAGGCGGTCGGCAATGCGATGAACATGGGCACGACGCTGGCGGTCTATGCGACGCTGTGCCGCGAAACCGGGCGGCCGTTCGTGTTCCCCGGCTCGGGGGCGCAGTGGAACGGGCTGACCGACATGACCGATGCGCGCCTGCTTGCGCGGCATATGCTGTGGGCGGCGACCACACCTGCCGCCGCCGATGAGGCGTTCAACGTCGTCAACGGCGATATCTTCCGCTGGAGCTGGATGTGGAGCCGGATCGCGCAATGGTTCGGTCTGGAGGCGACCCCGGTCGATGGCACGGTGCGCCCGTTGGAAACGCAGATGGCGGGCGACGCGGTGGTGTGGCGCAAGATCGCCGAACGCGAAGGCCTGGCGGAACACGACCTCGATCGGCTGGCGTCGCCCTGGCACACCGATGCCGATCTGGGCCGGCCGATCGAGGTGGTGACCGATATGTCGAAACGCCGGCGGCTGGGATTTACCGGGTACCAGCCGACCGACGATGCGTTCATGACTCTTTTCGGGCAATTGCGCGCAGACCGCCTGATCCCCTGATTACCCGCCGCGAGTCACGGGCCGAACCTCGCTGGCGGCGCCTGTTCGATCGCTTGCCCGACTGGCCGATAAAAGGCATACCGACGCTACAGGATACGTCGGCGCCGGGGTGAAATTATGTCCGATCCATTTCTATGGAATACAAATGTCCAGGGTGACTGGGCCAATCCGGACAATTGGTCCGACACGGCAACCATTGCGACCCCTGCGGCAACCGCCCCAGGCGCCAGCAATGCTGTGACGATCGATGCGGTCGTCCTGGGGACGGCCGATGTAATTACCGGCACCGGACAATCGGCGTCGTTGACGTTTGGCGGCACCGTGGATTTCGACGGCACGTTCACGACCGGCAGCATCACGGAAGGGCAAAATGCCATCGGTGGACTGGCGTTAGGGGCCGGGGACAGTCTGACGGTGACCGGCACCGCAGACTTGCGCAACTACGGCACCAGTTCGAATCAGGTGTTCCAGGTGTCGGTCGCGGGCGCAGGAAGCCGCCTCAATGTCGATAACCAGCTTATGATCGGCGACACGACCTACGAATCCGACAATTCCGCATCGCTGAATGTGGCCGGGGGCGGCTTTGTCCAGGCCGGGGTCAGCCTGTTTTTTTCGGCAGGACAGATTTCTGTCGATAATCAATCGACCATCGAAGTGGGCACCAGCGGCGGTGCGCCCGTCGGAGGTATCACCGTCGATGCCGGGGCCGTGCTGGGCCTTGAGGTGTCAGGACTTGACGATACTGTAACTGCGCCATTTATCGACAATAACGGGTTGATAATGGGTTCTATCATTGGCTTTTCGTCCTCTGAATTGATATCGAGTACTATAAACAATACCGGCATTATTGACAGCGTAAGCATAACTACGTTTGCGTCCGATGGCTCGGGTGGCGCGACCGGAACATTGACCAACACCGGCTCTCTGAGACTTGACCACGACGACGACTACGCCACCGCCATTGTGAACAATGGCCTGATCGTCGCATACGGCGCGCCCCAATATGGCAATGGCAGCGTCATCCTGGGCGCGATAACCGGTATAGGAAAAATCCAGATCGCGGCGGCTGCCGAGCTAACTCTGGAACAGGTTTCAAGCGGCAATTCGGTCAATTTCACCGGCAACGGCGCGACGCTGATACTGAATTCCGGGTCGTTCGATTCAAACCTGACATTCGATCCGGTGATCACCGGCTTCAACCCCACCGATACCATCGTGTTTAACGGCACGCTGACCGGCACAACTTACGCGGCCGGTGTACTGACCTTGATGAACGGCACCACCGTGGTCGGAAAGCTGAACATCGCCGGGCTTGCGGCCGGATCCCAGTTTGTGACGACAGTACTGCCGCCGGACGGCGCAACGGGCCAGATCGCATATACGACCCAGATCGCGCTGTCTGCGGGGGGCGATACCGCAACGGCGCCGGCGGGTACGGCGTCTGCGGACACTTATGCTTGGGGCCAGAATGTCGCGGGAAGCTGGGATGGGGCGGCAAACTGGCAGGATTCGGCGAGCGGGACAAATTTGGCGGCTCTGGCACCCGGAGCAACCGACGCTGTCACGATCCCGGCCGAGGCAGGCGGCACAATCGATGTCATTTCGGGCGTGGGCGCGGCCAGGGCCCTCACGGTGCTTGGCGCAGTGGACCTGACCGGCAGTGTCACCACCGGCGCACTCGTGCTCAACGGATACAGCAGTGTCTTGTCGCTGGGAAATCGCGCGTCGCTATCGGTCAGCGGCGGCGTATCCGATGCGATCGGAACGTTCGACATCGCCGGCGGCAGTCTGGATGTCGGCGGTGCCTGGACTTCGAATGTCTACGATGACGTCAACGGACTGGTTTATGGCGGGACGGATATCCGCGTTCATGACGGTGGCAGTCTCGTTGTCGGCGGTGCCTTTGATACGCTTGGCACCACGTCAGAATTTCGTGGCTCAGAATACCTTTGGGCGGTTGACGGGAATATCACCCTCGACGGGGCCCTGAATGTCACGGCGAGCGCGGCGGGCGAAAACATTCTTGTAGGCGATGCGGGGCGGATAAGCGCGCTGAGCCTTAATGCGAACGGCGCCAGTGCTTCGCTCTATATCGGCGTTGATGCAACGAGTTCGCTCGAGATCGGGACGAGCAAGACCGCTGCGGCTGGCAGCATCACTATCGATTCCGGGGCAACAGCTTCGGTGACATCCGGGTTTTGGGATGCGCCCGAAATTGCAGTGAACGGAACGATATCCGTCCTTGCCGGCGCCCAACTGACGATTTTCGGTACCGGCGCTTCGCAGGATCTGAGCCCGCTGGACTATTATATCGCCGGTTTTGTCGATTATTTCCACAATCCCTCGACCGCGGGTGACGGCCTGACCGGAACGGGCACCATCCAGCTCGGCGCAGGGGCGCAGCTTGGTATCGCAGGCGTCCGTTTGGATGCGGCCTTCACCATCGCGCTTTCCGGCGGCGCAGACACGCTGGTCATCGGTGACAACAGCCTGAACGCATCGAACATTTTCGTGCCAACGATCACCGGGTTCAATTCCGGTGATGTGATCGATCTTGCGGATTTGACGTATAAATCATCGTATCGGCTGGAATGGAATGCCAACGCGGGCACCGCTACCGTCATCGATACCGCCAACGGCGATGCAGTTCTCGCGGCTTTGAAGATGACCGGCGTTCCTGCGGGCGCGGTACCGGTGGTTTATGCGGATGCGGACGGAAATACGCAAATCCTTCTGATGGGAAGCGAAGCGGGCGATGCCATCTGGGTCGGCGGCAACGGCCAGTTCGCTTCTGCGACCGATCTGGTCGATGCCGGGGCCGCCACTGCGCTTTCTGTGACTGAGGTCGATGGATCGCGGGTGGATATCGTGGGCAACGGCGTCACCATATCCATGGGAAATGCCGATAACCTCGGTATTTCGGGCATGGCCGAAACCGTCACGGCGACCGGATCCGGCGACAATATCTGGATCGGTGGCAATGGCCAGAGCGCTGCGGTGGCGGACAAAGTCCTGGCCGCGACCGCAACCGACCTGATTGTGACGGCGTCCGCCAATTCCAATCTCGCCGTTTTGGGTGAGGCGATGTCGGTTTATCTCGGCAGTTCCGATACGCTGGCGGTTACCGGCGGTGACAATTTCGTGGACGCATCGGGCAGCGGGGAGATCCTGAACCTGTCGGCCACTGCAGGCAGTTGGGACGACGTTACCGTCTCGGGCGCAGCGATCGATCTGACCGGCGCGCAGGCCACAATTTTCGGTGGCGGCAACACGATCGGCTATACCGGCGGTACGAGTGATACCGTGGGGTTGTATGGTACCAACGGCATCTGGGATTCGGTGTCGGGCGCGGTTGGCGGCACCGTTTACCTGACTGGCGCGCAGGCGGCGGTGACCGGGGGCGGCAATGCGATCAGCTTTGTAGGCGCTACCGGCAATGTCGTCGGGCTGTATGCCACTGGGGGGATCTGGGATTCGGTCTGGGCGCCAGAGGGCGGCACGATTTACCTGACGGGCGCGCAGGCCGCGGTTGCGGGCGGTGACGATACGATCAGCTTTGCGGGCGGCACCGGCAATATCGTCGGCCTGTACGACACCGACAGGGCGTGGGACAGCGTGTGGGCGCCGGGCGGCGAAACGATCTACCTGACCAGCGCGCAAGCTGCGGTGACCGGGGGCGGCGATACGATCAGCTTTGCCGGTGGCACCGGCAATGTCGTCGGATTGTACGACACGGGCGGTAGCGCAGACACGATCTGGGCGCCGGGCGGAGAGACGATCTATTTCACCAGCGCGCAGGCGGTGGTGACTGGAGGTGGCGACGCGATCAGCTTTGCCGGCGGCACGGGTAACGCCGTGACACTGACGCAGACCAATGGCACGGCAGATACAGCCTGGGCAACGAGCGGTTTGCTGACGCTCGTAAGTGCGCAGGTCGCCATTACCGGCAGCAACGATACGGTAAATTTCAGAGACGGCAGCACCGCGACTCTAGACGGCACCAACGAAACGTTGGTGTTTGCGGCAGGCATAGGTGGCCACGATGTGGTGACGGGCTGGTCATCGACCGACACATTGCAACTCAGCGCATCAACCTTTACCGACTGGGCGCACCTGCTGAATTCGGGCGACATCGCCCAAGTTGGCGCCGATACCGTGATCACGCTGGACGGCTCGGATTCGGTCAAACTGACCGGGGTCACCGCTTCAACGCTGACCCCGGCGCAAGTTCAATTCGTGTAACGCGCAGACCGCCATTCACGGCTGACCCTGGCCACCGCCCGCGCCAAAGATATTCCCGGTCGTATAGCTGCCGTCAGCCGCTGCGAGCTGGACATAGATGCCCGCCAGTTCGACCGGCTGCCCCGGGCGCTTGAGCGGTGCCTTGCCGCCGAAATTTTCCAGCTTTTCCATCGAGGCGCCGCCCGACACCTGCAGTGGGGTCCAGATCGGACCCGGCGCCACACCGTTTACGCGGATGCCACGTTCGGCCAGTTGTTTGGCGAGCGATTTGACGTAGTTCATCGTCGCCGCCTTGGTCTGGGCATAGGCATACAGATCGGGCGTGGGGTCATAGGCCTGTTCCGACGTGGTGGCGATGATCGCGGAGCCTGGCTGCAAATGGGGCAAGGCAGCCTTGATGATCCAGAACGGCGCATAGATGTTGGTCTTCATCGTCGCGTCGAATTCTTCGGTCGTGAAATCGAGGATCGAATCGAACGCCTGCTGCCGGCCGGCGTTCATCACCAGGATGTCGAGCCCGCCGAGCGCCTTCATCGCATCGTCGACCAGTTTCGTGCAATAATGTTCGTCGCGCAGATCGCCGGGCAGCGTCGCGCCCTTGCGGCCAGCGGCGCGGATCAGCGCCAGTACCTCTTGCGCATCGGGTTCTTCGGTGGGGTAATAGCTGATCGCGACATCGGCGCCCTCGCGCGCAAAGGCAATCGCAGCTGCGCGGCCCATGCCCGAATCGCCGCCGGTGATCAGCGCCTTGCGTCCGGCCAGACGGCCAGATCCGATATAGCTGGTTTCGCCATGATCGGGTTTGGGGTGCATCTTCGACGCAAGCCCGGGCCAGGGTTGCGATTGGCGTTCGAACGGCGGTTTGGGAAATTTGTCGAGCGGGTTGTCTTTCGTTACCCGGGTGGCCGCTGCGGACGCGGATTGGGTCGACGCTGCCACGCTGGCAGATGCCAGTCCTACCGCGCCGGTGGCAAGCGCGGTCCTGCGGGTCACTCCATCGGAATTGCTGTCTGTCATGGGTCAATATCCTGATTGCTTAGATAAGGCATCGAAACGCATTTGCGCCGAAGCCGGCGCGGCGAGGCGGGCACGGTCAGGCGCGAAACGCAAAGTTCGCGGCGTCATGCAGCGGCAAAAGCCGCATGATGAGGACGGCCTTGCGTCGCTTGATTATATGTTTCGCCCGCCGGATTGTTTCACGCCCCGATGCCTCATTGAGGCTGGCGAGGGCGAAGCCGCATTCAGCGGGTTACATTCATCCTGGCCGAGCGGGCCTTGCATGCCCGCGAAGTTTGCCTCGATGCGCGCGACTTCGCTCGATCCCGGATCGGCGCAATCACCGGGCTGCGTTTATAGAAGGGCCAAGGCGATTTGCCCGGTTCCACGCCCTTTTCGTGCACCATCTTGTTGACTGCATCGCCCGGCACAGCCAGCTCGCCCGCAGCAAGCGGAGACCAATGGGTCAATCCAGCCCCGCGCGGATTACATCTTGTCGCGTTCCTTGCGCGTGACCGAAAGCACTTGCGAGGATTCCTGCGGCGCCAGGCCGACGCTGGGTTTGCCTTTGGAAGCCTTGGGTTTGCGGATTTCGCGGGTGCTCTTCTTTTGCGATTTGGCCATTGTCTATTATCCTGGTTTTTTAGCGCGCCTGAATCGTCTCAGGCGGGACGCAGGCCCGGCGGATCGAAAATCGGCCAGGACGTCGCGGCCTTGCCCGGATACCACCAGGCGGTGATTTCCCGGCATCAATTCGCCCGCCGCTTACGCAAGTCGACTAAACGCTCGACAGCGTGCGCGTTGGCACGATAGCCTCCGGTCATAATCCCGGGGGGTGAGTTATGAAGACACTGGCCAATGGCGTTCTTGCCGCATCGTTCCTGATCGCATCGCTGACGATCGCGCAGTCGGGGGCGCTGGCCGGCGATCCCGCGTTCGGGCCTGCGTTCGGAGATGTCAGCCTTGATCGCGTGCGCAATGCCGCGGCCGAACCCGGGCAGTGGTTTACCGGGGGGCGCGATGCGCAGGGCACGTATTTCTCGCCGCTGACCCAGATCAACGCCGATACGGTGTCGCGGCTGGGCTTTGCCTGGGCGCTGCCGACGGGATCGACGCGCGGGCTCGAATCCACGCCGATCGTGGTCGACGGGGTGATGTATACGTCCAGCACGTGGGGCGATGTGTTCGCTGCCGACGCGGTGACGGGCCGATTGCTGTGGCGGTTCGATGCCGGCAACGATGGCAAGGCCGGACGCAATGCCTGTTGCGACATCGTCAATCGCGGGGTGGCGGTGCGCGGCGGCCAGGTGTTTGTCGGCACGCTCGACGGGCGGATGGTCGCGCTCGATGCGCACACGGGCAAGACCAACTGGAGCGTCGATTCGATTGTCGATCACGCGATCCCCTATACGATCACCGGCGCGCCGCAGTTGACGCGCGATGCGGTGGTCATCGGCAATGGCGGCGCCGACATGGGCGCCTATGGCTCGCGCGGCTATGTCACCGCGTTCGACCTGAAGACCGGCAAGATGAAATGGCGGTTCTACACCGTGCCCAAGAAGGGCGACCCCAACCAGCCGCCCGAACTGATCGCGGCCGAAAAAACCTGGGATCCCGATCGCAGCGACCATATTCGCGGCGGCGGCACGGTGTGGGACGGGATGTCGTACGATCCCGAGCTCAACCTGCTGTATCTCGGCGTTGGCAATTCATCGCCGTATCAGCGGTTCGATCGCAGCCCGAAGGGCGGCGACAACCTGTACATTTCCTCGATGGTCGCGGTGAATCCCGATACCGGGCAGATGGTGTGGCATTACCAGACCACGCCGGGCGACAACTGGGATTTTACCGCGGTCCAGAAGATGATCCTGGCCGACCTGACGATCGATGGCCATGTGCGCAAAGTCATCATGCAGGCGCCCAAGAATGGTTTTTTCTATGTGCTCGACCGCGCCACGGGCAAGCCGATCTCGGCAAACAACTACGTCCATGTAAACTGGACGAAGGGCCTCGACGCCAATTTCAAGCCGATCCCCAACCCCGATGCGGTCGATTACGAGAAAAGCCCCAAGCTGGTCTATCCGTCGTGGGCAGGCGGACACAGCTGGCAACCGATGTCGTACAGCCCGCAGACCGGGCTGGTCTATATTCCGGTGCGCGAGGCGGCCAATCTGATCGTCGACCTGCAGCACAATCCGGGGTCGAAAATCGGCTATGTCGACGGGTTTTTCAAGACCGGCATGGTCATCCCCGACAAGGACTACAACAAGGCGGACTACGAAGGGCTGTGGGGCAATATCCCCGACTTCAAGGAACTCTCAGATAAGAGCAAATCCCCGCAGCAGAGCATCCTGCGCGCGTGGGACCCGGTGCATCAGCGCAAGGTGTGGGACCAGGTGACCACCAGGGATTATTTCGCGATCGACGGCGGCGTGATGTCGACCGCAAGCGGGCTGGTGTTCGAGGGGCTGGCCGATGGCGAACTGCGCGTGTCCGACGCCAGGACCGGGCAGATCCTCAAATCGATCCAGACCGGCTCGGCAATGATGGCCGCGCCGATGACGTACATGATCGGCGGCGTGCAATATGTCGCGATCATGGCCGGCTATGGCGGCACGACGATCGGCATGACCTATCCCGACAGCACCGCGCCCGCGCATTACCTGAACGAAGGGCGGATCATCGTGTTCAAGCTGGGTGGTGGCACCGTGCCCACTCCGCCGGCGCGCCATACGCCGCCGTTCCCCGCGCCGACCCCGCAGGCCGCCACGTCTGCGACGATCCAGCGCGGGTCGCAACTGTTTGCCAGCAACTGCAGCCGCTGCCACCAGTTCGGCGTCGGCCTCGTGCCCGATCTGCGGCGCATGGATGACGGCACCGCCGACCCTGTGCTGTTCCGCCGGATCGTGCTCGAAGGCCTGCTGGCGCAGGCCGGGATGGGGCGGTTCGACGACATGGTCAAACCGTCGGAAGTCGATGCGATCCACGCCTATCTGATCGACGAAGGCCGCAAGGCGTACGAAGCGGAGCACAAACCGAGCTGACTTTCCCCCCTCTCCTTCAGGGGAGGGGCCGGGGGTGGGGCCTCTCCCCACTCGCCAAGAATTTTGGAGAAGTGCAACCTCAGCCCGGATTGGATTCGCTGGCGAGTGGGGATGGGCCCCACCCCAACCCCTCCCCTGAAGGGGAGGGGCTTTCGATTGATGCTTAAACCCTGCCCGCCCCCGCCGTTCTGCATGCATGATCGGCGGGCCGACCCTCCTCCATCCCAACGGACGGTTCGCCGGTCACTGGAACGGCGCGGCGATCTCTGCCGTGACGCGCGCCAGCCGCCCGCTTGTGCGATCGATCAGCGCCCATGTGGTGCGCGCATCCACCAGAGTGCGTCCACCGGCATCGCGAAACGTCGTGCACCGGTCGAACCGCGCGCCGGTCGGCGCTTCGGGGATCACCGTTTCGGCCATGGCGGTGTCGCCTGCCCGGATATTGCCGCGATAGTCGATCTCGTGCCGCGTCACGACCCAGATATACCTGTCGCGGTGTTCGGGCGCGGCATCGCGTTCCCAATGGGCTACCGCGATGCGTTCCATCCAGCGCACCCACACCGCATTGTTGACATGGCCCAATTCATCGATGTCGCCGGCATCGGCGACAAAGGCCATGGCGAAGCGGTCAGACATTTTTGATCCTTAGGTGGCAGGGGTTCAGACATTGCTCAGCTGCAGCTGCCACAGGATGAATGCGAATTCCTCGGCGGTTTCCTTCAGGCTTTCGAACCGCCCCGATTTTCCGCCATGCCCCGCGCCCATGTTGGTCTTGAGCAACAGCATATTGCCATCGGTTTTCAGCTCGCGCAGCCTGGCCACCCATTTCGCCGGTTCCCAATACGTCACGCGCGGATCATTCAACCCGGCGGTGACCAGCATCGGCGGATAGGTCTGTGCGCGCACCTGGTCATACGGCGAATACGATCGGATCAGCTCGAACGCAGCCTTGTCCTCGACCGGGTTGCCCCATTCGGGCCATTCGCCCGGCGTCAGCGGCAGTGTTTCGTCGAGCATCGTGTTCAGCACATCGACAAACGGCACATGCGCGACAACCGCGCCCCACAGCCCGGGGTCTGAATTGGCGACGGCACCCATCAGTTCACCGCCCGCCGACCCGCCGCTGATCGCAATACGCCCGGGCGCGGTCAGCCCGCGATCGATCAGCCCCTTGGCGACATCTACGAAATCGTTGAAGGTGTTGGTGCGCTTGTCGAGCTTGCCGTCCTTGTACCAGTGCCGGCCCAGGTCATCACCGCCGCGGATATGCGCGATGGCAAACACCATGCCGCGATCGACCAGGCTGAGCCGCCCGGTCGAAAACCCCGGACCGATCGCCGTGCCATAGGCGCCATAGCCATAAAGATAGAGCGGCGAGGGAGCGGGGTTTGAAGAATCGGGGGCACGATCCTTGCGCGCCATCACCGACACCGGCACCATCGTGCCATCACGCGCCGGAATTTCCAGCCGCTCGGTCCAGTACAGCTCTGCGTCATAGCCCGAGGGGATTTCCTGGACTTTGAGCGGCGCCAGCGTGCGCGCGGCGACATCGTAATCGAACACCGTTGCCGGGCTGATCATCGATTCATACGTCAGCCGCAGCGTCGTGCTGGCCCATTCGGGATTGTCCGACAGACCCGCTTCAAAGCTGGCTTCAGGAAATTCGATCGGTTCGATCCGCGCCGGATCGTCGTAATAGCGCACTTCGATCCGGTCGAGCCCGCGCACGCGCCCTTCGGTGACATAGAAATCGCGGAACAGGTCGAACCCGGTCAGGTAGAAATCCTGCGTCCCTTCGACCAGCGTCGTCCATTCGCCGGGCGCCGACAGCGATGCGGTGGCCAGCCGAAAATTCTCGTGCGTGTCGTTGGTCTGGATATACAACACCGGTGCGCTACCGTCGTTCAGGTCATACACGTCGACATCGTATTCGACCCCCGCTTCGCGTGCGCGCACCAGAATCTGCGGCGCGGTCGGGTCGGCGGCGGGCACCAGCCACGCCTCGCCGGTTTCATGATCGCCGGTCGAGATCACCAGCCAGCTTTCGCTCGCCGACAGCCCGACACCGACGCGAAAGCCCTCGTCCGCCTCGTAAAACAAAACCTGGTCTTCGCCGGCGGGCGTGCCCAGCCGGTGCAGCAGCACGGTATCGGTGCGCCACTGGTCGTTGACCCGCGCATAGACGATCCCGCTGTCGTCGCTGGTCCACACCAGGCCCGACAGCGTCTCGGGAATTGCGTCGGGCAGGACTTCGCCGCTTGTGATCACTTTCACGCGCGCCGTGAACCGTTCCGACCCGTCATCATCGACGGCCCAGGCCAGCAGACGCCCGTCGTTCGACACCGACAGCGCGCCGAGCCGGAAGTATTCCTTGCCCTCTGCCAGTATAGTTTCATCGAGGATCAGCTCATCGGGACCGCCACCGATCGGCCGCCGCCACCAGGTCTTGTATTCGGCGCCCGCCGCGTATTCGACCCAGTACAGGAACTGCCCGTCCTTCTGCGGCACCGACCGGTCGGCTTCCTTGATCCGGCCGCGCATTTCGGTGAACAGCTGGTCGGTCAGCGGCTGTTGCGGCGCCATGCTTGCTTCGAACCAGTCGTTCTCCGCCGCCAGATGCGCCAGTACCGCAGTATCGGTCACTTCGGGATAGGCGGGATCGCGCAGCCAGGCGTAATCGTCGGTGACTGTGATGCCGTGGTGCGAAAATGTGGTCGGGCGGCGTTGGGCGACAGGCGGGGTGGTTTTGGACATGCAGTGCATCTATGATGCCGCCATGGCGCGGGCAACCCCTGCGCGTATCCTCGCAGATGGATTGACGCGATGCTGATGAACACCCATGAAGCCCGACTGGCCGCATTCCGCCGCACGCTCGTCGCGGCCGGTCTCGATGGTTTTGTCGTGCCGCTGTGCGATGAACACATGAGCGAATATGTCGGTGCTTATGCGCGGCGGCTGGAATGGCTGACCGGGTTTGCCGGGTCTGCGGGCACGGCAGTGGTCCTGCGCGACAGCGCGACGATGTTTGTCGACGGGCGCTACACGCTGCAAGTGCGCGACCAGGTCGATGCGCGGTTCTATGGTTTCGAACAGGTGCCGGCTGTCAGTATTGCGGGCTGGTTGGGCGCCAATGTGCCTGCCGGTGCGCGCATCGGGTATGATCCGTGGCTGCACACGCGCGGCTGGGTCGATGCGGTGACCAGGGCGCTGGCGCCGCACGGCGGCACGCTGGTCGCAGTGGCTGCCAATCCGGTCGATGCCGTGTGGGACGACCGGCCTGCGCCATCGGCCGCGCCGGCAGTGCCGCATCCGCTGGAATTTGCGGGCGTCGCTGGCGCGGACAAAACTGCTGCGGTCGCGGCATGGCTGGGTACGCAGGGTTGCGATGCCGTGGTGATCGCCGCGCTTGATTCGGTGGCGTGGCTGTTCAACATTCGCGGCGCCGATGTCGATCGCACGCCGGTCGCGCTGGCGTTTGCGCTGGTCCATGCCGATGGCACGGCGGACCTGTTCATCGCGCCCGAAAAGGTCACGCCCGACCTGATCGCGCATCTGGGCGCGGGCGTGCGGGTGCTGGGCCGCGACCAATTCGTGCCGGCGCTTGCATCGCTTGCCGGCAAGCGGGTCGCGGTCGATCCCGATCGCAGTGTTGCCGCAATTTTTCAGGCGCTGGACGGCGCGACGATCGTGCCGCTGCTCGATCCGACGATCGTGCCCAAGGCGGTCAAGAATCCCGTCGAGATCGCCGGGCAACGCGCGGCGCAGGCGCGCGATGGCGCCGCCGAAGTGCGCTTCCTGCATTGGCTGGAGGAAACCGCGCCGGCCGGCACGCTGACCGAACTGTCGGCGTCGAACCGGCTCGAAGGCGAACGCCGCGCGACCAATGCGCTGATCGACTTGTCGTTCGATACGATCTCGGGCGCGGGGCCCAATGGTGCGATCGTGCATTACCGCGCCGAAGAGGCGACCAATCGCACGCTGGCGCCGAACAGCGTGTATCTCGTCGATTCGGGCGGGCAGTACCGCGACGGCACCACCGATATCACGCGCACGGTGTGGATCGGGCCCGGCGCGCCGCCGGCGCTGGTGTGCGACCGGTTCACCCGCGTGCTCAAGGGGCATATCGCGCTGGCCCGCGCGGTGTTTCCCGCCGGCACCAATGGCGCGCAGCTCGATGTGCTGGCGCGCCAGTTCCTGTGGGCCGCGGGGCTCGATTACGCGCATGGCACCGGGCATGGCGTGGGCAGTTTCCTGGCCGTTCACGAAGGGCCGCAGCGTATTGCCAAGGCGCAGGGCGGGCAGGCGGGCACCGGCCACGAATTGCTGCCGGGCATGATCGTGTCGAACGAGCCGGGCTATTACCTGGCAGGCGAATACGGCATCCGCATTGAAAACCTGGTGCTGGTCGAAAGCCGCACGATCCCCGGCGCCGAAGGGGCGTTCATGGGGTTCGAGACGCTGACCCACGTGCCGCTCGACCGGCGGCTGATCGACCTCGCGCTGCTCGAACCGGCCGAACGCGGCTGGGTCGACGGGTATCACGCGCGGGTGCGTGCGCTGCTGGCGCCGTTGCTCGATGGCGCGGCGCTCGCATGGCTGGAGGCGGCAACGGCGCCGCTTTGAACCGATATTTGTTCATGGTATGTTCCGGATTGGCCGAGTCGTTCGGTCGTTGGCAAAAGGACGGATCGCGATGCTGGGATATGTCACTGTAGGAACCACCGACCTGGCCCGGTCGGGCCGGTTCTATGATCCGATCGCGCAAGTGCTGGGCACCGGGCGGATGTATACCACCGACACGATGATCATTTACGGTGTCGAGGGTGGTCCTCCGGGCATCGGCGTGACATTTCCTTTCGACGGCAAGCCGCAAAGCGTGGGCAACGGCACGATGGTCGCGTTCGAGACGACCACCCGCGCGCAAGTCGACCAGATCCACGCGCTGGCACTGGCCAACGGTGGGACCTGCGAGGGCGCGCCGGGCGTGCGCGGCGAAGGCGACATGTTTTATGCCGCCTATTTCCGCGATCCCGATGGCAACAAGCTGAACGCCTTCATCATTGGCGCGCCCTGATCGGGCGCCGGGTGCATGCGACACATTACGACAATAAACCGCGCAATCGGGCATAGTTTGGCGACAACTCGTGGCTATACCCAGGATCAGAAAGTCGCGGGGCGGCTGACATACAGCCCCCTGTTCCACGCCCGGGCCGGCATCCCCCCCGCCATTGGCCCCGGCGCCGCTCCGCGACTTTCCCCCCATGCCGTGTGATCCGGTTTTGCCAGGACAGCACACTATGTCCCACGAGGGTTTGCGGCTGCGGCCAAGGATCGGAGCGCGCGATGATCACGACACTGGAACAAGCCGGCCAATCAGCTAGTTATGACACGATGACCGAACCTGCCAGCACCGAGATCCTGTTAGTCGACGATGAAGCGGCGCTGCGCGAACCCCTTGCGTCGTACCTGACAAAACAGGGTTTTGTCGTCACGCAGGCGGGCAGTGCTGCCGATGCACGCTTGCGCATCGCGTCTGCAAACTACGATCTGGTGCTGCTCGATATCATGATGCCGGGCGAAGACGGTCTGTCACTTTGCCGCCATCTGGCCGAAACCAGGCGCATGCCGGTGATCTTCATCACGGCGCGCGGGGAATCGACCGATCGCATCGTCGGGCTCGAAATCGGTGGCGACGACTATATCGTCAAACCGTTCGATCCGCGTGAACTGGTCGCGCGCATCCGCAGCGTGCTGCGCCGGTCGGGCCGCGCGCCGGTCGAGGTCGGTGAAGCGGTCGTTTACGAATTCGAAAACTGGCGCCTCGACCCGCTCAAACGCCGGCTGATCGATCCCGAGGGCGCGGTCGTGTCGATCTCCTCGGCCGAATTCCGGCTGTTGCTGGCATTCCTCGATCATCCGCGCCAGGTGCTCGATCGCGACCGTCTGCTCGATATGGTCCAGGGGCGAGAAGCGCATCTGTTCGACCGTGCGGTCGACAACCAGATCAGCCGGCTGCGCCGCAAGATCGAGCCCGACAGCCGCAACCCGCAACTGATCCAGACCGTGTGGGGCGGCGGCTACATGCTCGCGGCCGAAGTGCGCAAAACCACGGCGATTGATTGAGCGCTTCGTCCCGCCTGGTTTCATGGTTTCGCAGCCTCCAGGGCCAGATCTTGGTGGCGATCGCGGTCGCGTTGCTGATCGCGCAGGGGCTTTCGGCGTTTCTGATCTGGCACGAAGTGCACCAGCGCCATGTCGCCTCGATCGTCACCGGTGCGGCCATGCGCATGCTCGGCAGCCGTGTGCTGATGCCCAACCCCGGCGATCCCGCCCCCGCCGGCGGTCCGCTGCCGGGGTCCGACCCGCACCATCCGCACTTCGATCCCTGGCAACCCAGCCGGGATCCGCTTGGCGGCCCGCTCGGGGGCCCTTTGGGCGGACGACCCGATCGCTTTGGCGGCCCCGGTTCCGGCCCTCCTGACGATCGCCTGCGTCTGCCGCGTGCGCTGCATGTCCGCATCGAAAAGGCTTCGCCCGAACAGGCCGGCGACAGCCATCTGACCGAAGTCGAAAACCAGTTGCGCGAGATCCTGATCGCGCAAGGCGAACAGCCGGGAAAATTGCTGGTGGTGGAACGCGAAGTGGCCAGCGATCCTGCCCTGCATGACGCGATGCCGGCCTTGCAGAAACGCTTTCGGGTTTCCGGCGACGAAACCATGCCCCGGCTGGTCGTCGCCGCGCAACTGCAGGCCGATCGCACCTGGCTCACCGTGCGCTCGTTCATGCCCGCCAATGAACAGCAACTGGTGTTCAGCCTGCTGCGCCAAACCGTGCTGACGTATATCCTGCTCGTCCTCGCGGTCGGCCTGATCCTGCGGCGGATTACCCGCCCGCTGCGCGCGCTGACCAGCCGACTGGAAAACTACGTCGCCTCGCCCGGGCTGGCCCCGGGGCTGAAAGCGGGGATATCCGACCAGATCGCGCCGCAGGGGCCCAATGACATCCAGCGCCTGATCGTCGCGCACAACGCGATGGAGTCGCGGATCGGCGCGCTGCTCGATGAAAAGGACGTGATGCTGGGCGCGATCGGACACGACCTGAAAACGCCGCTCGCGGCACTGCGCGTCCGCATCGAAGCCGTGGATGACGATATCGAGCGCGGGCGCATGGCCGCCACGATCGAGGACATCAACCGCTCGCTCGACGATATCCTGTCGCTTGCCCGCGTCGGCCGGCCGACCGACCCGATCGAGGCCACCGAAATGTCCGCGCTCGTCGCCGATATCATCGGCGAATACGAAGACATGGGCGAAGATGTCGTGCTCGGCGATGCCCAGCGCATGGTCGCGCCGGTGCGCGCCACCTGGCTGCGCCGCGCGCTGCGCAACCTGGTATCGAACGCGCTGCGCTATGGCCACCGCGCGCGGGTTACGCTGAACCGCGATGGCCGCGAGGCCGTGCTGGTGATCGATGACGACGGCCCCGGCATTCCCGAAGGCGACATCGCGCGGATGATGGAACCGTTCACCCGCCTCGAAGCCTCACGCAACAGCGCCACCGGCGGCTCCGGCCTGGGCCTGACGCTGGCCCGCGCGATCGCCGACCAGCACGGCGGATCGTTGACTTTGGCCAACCGCCACGATTCCGGCGATCTAACGCGCATCATCGGCTTGCGCGCCACTTTGCGCGTGCCGTTGGCCTGAAAGAGCCTCCGGCGGCCAAGGGCCATCGCCCTTGGAACCCGTTACCTGGCAGGTCACGTCATCCCGGGGCGACGAACATGTTGCATCGGTGCACACCCCTGCGCCACTTTGAATATCACTGCGCCTTGTGCGGCAAAATCCCAGCCCACCGCGCATCCAGCCGGGCTTGCGCGGCGTTAGCCTTGACCCGCGCAATCAGCGAAACACCGCGCAACATAATGCTGTGGCTGCCAAACCAACCCCCCGCCACACTGTACCCGATGTCGTAAATCGCCACATCGGTGCGCTCGTCGCCATCGACCAGAAACCGCGTGGTAATCGCCACCGGCAAATGCGCATCGCCATGGCCACGATCCGGCACATGCGCCGCCGCCCGCGCCTTCAACACCGCATGCTCGAACCACCCGGCATCGATCCGCGGCTCGCCCGTCGTATCCGCCGCCGACAGCGCCAGCGCGGTCGGAAACACGATATGCTGATCCTGCACCGTCTGCTCGGCCGAAGCCGGTTTCAGCAACAGCTCACGCTTGCCCGTATTCGTCGCCGACAACACCAGCAGGCCCGAATGCACCGCGGCCTTTTTGGCATCGGCCATCTTCTGCGCCAGGTCGGCAGTGCGCTGGTTGTAACTGTTCCAGAATGTCAGCCCGGAAATGCTGACCGCGATCACGGTCAGGACTTCACCCAGCGTGATCCAGCGGCGGCGAGCCGCTTTGGCAGCGGTCGATTCGGGGTTTGGCGCACGATTGTTCACGGCGCGTCTCCATCATTTGCCGCATGAAACGTCAAGGAGGCAGATCGGTGCGCGGGGCGCGTCAGACGGCGTTGGCGTTTCCATGTTCGAGGCAACGCAAATTTATAGGCAATCAGGAATCACGGCTTTCGCTTCGCGGCGGGATAGCTATATTGTTTAAAGCAGTGGAGCACTCATGAGCAAGGTCATCATCACCAAGCTACCCGGAGCAAAAGTCGTCAAAGACACGAAGGCCAGATCGGTTACCGAGAAACGTGTCCGCAGCGCTGAAACCGGCCAAATCGTGACAGTTCGAACGCTCGATGGCGGCAGCAAGACTTTCAGCAGCGATCTGACTTATGTGTTCACGCGCAATGTCGCCAAAGCCCGCCGTGATAACAAGAAAGTCTCTGGCGTGACCGACCGTGCCCCAATCAAGGTCTGACAGACCTATTTTCCTGATTGTCGCAGGCCCGAACGGATCCGGCAAAAGCAGTGTCTATCTTAATGCGGATTTAGAATGGGGCGGTCGCTCGGTTTGGATCGTCAATCCCGACCTGTTGGCCGCGCATATCCGTGACGTTGAAGACCTGGAACTGCGCCCCGCTAATCTAGAGGCGGTAATTCGCATCGAGGCCTGGCTCGATGCCTCCATACAGGTCCACAAAACGATCGGTGTCGAAACAGTACTGTCGACCGGCAAATACCGGCGACTTGTCGACAAAGCCAAAAGGCTCAATTTTTCGGTCTGGCTAATCTACGTCGTGCTCGATAGCCCCGAAAGATCGATCGAGCGAATAAAGCTACGCGTGGCTAAAGGCGGACACAATGTGGATGATGACGATGTCAGACATCGCTACCACCGCTCGTTACAGCAGCTGGAATGGTTTCTCGATCAAGCCGATCAGGCTTGGATTTACGACAACTCTGGCGCTGAGCCCAGGCAGATTGCCGAAAAGATCGACGGCGTGATTACTGTAGACGAGAACGCACTGGATGGTGTGTTAAGAACGATCCGCGCAATCGATCAGGGAGCCTAGACCCGCTGTCAACAGAAGGAGCCGCCATGCGCAAGACCATCGTTGCGATAGCGGCCTGCGCGCTTCTGGCCATCGCCGGGCTTTATCTCGGCTCGCCCTATTGGGCCGCGTACACTCTCGAACAAGCCGCCAAAAACGGGGATGCCGACACGATCGACATGTTGGCGGACATGCCCCAGATCCGCGAAGGCCTGAAATCGCAGATTTCGGCTGTCTTGGCCGCGAAGCTGAACACCGATCCCGACATCAAGGGCAATCCCTTTGCCGCGCTCGGCGCGCTGATTGCGCCGGCGCTGGTCGGTAAAGTCATCGACGCCTACGTCACGCCGGAGGGCATCGCCCGGATCCTCAAAAACGGCAAACCGACCGCGCAAACGCCGGATGCCGCCGTGCCAGCTCCGCATTTCACCGCGCAGGACGACTATCTCGGCCTCGATCGTTTCCGCGTGCGCCTGCACGACACCACCGCCGATCGCGCCGGGCCATCGCTGCTGTTCGAGCGCCGGGGTTTTGTCACGTGGAAGCTGATCCGCATCGAACTGCCTGCCGACGCCTTCGCCAACACGCCGGCCACCCCCGATATTTGAAGTCGCCGGTCGGCGGCTATCGGCGGTCGGTCGATGCTGCGCAGCAAATCTGA
Source organism: Novosphingobium sp. (assembly GCF_965214355.1). Lineage (GTDB taxonomy): Bacteria > Pseudomonadota > Alphaproteobacteria > Sphingomonadales > Sphingomonadaceae > Novosphingobium. The sequence goes on along the minus strand of NZ_CBDCBI010000002.1, from coordinate 3,903,719 downwards.
TTGCCATTGCAACCAACCTCTTGCTAGGTCGCCTGCATCTCGCTGCCGGGTCCGGCGGCTGCTCGCGACAAGGTTCCAGATGTCCTCCTTTCCCCACGCCAAGTCCTTCACACGCGCCTTCGCCGGTCTGGCGCTCGCCGGGTCCGCCCTGTCGTTCGGCATCGCCGCGCACGCGCAAGCGCCTGCAACGGTCGCATTCCCGACCGACGGCACGCTGGCCCACACCGCGATCCCCAGCCATTACACGATCGCCATCCGCCCCGATCCCCGCGCGATGACGTTTTCGGGCACGTTTGCGATCGACGTGACCGTGCCGCAGGCGACCGATGCGATCGTGCTCAACGCGGTATCGCTCAAGCTGGGCAAGACCACGCTGGTCGGCGCAGACGGCCACGCCATCACGCTCACGCCGAGCTATGACGACAAGGACCAGAGCGTCAAACTGGCCGCGCCGGCCAGCATCGCGCCCGGCACGTATCGTATCGAGGGCAGCTACACCGGCAAGATCGGCACGCAGGCCGACGGCCTGTTCGCGCTCGATTACACCGGCACCGACGGCAAGCCGACCCGCGCGCTGTTTACCCAGTTCGAGCCGAGCGCTGCGCGCCAGTTTGCGCCGCTGTTCGACGAACCCTCGTACAAGGCGACGTTCGACCTGTCGGTCGTGGTCCCTGCCGACCGCCTGGCCGTCAGCAACATGCCGGCCGCGCATGAAGAACCCGCCGGCGCCGGCTTCAAGAAAGTCACGTTCCGCACCACGCCGAAAATGTCGTCGTACCTGCTGTTTTTCGGCACCGGCGATTTTGAGCGCGCCACCAAGATGACGACCGCGACCAACGCGTCCGGCACGGTCGAGGCGGGCATCGTGTCCCCGCGCGGCAGCGGCGAACAGGCGCAGTTTGCGCTGAACGAACTCGCCGGGCTGATCCCCTATTACAACGGCTATTTCGGGGTGAATTACCCGTTGCCAAAGATCGACAACATTGCCGGCCCCGGCCAGTCCGAATTCTTTTCGGCGATGGAAAACTGGGGCGCGGTGTTCACGTTCCAGCGCGATCTGCTCGATGATCCCAAGACGACCTCGCCACGCTCGCGCGAATTCATCGCCGTGGCCCAGGCGCACGAGGTTGCGCACCAGTGGTTCGGCGATCTGGTGACGATGGCCTGGTGGGACGACCTGTGGTTGAACGAAGGCTTCGCCAGCTGGATGGAAAACAAGGCGATCGACCATTTCCACCCCGACTGGTTCGAACTGCTGACACGCGTTTCGGGGCGCGAGGCGGCGATGAGCCTCGATGCGTTCAAGACCACGCATCCGGTGGTGCAGCATATCCGCACGGTCGATGAAGCGAACCAGGCGTTCGACGCGATCACGTACCAGAAGGGCGAGGCCACGCTGGCCATGCTCGAGGCCTATGCCGGCGAAGACACCTGGCGCAACGGCATCCGCGCCTACATGGCCGCGCACAAGTTCGGCAATAGCCACACTGCGGACCTGTGGTCGGCGGTCGAGGCCGCCGGCGCCACCGGCCTGACCACGATCGCCACCGATTTCACGACGCAGCCGGGCATCCCGCTGGTGCGCGTGGGCGATCAGACATGCGCCAATGGCAAGACCATGGTCACGCTGACGCAGGACGAATTCTCCCGCGATCGCGTCGGCGAACCATCGACCAAACGCTGGCATGTGCCGTTGCTGGTCTCGGTCGGCGGCGCCGCGCCGGTGCGCTCGATCCTGGCCGATGGCAAGGCAACGCTGACGCTCGCCGGCTGTGGCCCGGTGGTGATCAACGCCGGACAACTCGGCTATTACCGATCGCTGTATACGCCCAAGGCGCAAGCCGCACTGACGCAGGCTCTGCCGCAACTGGCGCCGATCGACCAGATGGGCCTCGTCGCCGATCAGTTCGAGCTGGCGTATGCCGGGTATCAGCCGATGGGCGGCGCGCTGACCATGCTGGCGGCGGTGCCCAATACCGCCAATGCGCGTGTGGCCGATCTGGCGGCAGGCCGGTACAACACGCTGTACGATCTGTTCGATGGCGATGCCGCCGGGCAGGCAGCGGTGAGCGCACGCGCCGTCGCTCTGTGGCAGCCGCGCATGGATGCACTGGGCTATGACCCGCGCCCGGGCGACAGCCTGCCCGATGCGGTGCTCCGCTCCAGCCTGGTGTCGACGCTGGGCCATGTCGGTGATGCGGCCGTGGTGGCCGAGGCACATCGCCGCTTTGCCGCGCTCGACAGCAATCCGCATGCGCTGGACGGCCCGTTGAAACAGGCATGGCTCGGCATCGTGTCGCGCAACGCCACGCCTGCCGAATGGGACAAGCTGCTGAAAATGGCGCTGGCCAGCACGTCTACGGTCGAACGGTCGGATTACTTCGACCAGCTCGGCAATGCGCGCGACATCGCCCTGGCAAAGCGCGCGCTCGATCTCGCGCTGACCGACAAGCCGGGCAAGACCACGTCGCCATCGGTGATCAGCTCGGTTGCGCTGGTCCACAGCGAGCTGGCGTTCGATTTCTTCGTCGCCCATCGCGACGCCGTGATCGCCATGCTCGATGCCTCGGCGCGCACGACCTTCATCGAACGCATCGCCGCACGCGCCAATACCGAGGCGATGGTGGGCAAGCTGACCGCGTATGAGGCAACAGTGCCCGACGACGCGAAAAAACCGGTCGAACGCGCGCTGGCGCGGTTGAAAAACCGCCTGGCAGTCAAGGCGCGCGTGACCAGCGAAACGAAGGCCTGGCTCGCAGCGCAGTAAGTGCGTCCAAAGCCCCTGCCCCTTCGGGGGAGGGCTTTTTTTGGCGGCTGTTTTGCATCCGGGCGGGGGAGGCGCTAAGGGCCGGGTGTCATGACCCGGTCCCCGTTTCTCTTGCTTGATGATGCGCGCAGCGAAGGCGCCGCGCCCTCGCGGTTGTACCGCAATCCGGTGGAGATCGTGGTTGCGCGCCGGCCCGAACAGGTGCGCGATGCGCTCGCGCGGATCGGTGCAACGCCGGGCCATTGGGCAGGCATGATTGCCTATGAGGCAGGGCTTGCGCTCGAACCCCGCCTGGCCCCGCGCGCGGCAGCGCGCACGGGCGCGGCGGGGCCGCTGGTGTGGTTTGCCCGGTTTGATCGGGTGCTGGAGATGACTAGCGCCGAAGTCGACGGGTGGCTGGCGCGAGAAAGCACGGGCGAGGGCCGGCTGGGTCCGATGGAACCGCTGCTCTCCGCCGGCGGCTATGCGCGCGCGTTTGGCAGCATCCACGAGGCTATCACGGCCGGCGATGCCTATCAGGTCAATCTGACCTTTCCGCTGGGCGGCACCTGGCGCGGCGATCCGCGGGCGCTGTTCCGCAAATTGCGCCGCGATGCGCGCGCCGGCTATGGCGCGGTGCTGTGGGACGGGTCGCACTGGATGCTGTCGGCCTCGCCCGAGCTGTTTGTCGAAGTTACCGGCGCCAGCGCCAAAGTCCGCCCGATGAAAGGCACTGCGCCGCGCGGGGCCACGCCCGAAGACGATGCCGCAAGCCGCGAACGCCTGCGCCATAACGTCAAGGATCGCGCCGAAAACCTGATGATCGTGGATCTGATGCGCAACGATCTGGCGCAGCTGGCGGTGCCCGGCAGCGTGCGGGTAACGGCGCCGTTTGCAATCGAGACATATCCCACGGTGCACCAGATGGTCACGACAGTGCACGCGCAACTGGCGCCGGGGAATGGTGCGATCGACCTGATTCCTGCGATTTTTCCCTGCGGATCGGTCACCGGTGCGCCGAAAATCCGCGCGATGGAATTGATCGACATGGCGGAGCGCGATGCCCGCGGGGCGTATTGCGGTGCGATCGGCTATATCGATTTTCCGGCGGCGGATGACAAAGGCATTGCGGCTGGCCGAGCGGTGTTCAATGTGGCAATCCGCACGTTGCGGCTGGCGCCCGACACGCCGGGCGCCGATGGCGGGCGGGCCATCATGGGGGTGGGGTCGGCGGTCGTTGCGGATTCGGTGATGATCGACGAATGGCGCGAGTGCCTGATCAAGGGGAGTTTCCTGCGTTTGTCCGCTGGCCAGGCCGATCTGATCGAAACGATGGCGTTCGACCCCGCCAAGGGGATTGCGCTGATCGAATTTCACCTGGAACGGCTGCGCACCAGTGCAACCGCGCTCGGCTTTGCGTTCGATCGCCATGCCGCGCGCAATGCGATCCAGGCGTTGTGCTTCGATCTCGATGCGCCGGCAAAAGTACGTATGGTGCTGGCACGCAGCGGCGCGATCGCGCTGGAAACCGGCCCGCCGCCGGCGGTCAGCGCGCAGCCGATGGTCTGCGCGGCGCTGCCGCTGCCGGTTGCCAGCGATGACTGGCGGTTGCGGCACAAGACCACCGATCGCGGGTTTTATGACGCCGCGCGCCGCGTCGCGGCCGGCGCCGGCGCGGATGAGGCGCTGTTTGTCCGCGATGACGGGCTGGTGACCGAGGGCAGCTTTACCACCGTTTTCGTCCGGCGCAGCGATGGGCGGCTGATCACGCCGCGCGCCGAACATGGCCTGTTGCCTGGCGTGCTGCGCCGCAGCCTGATCGAGGCGGACAAAGTGGTCGAAGGCGATATCGCGCTGGATGACCTCGGGCAGGGGTTCCTGCTGGGCAATGCCTTGCGCGGACTGATGCCCGCGCGCCTGCTGGAATGACCACGCCTGCCATGACCAACGCCACAAAATTGAGCGCGGCGATCCGCCGGATTGCGCCATCGCGTACCAATGCGATGACCGATCACGCGATTGCGCTGCGCGCCGCGGGTCGCGACATCATCTCGTTGTCGGTGGGCGAACCCGATTTCCCGACGCCCGATCATGTCAAGGCAGCGGCCAAGGCTGCGCTCGATGCCAACGAGACACGCTACACCGCGGTTGCGGGCACGGCCGCGCTGCGCGAAGCGGCCGCGCTGCATTTCCATCGCGACCTGGGGATCGCGACGCCGCCTGCGCAAGTGATCGCATCGGCAGGCGGCAAGCAGGCGATCTTTCACGCGCTTATGGTTACGCTAGATCCCGGCGACGAGGTGCTGATCCCGGCGCCGTGGTGGGTCAGCTATCCTGAAATCGCGCGCTTTGCCGGGGCGACGGTGGTGCCCATGCACACCGATGCCGCCGGCGGCTTTCGCATCACGCCCGAACAGCTCGAGGCCGCGATCGGCACGCGCACGCGCTGGCTGATGCTCAACAGCCCCGGCAATCCGACCGGCGCGGTCTATTCCGCTGCCGATCTCGCGGCCCTGGCCAATGTGTTGCGCCGGCACCCGCATGTGCTCGTGCTCAGCGACGATATCTATGCGCCGCTGCGCTATACGCCGGGCGATCACGCAACGATGGCGGTGGTCGCGCCCGATCTGGCGGGCGCTGATGAGACTGGCCGCGTGCTGACGGTATCGGGCGTGTCGAAAAGCCATGCAATGACCGGGTTTCGCATCGGCGTCGCGACCGGGCCGACGTGGCTGATTGCCGCGATGAGCAAATTGCAGTCGCACAATTCGGGCAATCCGTGCTCGATCGCGCAAGCCGCAGCGGTGGCAGCGTTCAACGGCCCGCAGGCGTTCCTACTCGACTGGCGCGACCGGTTTCGTGCGCGCCGCGATCGCGTGGTTGCCGCGATCAACGCCATTCCCGGCTTGTCGACCCCTGTGCCCGATGGCGCGTTCTATTGCATGATCGATGCCACACCGCTTATGGGCCGGTTTGGCGATGACGAAGCGCTGGTGATGCATTTGCTCGATCACGGCGTGGCGGTGGTCGCCGCTTCGGCGTTCGGCGGCCGCGACGGATTTCGCATCAGTTTTGCCGCCGATGAGACTAAACTGGACACTGCGATTGCACGGATCGCCGGAGCATTTGCATGATCGATTTCGCCATCCTGTTCGAAGACGCCGAAGCGCTGGTGATCGACAAGCCCGGCGGCTTGCCGCTCGACCGGCCGCGCGCGGGCGGGCCCTGCCTCGAAGACCAGGCGGAGGAATTGCGCTTCGGCTTTGCGCGCTCGCCATCGCCGGTGCACCGGCTCGATCGCGACACGTCGGGCTGCCTGCTGATGGCGCGCCATCCCCGGGCGCTCAAACGCTATTCCGCCGCGTTCGAAGCGCGCCAGGTGGGCAAGACATATTGGGGCATCGTCGCCGGCCCGGTCGAGCAGGATCGCGGCACGATCGCGCTGAACCTGTCGAAGATCAGCAGCGCCAGCGAAGGGTGGAAGATGATCCCCGCGCGCGCGGGCAAGGCCGCCGTGACCCATTGGCGCGTGCTCGATCGCAAGGGCAATCTGACGCTGGTGGAATTTACGCCGGAAACGGGCCGTACCCACCAGATCCGCATTCACGCCGCCGCCGGGCTTGGCCATGCGCTGCTTGGCGATCCGGTCTATGGCAAGGCCGTCCAGGGCAAGCGCACGATGCTGCACGCCGCGCGGCTGGAAGTGCCGCGCGAGGGCAAGGCGCCGATCGTGGCCGAAGCGCCGATGCCGGCCGACTTCCTGAAGGAAGGCTTTGCGCAGCCCGAGAAAGCCGCGCCGTGGCAACCGCCGGTTGATGTCGTTTCCGACAATGACGCCGGGTGACCGCGATCGAGGCGTTGATCGAACGCGCACTGGCGCTGGTCAGCGAAGCGTTCATCACCGCCACCGGCCCGGGCGGGCAGAATGTCAACAAAGTCGCGACTGCCGTGCAATTGCGCGTCAATGTCTATGCGCTGCGGCTGTCGCCCGAAGTGTTCGACCGGCTGAAGCAGCTCGCGGGCAGCCGGATGACATCTGCCGGCGAAATCGTGCTGACCGCGCGGCGCTTCCGCACCCAGGAAGCCAACCGCGCCGATGCGCGCGACCGGCTGGCGGATCTGTTGCGCGAAGCGGCGACACTGCCGGAAAAACGCGCCAAGTCGCGCCTGAACCGCGTGGGCAAAGTACAGCGCCTGGCCGGCAAGAAAATCCGCAGCACGGTCAAAGCCGGTCGCGGCAAAGTGAGCTTCGACTAGAAAATCCTGTCCGGAACGAGCTACGGCATTCACCCAAGTCTTTTAACCATCAGTTTTCAACCAACATCCGCTCATGCTGAGCCTGTCGAAGCACACGCGCTGACGCCCGCCGAGCAGGGAACAAAACTGCGCAAATTCACGCCGGCGCGACGTTTCGTCCAGCCGCCACGCCCCACCACCACTACTTCGTGTGGTCCCCCTCCCCGTGCCGGGGAGGATTTATCTCCGCAGGCACGGTCGCATCGACCAGCGGCGGCGCGGGGCGCTTGTCCAGCATGGCCGCCGCGGCGTCGAGCTGGCGCGCTTCGTCCTTGGTCACGCCGCCGGGGCCCGGGTCGCTGCCGCTGGAACAGCCGCTAAGCAGGCCCGGGCCTGCAAGAAACAGCGCCATCAGCATAACGCCGTGCCGCTGCATTTATTGCGGCGCCGGCTGGTGGCTGGTTTCGCCGTTGCTGTTCTGCTGCTGCTCGGCTTCGGCGGCGGCAGCCCGCGCGGCTTCGGCGACCGAAGCGGCGTTTGCGGCATCGTTGGTCGCGGCGTCCTGCGCGGTCAGCGCGGCGGCCGTGGCATCGGCATCGGGGTCGCGTGCGGGCGGCGGGGCAGCAAGCGAGGGCGGGCCGGCGGGCAGGTCGGCAGCGGGCATTTCCACGTTGTTGGGCGTCGCGTCGTCGCTTTCACGATCGTGATGGCCGCAGCCGGCCAGAAGCAGCGCGGCCAAAAGGGCGACAGGGGCGATTTTCGTCATCCGGATCCTCGTGTATACTTTTTGCCTCGGGGGAAAGGCATCATGGCGTTCTAGCCACGCGCGCGCGCCGTGTCCAATCGGGCGCACAATCTGCGTTTCATATAACAAAACCGTTATACCACTTGCCTCATATAAAGATATCTTTATATGAGCTGCATGACCACCGAAACCTCCCTGCTGGAATCCATGCGCGCGCTGGCCGATCCGACGCGGCTGCGCATCATGCGGCTGCTGGCGAGCATGGAACTGGCCGTCGGCGAGCTGGCGCAAGTGCTAGGCCAAAGCCAGCCGCGTGTGTCGCGCCATGTCAAGATCCTGTGCGATGCTCAACTGGCCGAACGCCGCCGCGAAGGCGCCTGGGTGTTCCTGCGCGCAGGGGGGCGTACGGGCGCACCGTTGACGAGCGCCGTCATGCAATTGCTGGCGCAAGCCGAAGACACCGATGCTGCGTTCGCCGCCGAATGCACGCAGGATCGTGCGCATCTGGGCGCCATCCGCACCGCGCGTCAGGCGCATTCGCTCGACTATTTCGCGCGCTTCGCCGGGCAATGGGACCGGCTGCGCAGCCTGCATATCGCCGATGGACCGGTCGAGGCGGCGCTGTCCGAAATGTTGGGGGCCGACATGCTGGAGCCGGCCGCGATCGGCCGCCTGCTCGATGTCGGCACCGGCACCGGGCGCATGGCCGAAGTGTTTGCGCAAGCCGCCACGCATGTCACTGCGCTCGATCGCAGCCCCGACATGCTGCGGCTGGCGCGCACCCGGCTGCAGAATCTGCCTGCGGGCAAGCTGGATCTGGTGCAGGGTGATTTTGCGCAGTTGCCGTTTGCCGCGGCCAGCTTCGACACCGTCCTGTTCCACCAGGTGCTGCATTACGCGGTTGCGCCCGAGGCGGTGCTGGCCGAGGCGGCGCGTGTTACCGCGCCTGGCGGACGCATCGCGATCGTCGATTTCGCCGCGCACGAACGCGAAGATCTGCGCAGCCAGCATGCCCATGCCCGCCTGGGTTTCGCCGATGCGCAGATCGCCGCGCTGTTTGCCCAGGCCGGGTTCGATCCGCTGGCCGAGCGTGCGCTGGCGGGCAAGGAGCTGATCGTCAAATTGTGGACCGCCGAGCGCCGTCCTTCCTCGCAGACCGAACCGAAGGCGCCATGAGCCGCACCCCCCTGTTTGCCCGGATGCCCGGCGACATCAATGTCAGCTTCGAGTTCTTCCCGCCGAAGACCGATGCGATGGAAACGCAGCTGTGGGATGCGATCGATGCGCTGGCGCCGCTCGATCCGTCGTTCGTCTCCGTCACGTACGGCGCCGGCGGCTCGACGCGCGAGCGCACGCATGCCACCGTCGCCCGGCTGGTGCGCGAAACCGCGCTGGTGCCCGCCGCGCATCTGACCTGCGTCGGCGCCAGCCGGGGCGAGATCGACGAGATCGCGGATCGCTACTGGGAGGCGGGCGTGCGCCATATCGTCGCATTGCGCGGTGATCCGCCGCCAAGCGCCGGCGGCGTGTTCACGCCTCATCCCGGCGGCTATGCCAGTGCCGCCGACCTGGTCGCCGGCCTGTCCAAACGCCATGCATTCGACCTTTCGGTGGCGGCCTACCCCGAAATGCACCCCGAATCACCGAGCATCGCGGCCGATCTCGACAATCTGAAGCGCAAGATCGACGCCGGCGCGACGCGTGCGATCACGCAGTTCTTTTTCAACGCCGACACCTGGTTCCGCTTTGTCGATCGCGCCTTGGCGGCGGGTATCACCGTGCCGCTGCTGCCCGGGATCATGCCCGTCACCAATCTGGCGGGCATCCGCCGCATGGGCGGCAACACCGAAATCCCCGCCTGGCTGACCGCGATGTTTTCCGGGCTCGACGAGCGCGCCGGCCCGCGCGCGCTGGTTGCGGCGGTCGTGGCCACCGATCTGTGCCGCGCGCTCTATGCGGGCGGCGTGCGCGACTTCCATTTCTATACGTTGAACCGCGCCGAGCAGGTGTTTGCGATCTGCCAGCTGCTCGGCCTGCGCCCCGGCGCCCATTGCGTGAAAGAGGTTGCCGAATGACCCTGATTCCCAGCGCCGCGCGCGCCGCCTTCCTGGCGCAGGCGAGGCAGCGCATCCTGATCACCGACGGCGCCTTTGGTACCGAGATCCAGAACTACCGCCTGGCCGAGGCCGACTACGCAGGCGACCTGGGACTGGCGCACGATCAGAAGGGCAACAACGACATTCTCGCGCTGACCAAGCCCGAAATTCTCGAGGCGATCCACCGCGCCTATTTTGCGGCCGGCGCCGACATTGCCGAAACCAACACGTTTTCGGCCAACCGCATCAGCCAGGCCGATTACGGCGCCGAACATCTGGTGCGCGAAATCAACGTCGCCAGCGCGCAACTCGCGCGCCGCGTCGCCGATGAATTCACCGCGAAAGACAGCCGCCCGCGCTTTGTCGCCGGCGCGATCGGGCCGACCAACAAGACCCTGTCGCTCAGCCCCGATGTCAACGATCCCGGCTATCGCGAAGTCAGCTGGGACACGCTGGTCGAAGTCTACGCTGAACAGGCGATCGCGCTGGTCGAAGGGGGTGCCGATTTCATCCTGGTCGAAACGGTGTTCGACACGCTGAATGCCAAGGCCGCGATCATGGCGGTGCGCCAGGTCGAACAGACGCTCGGCCGCGAAGTGCCGCTGATGCTGTCGATGACGCTGACCGATTTGTCGGGGCGCAATCTGTCGGGCCACACGGTCGAGGCGTTCTGGTACGCGGTGCGCCATGCCCGGCCGCTGACCGTGGGGCTGAACTGTTCGTTCGGGGCGACGCAATTGCGCCCGCATGTGCGCGTGCTGTCGGATATCGCCGACACGCTGATCATGATCTACCCCAACGCCGGCCTGCCCAACGAACTGGGCGAATACGACGAGGAACCGCCAACGACCGCAGGCCTTGTTGGCGAATGGGCGCACGCGGGCCAGGTCAACGTGCTGGGCGGCTGTTGCGGATCGACGCCGGCGCATATCGCGGCCATGGCGCGCACCGTGGCCGGCCTTGCGCCCCGCGCATTGCCCGATGTGACGGTCGCAACGCGGCTCGCGGGCCTCGAACCCTTTATCATGGCGTCCTGATTCTCATGACCATTCCTTCCTTCAGCGGCTCCCGCTTCGTCAATGTCGGCGAACGCACGAACGTGACCGGCTCGGCCGCATTCAAGAAACTGATCCTGTCGGGCGATTACACCCGCGCGGTCGAAGTCGCGCGCCAGCAGGTCGAGAACGGCGCGCAGATCATCGACGTAAACATGGACGAAGGCCTGCTCGACGCAGTCGAGGCGATGACCACGTTCCTGAAACTGATCGCCGCCGAGCCCGACATCGCGCGCGTGCCGGTGATGATCGACAGCTCGAAATGGGATGTGATCGAGGCCGGGCTGAAATGCGTGCCGGGCAAGCCGATCGTCAATTCGATCTCGCTGAAGGAAGGCGAAGAGGCGTTTTTGTACCACGCGCGCAAATGCATGGACTACGGCGCCGCCGCGGTCGTCATGGCGTTCGACGAGAAAGGCCAGGCCGACAGCCGCGAACGCAAGGTCTCGATCTGCCAGCGCGCCTATGCGCTGATGGTCGGCATCGGCTTTCCGGCCGAGGACATCGTGTTCGATCCCAACGTGTTTGCCGTGGCGACGGGCATCGAGGAACACGACCGCTACGCGCTCGATTTCATCGAGGCCGCGCGCGAGATCCGCGAAACGTGCCCGCATGTCCATATCTCGGGCGGGTTGTCGAACCTGTCGTTCAGCTTTCGCGGGAACGAAACCGTGCGCCGCGCGATGCATTCGGTGTTCCTGTACCATGCGATCCCCGCAGGGATGGACATGGCGATCGTCAACGCCGGGCAGCTCGATATCTACGACGCGATCGACCCGACGTTGCGCGATGCGTGCGAAGACGTGCTGATGATGCGCCGTTCCGATGCGACCGAGCGCCTGATCGCGCTGGCCGAAAGCTTCAAGGGGCGCGATGTCGTTGCCGAAAAAGAGGCCGAGGAATGGCGCGGCTGGCCCGTCGAACGCCGGCTGGAACACGCGCTGGTCAAGGGCATCGATGCCTTTGTGGTCGATGATACCGAGGAAGCGCGGCAGAATTTTGCGCGCCCGATCGAAGTGATCGAGGGCCCGCTGATGGCCGGGATGAACACGGTCGGCGATCTGTTCGGATCGGGGAAGATGTTCCTGCCGCAAGTGGTCAAGTCCGCGCGCGTGATGAAGAAAGCCGTCGCGCACCTGATCCCGTTCATCGAGGCGCAGAAAGAGCCCGGCGCACGCGCCAAGGGCCGGATCATCATGGCCACGGTCAAGGGCGACGTGCACGATATCGGCAAGAACATCGTCGGCGTGGTGCTGCAGTGCAACGGCTACGAGGTGATCGACCTGGGCGTCATGGTGCCGTGGATGCGGATCATCGAGACCGCGCGCGAACAGGACGTGGACATTATCGGACTGTCGGGGCTGATCACGCCGTCGCTCGACGAAATGGTCACGATGGCCGAGGAAATGCAGCGCGCGGAAATGACCATTCCGCTGCTGATCGGCGGCGCGACCACCAGCAAGGTCCACACCGCGCTGCGCATCGATCCGGCGTACAAGGGCCCGGTGATCCACGTGCTCGACGCCAGCCGCGCGGTCGGCGTCGCCAGCCAGCTGCTGTCCGACACGCAGGCCACCGCGTTCATCGAAAACACCGCCAGTGAATACGAGACGGTGCGAAAGGCGCGCGCCAACAAGGGCGCATCGAAGCTGCTGAGCCTGGAGGCGGCGCGCGACAACGCGTTTGTGCCCGATTTTGCCGATAAGGCGCCCCCACCGGTCGAGCCGGGCCGCCACGTATTCGACGCCTGGGACCTGTCGGACCTGGCCGGATACATCGACTGGACGCCGTTTTTCCGCGCGTGGGAACTCGCGGGCAATTACCCTGCAATCCTCAACGATCCGGTGGTGGGCGAAAGCGCCAGCGCGTTGTGGGCCGATGCCCAGGCGATGCTGGCGCAGATCATCGACGAAAAATGGCTGACCGCGCGCGGTGTCGCGCAATTCTGGCCGTGCGTGCGCCAGGGCGACGACGTGCTGATCAGGCTCGATACTCGCCAAGAAACCTCTGAACGCGTGCGCCTGCCGTTCCTGCGCCAGCAATTTGCCAAGAGCCGGGGCCGGGCGAATTTCTGCCTGGCCGATTTCATCGACCCGGCCGGTGACTGGCTCGGCGGGTTTGCCGTCGGCATCCACGGTATCGATCCGCATTTGGAACGCTTCCGCGCCGGGCACGACGACTATTCGGATATCCTGCTCAAGGCGCTGGCCGATCGTTTTGCCGAGGCCTTTGCCGAGCGGCTGCACCTGCATGTGCGCTCCACGCTATGGGGCTATGCGCCGGGCGAGCAATTGACCAACGAGGCGCTGATCCGCGAACAGTACCGCGGCATCCGCCCCGCGCCGGGCTATCCCGCATGCCCCGACCACAGCCTGAAACCGATCCTGTTCGATCTGCTGGGCGCCACGCAGGCCACTGGCATCACGCTGACCGAAAGCCAGGCGATGTTGCCGACAGCCGCCGTCAGCGGGTTCTACTTCGCCCACCCCGAAAGCCAGTATTTCGGCGTGGCAACGATCGGCCGCGATCAGGTAGAGGATTACGCGAAACGGCGCGGCATCGATCTGCCGACTGCGGAACGCTGGTTGCGGCCCAACCTCGATTGAAATCCACACGTCAAAAGAGAAGGGCCGGAGGCTCTTCAACCACTTTCACCGCATCCGGCTGACCGCATGGCACCGCATGAATTGCGCGTCGACGTTGTACCCGGTGGTCAGCGCCAATTGGCTCAACGTCGCGGGCAAGCCGCGCTCGGCCATCGCATCCACCAGCGGCTCGGGCTCTGCGCCCAGTTCGGCGGCGAGCGCGCGCAAGGCGCGGGCGACATCGGTGAATTCGACTTCGCTGGCATGCGCGGCGCGCCATTCTTCACGGCGAACGAATGTGTGATGCATGTCCATGGTGGCTGTCCTGTGTTGGGTTCGGCAAAAGGATACCAGCCACATGGCCGTCCGGAATTTAACCGTGGCCACGTGTTTGTCCGCATCGTGCGTCCTATCCGGCAAAATCCTGCCGGCCCGGTTACCGTCTCGCGGCGCGGTCCTGGCGCCTTTTGCCGATCGCGACAAACCGTTGCACTGCGTACGAACCGCAGCGGCGCGTTGGCAATGCGCAAACCGTTTTTGCAGGCCGTCGGGGATGTAACGCGGCCTGTGCAAACCCATATGCATCGTCCCCCCAAGCCAAACCGGAGCGCCCTCATGAAAATCCAAGGCAACACGATCCTGATCACCGGCGGCGGCAGCGGGATCGGCGCGGCACTGGCGCAAAGGCTGCACGATGCGGGCAACACCGTGATCGTGGCCGGTCGCCGCCAGGATGCGCTCGATCACGCGATTGCCGGCCGCGCCAACATGCACGCGCTCTCGCTCGATATCGACACGGCCGAGGGCGTCGCCGATTTTGCCGGGCGCGTGCTGGCACAATTCCCGGCAGTGAACGTGCTGGTCAACAACGCCGGCATCATGAAATTCGAAAAGCTCGATGCCAGACGCGATCTGACCGATGCTGCGGCAACGATCACCACCAATCTGCTTGGCCCGATCCGCCTGATCGACGCGCTGATCGATCATCTGGTCAAGGCACCCGATGCTGCGATCATCAACGTGACTTCGGGGTTGGCGTTCGTCCCGCTGACTGTCGCGCCCACATACAACGCGACCAAGGCGGCAATCCACTCCTACACCGTCAGCCTGCGCGCCGAGCTGAAAGGCAGAGTGGAAGTGATCGAGCTGGCCCCGCCGGGCGTGCAGACCGAACTGACCCCGGGGCAGGAAAACCGCCCGGGTTATCTGCCGCTTGCGGACTTCATCGACGAAATCACCGCGCTGTTGCAGACCCAGCCGACTCCAACCGAAATCCTTGTCGAGCGGGTGAAGCCGCTGCGGTATGCCGAGGCGCAAGGAACCTTCGACGCGACGCTGATGCAGCTGAATGAAGCGGCGGCCAAGGCGCGCGCCAACCAGCCGTAAAAAATCCTCCCCGGAACGGGGAGGGGGACCGCCCGCAGGGTGGTGGAGGGGCGGCGCGGCCGGACGCCGCCTCTCGGAAGCGCGCAACCGCGCCAGCGGCGACGACGCGACCCCTCACCGGTCGCGCCACGAGGCACCGCCCCTCCGCCACAGCTTCGGGTGGTTCCCCTCCGCGGAACGGGGAGGCTTTGCGAACCGATTTGCCTTGCCGCAATGGTTTGCGCTAATATCGATGCACAACGGGGCACAGGTGTGGGGACCAGCGAACTTTTTCTGATCGCGGTGACGGTCATCATGGCGGTGCCATACGCGGTGTGGCGTCTTGCGCGCACCGACCGGTTCGCGCCGCTGGTGGTGGTGCAGATCATCGGCGGGATCCTGCTGGGCCCCGGCTTGCTCGGGGCGGTGTTTCCCGACGCCTATGGCGCCGTGTTCAACCCGCAGGTGATGGCCGCGCTAAACGGCATCGCGTGGTGGTCGGTCATGCTGTTCGTGTTCGCCGCCGGGCTGGAGCTCGATCTGGGGCAGGTCTGGGCCAATCGCGGCGAAACGGTGATCACCGCTACGGCCGCGCTGCTGGTGCCGCTGGTGTTTGGCGCGGCCGCAGCGGCCTTCGTTCTGCGCTGGCCCGGCTGGGTCGGGCCGAGTGGCAGCCCGGTGCAGGTCATGGCCGGCATCGGCATGGCGTGCGCCGTCACGGCACTGCCGATCTTGGTGCTGCTGATGGAACAGCTGGGCCTGTTCCGCCGCCCGCTGGGCGACCGGATGCTGCGCTATGCCAGCTTCGACGATGTCGCGATCTGGGGCGTGCTTGCGCTCATCCTGGTCGACTGGCACCGCGTGGGGCGTCAGGCGCTGTTTCTGGCGGGATTTGCGCTTCTGGCCTGGGGCATGCGCCGCGCGATGGTGCGGCTGGCGGAAAACGACCGCTGGGCGATCGCAGTCATCTGGTTGGCAGCGACGGGCTTTGCCGCCGATTGGGCCGGACTGCATTTCATGGTCGGCGCATTCCTGGCCGGCGCGGTGCTCGATGGCCGGGTGTTTGCGATCGAACGCCGCGATGCCATGCGCCAGGTCCTGCTGCTCGCGCTGATGCCCGTGTTTTTCCTCTCGACCGGGCTGCGCACGCAATGGGGTTTTGGCGGGAATGCTGTTTTTGCCGTCTTGGGCGCGGCATTGCTCTTCCTCGCCGCCTCGGTCGCGGGCAAGCTGCTCGGTGTGCGGCTGGCCGGGCGCCTGCTCGGCTGGGCGCCGGGCGAAGCGGCGGTGATCGGCTGGATGCTGCAGACCAAGGCGCTGATCATGATCATTTTCGTCAATGTGTTGCTCGACCGGCAGATCATCACGGCCGAAACCTTTACCGCGCTGCTGCTGATGGCGGTCGCCAGCACCACGCTGACGGTGCCGATGACCCGCCGTCATCTCGCGCAACTTTCGCAGTATTAACCTTTTGAGAGCAGCCCCGCGCTGTGGCATAGCCATGCGCGTGATCGAAGATGTCGTACGACCAGACCTGGCACAGGCGCGCGCCGAACTGGCGCGGGTCTTCGGCTTTCCCGCCTTTCGCGGCGTGCAGGAAAACGTGCTGACGCGTGTTCTCGCCGGCCAATCGACGCTGGCGGTCATGCCCACGGGCGCTGGCAAATCGCTGACCTATCAATTGCCCTCGGTCATGCTGCCCGGCACGTGCGTCGTCGTGTCGCCGCTGATCGCGCTGATGCACGACCAGTTGCGCGCCGCCACCGCCAACGGCATCCGCGCCGCGACGTTGACCAGCGCCGACATGGATCGCGGCCAGACGATCGAACGCTTCCGCAATGGCGAGCTCGACCTGCTGTACATCGCGCCCGAACGCGCCAGCCAGCCGCACTTTCGCGAAATGCTCGAATGCGCGCCTATCGCGCTGTTCGCCATCGACGAGGCGCATTGCGTCTCCGAATGGGGCCACGATTTCCGCCCCGATTACCGCCTGCTGCGCCCCTTGCTCGACCGCTTTGGCGATGTGCCCCGCCTAGCGCTTACTGCGACCGCCGATGCGCACACCCGCGCCGATATCATGGACCAGCTCGGCATTCCCGATGATGGCCTGGTCATCGCCGGGTTCGATCGGCCCAATATCCGCTATGGCATCACCCCGCGCGACACCCCGCTGCGGCAGTTGACCCGGCTGCTGTCCGAACATCCCGGCCCCGGCATCGTCTATGCCCCGACGCGCGCCGGCGTGGAAAAACTCAGCGCGCAACTGGGCGAAACCGGTCGCCGCGTACTGCCCTATCACGCCGGCCTGGCGCCCGAAGTGCGGCAGGCGAACCAGGCCGCGTTCGTCGCATCCGAAGACATGGTGATGGTCGCCACCGTCGCATTCGGCATGGGCATCGACAAACCCGACGTGCGCTTTGTCGCGCATGCCGGCCTGCCCAAATCGGTCGAAAGCTATTACCAGGAAACCGGCCGCGCCGGCCGCGATGGTGATCCCGCGGTCGCGCTGATGCTGTGGGGGGCGGAAGATTTTGCCCGCGCGCGATCGCGCGTGAGCGAACTGGACGAATCGCGTCAGGCGGGCGAGCGCGTGCGGCTCGATACGCTGGCCCGGCTGGTCGAAACCGCGCAGTGCCGCCGCGCGATCCTGCTCAGCCATTTCGGTGAATCCCCGCCCGAGGCTTGCGGCAACTGCGACAATTGCCTTGATCGCCCCGAAGTCACCAATGTCACCGAACTGGCGCGCAAAGTGCTGTCGGCAGTCTATCGCACCGGCCAGGCGTTCGGGCTTGGCCATGTCGAAAAAGTGCTGACCGGCGCCAGCGACGAGCGCGTGATGCAGCGCGGCCACGACCAGCTGACCGTATTCGGCATCGTCAATGCCGACGAGGCACTGCTGATCCGCCCGGTCAGCCGCGCGTTGCAGGCGCGCGGCGCGCTGATCCAGACCGAACACGGCGGGCTGATGCTGGCCGGCGACGCGCGCGCGATCCTGAAAGGCGAGGCGCAGGTCGACATGATCGTCCACGCCAAAGCCGAACGGCCCGACCGCAGCGCGCGGCGGCGCAAAGGGGCGTCTCCGGTCGCCGATCCCGCCAGCGATCCGCTGTTCGATGCCCTGCGCGCGCTGCGCCGCGACATCGCCAAGGAAGCCGGCGTGCCGCCCTATGTGGTATTCCATGATTCGACCTTGCGCGAAATGGCGCAGGCACGGCCTGCAACGCTGTCTGCGCTTGCCGAAATCAGCGGTGTCGGTGCGCGCAAGCGCGATGCCTATGGCGACCGGTTCATCGCGGCGATCCGGGACTTTGCGTAACAGAGTTTCGGCACAGTGGCCGGGAATGATACAGGCCTGACGCGCGGCATCGACAGCGGCCCGCAACGGGTTCATGGCCGGACGGGTGGATCAGCGAAAGTCCGGTCGATGAAGCGTTTAATGCAGTTTGTTCTTGCCCTTGGCGCTCCCATGCTCGGCAGCGCCGCTTGGGCGCAGGCCCAGCGCACGCCCTACATGATCGCCGAAACCGGCCAGCGTTTCGCCGCACTGCAAGCCGCCGTGGACGCGATCGGCGATCGCAGCGGCACGATCATGATCGCGCCCGGCCTCTATCGTGATTGCGCCACGCAGACCAAAGGCGATGTCGCATTCCTGGCGACCGTCCCGGGCCAGGTGACGTTCGACAACGCGATCTGCGAGGGCAAGGCGGCGCTCGTCGTGCGCGGCCGCGCCGCCCGCGTCGAAGGCATCATCTTTCAGAACCAGCGCGTGTCCGACGGCAACGGCGCGGGCATCCGCCTCGAACACGGCAACCTCGTCGTGCGCCAGGCCTGGTTCCGCGACAGCGAGGAAGGCATCCTGTCTGCCGACGATCCCGCCGGCAGCGTGCTGATCGAACGCTCGACGTTCTCGCGCCTCGGCCGCTGCGACCGCGACTTGTCCTGCGCCCACTCGGTCTATTTCGGCAACTATGCCGAAGTCGTCGTGCGCAATAGCCGCTTCGAAGCCGGCACCGGCGGGCACTATGTCAAAAGCCGCGCCGCACGCATCGAAGTCACCGACAGCAGCTTCGACGATTCGGCCGGCCACGCGACCAACTACATGATCGACCTGTCCACCGGATCGACCGGTCTGATCCGTGGCAACTGGTTCGTCGATGGCCCCGACAAGGAAAACCGCACGACGATGATCTCCAACGCGCCCGAAGGCCACGCTCACAGCGCCGCCGGCCTGACCATCGACGGCAATGTCGCACGCCTGGCGCCGGGCGCGAAATACGACACCGCGTTCCTGGTCGACTGGTCGGGCGACGCGATCCGGTTGGGCGCGAACACGATCGGGACGGGGATCCGGCGGTTCGAGAAGCGCTGAAACCTTCACCCCCCCGCCTTGACGCGCCACCCTCTCGTCATCCCGGGCTTGAACCGGGATCCAGCTATGCTTTTATGCTGACGGCAAATCCAGGCGGGGCGTCGCAAGGGGCAGCGGGACCCCGGGTCAAGCCCGGGGCGACGATAGTTGTGGGGTAGGGCGTACGGGCGATGGCCGCTGGCGGGCGTCAGCCCAGCAAATGCCCCGACCGATCGCGCTTCGTCGCGAGGTACCGATGGTTGTGCGGGTTCGACGGCAGCGCATGCGGCACGCGTTCGATGACCTCGACACCCACGCCGCGCAACGCATCGACTTTCGCCGGATTGTTGGTCATCAACCGGATCGCCGGCACCCCCAGCAAATCGAGCATCCGTGCCGCTACCGGAAAATCGCGCGCTTCGCTGGGCAGGCCGAGGCGTTCGTTGGCATCGACCGTGTCGAAGCCCTGATCCTGCAGCTGGTACGCGCGCAGCTTGTTGATCAGGCCGATGCCGCGCCCTTCCTGGCGCAGGTAAAGCAGCACGCCCCAGCCGCCCTGTGCGGCCTCTTGCGCCATCGCGTGCAGCGCGGCATCGAGTTGCGGGCCGCAATCGCATTTCAGGCTGCCGAGGATATCGCCGGTCAGGCATTCGCTGTGCAGGCGAACGAGCGGCACACGGTCGTGGTCCTGCGTGCCGATCACCAGTGCGACGTGTTCGCGCAAGTCGTCGCGCGCGCGAAACGCGATGATTTCGCAATCTTCGGTCGCCGCCACGGGCAGTCTGGCGCGGGCCTGGATCGACAGCGAGGCCGGATCCTTGAACGCGGCAAGATCGTCCGGGGTGACGCTGACCGCGACATCGCTGCCGCTGGCGATCAGGAACGCGGGCAGGATGCCGGCCAGGCGCGCCAGTTCCATCGCGGTGCGCGCCGAGGCGGCGTCGGGCAGCGGGTCGGCATGGAACGGCCCGCGCAACGGGCGATCGAGATCGCGTGCCGGGTCGGCCAGATCGCGTGCGGTGGCCAGATTGAACGGAGTGCTGGCGCGGATCATCACCGGCGCGGCGGGGTCGTAGGCGAGGCTGTTGCCAAGCTTGAGCGTGGCGGCGCGTGCGGCGGAGATCAGCATGCGCGGGGCGTAGAGCCCGGGCTGGGCATAGCCGGTTTCGGCCGGCAGCAGGTCGAGCGGGGCTTCGCCGGTGGCGTCGGACGTGATCCTGATCGCCCAGCCATGGCGCAACGCGTCGATCGCGCGCGCGACGCGGCGGCTGCTGCCCGGATAGCTGTCGTTCATGCGTCAAACCGCGTGATCAGCGGAATGTGATCCGACGGCTGGTCCCACTTGCGTGTTTCCTCGACCAGCTTGTGGTCGGTCGAGCGCGCGGCAAGCGCGGGCGACGCCCACATATGATCGAGCCGGCGCCCCTGGTCCTTGTCGCGCCAGTACGAGCGATACGACCACCAGGAATAGTTGCGCCCGGGCGCGGGGATGTGCTTGCGGCCAAGATCCACCCAGTCGTGCGCGGCCGCCAGCCGGGCCAGCGTTTCAACCTCGATCGGCGTATGCGACACGACCTTGAGCAGGGCCTTGTGGTTGTAGACATCCGCTTCGAGCGGCGCGACATTGAAATCGCCGACCAGCAGCGTGTGGCGATTGGGGGTTCTGGCGAGCCCTTTCGACCAGACGGTCATGCGCTCGAGGAAATCGAGCTTCTGCCCGAATTTCGGATTGACCGTGCGATCGGCGATATCGCCGCCAGCGGGAATGTACACGTTTTCGAGGAAAATCCCTGCGCTGGGGATATCGACACCGATATGCCGGCCATCGCCGTTGTCCTGCCAGTCGTGGCGCGCGGTTTCGCTTAGCGGCAGGCGGCTGACCGTGGCGACGCCGTGATAGCCTTTCTGGCCATGGACGGCGATGTGGCCATAGCCAAGCCGCTCGAACACTTCGCGCGGGAACAGGTCCGCGGTGCATTTGATTTCCTGAAGGCACAACACATCGGGTGCTTCCTGTGCCAGGAATCGCTCGACCTGGTTGATGCGCAGGCGGACCGAATTGATGTTCCAGGTGGCGATAGAGATCATCGCCTGGCTCTAGCATCGCAGAAAAAAGTGGGAACCGGTTTTTTCGAGAGGCGATGCGGCAACAAAGGCACATCGCAGAAAAAAGTGGGAACCGGTTTTTTCGAGAGGCGATGCGGCAACAAAGGCACATCGCAGAAAAAAGTGGGAACCGGTTTTTTCCTAAAGCAATGCGACCAGCAAAGGCACCTCGTGCCCGATTGCCAAACGATATTTTTCGAATGGAAAATCTGAAAACCCCCGCCCCGGGGGGGATGTGGGGCGAGGGTTCCAGCTGCGTTCGTCACGCTGTGACAAGATGGCTCGGGGGGCGATTAGCGGGCAACAGGGGGGGGACCCGCTATGAACCATCCTGCTGAACCGGGTTTAGCGGTGCCCGGCTTTCACGGAGATGAACGGACCTGTCATAAACCGTGTCATCACAGCGGTATGTTACCCGGCCTTGTGCTTTTGCGGGCGCGGATCGGTCCAGCGGAACATCGTCTCGGGCACGGCAACGCCATATTGCGGATTGGTCAGGCGGACCAGCGTCCGGCGCGACTGCGCGTCGGTGGCGATCCACGAATCGAGTTCCAGCCCGCCGGGCGCAGAGGGTTTGCGCAGCATCAGCAGTGTCAGGGTGCCGTATTCGGGATGGCCGGGATCGCGTACCGCCATGCTGATCAGGTCCGGCCGTCCGGTCTGGTTAAGCCGCGCAAAGCGCGCGACATCCTTGTCGGGATTGAGCAGTGCGCCCAGCGGGCTGTTCTTGATCGGCCACCGTTGCACCTGGCGCACCTCGTAATCGATCATCGTCAGCGACGCGCCATCCGACACGATCAGCAACGGCACGCCAGCCTGGTACTGAAAGCGGATCTTGCCCGGGCGCTTCATCGTCAGGACGCCGGTCACGCGGCCGCCATTGGCGTCGGTCTGGATGAAATCGGCGCGCAGCGAATCGATCGCGCGCAGCGCCGCCACGGCCTGGTTGATGTCGGCCGCCGGATCGGCATGCGCCGCAACCGGCACCAACGACAAAACCCCCGTCGCGATGGCGACGAGGGATAGCGCGGTGGCGGTCAGAAAGTTCGCAAATCGGGTCATCACCACAGCGTTAGCGTCCGGTCATTGAACCCTGTGTGAACTTACTTGATCTTGGCTTCCTTGAATTCGACATGCTGGCGCACGACCGGGTCGTACTTGCGGAAGGTGAACTTCTCGGTCGAATTGCGCGGGTTCTTCTTGGTGACGTAAAAGAAACCGGTGTTGGCGGTCGAGACCAGGCGGATCTTGACGGTGGAGGTCTTGGCCATGACGTTATTCCTGAAAACTTCGGTTTGGTGGGCCCGGCGGGTTGGTCACCCAGGGCTCTACAGGGGCTGCCCGATGAGACAGAATCGGTATGATGTCAAGCAAGCAGTCTAGTCGTCATCCGCAAACGGCGGGATCGGCGACAGAACGCCGTACCGCTCCTTGTCCGCATGATGGTGCAATTTCGGCAGCTTGAGCTCGGGCACCTTGACGTCGGTATCGGGCAGACGGTCCAGAAAATCGCGGATCAGCGTCAGCCGGCCACGCCTCTGGTCGTTGAAATCGACCAGCGTCCACGGTGCCTGGGGGGTATGCGTGGCCGTCAGCATCGTCTCGCGCGCCTTGGTGTAATCGTCGTACTTGTCGCGAGAGGCCAGATCGACCGGCGACAGCTTCCACCGCTTGAACGGATTTTCGGCGCGTTCGGCAAAACGTTTTTCCTGCTCCTCCTGGTCGCAGCACAACCAGTATTTGAACAATAGGATACCCTCGTCGATCAGCATGCGCTCGAACACCGGGGCCTGTTCCAGGAACCGGTGGACCTGGTCCTTCGTCGCAAAGCCCATCACCGCCTCGACGCCGGCACGGTTGTACCAGCTGCGATCGAACAGCGCGATTTCGCCCGCCGCCGGCAGGTGCGCGATATAGCGCTGGAAATACCACTGGCTCTCTTCGCGCGATGTCGGCTTGCCCAGCGCGACGGTGCGCACCTGATGCGTGTCGAGCTTTTCGGAAATCGCGTGGATCGCGCCCGATTTGCCTGCGGTATCGCGCCCTTCGAACAGCACCACCACGCGCGCCCCGGTCTTTGCCGCCCAGCGCGCCGCACCGGTCAGCTGTTCCTGCAACGGTTCGATCAGCGTATCGTACGCTTTGTGGTGCAGGTGCGACATCAGGCTTTGAGCAGCAGGATCAGCGCGAGACTGCCGATGACGATGCGATAGATCGCAAAGGGTACGAAGCCGTGGCGGCTGATATAGCCGATGAACAACCGGATCACGACCAGCGACACGACGAACGACACGACCGATCCGATCGCGATCTGGGTCAGGCCGACCGACCCTGAATGCGCGGCGAGTGCGTGGCGGTTGTCGAACAGCTGTTTCACGGTCGCGCCGAACATTGTCGGAACCGCAAGGAAGAAGCTGAATTCCGCCGCAGTCCTGCGGTTTTCGCCCATCGCGAGCGCGCCCATGATCGTCGCGCCCGAGCGCGAAACGCCCGGGATCATCGCGATGCACTGTACGATGCCGATCGCAAACGAGCGCCCGGCCGGCAACGCGCTGACCGGCTCATAGGCGCGCTGGCGTGCAATCCGTTCGATCACGATGATCGCGATCCCGCCCACGATCAGCGCGATTGCGACGACGATCGGCGATTCGAGCAGGAAATCGATCTTTTTCTTGAGCAGCACACCCAGCACAGCAGCGGGGATGAAGGCGATCAGCACATTGCGGATAAAATGCAGCGATTGCGTCTCACGCCGCAGCGCGCCGCGCGCGACATCGGCAAATGTCGGCCAGAACACCACCACCACCGCCATGATCGCGGGCAGCTGGATGACGATGTTGAACACCTCCCAGTCTTTGAGATCATACCCGAACAGCCGGGTCGCCAGCACCAGATGGCCGGTCGAGGAAACAGGCAGGAACTCGGTCAGTCCCTCGACGATGCCGAGCACGACGGCGGTAAGATTCAGATCCATGGGCGCAGGGAATTGCCGCAGTGCCCCGCAGTGTCAAGAGCGGAGCGCCGACGATCATTACCAGATATGCACACGCTCCGCCGGCGGCAGGTACAGCTTGTCACCCGGCTTGATATCGAACGCCTTGTACCACGGGTCGAAATTGGGGAGCACGGCGTTGACGCGCGTTTCCGCCAGCGAATGCGGATCGCTTTTCAGCAGTTGCCGCCCGAACGCCTCGCGCAGCTTCCACCGTTCGCTCTGCGCGTATGACAGGAAAAACCGCTGGTCGCCGCTCAGCCCGTCGATCACTTTGGCGGGTTTGCCGTGCAGCGACAGATGATACGCCTCGTACGCCATCGACAGCCCGCCCAGATCGCCGATGTTTTCGCCCAGTGTCAGCCGGCCGTTGTGGCAGGTCTTGCCCTCGTCATACGGGCATTGCCGATCGTATTGCGCGATCAGCCGCGCGGTCAGCGCCTCGAACGTCTTGCGGTCCTGCGCCGTCCACCAGTTGCGCAATTGCCCGGTGCCGTCATAGTGCGATCCCTGATCGTCGAAGCCATGGCCGATCTCGTGGCCGATCGTCGCGCCGACCGCGCCATAATTGACCGCGTCGTCGGCCCGGGGATTGAAATAGGGCGGTTGCAGATAGGCGGCAGGAAACACGATCTCGTTGGCGGTGGGCTGATAATAGGCGTTCACCGTCTGCGGTGTCATCCGCCAGCGTGTCTTGTCGACGCCGTTGGCCAGGTCGCGCAACTGGTCTTGCCAATGCCATTGGTCCGATGCGACGGCATTGGCGAGTGGCGCATCGGGGCGGATGATCATGCCGTCGTACGTCCTGAACGTATCGGGATAGCCGACTTTCACGCCGAACTGGTCAAGCTTCGCCCGCGCCGCCGTACGGGTGGCAGGGGTCATCCAGGCCAGGTCCTGCAGATTGACCGCCAGCGCCGCGCGCAAGTTTGCGACGAGCTTTTCCATCGCGATCTTGCTGGCGGGCGGGAAATACTGCGCGACATAGATCTTGCCGACCGCTTCGCCCATCTGGCCCTCGACCGCGTCGACACCGCGCTGCCAGCGTGGACGCTGGCTTTCCTGCCCGCTCAGCACTTTGCCGTAGAACGCGAAATTGGCATCGTCGATATCGGCCGGCAGCACCGAGGCATGCGTGCGCAAGAATGTCGCGATCATCCACGCCTGGATCGTGGCAACATCGGTAGTGCCCAGCACCTGCGCGAGCGCGGGCATCCCGCCGCCCAGCTTTGCCTGGTCCGCCGGCGCAATCCCCGCGGTCACCGCCGTCTCGGCAGTCGGCGGAACTTCGCGCACGATCAGCGATGGCACCTGGCCCAGGCTGCTGGCGTCGATCAGCGGCTTGATGGGAAATGCGCTGCCCCAGCTTTCGACCGTGGCCAGCGGCACGACCGTGTTCGTCAGCAGCGGATTGCGCGCCAGCGCACGATCCCACGATACGATCGCGATCTGGTGCTCGAATTCATAGACGCGCGTCGCAACGGCGGCCGCATCGGCATAGCCCGCCCTGGCCAGCAGCAGCGTCAGCAGCGTTTGGTATTTGGCGCGCAGATCGACATTGCGCACGGTATCGCTGAGGTAATAGTCGCGATCGGGCAGGCCGAGCCCGGTGATCGCGGCAAATACCGCATTGGCCTTGGGACGGGTGGGATCGATATTGACGTAGAGCGCGATCGGCGAGGGCATGCCGGGCTCGCCCATCAGCGCGGACAGTTGCGCGCGCGTCTGGCTGGCGCGAATGCGGTCGATGAACGGCTGCGCGGGCGCCAGACCCGCGGCATTGATCGCCGCGTCGTCCATGAAGGCGTGGTAGCTGTCGGCCAGGCGCTGTTCGGTCGTGCCTGCCGGGTGCGGCGATGCGGCCAGGTCGGCAAGGATCGCGCGCACTGCGCGTGCCGACCCGAGCCGCAACGCCAGCACATTGCCACTATACGTATACTGGCCCGGAATGACTTCGGCGCGCAGCCACTTGCCGTTGACATAGTCGAAGAAA
The DNA here is from genome assembly GCF_965214355.1 of Novosphingobium sp. GTDB lineage: Bacteria > Pseudomonadota > Alphaproteobacteria > Sphingomonadales > Sphingomonadaceae > Novosphingobium. The sequence continues at coordinate 3,877,452 of NZ_CBDCBI010000002.1, read as the reverse complement.
TTGTCGCCCGGGCGTACCGCGTGGTCGATATCGGCCGGATTGACCCCCCAGCCGCCAAAGGTCGGCGTCGGATAGTCGGCCGATGCGCCCTGGGCCGCATCGGCCAGCACGGGCATCGCGTGGGTGAGGCAAAGGCACGCCAGCAGTGTGGCCAGCGGACGGGTCGAAAATGTGCGCATCCCGTGGGGGTGATCCATCAAGACAGGGTTAACAGGTTTCACCTGTTATCAACTGTACGCCAGATCCGCAAATGCCGCGCGCGTGCGCCTGCAAAAGACCGTCAGTCGAACAGCGTCGCCGCACCATCGAACTGCAACCGTGCCAGCCGCGCATACAGTCCGCCCTGCGCGGTCAGTGCGGTATGCGTGCCCTGTTCGACGATCCGGCCCTGTTCCATCACGATGATCCGGTCGGCCTGGCGCACGGTGGCCAGCCGGTGCGCGATGACCAGCGTGGTGCGCGATTGCATCAGTGTGTCGAGCGCGTCCTGCACCAGGCGTTCGCTTTCGGCATCGAGCGCGCTGGTCGCTTCATCGAGCAGCAGGATCGGCGCATCGCGCAACAGCGCGCGCGCGATCGCGATCCGCTGGCGCTGCCCGCCCGACAGCCGCGTGCCGTCTTCACCCAGAAACGTGTCGAGCCCGTCGGGCAGCTCTTTAAGAAAGATATCGGCATGCGCAGCGCGCGCCGCTTCCCAGATCTCGGCATCGCTGGCCTCCGGCCGGCCATAGCGCAAGTTGTCGCGCGCGCTGGCGGCAAACAGCACGCCTTCCTGCGGCACGAGCGCCATCCGCGCCCGCACTTGCGCGGGGTCTGCCTCTCGCAACGGCACGCCATCGATCCGCACGGTGCCGGCCTGCGGGTCGTAGAATCGCTCTGCCAGCAGGAACAGCGTGGATTTGCCCGCACCCGACGGGCCGACGATGGCAACGGTTTCGCCAGGCTCGACCGCCAGCGAAAAATCGCTGAGCGCGGGCGCATCGGGTCGGGTGGGATAGCGGAACGAGACATTCTGGAACGCGATCTGCCCGCGCGGCGGGCTGGGCATCGCGATCGGGCGCGCCGGCGCCGCGATTTCGGGGGTCACACGCAACAGTTCGCTCAGGCGTTCGGCCGCGCCCGCGCCGCGCACCAGGTCGCCATAGACTTCGGTCAGCGCCTGGAACGATCCCGCGACCAGCGCGCCGGTCAGCACGAACGCGGCGATCGTCCCGCCGCTGATCCGGCCGGCCGCCACGCCCAGCGCGCCCTGCCACATCAGCGCGGTCAGCCCGCCCAGGACCAGCACGATGATGATTGCGGTCATCGCCGAGCGGAGCATGATGCGGCGGCGCGCCGTTTCGAACGTCCGCTCGACCGCATCGCCAAACCGTGCCAGTTCGCGCGGCTCCTGGCCGAACGCCTGGACCACTTTCATCGCGCCCAGCACTTCGGCGGCGCGCACGCCTACCATTGCGACCCGGTCCTGGCTGGTGCGCGACGCCTTGCGCAGCCGGCTGCCGAACACCGTGATCGGAATGATCACCACCGGGATGCCGACCAGCAATTCGGCGGTCAGCGCCGGGGCCATGGCAAACAGGTAGACGATGCCGCCCACCACCATGATCAGATTGCGCAGCGCGATCGAAACCGTGGTGCCGACGACCTGTTCGATGATCGCAGTGTCCGATGTCAGGCGCGACGAGATTTCCCTGGGGCTGTTGTCCTCGAAATAGCTGGGCGGCATGCGCAACAGGTTGGCCTGCACCTTGATGCGGATATCGGCGACCACGCGCTCGCCCAGCCACGACACGCAATAAAAGCGCATTGCGGTGCCGATGCCCAGCACCACGACGATCGCCAGCAGCATCGCGAACCATTCGCCGAGGGCATGGACATCCGCGCCGCGGGCAAAGCCCTTGTCGATGACCATGCGAAACCCGAACGGCACCGCCAGCGTCGCGGTCGAGGTGATCAGCAACGCCGCAACGGCGGCAGCGACCTGGCCCGGATACGTGACCGCCTGATTCAGGACCATGCGCAGCGGCCCGAGCGAGCGGGTCTTTGCAGGCTCTGCCGGGGTGAGTTCGGCACCTGAGATGGCGGCGGGAATGGCGGGGGGGATGGCGGCGGGGTGTGCGGTCTGGGCGTCCATGGCGCATCGCCTAGCCGATTTTTTCGGGCAACGGTATGGGCCAAATTGACGTGTACCGCGATGCAATGGTGTGTACAGGCATGCTGCATTGCACAATCGACTGTGCAGGCCCATATAAGCGGTTCTCGCCCGCATTTCGCGGCGTCGCCCACGACCAGAACCGGGGATGGCTGTGCCCATGATGTACAAGGCTTACGAATTTCAGCGCTCGCTGCTCAACGCGGGCAGCGCCATGGCCGGGATGGCCGCCGACATGCTGCACAGCCAGCCCTATCCGTTCGCAGGCACGCAGGCGATGGCCTCTGCGCTCGATGTGTTTGCGCATGCCGCCGCGCCGCGCGGCAAGCCGGTGTTCGGGCTCGCCTCGGTCACGGTCGGCGGCAAGAGCCACGCCGTGACCGAAACGACGGCCATGCACCGTCCGTTCGGCGATCTGAAGCGCCTGGCGCGCAAGGGCCTGCCCGCCGATGCGCCGCGCCTGATGATCGTGGCGCCGATGAGCGGCCACTATGCCACGTTGTTGCGCGGCACGGTCGAGCGCATGCTGGAACACAATGTCGTCTATGTCACTGACTGGGCCGATGCAAAGCTGGTCTCCGTCGAGGAGGGGCGGTTCGATCTCGATGATTTCATCGATTACCTGATCGCATTCCTCGAATATATCGGGCCGGCCGCGCATGTGATGGCCGTGTGCCAGCCATCGGTGCCCGCGCTTGCCGCGACGGCGGTCATGGCCAAGGCCGGCCACCCGTGCCGCCCGGCGTCGCTGACCATGATGGGTGGCCCGATCGACACGCGCGAAAGCCCGACCGCGGTCAACACCCACGCGTCCAACAAGCCTTACGCGTGGTTCAAGCACAATGTCATCGCGCAAGTGCCCGCGCCCTATGCGGGCGCCGGGCGCAAGGTCTATCCCGGCTTCGTCCAGCTCGCCTCGTTCATGTCGATGAACCTGGGCAGCCACATGATGAGCCATTACGGCCTGTTCAAGCACCTGGTCCAGGGCGATGGCGAAAGCGCCGATGCCACGATGGCCTTCTACAAGGAATACCGCTCGGTCTGCGACATGACGGCCGAATTCTACCTGCAGACGGTCGACCTGGTGTTCCAGAAGCACGCGCTGCCCAAAGGCGAAATGGTCCATCGCGGCCATGTCGTGGACCCGGGCGCGATCACCGACACCGCGATCCTGTGCATAGAAGGCGAACGCGACGATATTTCCGGCATCGGCCAGACCCGCGCCGCGCTGACCATAACGCCGAACCTGCCCGAGGCGATGAAGAAATACCACCTGGCCGCCGACGTCGGGCACTACGGCATCTTCAACGGCAGCCGCTGGCGCAATGCGATCGCGCCGCTGGTGGATGACTGGATTGCCAGCCACAATCCCGGCAGCTGTCGGCGGTAGCCTGAAGCCTGCACCCCTCCCCTTCAGGGGAGGGGCCGGAGGTGGGGGCTCTCGGCTACAACCCACATTTGCATGAGCGTCGGCGAGTGGGGTGAGGCCCCACCCCAACCCCTCCCCTGAAGGGGAGGGGCTTTATGGTGCGACTAAACGAAAAACTGGGTGATCCATTCGCAGATCAGTGCGGGCTTGGCCTCGTCTTCGATCTCGACGGTGATTTCCATCGTCTGCTGCCACTGCCCGGGGCGTTTCTCCTCGATTTCCAGCAGTTTGAAATGGCCGCGAATGCGCTTGCCCGATCGTACCGGGGACAGGAACCGCGTCTTGTTGCCGCCGTAATTCACCCCCATCCTGATGCCGGCGGCGCGCGGGATATCGCTTTCCTGCGTCATCAGCGGGATCAGCGACAGCGTCAGGAACCCGTGCGCGATCGTGCCGCCGAACGGCGTCTTGGCCGCCGACACCGGGTCGAGATGGATGAACTGAAAATCGCCGGTCGCCTGCGCAAATTCGTTGATCCGCTGTTGCGACACTTCGATCCAGGCGGACGTGCCGACAACCTGGCCGATCCGGTCCTTCATGGCGCCAGGTTCTACGGTAGTGGGCATGCTCATCCCTCTTGCTGTGCTTTGGCTGGCATCATGGCGCCTTGCGCACCGCCGCGCAACGGCAAATTTAATCAGCCGATTAAGCGTGTCGGCACCGGTGGCACCGCAGCGCTGTCATCGCCAAGCAACGGCCCGGCAGCATGAGCATGGCGCACGGGAATCAGCGGCTCGGGCACAATCGGGGCGGGTCCCGGCCGCCGGATCAACCGCTCGATCCGGCGTTGCTCGGCAGCGGCCTCGTCCAGCCGCCCGACATAGGCCGCCAGCCCGCATTGCAGCCCGACCAGCATGTAGCAGAACGGCTGAAACGCGATTCCGACAAACGCCCCGCCGAACAGATAGACGATCTGCGCCTGCTGCAATGCATCGGCCAGCGGGCTGATCCACGCCAGGTTTTCGGGCGGGTCCTTCCGGTATCGCCGGCGGATACGCTCCATCTGGATCACGCCCAGGATATGCAGCAGCAGCCATAAGCCGATCCCGGGATAGCCCTGTTCGCCCAGCATCTCGAAATAGCTGGAATGGTAGGCGCGGCCATGTTCGAGCACATGATCGGTGCCGATGACCCGGTTCTGCCCGTCGGTCGACAGGATCGGTTTGTCATAGCTGATCGTGTCCTGCAAAAACGCGTCGAACCCGCCGCCGAACGGGTGCGTCTTGGCAAATTCCATCGTCCAGGTCCACACCGCGACGCGGGTGCTGGCCGACTGGTCGGCCTGGTGGTTGCTGATCGTGCCCATCCGCTCGGTAAAGCTGGCGGGCAGCAGCGGCAGCGCGATCATGCTGCCCGCGCCGATCAGCATCAGGTACAGCAACCGCCGCTTGGTGCTGCGCAGTTTCAACAGGCCGAGCACGGCAACGCAGATCAGCCCAGTGCGCGCCTGCGTGCCGACCGGCATCAGGATCGCCGAAAACACCACGCCCAACGCAAACAGCCGCACCATCCAGCCGGGTTTGAACACCGTGCCATAACTTGCCAGCCAGAAGGCCAGCGGGATCGTGCACACCGCCACGGTCGAGATGATCGACCCTTCGTAAAGCCCGGTGTTGTCGTTGACGAGCAGCTTCAATTCGCCATAGCCACCGCCCCCCATCAGCGTCTTGAACGCGCCGTCGATGGTGATCGCGGCCACGCCCACCACCATGATCAGCACCAGCGCCTCGATCCGCAGGCGCGTGCGCAGGGTGAACGGTAAAAACGACGCAAAGATCAGCGCCTTCCACACCCAGTCCCATTTGGCCGCGGCCTCTACCGGGAAATCGGCGGTGATCGTGGTCACGCCGCAATACGCCAGCAGCAGCAGCATCAGCCCCTGGCGCGACGTCAGGCGGATGCCCGATTTGTCTTCGCGCGCGGCCCACATGATGACGCACAGCACGAACGCGACAAGCGAGATCGACAGCGAACCGAGCGGGCCCCAGCCGATTTTCTGCGGCGCGACGATATCGATATAGGCGTACGCCAGCACGAACAGGAACGGCCGCATGAAGCCCGCGACGAAAAACGCCATGACGAACGCGGTCAGCGCGAGATTGGTCACGGCTTGTCGTGCGTGTCATACCGCGCAGGCTTGCGCGGGAGGGCAGGGTCATCATCCAGATCGGCACGCGACACCAGCCGCCACACGGCGAGCGCCAGCACGAAGTGCGGGATGAACAGGGCGAGCATGTCGATCATGGGCGGGTGTTACGGCATCCGGGGGTGCGGGGCGGTGGGTGGCTCTGCAAACAAACACTGCACCATATCCGGTTGATAGCCCGTTAAGGCTTGCTGTGTCATGACGTTTCCATGCCACGGATTCTCCACGTTCTAGACCATTCGTTGCCGCTGCAGAGCGGTTATACCTTTCGCACGCGCGCCATTCTCAAGGCGCAGCAGGCGTTCGGGCTTGATGTGCGCGCCGTCACCGGCTTGCGCCATACCGCGCCCACCGGCGAGGCCGAGCCCGAGGACATCGATGGCCTGCAGTTCTGGCGTACCCCGGGCACGCCGGCCGGCGCGCCAGGCGTGCGCGAATGGCGCGAAGTCTGCGCGCTGACCGATCGCATTGTCGAAATCGCCCAAGTGTGGCGACCCGACGTGCTTCACGCGCACAGCCCGGCGCTGTGCGGCATGGCGGCGTTGCGCGCGGCGCGGCGGCTGGGCGTGCCGCTGGTTTACGAGATTCGCGCGTTCTGGGAGGATGCGGCGGTCGGCAACGGCACCGGCACCGACCGCTCGTGGCGCTATTGGCTGACGCGCCAGCTGGAAAACCGCGTGGTCGCGGGCGCCGATGCGGTGGTGACGATCTGCACCGGGCTGAAGGATGACCTGGCCGCGCGCGGCGTAGCACGCGACCGGATCACCGTGATGCCCAACGGCGTCGACCTGGCGCTGTTCGGCAGCCCGCTCGCGCGCGATCCGGCACTGGCCGAAACCCTGGGGCTGGGTTCTGGCCCGGTGATCGGGTTCCTGGGCAGTTTCTATCCTTATGAAGGTTTGGACGATCTGATCGCGGCGATGCCGGCCATCGTGGCGGTGCATCCCGGTGCGCGGCTGCTGCTGGTCGGCGGCGGACCGGCCGAGGCGACGCTGCGGGCGCAGGCCGCCGCTTCATCGGCGGCGGGCGCGATCTGCTTTGTCGGGCGCGTGCCGCATCACGAGGTCGATCGCTATTACGCGCTGGTCGATGTCGTGTGTTACCCGCGCAAAGGCATGCGCCTGACCGATCTGGTGACCCCGCTCAAGCCGCTGGAGGCGATGGCGCAAGGCAAGCTGGTCGCCGCGAGCAGCGTCGGCGGGCACCGCGAACTGATCGAGCACACCGTCACCGGCACGCTGTTTGCGCCCGACGATCCGGCGGCGCTGGCTGCGGCGATGAACCAGTTGCTGACCGATCGCAGCGGCTGGGACGAGCGGCGCGACATCGCCCGCGCGTTTGTCGAGCGCGCGCATGACTGGGGTCGCAACGCGCAGCGTTATCTTCCTGTTTACCAAGCGGTGATAGCCAGAAACCGTTATACCAAGGGTGATTCCGCCCGGATTGCCGCCTGATTCGCCTGATATTGAGGCAGCCAGGCCGCAAGTCGGCGCAGAACCAGCAGGGATTGAGATTGCCATCGTGACCACACCAGCCCGCCCGACCAGGACCGCCGCCCGCAAACCGACTCTGGGGCAAAGCGCGCAGCATGCGATGGCGCACCCGGCGTTTCCGGTGATCACCGGCGTGTGGTTTGCCGCGCTGTTCGGCCTGGGCGCCGTGGCGGCCGGCGGCGAAGCGCTGGCTGCACTGGCCGGCCATCTGCATCTGACAGCGATCGTGCCATCGGCCGCGCCGCCGCTGGGTACGACCGCGCATATCCTGATTGCCGCGGGCCTCACGCTGCTGGGCGCTGCGTTCGGCATCGCGCTGGGCCTTGCGCTCCATGCACGGGCCGCCGGCGTGTCGCCGATATTGCGGATCAGGGCGGGTCTTGCCCGCGTGCGCACCGCCAAACCGGCAGCCGCGCCGCGCGAAGCGACGGCCGAACCTGCACCGCGCATCCGCAACCGCGATGCGCACCCCGATGCCCCGCCGCGCCGGCCGCTGGTGGTGACCGAAGACGTGCTGCCCTATCATGCGCAAGATCCGGTATTCGCCCCGGTGGCGCCCGCAGACCTCAAGACCGTGCCGCCGGCGTGGACCGCACAGACCATGGACGCCGACATCGCGCCCGTTCCCGAAGAAACGCCGCTGGGCGCGTTCATGACCGGGCACCCAGGTGCGCAGATCGAAGCACAGCCGGCCGAGGTGCCGCCGTTTTTCGCAGGCCATTTCGGCGAGACGCCTCCATTGGCGCAGTCGGGCATCTATGCACCGGGTGAAGCGGTGGTGCTTCCCCCCGAAACCGGCGAACCAGCCGATCTGGCCCATGCGCTGCCGCTTTTGCCGCAGGATGCCGAGCCGGTGTTCGATGCCGCGTCCTTGCCCAAATCCGCGCCGCTGGCCAGCCAGGCCACAGCCGCGCCGCAGGATCCGATCGTCGAAGCGCCCGTTGCCACTCTGGGCCTGGTGCAACTGATCGAACGCCTCGCGCTGGCGATCACGGTGCGCCAGGCGTTGCGCAGCAATCCTGTCGCTCCGGCGCCCGACGAAGAACCCTTGCTCCGCGCCAAGCCGTCGCGGCTGGGCCGCGTGGACGAAGCGCCGGTTGCTGGCGAAGCCACCGACGACCTGCCCCCGCGTTTCCTGCGCAATACCCCGGAGCCCCAGCCGACCGAACCGGCTTCGGATGCCGCGGAAGATACATTCGTGGCGCCGCACAGCATTTTCGGTGCGCTCAGGACCGATGCGGTTGCAGGGCCTCAGTATTCCTCGCTGGCCAACATGACCCTCGTGCGCCCCGATCTGCCAACGCGTCCGGCCGATGGCGCCAGCGACCCGGTTGTGCAGTTCCCGCTTCACGCCAGCGACAATGCCGCGCCCGCACGCGGCCAAACCAACGACGCCGACCGCGCATTGCGCGATGCGCTGGCCACGTTACGCCGGATGAGCGCACAACGTTGAGGTAGCCGGGGGGGCCTCCGGCGGCCAAGGGCCAACGCCCATAGGCGCTAACATAACAATACCGTCGCCCCGGGCTTGACCCGGGGTCCCGCTTCTTCGGCGCGGAAACGTCCGAATTTGAAGATACCGCGAAAGAAAAGCGGGATCCCGGGTCAAGCCGGGAAGACGAGAACAACCAAAGCTTGCGGCTATGGGCCATGCTCTTGGAACCCGATATTTTGGTGCGCGGAACACAACGCCAAAATAACACACAATTCAAGACATTAACGGGACCCAAGGGCCCCCGGCCCTTGGCCGCCGGAGGCCCTTTATCGGGCGTCCCCATTGCGTAGCACCCCGACAAGCCAGACTGGTGCAAACCGCACCGCAAAGGTACATCGTCCCGGTTGCAAAATAACATTCATGCGGTCATGGGGGTTTTCGCGCAACTTTTGTTGTTTCGCGGGCGACGTGATTCGTGCGCGCGGCGTTGATACAAAGCGTGCGAGCGCCGGATTTTGTGGTAAAACACGGTTTCGTGTTGATCCCGGGCGCCGGCAAAAATTACTCGAGCGTGATGGCGTTTCCCCGATCCGTCTTCACGCGCTTGAAACGCCAACTCTGGTTGCAGGAATACAGGAAAGATGGGTTTTCCCCCGGTTCAAGGCCTTTATGATCCGCGTAACGAGCACGATGCCTGTGGTGTGGGCTTCATTGCCCAGATTTCGGGCGAAAAAAGCCACGCGATTATCAAACAGGCGCTTGAAATCCTGCATAATCTCGATCACCGCGGGGCGGTGGGGGCCGACCCATTGCTGGGCGATGGCGCGGGAATCCTGATTCAGCTGCCCGATGCGTTGTTGCGCGCCTGGGCGGACGGCGAGGGCAAGGTGCTGCCGCCGCCGGGCGATTACGGCGTGGCAATGTGCTTCATGCCGCAGGACGAGCCGAGCCGCGCCTTCATCACCGAATTCTTCGAGAAATTCATCGCCAAGGAAGGCCAGCACCTGATCGGGTGGCGCGATGTGCCGACCACGATCGATGGGCTGGGCGCAGCTGTGATCGCCGAAATGCCGGTGATCCGCCAATGCATCGTCGGTCGCGGGGCTGCGACCGCTGATCAGGACGCGTTCGAGCGCAAGCTGCTGGCGATCCGCAAGCAGACGCAGAACCCGCTTGCGCTGCTTGCCGAAAAGCACGGGTTGCCTGGCATCAGCGAACTGTACATGCCCAGCTTTTCGTCGCGCACGATTGTCTACAAGGGGTTGCTGCTGGCGACGCAAGTCGGCAGTTTCTATGACGATCTGCGCGATCCGCTGTGCGTTTCGGCGCTGGGCCTGGTGCATCAGCGGTTTTCGACCAACACCTTTCCCAGCTGGAAACTGGCGCATCCCTATCGGTTCGTCGCGCACAATGGCGAGATCAACACGGTGCGCGGCAACGTCAACTGGATGAACGCGCGCCGGCGCACGATGGAATCCGAACTGCTCGGCCCCGATCTCGACAAGATGTGGCCGATCATTCCGCATGGCCAGTCGGATACCGCGAGCCTCGACAACGCGCTCGAACTGTTGATCGCGGGCGGGTACAGCCTGGCGCATGCGGTGATGATGCTGATCCCCGAGGCGTGGTCGGGCAATCCGCTGATGGATGCCAAGCGCCGCGCATTCTACGAATACCACGCCGCGCTGATGGAGCCATGGGACGGCCCGGCCGCAGTGGCGTTCACCGACGGCCGCCAGATCGGCGGGACGCTCGATCGCAATGGCCTGCGCCCGGCGCGGTTTTCGATCACGCGCGACGGCCTGATCTGCATGGCGTCGGAATCGGGCGTGCTGCCGTTTCGTGAAGAGGATATCGTGCGCAAATGGCGGTTGCAGCCGGGGCGCATGCTGCTGGTCGACCTCGAAAAAGGCCGCATCATCGAGGACGAGGAAATCAAGGCCGAACTCGCCGGCGCCGAGCCCTACGAGGCCTGGCTCGAAGCGGCGCAGTACAAGCTCAAGGCGCTTGAAATGCCCGAGCTCGACAATCTGCCCGATGCGACGACCGAAACGCTCGATGCCGGAACGCCCGCGCTGCTCGATCGGCAGCAGGCGTTCGGCTATACCCAGGAAGACCTGACGCGGTTCCTGGAACCGATGGGCGTGCTGGGCGAGGATCCGCTGGGCTCGATGGGCACCGACACGCCGATCGCGGTGCTGTCGAGCAAGTCGCGGCTGCTCTACGACTATTTCAAGCAGAACTTTGCGCAAGTGACCAACCCGCCGATCGACCCGATCCGTGAGGAGCTGGTGATGAGCCTGGTGTCGATGATCGGCCCGCGCCCCAATCTGCTGGGCCGCGTCGCCGGCACGCACAAGCGGCTCGAGGTCGACCAGCCGATCCTGACCAACGACGAGATCGTCAAGATCCGCGCGATCGAGGCGACGCTCGACGGCGCGTTCCGCACCGCGACGATCGACATGACCTGGGACGCGAGTGCCGGCGCTGGCGGGCTGGAGCAGGCGATCAAGGAAATGTGCTGGGCCGCGACCGAAGCGGTGCTGGCCGACCAGAACATCCTGATCCTGTCGGACCGCGCACAAAACGAAGCGCGCGTGCCGATGCCCGCCTTGCTGGCAACGGCAGCGGTGCATCATCATCTGGTGCGCCAGGGATTGCGCATGCAGACCGGGCTGGTCGTCGAAACCGGCGAAGCGCGCGAAGTGCACCATTTCTGCATGCTGGCAGGCTATGGCGCCGAGGCGATCAACCCGTACCTGGCGTTCGAGACGCTGGAGGCGATGCGCACCGAGCGCAATCTGCCGCTGACCCGGCTCGAGGTGAAGAAGAACTACATCAAGGCGATCGGAAAAGGCATTTTGAAGGTCATGTCCAAGATGGGCATCTCGACCTACCAGTCGTATTGCGGTGCGCAGATCTTCGACGCAGTCGGACTGTCGAGCGCCTTTGTCGAAAAATATTTCACCGGCACCGCGACGACGATCGAAGGCGTGGGCCTGCGCGAAATTGCCGAGGAAACCGTCAGCCGGCACCGCCAAGCCTATGGCGACAACCCGATCTATCGCACGATGCTCGATGTCGGCGGGATGTACCAGTTGCGCCTGCGCGGCGAGGACCACGCATGGACTGCGGGCAATATCGCCAGCCTGCAACACGCGGTGCGCGGCAATCTGCCCGACAAATACCGCGAATTCGCACAAACGATCAACGACCAGGCCGAACGGATGCTGACGATCCGCGGGCTGATGGAATTGAAGCCCGCCGAAACCCCGCTGCCGCTCGAAGAGATCGAAACCGCAGCGGACATCGTCAAGCGCTTCACCACCGGCGCGATGAGCTATGGCTCGATCAGCCGTGAGGCGCACACCACGCTGGCAATCGCGATGAACCGCATCGGCGGCAAATCGAACACCGGTGAAGGTGGCGAAGAGCCCGACCGGTTCGTGCCCCTGGCCAATGGCGATTCGATGCGCTCGGCGATCAAGCAGGTCGCCAGCGGGCGCTTTGGCGTGACCACCGAATACCTGGTCAATGCCGACGACATCCAGATCAAGATGGCGCAGGGCGCAAAGCCGGGCGAAGGCGGGCAACTGCCCGGCGACAAGGTCGACAAGGTAATCGGCAAGACCCGCCATTCGACCCCGGGCGTGGGCCTGATCAGCCCGCCGCCGCACCACGACATCTATTCGATCGAAGACATCGCGCAGCTGATCCACGATCTGAAGAACGTGAACGGCAACGCGCGGATTTCGGTCAAGCTGGTGTCCGAAGTCGGCGTGGGCACGGTCGCGGCGGGCGTATCGAAAGCACGCGCCGACCATGTCACGATCTCGGGCTATGAAGGCGGCACCGGCGCATCGCCGCTGACCAGCCTGACGCATGCCGGCAGCCCTTGGGAAATCGGCCTGGCCGAAACGCAGCAGACGCTGCTGCTCAACAATCTGCGCAGCCGCATCGCGGTGCAGGCCGATGGCGGCTTGCGCACCGGGCGTGACGTGGCGATCGCCGCGCTGCTCGGCGCCGACGAATTCGGCTTTGCCACCGCGCCATTGATTGCGGCCGGTTGCATCATGATGCGCAAATGCCATCTCAACACATGCCCGGTTGGCGTCGCGACACAGGACCCGGTGCTGCGTGCGCGCTTTACCGGCAAGCCCGAACACGTGATCAACTACATGTTCTTCGTCGCCGAGGAACTGCGCGAAATCATGGCCATCATGGGCTTTCGCACGGTATCCGACATGGTCGGCCGGGTCGATCGGCTCGACACCAAGGCGGCGATCCACCACTGGAAAGCCCAAGGCATCGACCTGGCGCGGCTGCTGCACCGGGTCGAACCGGTGGCGGGCACCACGCTGGGGCATAGCCAGACGCAGGACCACGGCCTCGGCGCGGCGCTCGACAATGATCTGATCGCGGCGGCACGCCCGGCGCTCGATCATGGCAGCGCGGTGCGGATCGAACGCAATGTCATCAATGTCAATCGCACGGTCGGCGCGATGCTGTCGGGCGACGTTGCGCGCAAGTATGGCCATGCCGGCCTGCCCGACAACACGATCCACATCGCACTCAAGGGCGTGGCCGGGCAGTCGTTCGGTGCGTTCCTGGCGCATGGCATCACGCTCGACCTCACCGGGGATGCCAACGACTATGTCGGCAAGGGCCTGTCGGGCGGCCGCGTGATCGTGCGCCCCCCGGCGTATGTCGAACGCGATGCGACCGAAAACATCATTGTCGGCAACACCGTGCTGTATGGCGCGATCGCGGGCGAGGCCTATTTCAACGGCGTTGCCGGCGAACGCTTTGCCGTGCGCAATTCGGGCGCGATCGCGGTGGTCGAAGGCACCGGCGATCATGGCTGCGAATACATGACCGGCGGCGTCGTCGTCGTCTTGGGGCAGACCGGGCGCAACTTTGCCGCCGGCATGTCGGGTGGTGTCGCCTATATCTATGACGTGAGCGGAATGTTCGCGCGGCTGGTCAATGGCGCGATGGTCGACCTGCTGCCGATATCGCCGGTGCGCGATGAAGAGGATGGCATTGGCCGCCCGCAACAGCGCGCGGTCGATATCCATGACTTCGGGATGGGCGACATGCTGCGCCATGATGCCGATCGCCTGCGCATTCTGATCGAACGCCACCTGTTGCACACCGGCAGCGCGCGGGCGCGCGCAATCCTCGACAATTGGGCGGAAGAACTGCCGCGCTTTGTCAAAGTGATGCCGCGTGATTACGCCCGCGCCCTGCGCATGCTGGAGGCCGAACGTGCCACAGCCGCGCTCGACGCCGCTGAATAAGGACTGATACAATGGGCAAGCCCACCGGTTTTCTCGAAACCGATCGCCAGGATCGCAGCTATGTTGCGCCGGCCGAGCGTCTGAAGCACTACCGCGAATTCATCGTTCCGCACGACGATGCGACACTGCGTGGGCAGGCCGCGCGGTGCATGAATTGCGGGATTCCGTTTTGCCACAACGGCTGCCCGGTAAACAACCAGATCCCCGACTGGAATCACCTGGTCTATGATGCGGATTGGCGCGACGCGTCGGACAATCTGCATTCGACCAACAACTTCCCCGAATTCACCGGCCGCATCTGCCCCGCCCCGTGCGAGGCGGCGTGCACGCTGAACATCGTCGACCAGCCGGTCACGATCAAATCGATCGAATGCGCGATCGTCGACAAGGCCTGGGGCGAAGGCTGGATCACGCCGCAAGTGCCCGCCAGGAAGACCGGCCATTCGGTCGCGGTCGTCGGCTCGGGCCCGGCGGGGATGGCCTGCGCACAGCAACTGGCGCGCGTCGGGCATTCGGTCACGGTGTTTGAAAAATCCGACAGGGTGGGCGGATTGCTGCGGTACGGCATTCCCGACTTCAAGATGGAAAAGCACCTGATCAACCGGCGCCTCGTGCAGATGATGGGCGAAGGCGTGGAATTCCGCACCTCGGTCGAAGTCGGCGTGACGGTGTCGATGGCCAGCTTGCGCGAAAATTTCGATGTGGTCGTGCTTGCGGGCGGGGCGGAAGATCCGCGTCCCTTGCAGATTCCCGGCTTCGAATTGCCGGGCGTGCGCTATGCGATGGAATTCCTGACCCAGCAGAACAAGCGCAACGCCGGCGACGACGAAATCCGCGCCGCGCCGCGCGGATCGCTGACCGCGACGGGCAAGCATGTCGTGGTGATCGGCGGCGGCGACACCGGGTCGGACTGCGTCGGCACCTCGAACCGCCAGGGCGCGGCGTCTGTCACCCAGCTCGAAATCATGTCGCGTCCGCCCGAAAAGGAAGACAAGGCGCTGACCTGGCCCAACTGGCCGATGAAACTGCGCACATCGAGCAGCCACGAAGAAGGCGTTGCGCGCGAATTCGCCGTGCTGACCAAGCGCGTGGCGGGCACCAACGACGTGTCGGGCCTGGAATGCGTGCGCGTCGAATGGGTGGACGGCAAGATGCAGGAAGTGCCGGACAGCGAATTCACGATTCCTGCCGAGCTGATCCTGCTCGCCATGGGCTTTGTCGGCCCGCGCAAACAGGGCCTGATCGAACAGGCGGGTGTCGAACTCGACCCGCGCGGCAATGTCTTGGCGAACGTTCAGGACTACCGCACGAGCGCCGACGGCGTGTTTTCCTGCGGCGACATGCGACGTGGGCAGAGCCTGGTCGTCTGGGCCATCCGCGAAGGCCGCCAATGCGCCCGCGCGGTCGACGAGGCGCTGATGGGGGTGAGCGAACTGCCACGCTGAGTGCGCGCAAGGTTCCGCGCTAAAAACGACAACCTCCCGAGACCGCTTATCCTGAGCCTGTTGGCCGAAGGCTGGCGAAGCTGACAAGGCGTTGTTAATATACACACTGCCGTATCCTTGACGCGCCACAACCAAGTCATCTACCGCCTTGCATAAATTCCACCAGGAGCCATCGCCGTCCGCCAGATTGCTGCATTACCGTATCGCACCGCAGGCGAGGGGCTGTCGGCCCTGACTGCGGTGCTGTTGGTCACGTCGCGCGGAACCGGCCGCTGGGTGGTTCCCAAGGGCAATGTGAACAAGCACGAGGCGCCGCATATGGCCGCCGCGCGCGAGGCGCTGGAAGAAGCGGGCGTGATCGGCGCGGTCAGTCCGACCGCATTGGGAATTTATTTCTATGACAAGGAGCTGGCATCCGGCGCGGTGATCCGCGCCGAAGTGCGGCTGTTTCCTATGGCAGTGACCGACGAGCTTGCCGATTGGCCCGAGGCCGATCAGCGCACCCGTCGCTGGTTTTCGCTGGCGGAAGCGGCGGCCGCAGTTGACGAGGCCGATCTTGGCGCGTTGATCCGCAGCTTTCGTGCGCCGGACGTGCGCCCGCCTGTGCTGACCATTCACGCGCCCAGATCGAGCAGGTCTTCATAGAACGCGCCGAACGGCCTAGTCGGATGGCGGATCTGGATCTCCAGCACCCATAGCCCGGTCGTCGGCACATGATCGAGCGACCCGAGCTGCCCGCCCGGCGGCAGCGCGCGATGCGGATAGTCGCTGACACGGTGGCCTTTGACGTCGAGGTTGAGCACCCAGCCCAGGCGTTCCGCTTCGCGCGCGGCGGCATCGTACAACGCGATGCCACCCAGTTTCTCGTCCCGCCAGATCGCGGCCACGCGATCGAACAGCGCCTTTGAATCCGCCGCACAGCGGGCCATTTCGGGGTCGGTACCGGTGACGAAGGTTTCCCCGACATCGCCCTCGTGGCCCTGGAACACCGGGCCCATGTCGATGAAATAGATGTCGTCTTCGCCCAGCACGTGATCGTCGTCGTTCTTGCTGCTGAACACTTTCAACGTGTTCTCGCCGAACCGCATCATCAGCGGATGCCATTCGCAGTCCATGCCCATGTCGGCGAGCACCTGGTGCCCCATCGCCAGCGCTTCGCTTTCGCGCATGCCGGGGTGGATCTGTGCGACCATGGCGCGCAGCGCGCGCCAGGATTCGCTTTGCGCCACGCGCATGGCATCGAGCGAGAATGCTTCGCCGGTGGCCTCTTTGGGGTGTGCTGTCGTCATGCGCCCTGCCGTAAATCAAACCGGCAAGATTTGCTTATCCTTTCTGCGCGTGGCGGCTTGGTTCTTGCCGGTCTGGCGCAAAAGTGCGATCCCGGTTCAGCATTATCTCCCCGCCGCGAGGACCGATCCCATGTCGTTTTCTGCCAATTCGCAAAAGTTCTATATCGATGGCCAATGGGTCGCACCGGTCAGCACGACGACGCTCGATGTGATCAACCCTGCGACCGAAGCACCGTTCATGACGATCGCGATGGGCGGCAAGGCCGATGTCGATCATGCTGTCGCCGCGGCGAAAAAAGCGTTTGAAACCTGGCAGTTTTCCACGCGCGAAGACCGCCTTGCGCTGCTGAACCGAGTGCTCGACGAATACAACAAGCGGTTCGAGGATATCGCGCAGGCGGTTACGGCCGAAATGGGCGCGCCGATCGAATTCGCGCGCGAGGCGCAGGCCTGGGCCGGGCGCGCGCATATGGAAGCCGCGATCAAGGCGCTGGAAGACATCCAGTTCGAGGAAACGCGCGGCACCAGCCAAGTAATTCTCGAGCCGATCGGCGTCGCCGCGCTGATCACGCCGTGGAACTGGCCGCTGAACCAGATCGTGTGCAAAGTGGCGCCCGCGCTTGCCGCCGGGTGCACCGTGGTGCTGAAGCCGTCGGAAATCGCGCCGGCCAGCGGACTCATTTTTGCCGAAATCATGCATGCCGCGGGCACGCCGGCGGGTGTGTTCAACATGGTCAACGGCAATGGCCCCGACGTCGGCCAGGTGCTGGCCGAACATGCCGATGTCGACATGGTCTCGTTTACCGGATCGACCCGGGCGGGCATCCTGGTGGCCAAGGCGGCTGCCGACACGGTCAAGCGCGTGGCGCAGGAACTGGGCGGAAAATCGGCCAATATCATCCTGCCCGATGCCGATTTTGCCGCCGCGGTCGAGGCCGGCGTCCGCGGCTGCTTCAGCAATTCGGGCCAGTCGTGCGACGCGCCCACCCGCATGCTGGTGCCCGCAGACCGCCATGCCGAAGCGCTGAAAGTGGCGCGCGACACGGCCGCGACGATGGTCGTGGGCGATCCGCATGATCCGGAAACGACGCATGGCCCAGTGGTCAGCGATGTGCAGTGGGGCAAGATCCAGGGCCTGATCCAGAAAGCGATCGACGAAGGCACCGATCTCGTCACCGGCGGCGCGGGCCGGCCGGAGGGTCTCGACAAGGGCTATTACGTGCGGCCGACCGTGTTTGGCGGCGTGACCAACGACATGACAATCGCGCGCGAGGAAGTGTTCGGCATGGTGCTGGCAATCATGCCGTATGACACGATCGACCAGGCGATCGCGATCGCCAACGACACCGTCTACGGCCTGGCCAGCTATATCGCGGGCACCGACATGGACCAGATCCACGCCATCGCGCGGCGGTTGCGCAGCGGTACGGTGCAGGTCAATTACCCCGAATGGGACGTCCACGCGCCATTCGGCGGGTACAAGCAATCGGGCAACGGCCGCGAATACGCGGATTACGGCATCCACGACTTCCTGGAAATCAAGGGTGTGATCGGCTGGAGCTAAGTGCCGACGAGGTAAATTGGGTCAGGCCACCCGCCAATCGATCTCGCCGCGGCCGTGCGCGGCGAGGAAGGCGTTGGCCTGGCTGAACGGGCGGCTGCCGAAAAAGCCGGTATGAGCCGATAGCGGGCTGGGATGCGGCGCGGACAGCACCAGGTGGCGCCCGTCCATTAATCCGGGAATGCGCGCCGCCTTTTTCTGCGCGTGGCTGCCCCACAGGATGAATACGCTTGGTTCGCTGCGCGCCGCAACCGCTGCGACTGCCGCATCGGTAAATGCGTCCCACCCCCGCTTCTGGTGCGATCCGGGCAGCGCCTGCTCCACAGTCAGCGCATTGTTCAGCAATAGTACGCCCTGCCGTGCCCAGCTTTCCAGATTACCGTGGCTCGCCGGCGCGATCCCCAGATCGCTGTGCAATTCCTTGTAGATGTTCACCAGGCTGGGTGGCACACGCACCCCGCGCTGGACCGAAAATGCAAGCCCATGCGCCTGACCCGCGCCATGATACGGATCCTGCCCCAGGATCACGACGCGCACCTGGTCGAGCGGAGTAAGCTCGAGCGCAGCCAGACGAAGCCCTCGCGGCGGATAGATCACTTTGCCCGCTGCCTCCTCGCCGCGCAGCCAGGTGCCCAGCGCCCGCATCGGCGGGGTGGCAAGGCCAGGCTCAAGCGCGGAGCGCCAGCTTTCAGGGATTTCAGTCATCGCCACTTTAATGCCATCGCCTGCGACAATTGCCAACGCGCCCAAAAAACCGCGTTCCCCTTTTTTGCACAATGCTCTAAGCCAAACCCATGGCCGTATATTTCCACGAAGAAGATCTGCCCGCCGATGTGCTGGCGCCCGGCATTGTTGCCGTCGATACCGAAACCATGGGTTTGATCACCCACCGCGACCGTCTGTGCGTGGTGCAGATTTCCGATGGGCAGGGCGATGAGCACCTCGTGCGCTTCGGCAAGAACAGCACGTATGATGCGCCCAATCTGAAAGCGGTGCTGGCCGATCCTGCGCGGCTGAAACTGTTCCATTACGCGCGGTTCGACCTGGCCGCGATCCAGCATTACCTCGGCGTCAGCGCGACCCCGGTGTTCTGCACCAAGATCGGGTCGAAACTGGTGCGCACGTATACCGATCGTCACGGGCTGAAAGACCTGGTGCGCGAACTGGCGGGCAAGGACATGTCGAAGCAGCAGCAGTCGAGCGACTGGGGCGGCCCTGTCCTGTCCGACGCGCAGCAGGACTACGCCGCGTCCGATGTGCGCTATCTGCATGTGTGCCATGCGGTGCTGGCCGAGCGGCTGGAACGCGAAGGGCGCACCGCCATGGCGCAGGCCTGTTTCGAATTCCTGCCGACGCGCGCAGCGCTCGATCTGGCCGGGTGGCCCGATGCCGATATCTTCAGTCACGAATAAGACCATGCGCAGGCTTTACGCATGACCCTGCGCGCGGACCAGCAGCGCAACCGGCGCCAGCTGTTTGCTGCGCCTGGTGGATCGCACGATCGTATCGTGCGCATCCTGTCGGTGGTCTTGCCCGGCATGATCGGCGTGCTCGTGGCCATCATGATCACCGCGCCGCTGACCCCGCGCGGCGAAATCAGCTTCCTGCTCGATCGCACCAAAGTGGCCATGGTCAACGACCGGCTGCGCGCGCTGGGCGCGATGTATCGCGGCCAGGATGACAAGGGCCGCGCCTTTTCGGTCACCGCCGGCAGCGCGGTGCAGCACACCGCGCGCCAGCAACTCGTCGAAATGAAGGACGTGACCGCGCGGATGCTGCTCGACGACGGCCCGGCGGTAATTGTCGCCGAAACCGGCACGTACGATTTCGGGCACCAGAAAATTACCGTACCGGGGCCGGTGAATATCCAGAGCGCGGATGGCTATCGCATGGTCACCCAGGGTGCCGACATCGATCTCAATGATCGTCAGATGGTCAGCCATGGTGCGGTCGAAGGCCGGATCCCCAGTGGCACGTTCAGCGCGGACCGCATCGTCGCCAATCTCGATACGCGCGACATCAAACTCGATGGCCACGCCAAATTCCGGATGGTGCCGGGCCAGAC
Source organism: Novosphingobium sp. (assembly GCF_965214355.1). Classification (GTDB taxonomy): domain Bacteria; phylum Pseudomonadota; class Alphaproteobacteria; order Sphingomonadales; family Sphingomonadaceae; genus Novosphingobium. Next base: position 3,857,137 of record NZ_CBDCBI010000002.1, on the reverse strand, counting down.
CACTCTGCCGGGCAGGAAATCGCCCGCCGTTCCCCTATCTTCGATGCAGGTGACCCAGCCGTGACCCCAGCTTTTCGCATGCGCCCCGATTTCGCCCTCCGGCCGCTGATCGGCGGCATCGTGCTGCTGGCGGCTGTCGCCGGCGCGGGCCCGTTTGCACTGGCAGCAGCGATTTCGCACAACAGCGATGCGCCGGTCGATTTTTCGGCCGATCACATCGAATTGCAGGACAAGCAGAAGCGCGTGCTGCTGACCGGCAATGTCGACATCGTCCAGGCCGATCTGAAAATGACGTCCGATCGCACGCTGATGGCCTATACCGATGTCAGCAAAGTGACGCTGCAACGCGTCGATGCCACCGGCCATGTCGTGGTGACGCGCACATCGGAACGCGCGACCGGCGATGTCGCGGTCTATGATCTCAACCGCAAGCTGATCACGATGGTCGGGCATGTGACGCTGCACCGCGCCAATGGCGACAATCTGAACGGTGGGCGCCTGGTCACCGATCTGAACACCGGCATTTCGAATATTGATGGCCACAGCGCGTCGTCGGGCCCGGGAACGGCCGGTATCGGCCAAAGCAGCACCGGCGGGCGAGTCAGCGGGACATTCAACGTGCCCAAAAAGGACGACAAGGCCCCGAAGCCCTGAACACTCATATCCTCCCCGGAACGGGGAGGGGGACCGCCCGCGGGGTGGTGGAGGGGCAGCGCCTCATCGTGCATCGCGTGGTATGATGCGCCAATCCCCCTGGCGTAGCAGTGCAAGGCCGAGAGGTGGCGTCCGGCGGCGCCGCCCCACCACCACTGCTTCGCGTGGTCCCCCTCCCCGTTCCGGGGAGGATTTTTCAGGATTATTCCTCGGTGCGGATCAGGACGGTTTCACCGATCAGCAGGAACAGCAGGAACGGCGACCAGGCGGCGAGCAATGGCGTGTATCCGCCGAAATTGCCCATTGCCAGCGCGGCATTGTCGATGACGAAGTAGGCAAAGCCCAAGGCCATGCCGATCACCGCGCGCACGAACAGCTTGCCCGATCGCGCAAGGCCGAAGGCGGCGACGGCGCCGAGCAGCGGCATCAGCAGCGCAGAGAGCGGGCCCGAGATCTTGTGCCACCATTTGGCGTCGAGCTCGCTCGTGCGGTAGCCGGCGGCCTGGATTGCGGCGATCGAGGAGGACAGCTGCGGCAGCGATTCGCCGTCGGCGTCGGTGCGGCGGACGATCACTTGTGCGGGGTCGACGCCGGTGGCGTAGATCGCGTGGGGGCCTAGCCGGGTCTGCTGCGTGGTTTGCACATCGAACACGGTCCCGGTGTCGAAGCGCCAGCCGGGATGGGCGTAAACGGCGCGCGGTGTCTGGACGATTTCGGTGACAATGCCGTTGGCGTTGCGGCGATACCAGCTGACATCGCCCATCTGCGTGGCGGCGCCGCGCCCGGTCACGGTGCGCGCGTACAGGATGTTGGGCCCGTCCTGCATCCACACGTTGGTTTTTATGTCGGTGTCGGGCGGCACTTTGCCGTATTCGACATCCTGCCAGGCTTTGAGCGCGGAAGTTGCGCGCACAGTCACGCGTTCGTTGAATGCGAAGGTCAGCACGCTGGTGACGCCGGCGACCAGGAACAGCGGCGCCAGGATCTGGTGCGCGGACAGCCCGGCGGCTTTCATGGAAATGACTTCGCTGTTCTGGTTCAGCGTGACGAGCGTGATGATCGTGGCGAGCAGCACGGAATAGGGCAGGAAGCGGCTGATCAATTGGGGCGCGCGCAGGCTGACGAAGCGCAGCAGCTCCATCTGGCCATTGCCCTTGACCGCCATGATATGCCCGCTTTCGCTCAACAGGTTGAGCATTTGCAGCACGAGCACGAGCATGAACAGCACCGCGATGATCCGCACCGCGAACATGCGCGCCATGTACATCGTGACCGTGCGTGACGGAAAGAAATCAAGCAGCATGGGGTGTGCCTTCGTCCGGCGCTGGGGCGTCTGCCACGACGCGCGCCGGTTCTTTCACGAACAGGCGCACGACTGTGCGGGCAAGGCGACTGAACATTGTTTCCAGCCCGCCGATCGGTTGCCCGCCGGGGACATAGGCCAATGTCCAGTACAGCCAGACGATCAGGGCACCGAACAGCGTGAACGGCCCCCACAGCGCCAGCACGGGATCGGCGCGGCCCAGGCTGGCGATATCCTGCCCGTACTCGTTGACCTTGTGATAGGCGACGACCATCACGATCGACAGGAACACGCCGAGCGCGGACGAGGATCGCTTGGGCGGCACCGCGAGTGCGACCGCGAGCATCGGCAGCAGGAACATCATCGCCACTTCGACCAGGCGGTAATTGAGATTGGCAATGCTCTGGTAGCGCATTTCTTTGGTCGAGGCATGGCTCCAGCCGATGCGCAGCAATTCGGGCAGGAAGTATTCGCGATCCTTGTCACCCCGGCGGCGAAACTGTTCGATGCGCGGCAGGTCGATCGGCAGATCGTGGCTGGCAAAGGTCAGTACGCGAGGGGACCGGATATTGGGCGCCTGCTGCACGATCTGGCCATCGGTCAGGCGCAGGATTACCGTATCGGGATTGTCCTTGTTGGCGAAAAACTGGCCTTCGCGCGCCGAAATCGTCAGGGTTTCGCCGGTGGTGGTCTGGATGCGCGAGAAAATGCCCTGCAACTGGCGGCCATCGTCGCGGCTCGATTCGACACGCAGCGCGGTGCGGTTCTGCAAAGTGTTGAATTCGCCGACCTTGATCGAGGCACCAAGCGCGCCGGAACGCAATTCGAACTGCAGTTCCTCGTAATAATAGCGCGACAGCGGCTGAACATAGCTGACGATCAGCAGGTTGAACACCGCGAGCACGATCGCGAACAGGAACGGCACGCGCAGCAGGCGGGTATAGCTGAGGCCCACCGCGCGCATCACGTCGAGTTCGGAACTGGTCGCCAGCTTGCGGAAAGCAAACAGGATGCCGAGCATCAGGCCGAGCGGTATCGCCAGGCTGGCATATTCCGGCATCATGTTCGCCAGCATCTTGAAGACGACGGCGACCGGGCCGCCCTCCATGGCGACGAAATCGAACAGCGTCAGCATCTTGTCGAGGATCAACAACGAGGCTGCGATGAAAAACACCGCCAGCATCGGAACGATGATCAGCCGGGCGATATATTTGTCGGTGGCGGTGATGAATGTCACGGGTTTGGCCGGCGCTGTGCGATATTGGCCATCCGAAAGCGCTGATCCTGCATGCCCGAATGCCTAGCCGGGTTGATGGTCTTAAGAAAGGTAAAAGGCATCGTGATGTCGCGGTTTTGGACGCGCGATCAGGCCTTTTCGAGCGTGCAGCGCAGCGGGTGCTGATTCTGATCAGCGAAATCCATCACCTGGTTCACTTTGGTTTCGGCGATTTCGTACGCGAAAATGCCGCAGACCCCGACGCCGCGCTGGTGGACATGGAGCATGACCTGGGTCGCCTGATCGATATCCATATGGAAATAGCGTTTCAGCACCAGGACCACGAATTCCATCGGGGTGTAGTCGTCGTTCAGCATCAGCACCTTGAACATGCTGGGCTTTTTGGGCCGCGTGCGCGTCTTTGTCGCGATGCCGATCTGGCCATCGCCGCCGTTGCCGCCGCCTGCGCCATCTTCGTCCGCGCCGGCGCTGCGGACGGGCGGGGTCGCGGGCGAACGCACGTTAAAGACAGGCATCGCCCCGGTTACGGGTGGCTGGATTTCGGAATCACGCAGCATGGTCGTCGCAATATCGCATCGCACCGCGATCCATTCAAGAGGCGCGAACACGATCAGGCATCACGATGGGCCATCTTCCGGCCTTTGTTCATCATCATTCGCCCCAGCCGGTGACCCGATGTCCGCCAAAGACCATCTTGCGGATGGCCGGCATCGTCAGCGATGCGCTGAACCCGGGCACCGGCGCGCTGGCCGTGTCGAGCCGCTGCATGGCCTCTGCCGGCAAACAGATATCGGTCGCGGCGATATTGGTTTCGAGCTGCGACACTTTGCTGGCGCCGATCAGGGTGGAGGCGACACCGGGGCGGGCCAGCGTCCAGGCCAGCGCCACTTGCGCCACCGGCCGATCGAGTTCGGCCGCGACCGCGGTGAGCGCGGCCAGGATATCCCAGTTGCGATCGACGAACTTGCTGTTGCCGAACGGGTTGGCCCCGCTCAGCCGGCCGATATCGGCGGTGTTTTCACGCTTGTATTTACCGCTGAGAAAACCGCCGGCCAGCGGGCTCCACGGCATCACGCCCATGCCGCCCTCACGCGCCGCAGGAAAATGTTCGCCCTCGACATCGCGCGCGACCAGCGAATATTCGAGCTGCATCGCGATCGGGCCGGGCACGCGGCGCTCATTGGCGATGGTCGCGGCCTTCATGGCCAGCCACGCGGGCATGTCCGAAAACCCGTAATACCGGATCTTGCCCGCGCGGACGAGGTCGCCGAGCGTCTGGACGATTTCCTCGACCGGGGTGACGCCGTCCCAGATGTGCATCCAGTACAGATCGATATAGTCGGTGCCCAGGCGCCTGAGCGAGGCATCGAGTGCGCGGTGAATGTTCTTTGCGCCAGCGCCCCCGGCATTGGGATTGCCGCGTCCGGTTTGCCCGGCGACGCGTGGGCTGGCTGAACCGTTGAACGCGAATTTGGTGGCGAGCACGATATCGTCGCGCGCGACGCTGTCGGCCATGAAGCGCCCGACCAGCTTTTCGCTTTCGCCGCCAGCATAGACATCGGCGGTGTCGATGAAATTTCCGCCCGCTGCGCGATAGGCGTCGAAGATCGCGCGCGACGTGGCCTCATCGGCGCCCCATGCACCGGGGCCGAAGGTCATCGTGCCGAGCGCGAGCGGGCTGACGACAAGACCCGAACGGCCGAGTGTGCGAAAATCGGTAAGCGCCATGCGATGAGTTTCCTAGCGTTCGATACGAAACGCATGCTAGACGAGAAGCACGTCACGTCAACCAGTTTCAGAGCGATCACTATGGAATTATCCGACCAGCCTCCATCTCTCCGCCGCAAGACCGGCAGGCCGCTGTCGTTCAACCGCGATGCCGCGCTGGAACAGGCGATGCTGACATTCTGGCGGCATGGTTACGAGACGACATCGATCGTCGATCTGACCCAGGCGATGGGGGTGACCGCGCCGAGCCTCTATGCCACGTTCGGCGACAAGCGGCGGCTGTTTCTGGAGGCGGCGGCGCTGTACGCTGGTGATCCCGAAGAACGGGCGCGGGCGATCGATGATGCGCCGAGCGCGTATGACGCAGCGCGCGCGATGCTGGCCGGCGCCGCGATTGCCTATACCGGTGATGCCACTCCCCCGGGGTGTCTGCTCGCCAGCGCGACCGCCAGCGGTTCGGCCGCGTCGCGCGATGTCCAGGCTGCCATCGCCGATATCCGCGGCAGGATCCGGACCACCCTTGAGGCACGGATCAGGCGTGATATCGATGCTGGAACAATGCCGTTCAGCACCAACCCTGCGGCGCTGGCGGGACTCGTCCTGGCGGTGGTGCAGGGGATGTCGGTTCTTGCACGTGACGGGGCGCAGCGCGCAGCGCTGATCGCCATAGCCGACGCGGCAATGGGGGCATGGCCGCGCCATGGCGATCCATGACGCAAAACGGGCCGGGCGGGGTTATCCCGTCCGGCCCGCTGCAAGGCTTGATCCGCGTGAAGGCGATCAGGCGGCTTTGTGGATCTTTTCGACCGCGAGGCTGACGCGGTTCGAGATCGGCTGGAACACTTCGTTGGCCAGCTTGAGCATGGCTTCGCTGTTCTTCGAGCTGGCAGCGACGGCGGCATCGAAATGCGCGCGCATCAGCGACGAATGCTTTTCGAGCAGTTCGCTGGGGCTCTTCACCGCGGCGTAGCTCTTCATTTCGGCGCTCAGGGTTTCGAACGCAGTCTTGCTTTCGGTCGCATAGCCCTTGGTCATCGCCTGCAGGCCGCTGGCGAGGATCTTGGTCGATTCGACCAGAGCTTCGACGTTGCCCTTGGTGAAAGCGCCGACTTCGCCCAGGTTTGCCTGGCTCTTTTCGAACGCGGCCTTGGCTTTGGCCGAGGCATCCTTGAGCGCGGTCTGGAACTTCTCGGTGTATTCGGTGGTGGTGGTCGTGGTCATTTTGGGTGCCTTCTTGATAACCGCCGCAGTCCGCGCAAGGGGTGCGGGGATAGTTTTGGCGGGCGTTTTGATGGGTAATCTGGCTGGTGCCGGCTTGATTTTGGGTGACGTGGCCTTGGGTGCCGGCTTGGCGGGGGTTGCAGCGGCTTTCGCCACCGGAGCCGGCGTCCTGGCTGCGACCGGTTTGGCAATCTTGCGGCCCGGCGCTTTGTTTGCCGGGGCGGCGGCTGGGTTTGCCGGGGCGGCTGGCGTCACCGTCGCTGCCGCGCGGGCAGCGGCTGGTTCGGCGGCTTTTGCCTCCGTAGCGGTGGTTTTTGCTGCGGCTTCAACTGCGTCAGCGGTTTTTTCTGCAATCGGTTCGACAGGATCGACCATGGGACAATGCTCCTCAGCGGCGGTATCGCGATATGCACCGGAGACGACTCCGGTGGACGCGGCCTTTGCTGCAGTGCAGCATTAGCCTCGGCACAAAGACCAAGTCAAGGATTATTGTGCGCTGCACCATAACCATTCTGGCGGCATTACGCCGCACGTTTCAGCGCGTGCGGACGTAGCTTCCCGGTGCATCGGCAATCGCCTGGTCGCCCCGGCCGCCGGGCGCGCGCTTGCCTTTGGCCGGCACTTGGTCTGTGCCGAATGCGCGGATCCATTCGATCCAGTCGGGCCACCAGCTGCCTTTGGTTTCTGCAGCGCCGGCGATGAATTCGTCGAGTGTCTGCACAGCGCCGGGATTGAGCCAGTACTGGTATTTGCCTGAAGCCGGCGGATTGACCACGCCGGCAATATGCCCCGACCCGGCCAGCACGAACCTGTAGGGTCCCGCCAGATGCTGCGTCAGTTTCCAGACGCTTTGCGCCGGCGCGATATGATCGAGCCGCCCGGCCTGGATATAGCACGGCGTGGCAATCCGCGTGAGGTCGATCGGCGTGCCGTCGACGCTCAGCGAATCGGGTTCGATCAGGCGGTTGTCGCGATAGAGTTCGATCAGATAGGCACGCAGCCATTTGAACGGCAGGTTGGTCGTATCGCCGTTCCAGTACAGCAGGTCGAATTCGGGATAGTCCTCGCCCATCAGGTAATTGTTGACGACGTAGTTCCACACCAGATCCGATGACCGCAGCATGTTGAACGCCATCGCCAGATAGCGCCCGTCGAGATAGCCGTCGGTCGCAAGCTTTTCGATCATCTGCAACTGGCCGTCGTCGATGAAATTCTTGAGATCGCCGGCGTGTTCGAAATCGACTTGCGCGGTGAAGAACGTGGCCGAGGCAACCTTGTCCGCCTGGTTGCGCCGCGCCAGCACCGCCAGCGTGGCCGCAAGGGTCGTACCTGCCACGCAATAGCCGATCGTGTGCACCGCGGGCACTTTCAGCCGCGCACGCACCAGGTCGATCGCCGCGATCTGGGCCAGGACGTAATCGTCCCACGACAGATCGGCCATCGTCGCATCGGCCGATTTCCACGACACGACAAACACCGTCAGTCCTTGCGCCACCGCCCAGCGGATAAAGCTGTTCGCCGGGTTGAGATCGAGAATGTAATAGCGGTTGATCCACGGCGGAAAGATCACCAGCGGCACCGCGTTCACCGTGTCGGTAACGGGGCTGAATTGCAGCAATTGGAACAACGGTGTTTCGTGCACCACTTTGCCCGGCGTCGCGGCGATGTTGGTGCCCAGTTCGAAGGCATCGAGCCGTGTGTGCGTCAGCTGCCCCTTGCGCAGATCGGACAGCAGATGCTCGACCCCGCGCACCAGATTTTCGCCTTTGGTTTCCATCGTGCGCTGGATCACCAGCGGATTGGTCAGCGGGAAATTGGCAGGGCTCATCGCTTCGGTTAGCACTTTGAGCATGAACCGCATCTGTTCGCGGCGTTCGGGCGGAACGCCGGCGACATCATCGGCCATCGCGCCCAGCCGTTCGGCCAGCAGCAGATACGTCTGGTGGATCAGCGCAAATACCGGCTGATCCGACCATTGCGGATCGGCAAAGCGGCGATCCTTGCGCGGCAGGGGTGCGGCGGGCGCGTTCGCGCTGCCCATACGGCCCAGGATCGTCGTCCACAGCGCCAGACCATCGTCCCACATCTGTTTCTGTGCCGGTACCACCATCGGCATTTGCGCCAGCCAGGCGGCGGGCTCGATGCCGGCGGCGGGATTGGCACCCGCACCCCCCAGCGCACTCGTCCACATCTCGCCCCATGCGTTCCAGTTTCTCGGCCAGCTTTCCGGATCTGCAAAACGCGCCATCAGCGGCTCGATCCGCCCGGCCTGCTCGGCGCCGAAATCCAGCCACATCTTCTGCAACTTGGCCGCCGACATCGCCCAATGCTGCAGATCGCCCGGTTCGGGCGGAGCGACCTGGTTGCCGGCCATGGCGCCCGTCATCAGCGGGGCAAACAGCGCCTGCAACGCGGCACCCTGCTGGCGCATCAGATCCTCGATCACGACAGTGTCGTTGATCGCCGCCGCGCCTGCGTCGCCGTCGCCGGCCGCCTTTGCCCTGGTGCCCATGGAATCCTCTTTTTCGTTACGGCCGCTTCTATACGTGTCGCGGATGCGTGACCACTGCAAGTCCTGCGACAGGTTTTCATGACTGCCGGTTTGGCGTAAGGGCACGTGGCCCTCGCAATTCCGCCCAGGCCGCAGAAAGACCCAGGATCCGTGGACGAAGAATTCTACCGCATGAAGCGCCTGCCGCCCTATGTCATCGCCGAAGTCAACGCGATGCGGGCCGCCGCGCGTGCCGGCGGGCGGGACATCATCGACCTGGGCATGGGCAATCCCGATCTGCCGCCCCCGCAGCACGTCATCGACAAATTGTGCGAAGTGGCGATGAAGCCGACCGCGCACGGCTATTCCGCTTCGCGCGGCATTCCCGGCGTGCGCAAGGCGCAGGCCAAATATTACGCGCGGCGGTTCGGCGTCGAACTCGATCCCGAGACCGAGGTCGTGATGACGCTGGGGTCGAAGGAAGGTCTGGCGAGCCTGGCCACCGCCATCACCGCGCCGGGCGATGTCGTGCTCGCGCCCAACCCGAGCTACCCCATTCACACTTTCGGGTTCATCATCGCCGGCGCCACGATCCGCTCGGTGCCGACCACGCCCGATGACCGCTATTGGGAATCGCTCGATCGTGCGATGCGCTATTCGGTGCCGCGCCCGTCGGTGCTGATCGTCAATTACCCGTCGAACCCCACGGCGGAAACGGTCGACCTGGCATTCTACGAGCGGCTGGTCGCATGGGCGCGCGAAAACAAGGTGTGGGTGCTGTCGGACCTGGCCTATTCCGAGCTGTATTTCGATGGCAATCCCACACGATCGATCCTGGAAGTGCCTGGCGCCCGGGATGTCGCGGTGGAATTCACCAGCATGAGCAAGACGTTTTCGATGGCCGGCTGGCGCGTCGGGTTTGCGGTCGGCAATACGAAGCTGATCGCGGCGCTGACGCGGGTGAAATCGTACCTTGATTACGGCGCGTTCACCCCGATCCAGGCGGCGACGTGTGCGGCGCTGAACGGCCCGCAGGATATCGTCGCCAAAAACCGCGAGCTTTATCAGAAGCGCCGCGATGTGCTGGTCGAAAGCTTTGGCCGCGCAGGATGGGATATTCCCAGCCCGCCCGCGTCGATGTTCGCCTGGGCCCCGCTGCCACCGGCGCTGCGCCATCTGGGCAGCCTGGAATTTTCGAAGCAATTGCTGACCCAGGCCGAAGTCGCGGTGGCGCCAGGGGTCGGCTATGGCGAGGACGGCGAGGGCTATGTGCGCATCGCGATGGTCGAAAACGAACAGCGCCTGCGCCAGGCGGCGCGCAATATCCGCCGCTATCTGCAAAGCATGGGCGTGAACGCGACGGCGGCTTGATTCAGGTTACGATCCCGGGCATTTAATCGATCGCTGAATTGTTCGGGACCGTGGCCATGCCAAATTTTGCTGATCGTGTATCTGTCACGGTCGAGGATCACGTAGCGCACGTGCTGCTCGATCGGCCGGACAAGATGAACGCGCTGGATGATGCGATGTTCGGCGCGATCATCGCAGCGGGCGAGCATCTGCGCAACGCGGCCGGCGTGCGCGCCGTCGTGGTGTCGGGCGCGGGGCGCGCGTTTTGTGCCGGGATCGACCTGTCGGCGCTGGCGAATGCCGACAGGTGGAAAGGCGGTGCGCTGGCCGACCGCACGCATGGCATCGCCAACCGCGTGCAATATGTGGCGACGCTGTGGCGCGACCTGCCGATGCCGGTGATCGCGGCGGTACACGGCGTGTGCTTTGGCGGCGGCCTGCAGATTGCGAGCGGCGCCGACATCCGTATCGCGCATCCCGGCACGCGGCTGGCGGTGATGGAAGTCAAATGGGGCATCGTGCCCGATATGGGCGGATACCTGCTGTGGCGCGGCAATGTCCGCGACGATGTCCTGCGCGAACTGACGTATACCCACCGCGAATTTACCGGCGAGCAGGCATCCGCAATGGGCTTCGTCACGCATCTCGATGCCGATCCGTTGCTGCGCGCGCTGGCGCTGGCGCACGAGATCGCAGGCAAGAGCCCCCATGCCGTGCGCACTGCCAAGGACCTGTACAACCGCACGCGGATGATGAGCGACGCCGACGTCCTGATGGCCGAAAGCCTGGCGCAGATCCCGCTGATGTATTCGCCGGGCCAGATCGAGGCGATCCGCGCGGGGATGGAAAAGCGCGAGGCGCAATTCATCGATCCGTGATCGACACCCTGCAAGAATCAGATTGCCCTGCGCCCCGGCGTCGGCTAACCGCGCTGCTCTCTTGCACCCCTTGCGCACCGCAGGGTCGCTGCCAAGGGGCCCGATGGCGGAGTGGCCACGCACCGGATTGCAAATCCGTTTACCCCGGTTCGATTCCGGGTCGGGCCTCCAGGGATTTTTGTTTTCAAATTGGTATCATTTTATACCGCGAACACACCTGAGCCGCGAATATCTGGCGACAAGTAGGCAAGTATTGCGTAGCGGGTGGGGTTTTCGGGACGTTGCGAGCTATATTCGATATTTCTAAAATACTTTGCTCGCTCTCCCGGCATTACATAACGGTAATGTTATGATTGCCGGACCCGCCTTGACATCGCGCAGATGAAATTTGATTAATCAAGCGATTTCACGGGGGTGGTGTTGATGCGGGCGAGATTCGCTTTTGCGAGCGGAATGGTTTTTTTGTCGTGCGCATCTGCCGCATCTGCTTTTGGCCAGGCTGCCGCGCCCGTTACAGTGACGCCGCCGACGTTGCGCCCGGCGGACACTGGCGGCCATATGCAGGTCGAAATTCCCGAGGCGGGGGCGCTGACGCCGCCCGCGGGTGCAGAGACGCTCAGTGTCACGCTGTCGGGCGCCACGATCGAAGGCGGGTTTGCCGAAGTGGCGCCGCAGACCGAGGCGGTACTGGCCGGGTTGCGCGGGCGCCGGGTTACGCTGGCGCAGATCTATGCCGCCGCGTCCGAAATCGAGGCGATCCATGCGCGTGCCGGCTATGTGCTGGCGCGCGTGGCGGTGCCGGCGCAGGATCTGCACGACGGCGGTGATCTGCGCATCGTGGTGGTCGACGGGTTTATCGAGGATATCGATGTGTCCGGCGTGTCGCCCAGGGTGCGCAAGGTCGTGCTGGCGCGCACCGCGTTTCTGAAGGGGCGGCGGCACCTGAAGCTCGGGCAGATCGAGCAGCCGCTGCTGATTGCCGCAGACGTGCCGGGGCTGTCGCTCAAATCGACGCTGGTGCGGGGCGGTCAGCCCGGGGCGACGAGGATCGTGCTGGAGGGGACCAGCCAGCTGGTGTCGGGCAGCGTGGGCGGCGACAACCAGCTGCATCCTTCGCTGGGGACGTACAGCGTCAATGCGCAGTTGTCGTTCAATTCGCTGCTGGGCCTGGGCGAGCAGATATACGGCTTCGTATCGTCGGGGTACCAGATCGACCGAATTTTCGCCAGCGACGTGCGCGAGCGCGTGCTGGGCGGGGGCGCGGTGTTCGGCCTTGGTGACGGGCGCCTGACGATCAATCCGGAAGCGACGTTTTCGCGCACGCGGCCCGCGCCCGATGTCTCCGCGCCGCTGACGACGGGCGATCTGCGCCGGCTGTCGCTGCGGCTGGGCTATACGCTGGTGCGGACGCGGCAGGAGACATTCGGCCTGACCGCATCGGTCGAGCAGATCGACGAGACCAACAATGTGCCGAGTTTCGATGTCTCGATCAGCCATGACCGGTACATGGCGGCGCGGGTGGGGCTGAATTATTCGCACACCGGCGGTCCGTTCGGCTCGTGGTCGGCCGGCGGGACAGTCAGCCAGGGGCTTGGCGGCCTCGGCGCGCTGACGCTGGCCGATGCGGCACGCAGCGGCACGCCGTTTTCGCGGCAGGGCGCCAGCGACGGCTTTACCAAACTGAACGTGCAGATGAGCGGCGTGATGTCGCCGGTACAGGCGATCGACTTGCGCATCTATGCTGCCGGTCAATCCACCTTTGGCAAGGCGGTGTTCCGCGCCGAACAGTCTACGCTCGAAGGCGCGACGGCTGTATCCGCTTACGTCGGCGGCATGACGGCGGTCGACGAAAGCGTGACGGCAAGGGCCGAACTTGGCGGCCGGATTGCGCTGGCCGGCGGCAAAGATCCCTTTGTCCTTGCGCCTTATGTCTTTGCGGCGGGCGGTGTTGGCGCGATCGAGCGGCCGACCGCGCTCGAGCCGGGCACCATCCGCGCGGCAGCCTTCGGGGCAGGTGCACGCACCAGCCTGTTCCGGCCGGGGCTGACGTTCGCTGTGGAATATGCCCATGGCATCAGCGATTTCAGGCCGATCGCCAAAGCCGACCGGGTAAATTTCTCGACAAGTTTGCGATTCTGAGCGGGGCACGGATATGAACAGGAATCAGATCGGCACGGCGCCCCGCGGGCAGCTGTTCGCATCATCAATGCTGGCGCGCGGCCTGATACTCGCGCTGTCCACGTTCGCCTCGGTGGCGCATGCCGGAACTTTGCCCACCGGTGGCACCGTCGCCGCCGGCAGCGCCACGATCGCGACCAGCCCGGCCAGCGTCGTGGTGACGCAGGCGAGCGATCGCGCGATCATCAACTGGACCGGTTTCTCGGTCGGTCAGGGCAACACGATCACGTTCAACCAGCCCGGCGCGACCTCGGCCACCTTGAACCGGGTGACCGGCGCGACGACATCGACGATCGCCGGGCAGATCGTGTCGAACGGCGCGGTCTACCTGATCAACCCCAACGGCATTGCGATCACCGCGACCGGCTCGGTTGATACCGCCGGCGGATTCATCGCCTCGACGCTGGACATCGCCGACAGCGATTTTATGGCGGGCCGCGCCAATTTTGCGGGCAAGGGCGCGTCGGCCAGCGTCAGCAACGCGGGCCGGATCGTCGCCGGGCAGGGCGCCTATGTCGCGCTGTTGGGCGGCAGCGTCGCCAATGCCGGCACGATCACCGTGCCGCTGGGCAAAGTTGGGCTGGCGTCGGGCGAACAGGTCACGCTCGATCTCAACGGCAACGGGTTCATGCAGGTCGCACTGCCGACCAATACGCTGACCGGCACCTCGGCGCTGATCGACAACAGCGGCACGATCACCGTCAACGGCGGCTTCGCGCAGCTTTCGGCGGCCACGGTAAAGAACGCCGTGCGCAATGTGATCAACATGTCGGGCGTGATCAATGCCGATTCGGCGACGGGGTCTGCCGGGCATATCCAGCTGTGGGGCGGCGATGGCGGCACGGTGGCGGCTACCGGCACGCTGACTGCGCGCGCGACAGGCGCAGCGGGTGATGGCGGGCTGGTGGAAACGTCGGGGGCTGCGGTCGATTTCACCGGGCTCAAGGTGAACACGTCGTCGATCGGCGGCAAAACGGGAACCTGGCTGGTCGATCCCTATGGCCTGATCGTCGACACCGCGTCCGCCAACACGATCAGCGCCAACCTGGCTACCACCGATGTCGCGCTGACGACCACTGGCGGCAACGCGACGGGCCCCGGCATCCCGATCACCGATCCTTACGCCGGTGCGTCTGTGGTCGATATCAACGCGATATATATCAATGCGCCGATCAGTTGGTCCAGCCAACACGAGCTTTACCTGGGATCGGGCTCCGACATCATCATCACTGCGGCTATCAATGGGCCGAACGGTCGTCTGGTGCTGAATACGGATGAGGGCAATCCGGCCGCCGGATCCTCGACGTACCGGACGATATCGGACACGGCCGCAGTGAATGTCGGTCTGTTCCAGCTCCGGGCAGGTAACTGGGTGCAGAACACGCCGGTTCTTCCGGCATTTTACGCACGCGATTTTCAGATTGCGCCCAGTCCGTATTATCCGGTAACATTCCTGCGGGTCAGTGGCGGTAGCGGCACGACGAGCAATCCGTACCAGGTTGCCGACGTCTACGGCCTGCAGGGCATAACGGGACAAGACGGTTCGCGAGGGTCTTTGGGCATTGTGGGTCCGGTCCTGCTGACGGCATCTTATGTCCTTACCAACGACATCGACGCGAGCGTTACCGCGACATGGAACGGCGGCATCGGTTTTGTGCCGATCGGGACGATCCAAGTCGGCTTCACTATTTTCTCCTCTCCGTTTACCGGGACCCTTGACGGACAAGGCCACACCATCAGCGGGCTCGTGGTCAACAATTTCACTGGAATTACTCTGGAAAATTCGACCGGGTATCGTGATGCCGGTCTTTTCGGCCAGATCGGCCAGATGGGCCAGACGGCTCAAACTGCTGCTGTCGCCAATCTGACACTATCCGGTGCTTCGGTAACCGATCAGTCGAACAACTCCCAGTCGGTCGGCGTGCTGGCGGGCGCGGTCGTCGATGCAACGATCACGAATGTCCATACGAGCGGTTCGGCCATCGGCGTTGTAAGTGCCGGCGGCCTGATCGGCAGCGTTGGCGGTTCCGTGCTCAGCAACACATCGTCATCCGCTTCGGTCAGTGCCCAAACTGCAGGCGGCCTGGTCGGCACCACGACATCGGCCACGCGGATCGGTCAATCCTATGCGACCGGGGCGGTTTCCGCAGTGTACACCGGTGGTGGCCTGGTCGGGTCGCTGGATAGCGGCAGCAACGTCACGCAGGCTTATGCAAGCGGCTCGGTTACCGGAACGCCGGGCGGTACTGGCTTCGAAAAGCTGGGCGGACTTGTCGGCGCAGCGACTTCGGCCACGATCGAACAGGCCTATGCCACGGGCAGCGTCACCGGTTCGGTGGCAGCGGGAAGCAACATCGATGCTGGCGGCCTGGTCGGCACCACGCAGGGCTCGACCATTGCCGAGACGTATGCGACGGGCGCTGTCAACTCCGGTACCCAGGGGACGGAAAATGCGGCCGGCGGCCTTGTCGGCAACCTGTTGAATTCGACGGTCACGGCCTCGTACTGGGACATGTATTCGAGCGGCCGGAACCTTGGGGCCGGATTGTTCGGCACAGGCACGTTTTTAGTCACGACCATATCGTCGGACCCGGCACAGTTCGGCACCCTCAACTATGCCTACAACACCAGCGCCTATGCAACATTCGGGTCGGCCAACTGGGTGTTTTTCAATGGGCAGACCCGCCCGTTCGGCGCCTGGGAACTGCCAGCGGCGGTCAATGGCGTGGTGACGATCACCAATAGCCACCAGCTGCAGCTGATCAATTCCGGGCTCGGCGAAAGCTACGTTCTAGGTGCCGATATCGATTTGACAGAGACCGGCGCCGTCACAGCGGGAACGCCGGCGAGCTATGCGGGGATGTGGAGTAACGCGGGTTTCGTTCCGATCGGAACGGACGGGGTGGGCAATGTGCTCGGGAGCGGATTTGTCGGGACCTTCAATGGAGCCGGTTATACAATCAGCGGCTTGTCCATCAATCTGCCGACGAGCAATTACGTTGGTCTGTTCGGGCAGGTAAACGACGCGGCAGCTTTGCAGAATATCATTCTTTCATCCGCCAACGTCACGGGCCAATCGTATGTCGGTGGTGTGGTCGGAAATATTGCTGGCACCAATGAAACCATTTACAACATTGATTTTTCAGGAAATGTGACGGGGTCGGGTTCCGGACAATATGTAGGCGGAATTATCGGATCCAGTTATCAGAGCAATCCTAACAGTCCGCTGATGCTGTTGAATTCAAGCGGTTCGGTAACCGGAGGAAACTTCGTCGGCGGCCTGATCGGATTAGCCCAATCCTATGTATATAACAGTTCCTCGTCATCAACGGTTGTTGGAGTCGATCTGGTTGGCGGTTTGATCGGTTTTTCCGAAGACAATGCACTGAAGAATGTTTTTGCGACAGGAAGTGTCACTGGCACGCAAGCGGTTGGTGGCCTGCTCGGTGACGAATATGGATCGCTAACAAATGCGTATTCATCAGGAGCGGTCAACGTCACGAACGGCGCTGCCGGAAGTTCTATTGGCGGACTGGTCGGCGATGCGAATTCTTATATATATCAAAATATATACAGCACATCGACGATAAACGCACCTAATTCGACTCAAGTCGGCGGAATAGCAGGATTTGAGTCAGACGTTGCTGTCATAAACGCTTATTACGCGGGCGCGATCCATGCATCGGGCAGTACTCTGGTGGGCGGACTGGCCGGTTACCTCGCCATCAACATCGGCTCTTTCAAGAATTCATATTGGGACACCACTGTCAGTGGGACACTTACGGCATTCGGCGTCAACGCTTCGTACGGTATGAACACGGTTGCCGGCCTGACCACCGCAAAAATGCAGGATCTTGGCAGCGCCGGTACCACAACTTACATCGGCTGGGATTTCGCCGGCACGTGGTCGCCGCCGACGCAGGCGGGCCAGGGCGGCCAGACGGTGGGGTACTATCCGCAGCTTTACGCGCTGACGCCGATCGCGGTGGGCACGATCGGCAATATATCGAGCACATATGGCACCACGCCGCCAGCTGTGTTCGGCTCGCAGACCGCAGGAACGCGCGATGTAGGGACGATCAGCTTTGGCAGCACGACCGCAACCGCCACGTCGCCCGTCACTGCCGATGGCTACGCCATCACGCCAACCGGCGGGACGGTAGTTGGCTATGGCGGAGAAACGATCCGCGTCATCACGGTGGGAAGCGGCACGCTGACGATCACGCCGGCGGCGCTGACAGTCACATATACGGCCAACCCGGCGCAGAGCACTTATGGCACGACGCCCTCCGGTTTGTCCGGGAAATATAGCGAAACGGGCCTGGTCAATGGTGATACGCTGGACGGCAGCGCCGGGTTCGCCACCACGGCATCGAACCTGACGAGCGTCGGCAGCTATGCTATCACCGGGTCGGGCCTGACCGCTAGTGGCAACTACACGCTGTCATCGGTCCAGGCGGCAGGCAATGCCGCGGCGCTGACGATCAATCCGGCACCACTGACCGTGACCTACACCGCCAACGCGGCGACCGGTACCTATGGCTCGGCAATCCCGGCGCTGTCGGGCACCGAGAGCGCAGTGGGCCTGGTCAACAACGACACGCTGGCGTCGGCCACCCTGGGCACGGCCAGTTTTGCCACGAGCGCGACAAGCGCGTCGAATGCCGGCAGCTATGGCGTCACCGGCAACGGTTTGTCCGGGAATGGCAACTACACCGTCACGGCCCAGCAGGCGGCCGGCAATGCCATGGCGCTGACGATCAATCCCGCACCGCTGAACGTGACCTACACTGCCAACACCGCCACCGGGACTTACGGCTCGGCGATCCCGGCGCTGTCGGGCACCGAAAGTGCGGCGGGCCTGGTTAACAACGATACGCTGGCTTCGGCCACCCTGGGCACGGCCAGTTTTGGCACGAGCGCAACGAGCGCCTCGAATGCGGGCAGCTATGGCGTGACCGGCAGCGGATTGTCAGGGAATGGCAACTACACCGTCACGGCCCAGCAGGCGGCCGGCAATGCCACGGCACTGACGATCAATCCGGCGGCGTTGATTGTGACGTACACCGCGAATGCAGCGACGGGCACCTATGGCGCGGCGATCCCGGCGCTCTCGGGAACCGAAACCTGGGCGGGCCTGGTCAATGGGGATACCGTCGCGTCGGTTATCAGCGGTACTGCCAGCTTTGCCACCAGCGCAACGCCAGCGTCCAACGTCGGCAGCTATGGCGTGGTCGGTAGCGGGCTGTCGGGCAGCAGCGCAAATTATACCGTGACCTTTCAGCAGGCCATGGGCAACGCCAGCGCGTTCACGATCGATCCGCGCAGTGTGACGGTCACGGCGAATTCCCTGGATCGGCCGTTCGGCGCGCCCAACCCGCAGCTGACGTATGTCATCGCGCCGGGCGATGCGACATCGGGGCTGATCGATGGCGCCACGTTGTCGGGTGCGCTCGCCACGACGGCCAACCAGCAATCGCCATCGGGAAATTATGCGATCACGCAAGGGACGCTGGCGGCGACGAGCAATTATCGCATCGCCTATATCGCCGGCGTGCTGAAGGTCGACCTGCCGCCGTTGCAGGCCCTGAACGCGTTTATCAACAGCCATTCGCCGGCGGCGTGGCTGTGGGGTGATCCGGCGTATCTGGATGCGGGCTGTGCGTCACCACCGCCACACGCCCGAAGCGAGACGATCGTGATTACCGATCCGTCGCGGGGGGCTTGCTCGAAATAGCCGCACGGTCGCCGGGAAGATCAATCTTCCTGGCGACTTCTGCCGCGCCAGGTCAGGGCAGTTTGGCCTTGATCGCCTTGATGGCGCCGAGGTGCATCTGGACCTTGGGCTTGATGTCGGCTGCCGCCGTCTTGAGCCCGGGGCGCCGAGCGCAACTTTCAGTAGGGTGGGGGCGCCTTCGTGCGCTGGTTGCGCGCGGCTTCGACCCACCAGGCGAGATCGGCGGCGAAGCGAGGGAAGGCGTGGTCGAGCGCTGCGCCGCCGTCTCCTGTCGGATGGGCGTCGGCATCGAGCGCATGGCCGATCCCGCCGACCGCCAGCGCGCTCGAGATCACCACCATGCCCATTTCCGACAGCGTGCCGTGCCACGCGGTCGCCGCGCGCGCGCCGGCCAAACGCCCTGCCGAATAGCTGGCGATCGCCGCCGGCCGCCAGTACCATTCCTCGAGGAAATGATCGGTCAGGTTCTTGAGGCCCGGCTGCATGCCCCAATTGTATTCGCCGGTGACGAACACGAACCCGTCCGCTGCGCGGATCTTCGCGGCGAGCTGCTCGAGATTGGCGGGTGCCTCGCCTTCGGGATATTCCTTGTACATGCGATCGAGCATCGGCAGGCCCACTGCCTGCGCATCGATCAGCTCGGCGGCGGCGCCGCGCTGCTGCAGCGCGCGGACCAGATAATGCGCGAGGCGGATGCCCTGCCGATCGCTGCGATAGGAGCCGTAGAGCACCAGAATACGGTCGGCCATTGTCAGTCTCCGATATGCGGCGGGGGGCGGTGACTATATTGGTCGCGTTCGAAACCAACCCCGGCCTTGCGCATTCCTGTTGATTATCAGATAAAAAGGACATGTCATGACACTTGCCGGCCGCAACATTGCCATCCTCATTGCCCCTCAGGGAACCGAAGACCCCGAATTCGCCAAACCGCGCCAGGCGGTCCTCGACGCGGGCGGCAGCCTGACCGTCATCAGCCTGGAAACGGGCGAGGCCAAGACGAACAACAACGATCTGGAGCCCGGCGAGACGTACACGATCGACAAGGCGATCGGCGACGTGGCGGCAGAGCAGTTCGATGCGCTGATCATCCCGGGCGGCTGCGTCGGCGCCGACAAGTTGCGCGCGAGCAAGGACATCGTCGCCTTCGTCCGCGACTTTTTCGCCCAGCAAAAACCGGTCGCGGCGATCTGCCACGCGCCGTGGACCCTGATCGAAGCAGGCGCGGTCAACAGCCGCAAGCTGACCTCGTTCAAGTCGATCCGGACCGATATCGAAAACGCCGGTGGGCACTGGGTCGATGAGACCGTGGTGGTCGACCGGGGGCTGATCACCAGCCGCACGCCGAAAGACCTGCCCGAATTCTGCGCCAAACTGGTCGAGGTATTTGCGGGTGCGCAGTCGTCGGCGGCCGCCGCCAGCCAAGCCTGATTTTTTTTGAAGCCGAATTGCCGTTCGCTGGCGCGAGAGCGCCAGCGAACGGCATTCGTTTCTGCCGCACGCGCTGACGGCCCAAGCGCTGCCGCTTGTGCGGGAACGCCGCCAGAACACGTGGCGCTGATACCCGCAATTCAATACGAGATGGAATTGCGGCGACGGAAATGCCGCGTGCCTGCGTTCAAGGGACAGGTGCAGGTTGCAAACAGCATCCTGTTGCCGAAAATGTCAGGAGAACATCGATGAAAAAATCATTGTTTGCCGCGATCGCAGTCGGAGCGATCTTGATGGTGAATGCACCGGCCGAGGCCCGGGACGGGTGCGGCCCCGGCGCCCATCGCGGACCGGCGGGCTTTTGCCGCCCCAACGGTCCGGGGCCCGTCATCGTCGGTCCGGGTCCTGTCGTCGTCGGTCCGGCCGTGCGGGTCGGGGTATTTTATCCCGGCCATGGCTATTGGGACGGTAACCGCTATTGGGCCCACCGGACCTGGTGGCATCATGGCTGGCGTTATCGCCGCTGATGCGAGCGGGGCGCCGTGCCTGTCCTTTGAGTGGCTGGCGCCCCACTTTGCCGATCTTTCACCCGGACAGGTATTGTGATGACCGAACTGACACAATTATGGGCGCGCCGTGCTGCGTGCGTCCTGGCGCTGGCCCCCGTCGCGGCATGCGGCCAACCGGCCCATCAGGGCAGCGCGGATCCTTCCGCAAGGCAGCCCGCCGCCGTGACCCTTGCGCTGTTTGTGCAGCGCCACGAAAAGCGGCTGCTGGCCTATGACACAGACCACGATGGCACGATCAGCCGGAGCGAGTTCATGGCCGGCAGCCAGGGCCACAAGGGCGATCCGTCGCGGCGGTTTGCCAGGCTGGATATGAACGGCGACGGCAGGATCGACAAATCCGAAATCGATGCCATGCTGACCCGCAGGTTCCGGCGCCTCGACACGAACGGCGATGGTATGTTGAGTGCCGATGAACGCGCCGCGGCGCACGGCCGGGACAACAAGGCGGATGGCGACAAGCCGGATTGATGCAGGACCTGCCGGATAGGGCGTAAGGTGCGACACGATTGAACGAGCCTGATCCAGATGTGCAGTTGATCGGGCGTGTCGGCCGGGGCGAGCCGGCTGCGGCGAGACTGCTCGTTGCGGCCAAGTTGCCGCGTATGCTCGGTCTGGCCACGCGGGTGTTGCAAAATACCGCAGACGCAGAAGAGGTCGCGCAGGAAGCGTTCATCCGCATCTGGCGTCATGCCGGGGCATGGCAACCGGGACGCGCCCGGTTCGACACCTGGCTGCACACGGTCGTGCTCAATCTGTGTCGGGACCGGCTGCGGCGGCGAAGAGAGATGACCGGCGATGCTGTGCCCGATGTCGCCGACCAGGCAGCGGACGCGGAAGCTGTCCTGATTGAAACCGAGCGCGGGCGCGCGGTGGCCGATGCGATCGCCGCCTTGCCCGAGCGGCAGCGCGAAGCGATCCTGCTGGTCCATTACCAGGACCTGTCGGGCCAGGATGCCGCTTCGGCCCTGGATATCAGTGTCGAAGCGCTGGAATCGTTGCTGGCCCGGGGGCGACGCGCGCTTCGGGCGAAACTGGCGCAAATGCAGGAAACTGACGTATGAATGATCCCATGACTCTGGATCGTTTCCGCGAACTGGCCGATGCCTATGGCGGTGTCATCGCGCGTTGGCCCGAACCGGACCGCGCTGCGGCGCTGCGCCTTGCCGCGCAGCCCGAAGCGATCGCCATGCTGGCCCGGGCCTCCACGCTGGATACGCTGCTCGATACCTGGACTGTGCCAGCGCCTTCGGCGGCCTTGCGCCGGGCTGTCGCCCATGGCGCGCCGGACAGGACCCGCAGCCTTGTCTGGCGCGCCCGGTTGTGGTGGTCGGGTATCGGCGTGGGTGCTGCACTTGCGGGCGCTTTGGCGGGCGCTGCCGTGGTGGCGATGACCCCACCGGTCGACAGGGCACCAGACACCGGCACGCCGTTCGGCGTCGTCGATACGCAGGACAGTTGAGCGATGAACAGACTTCGTATCGCAGTATGTGTTTCGGTCGTGCTGAACGTGTTCCTTGCCGGCGCGTTGATCGCCGGGTTTTTCGCGGTGCGCAACGGGGGCCGGATGATCAACGCCGGCGCCCTGCGCATAGCCGGATCCGAATTGCCCGCGGCCGAACGCCGCCCGTTTCGCCATGCCTTGCGTGAAGCGCGCAATGCGATGGGGCCATCGATCGCTGAATCGCACAGGGCAAAACAGCAGGCGGCGCTTTTGCTGCGTCAACCCAATGTCGACCAGGGCGCGGTCATGGTGGCGCTCGACCAGGCACGCGCTGACGATATGGCGGTCCGCGCTGCGGTGGAACGCCGCGCCGTTGCCTTTGCCGCGACGCTGCCGGGCCCCGATCGCGCGAAACTTGCCAATGCGATCGACAAGCGCGCCGGGCAAGGTCCCGATTTGCAGAAAGCGCGCGACGGAAAGACACCGGGCCCGCGTTGAACGGATACACATCTCATCAAAGGTATGATCCTTGGCTATCCAGCCCCTGTCGCCCGCCGCGATTGCGTTGAACCGGTTCGGTCTTGGCGCCCGACCGGGTGATGCCATTCCGTCCGATCCCCGGCGCTGGCTGCTCGACCAGTTCGCGCGGTTCGACGTGCGACCAGCAGGGTTCGCGTCGCTCGATGACGCAGGCGAAGTTGTCAGGCGCTATCGTGAAGAGCGACAGGCGAAGCGGCAATTGGCCAAGGCGGATGCGGCAACCGGCGCCAAGGAGGCGTTCAAGGGCATGCGGCAGGACGTCCAGGCGCTCTACCGCGCAGCGGTTCAGGCGCGTACCGATAGTGCCCTTGCGACCCAGGCCCCGTTTGTGGAACGCATGGTCCATTTCTGGTCGAACCATTTTTGCGTTTCGACCGACAACGCGCCGGTCACGGCGTTTGCCGGCGCGTTCGAACGCGATGCAATCCGGCCGCATGTGCTCGGCCGGTTTTCAGACCTGCTGCTGGCTGCCGAACAGCATCCTGCGATGCTGGTCTACCTCAACCAGGCGCAGTCGATCGGCCCGGACAGCGCGGCTGCGGCACGCAATGCCGAGCGGCGCCGCGGCCTGAATGAAAATCTGGCGCGTGAAATCATGGAGTTGCACACGCTGGGGGTGCGATCGGGCTATACCCAGGCCGATGTCACCGAATTTGCGCGCGCCTTGACTGGCTGGACGGTTGACGGGCTCGGTCCGCGCGGCGCCGGCATGGCCAGCGCGGATCAATTCGCGTTCCGGCCAGCGCGGCACGAACCCGGCACGCGGACGATCCTGGGCAAGCATTATGCGCAGGACGGCGAGGCACAGGCGCGTGCGGTGCTGCTGGATTTCGCCGCTTCGCCGGCAACCGCGCATCATGTCGCCACCAAGCTGGCGCGTCACTTTGCCGGCGACGACCCGCCGCCGGCGATGGTCGCGCGGCTGGCGGACAGCTTCATCGCCAGCAACGGCGACCTGCCGACGGTTTATCGCGCGATCATCGCATCGCCCGAAGCCTGGGTAGCGGTGCCGGCCAAATTCAAGACGCCGTGGGAATGGACGATTTCCGCGCTGCGCGGGCTTGGCCGTACCGACGCCGGCGACCTGCCGATCGCCGGCTTGCAGACCCAATTGGGCCAGCGGGTGTGGAAGCCGGGCTCGCCGGCAGGGTGGGACGATGTTGCGGCAAGCTGGGCGGGTCCGGATGCGCTGCTGCGACGGGTGGAGATCGCCCAGCGACTGGCCGCCCCGTTCGGCGCTGTCGTCGATGCGCGCCTGCTCGCGCCAAAGCTTATGCCGGCATCATTGAGCATGGCCACCGCCGACCAGATCGCGCATTCCGAAAGCCACACCAGCGCGCTGGCGCTGATGCTGGTCTCTCCCGATTTCCTGAGGAGATGATCCATGATCGCTCGTCGACAGTTCCTGTCCACAGCCGCGCTTGGCGCGGGCGCTTTTTTCGTCGCACCCGGGATTGCCCTGGCCACTGCGGCGACGGATCGGCGCTTTGTATTCATTATTCAGCGCGGCGCCGCCGACGGGCTCGATATCCTGCGGCCGACCGGCGACCCGGCGTTTGCAGGCCTGCGCGCCGCCTTGATCGGAGAAACTGCGGGCGCCAGGCTCGATCCGATGTTTACGCTGCATCCCGCGCTATCCGAAGTGGCCAGGATGTATGGCCAGGGTCAGGCGCTGTTTGTCCATGCGGTTGCGTCACCTTACCGCGACCGGTCGCATTTCGATGGGCAGAACGTGCTCGAGACCGGCGGCGTCCAGCCTTACGAAGTGCGGGACGGTTGGCTCAATCGGCTGGTTGGCATGCTGCCGCGCGCAAGCGATGAAGCGATCGCGATTGCAGCGACGGTGCCGACGGCGTTGCGCGGGCCCGTGCAAGTCGCCTCTTTCGCGCCATCGGCGCTGCCGCATGCCACCGACGACCTGATGAGCCGTGTCACCGCGCTGTACGGGGCCGATCCCCAGCTGCATCCGGTCTGGGCCGCTGCGCTTGAAACGCGCGGCCTCGCAGCCGAGGCAAGTGCCGGGCAAGATCCGGCGAGCCTCGGGCGACTGACTGCGGGATTTCTCACCAAGCCGAATGGTCCCAGGATCGCGATGCTCGAAACACTCGGGTGGGATACGCACAATGCGCAGAAAGGTCGGCTGGCGAACCAGCTGAAGAACCTCGATGCGATGCTTGCCGCCTTGCGCGATGGCCTTGGCCCCGTCTGGGCCAATACGACAGTTCTGGTGGCAACCGAATTCGGGCGCACGGCAGCCGTCAACGGTACCGGAGGAACCGACCATGGCACGGGGTCGGTCGCCATGCTGATCGGCGGCGCGGTCAAGGGCGGCCGGGTTATTTCGGATTGGCCGGGTCTTGCGAGTGGCAACCTTTACCAGGCGCGCGACTTGCGCCCGACCACTGCGCTGGATTCGCTGATTGCGGGCACAGTCGCTGAAAGCTTCGCGCTCGAACCGGCGCGGGTGGGCCGCGGACTGTTTGCCCATGCTACGGCCGATCGCCCGATGTCGGGGCTGGTGAGGGCCTAGAGCTTTCGAGGCATTCGCATCAAGGCACGAGACACAGGAAGGGGTCGCCAAAAAGGATATACGTCCTGGCGACCCCTGTCCGCTTCGATCAGGGCAGTTTGGCCTTGATCGCCTTGATCGCGTCGAGATGCATCTGCACCTTTGGCTTGATTTCGGCTGCCGCCGTCTTGAGCCCGGGGACGTCGCCGTGGTCGGCATAGACCGTCATCAGGTTGAGCGCGTCCTTGTGCGCATCGATTTGGCCATCGACGTATGCCTTGTCGAAATCGGCGCCGGACATTTTGCCCAGATCGGCGAGTTTGCTGTTCTGGTCATCGGTCAGCGTCGGATCGGGCGTGATGGCCGGTTCGGCGGCCGCGGCGGCCTTCTTGATCTTGGCCGTCGACCCCGTGTGGTCGGTGATCATCATCGCGGCAAATTTCTTGATCGCCGGCAGGGCGGCCTTGTCTTCCGCCAGCTTGGCGGCGGCGATTTCGAAGGCGTCGCTTTTCGCGGCCTTGTTGGCGAATTCCGCGCCGGTCGGGGTTGGCGTCAGCGCTTCCTTGACGTCGGCGGCGGCTTCCGAAACGCCCACGGAGGCATCGGACGCCAGGTCGGTCGTTTCGCTTTTGACCGAATCCGCGGTATCCGACGTTTTCTGGTTACAGCCGGTGATCAGCAGAGCAAGCGACATTGGCGCCAGCATCATCCTCAGTTTACGCATGCCCGTTCTCCTGTTGGGTCGTATGCCAAACGATCCGCGGGCAAATTCGTTCCGCAGCAATCGGGAGCAAGCGCAACTGTTGCCGTTTTGGCAGCGCGGGAACCCGCACTTGACCGGTGTCCGGAAATGCTCGACCTGAATTCTTGCGAAATACCGGGGCGTGATTTGCGGTAGTCGGTCGCGGGCGATATGGTCGCGCGAATGATGACGGATCGTCGTGCCGAACAAGTCCAAGATCGTGGAGTGATCCGATGCGCCTGCCTTATGTCCGCCTTTCCGCCGCAGCCGTATCCTCGCTTGCGCTCGGGCTCGCGCTGCTGGCGGGGCATGCCCGTGTCGGCGCGGCGCCGCTGGCGGTTGCGGCGGATTGCGCGCCGGACAATGGCGGGCTCTCGCTGCCGCCAGGGTTCTGCGCGTCGGTTTATGCCGACCATCTGGGGCATACGCGGCATCTGACGGTTGCGCAGGACGGCACGGTTTATGCCAACACCTGGGATTCGGAAGAGTATTTCCCGCATGCGCCGGCGCCGGCGGGCGGCTTCGTGCTGGCGTTGAAAGACCGCGATGGGGACGGCGTGGCCGATGTGATCGAACGGTTCGGATCGACCGCGCGCGCCGGCGGCCAGGGCGGGACCGGGATCGCGCTGTGGCACGGTGCAGTCTATGCCGAGGACGGCGCGACGATTGTGCGCTATCCGTTGGCGCCGGGGCGGATGTCTCCGACAGCGGCTGGCGAGCTGGTGCTGTCGGGGCTGGTAATGGGCGGGGATCATCCGATGCATCCGTTCGTGATCGATGCCGCCGGGCAGATGCTGGTCAATTCGGGCAGCGCGACGAACACGTGCGAACATCCCAATCGCCAGCCGGGCGCAAAGGGCGCCGAACCGTGCATCGAGCAGCAGACGCGCGGCGGGATCTGGGCCTATCGCGCGGACAAGCTGGGCCAGGTGTTTTCGCCTGCCGATCGCTGGGCCACGGGCATCCGCAACACCGGCGGGATGGCGTTCGATGCGGCTGGGCGGTTGTTTGCAACGCAGCATGGCCGTGATCAGCTGTCGCAGAACTGGCCCGCGCTGTATACCGGCGAACAGGGCGCGGAATTGCCCAACGAGATCCTGTTTTCGCCTTTCAAAGGCGCGGATTTCGGCTGGCCGCATTGCTATTTCGATGCGGGTCAGAACCGCCATGTGCTGGCGCCCGAATATGGTGGCGATGGCGGGCATATACAGGGAATTTGCGCAGGCAAGACCATGCCGGTGGCGGCATACCCAGCGCATTGGGCGCCCAACGATGTGGCGATTTATACCGGTGCCAGGTTTCCCGCCGCCTATGGGCAAGGCGCGTTCATAGCGTTTCATGGGTCATGGAACCGCGCGCCCGCGCCGCAGGACGGGTATCTGGTGGCGTTCCAGCCGCTGCGCGATGGCAAGCCGTCGGGCAAATGGATCCGCTTTGCCGACGGTTTTGCCGGGCAGTATCGCGAGCCGGGCCGGGCGACGCATCGCCCTGCCGGCCTGGCCGTCGGGCCCGATGGCGCGCTGTATATCGCCGATGACGTGCGCGGGACGATCTGGCGCGTGACGTATCATGGCCAGGGCGATGCGCCGCTGACCGAGGCGCCGCGTGCGGTGGTGACAAGCGCGCTGTCGCCGGGCAACGGCGATGGCGGGGGTGAACCGACCATTCCGCCCGGATCGTCGCGCGACGAAGTGGCCCTGGGGCAGCGGATCTATTTCGGCGAAGCCAAGGGCGGGACATGCGCCGGGTGCCACGGATCGGACGGCCGGGGCAGTTCGGCGGGTGCATCGCTGGTCGGGCCGGCGTATTTGTGGAGCGATGGTTCGGTCGCGGGTCTGGCCAGGACGATTACCGCCGGGGTGGCGAAACCGAAAAAGAGCAGTGGCGGGATGCCTGCGCTGGGCGGGGCGCAGCTGGATGCTGGCGATGTACATGCGGTGGCGGCGTATGTGTGGACTTTGGGCCACCGCGCGGGCTGAACGGGTTTGCCGGCCGCGCCGGGGCGGGGCTTGTCGTGCTGCTGGCGAACTTCGCACCCCGGCCTCCTTGCGCCTGTCGCAGGACGCTTTAAGCAGAGCCGTGATTACCAATGACAGGACTGGCCCGATGCGCATGCTGCCCTTTCGTATCCTACTTGCTGCTACCGTATTCTGGGGATTTGGAATGACTGCTGCGCGCGCTGCCGATCCTGCGCCGGACCCGTACCTGTGGCTCGAAAGCGTCGATTCGCCGCGCGCGATGGCGTGGGTCAACGCGCGCAACGCCTATTCGACCGGCGTGCTGGAGGCGGACAAGCGCTATGCGCAGAACTATCAGGATGCGCTTGCCATCGCCGGCGACAAGGACCGCATCCCGATGCCCGACTTTGTCCATGGGGCAGTCTACAACTTCTGGCAGGATCCGGAGCATTTGCGCGGGATCTGGCGCAAGACGACGCTGGCAAGCTATCGCACCGCCACGCCCGAATGGAAAACGGTGCTCGATATCGATGCGCTGGGCAAGACCGATGGCAAGAGCTGGGTGTGGCACGGCGCAAACTGTCTGCAGCCTGACGAGCGCCGCTGTCTGGTAGCGCTGTCCGATGGCGGCGAGGACGCGACGACGGTGCGCGAGTTCGACCTGGATACGGGCGCATTTGTTGCTGGCGGATTTTCACTGCCCCACGGCAAGCAGAACGTCGCATGGGAAGACGCCGATCATCTGCTGGTCGCGCGCGAATGGACGCCGGGCGACCTGACCGCTTCGGGGTATCCGTACATCGTCAAGCGGGTCACGCGGGGCCAGCCGCTCGAATCCGCGGTCGAGGTCTATCGCGGTCTGAAAACCGATACCGAGATCGTGCCGACGGTGCAGCGCGATGCGCAAGGGCATACGCTCGCGACGATCCAGCGCGGGATCGATTTCTTTCACTTCGAAACGGTGGTCGTCACGCCGCAGGGGGCCAAGCGCCTGGCGATCCCGGCCAAGTCGGGGGTTGCAGAGCTCGTCGCCGGCCGGGTGATCGTGAAGCTGGACGAAGCGTGGACCGCCGGCGGCAGGACATTTCCGGCAGGCGCACTGGCGGCGCTGGATATCGGCGCGGTCAAGGCGGATCCGGCCAACCTGAAGCCCGTGCTGGTGTGGGCGCCCGGCCCGCGCGAATCGCTCGAACAGGTCAGCGCCACGCGCGACACGCTGCTGCTGTCGACGCTCGACAATGTGCGCGGCCGGGTGTCGGTGCTGACGCCTGCAGGGCGCGGCGGCTGGACGACAAAATCGATCGCGGTGCCCGACAACCTGGCGGTCAACCTGGGCGCGACCGATCTGGTATCGAACCGCGCATTCATCCAGATGAGCGGGTTCCTGACCCCGACCACGCTGGCGCTGACCGATACGACGACCGGGGCCCTGGACACGGTCAAGACGCTGCCGCCCAAGTTCGATGCATCGCGCGATGTGGTCGAACAGCGTGAGGCGACATCGACCGACGGCACCAAAATTCCGTATTTCATCGTCCATCGCAAGGACATCGCCTATGACGGTGCGACCCCGACGCTGTTGTATGCCTATGGCGGGTTCCAGATCAGCCTGACGCCCAATTACAGCGGGTCGCTCGGCAAGCTGTGGCTGGAACATGGCGGCGCCTATGTGCTGGCCAATATCCGTGGCGGCGGCGAATTCGGCCCGGCGTGGCACGAGGCGGGTCTCGGGGTCAAACGCCAGATCGTCTATGACGATTTCGCCAGCGTCGCGCGCGACCTGATCGCGCGCAAGGTGACTTCGCCGCGCCGGCTGGGCATCGAGGGCGGATCGAACGGCGGGCTGCTGATGGGCGTGCAATTTACCCAGCACCCCGAATTGTGGAACGCGGTGGTGATCCAGGTGCCGCTGCTCGACATGATCCGCATCGGCAAGATCGCGGCGGGCGCGTCGTGGGCGGGCGAATACGGCGATGTGAATGCGGACCCTGCGGCGATGGCATTCTGGCAGAAAACCTCGCCTTATGCGCAATTGAAGCCCGGGGTGGCCTATCCGGTGCCGTTTATCTTTACCACGACCAAGGATGATCGGGTCGGGCCGCAGCATGCGCGCAAATTTGCCGCGCGGCTGGAAGAGTTTGGCGATCATGTGCTGTATTATGAAAACACCGAAGGCGGGCACGGCGCGGGCGCCGATCTGAAACAGGCGGCGCATACGACCGCGCTGACGATGACGTACCTGCAGGAAAAGCTGATCGATTGACCTTTTAGCCCCTTCCCTTCAGGGGGTCTTCAGGGGTGGGGGAAAGAGTAGAACAAGGCCGGATCTGTTGCCCGAATTCGTTACTGCCGAACCGATGGTGCCGACGGCGGCAATCTCGAAGCGGCTGTTGCCGTGGCTGGTCGCGATCGCGTTTCTGATGGAATCGCTCGATACCACCGTGCTCAACACGGCCGTGCCGACGATGGCGCGCGCGCTGGGCGAGCCCGAATTGAACATGAAGGCCGTGCTGGCGAGCTATGCGCTCAGCCTGGCGGTGTTCATTCCGGCCAGCGGGTGGGTGGCCGACCGGTTCGGCACGAGGCGCGTGTTCAGCGCGGCGATCGTGCTGTTTACGGTGGGGTCGGCGTTGTGCGGGCTGTGCCATTCGGTGCCGATGCTGGTGCTGTGCCGGATCATCCAGGGTATGGGCGGGGCGATGATGGTGCCGGTCGGGCGGCTGGTGCTGGTGCGCACGTTTCCCAAGGCCGAACTGGTCCAGGCGATGAGCTTTGTCGCGATTCCGATGCTGATCGGGCCCCTCGTAGGCCCGGCGCTGGGCGGGTTCATCATCGGTGTGGCGCGATGGGAGGATATCTTCTTCCTCAATATCCCGATCGGGCTGCTGGGCCTGGCGCTGGTCGGCACGCGGCTGCCCGATTATCGCGGGACCAATGTGCCGCGGCTCGACTGGCTGGGGCTGGTGTGGTTCGGCGGCGGGATCGCGCTGCTGTCCTGGACGCTCGAAGTGTTTGGCGAACACCATGCAGGCGCGCGCGAAGTGGTGATTGCCGGGTCGATCGCGCTGGGGCTGCTCGCGCTGTACTGGCATCATTCGCGCCATGTCGATCATCCGTTGCTCGACATGGGCCTGCTGGGCATTCGCACATTCCGGTCATCGGTGGCAGGCGGTTTCGTGACGCGGCTGGGGGCGGGTGGGGCGCCGTTCCTGCTGCCGCTGCTGTACCAGACCGGGCTTGGCTATTCGCCGCTGCATTCCGGGCTGCTGTTCGTGCCGCAGGCGGCGGGCGCGATGTCCAGCAAGATTTTCGTGCGGTACCAGTTGCGACTGCTGGGCTATCGCTCGATGCTGATCGGCAACACGATCGCGATGGGCGGGATGCTGATGGCGTTTGCGCGGATCGGCCCGGGCACGCCGCTGTGGCTGATCCTGGCGCAGGCGCTGATCTACGGAATTCTGACCTCGGCGCAGTTCACCGCGATCAACACGCTCGCCTACGCAGACGTGCCCGAGGGGCGCACCAGCCGGGCGAGCCCGTTTGCCAGCACGTTCCAGCAATTGGCGACCAGCTTTGGCGTGGCCACCGCCGGGCTGGTGACCGCGGGATTCGTCACGTCGCGCGTGACCGAGGGCCGCGAAATGCTGGGCAGCGTCCACCATGCCTTTGTCATTCTGGGGGCGATCACGATGGCGTCTGCGGGGGTGTTTGCCATGTTGCGCAGGGGCGATGGCGATGCGATCAGCGGGCACAAGGAGCCCGACGCGCAGAGTTTATGACGGACAGGGGAAATCCGGTTGGATATTGCCGAACGCAGCCAATGGGCGCGGTGACCGGGCTGGTTTCGCCGATCGAACGCGGGTAGCACGAGCCATGACGCGAATGGACGACAATTTGACCATGCTTGTTCCTGGCAGAGTGCTGGTGGTTGGGAATTATCCCGATGATGAGCAGGAATCGATGCTGCGGTTTGGCGCAATGTTGGTCGACAATCTGCGGGCGATCGGGGTTGAGGTCGATTATGTTCAGCCGCGGCCGGTGTTCGGGCGCCGGGCCGGCACATCGCCGCGGCTTCGCAAGCTGGCCGGGTATCTCGACAAATTCGTCATTTTTCCTGTCGTGCTATGGTTCGTCGCGCGCCGTTATCGGGTGGTGCACATCACCGATCATTCCAATGCGCTTTATGTTGAATTTGCAGGCGCCCGCAAAACGCTGGTCACGTGCCATGACCTGTTTGCGGTGCGCGGCATGCTGGGCGATCTCGATGCCGCGCGCGGGGGCGTGAGCGGGCGCATTCTGCAACGATGGATCCTGCGCGGATTGCGCCGGGCAGCGCGATTTACGGCAGTGAGCGATGTGACGGCGCACGATCTGGCACGGCTGGTCGCAGAGCCCAGAGTCACGATGATTCCCAACGCCCTTGCCGATGCGTTCGTCGTCAGCGCGAGCGCAGGCGCACCTGCCGAGCCTGCGGGCGTACCCTATTTTCTGCACATCGGAGGCAATCAGTTCTACAAGAACCGCGCGGGTGTCGTGCGGCTGTTCAACCACCTGACCCAAACCGCCGAATTTGCCGGGCATCGCCTGGTCATGGCGGGCAAGCCGCCCATCGGGGACTTTGCAGGCGAACTTGCGCAAAGCCCGGTGCACGACCGCATCGATGTCCTGATCACACCCGATGACGCGACAGTCCACGCGCTGTACAAGGGTGCGCAGGCGCTGCTGTTCATTTCGCTGACCGAGGGCTTTGGCTGGCCGGTGATCGAGGCGCAGGCGCTTGGGTGCCCGGTTGTGACCAGCGATCGCGAACCGATGCGCAGTGTTGCGGGCGGTGCAGCGGTGCTGGTCGATCCCGAAGATCCCGTGTCCGCGACGGCGGCAATCGTTGCGGCAAGGGATATTTGGCCAAGGCTGCGCCTGCGCGGTCTTGCCAATGCCCGCAGGTATTATCCCGCAGAGATTTATCCGCAGTACCCGGCGATTTATCGCGAAATCGCCGGGGCCTACTGCCCCTGAGCCAGTTCGCGATTGGCCCATAGCGCGATCAGCGTCGCCAGCGCGCCCGACAGCAGATAGGCGCCCGACGCGGCGAGGCCGAAATGGGCCGAGGCCCACAGGGCAACGAGCGGGGCGAAGCCGGCGCCGAACAGCCAGGCCAGGTCGTTGGTCAGCGCGGCGCCGGTGTAGCGGTGGCGCAACGGAAATTCGCTGGCGAGCACGCCCGACGCCTGGCCGAAGCACAGGCCGAGCAGGATGAAGCCGACGATCATGAAGATGATCTCGCCGGTGACGCCCATCGACAGCAATTGCGGAGCGAACCCGCTGAACACCGCGATCACCGCTGCCGATGCGCCCAGCAGCGTACGCCGGCCAAGCTGATCGGCCAGTTGCCCAGAGGCGATCATGGCGACGATGCCGGCGACGGCGGCGCCCGCCTCGATCAGCAGGAACCGGGTCGGCGATTCGAAGCCGTGGAGATAGACCCATGACAGCGGAAACACCGTGACCATGTGGAACAGCGCAAAGCTGGCAAGCGGGGCAAACGCGCCCATCACCACCGTGCGCCACTGGCTGACCAGCGTGGTCAGCGGGCGTTCGGCCGTGAGGTCGAGCGTGTCGTACATTTTGCTGATCGCGGCCGATGCGACGATGCGCAGCCGGGCAAAGAGTGCGACGACGTTGATCGCAAATGCCACGAAGAACGGATAGCGCCAGCCCCAGTCCAGAAAATCCTCCGAATTGAGCGACGAGGTAAAGAACGCAAACAGCAGGCTGGCAACGATCAGCCCGAGGGGTGCGCCCAGTTGCGGGATCATTGCGTACCAGCCGCGCCGGCTTTCGGGCGCGTTCAGCGCCAGCAGCGTCGGCAGGCCGTCCCACGTGCCCCCTTGGGCAAAACCCTGGCCGAGCCGGAACAGCGCGAGCAATGCGACCGATGCATAGCCGACCGTGGCGTACCCTGGCAGCCAGGCGACTGCGGCCGTCGACCCGCCGAGCAGCACGAGCGCAACCGTCAGCTTGAACCCGCGACCGAACGTGCGATCGAGCGTGGAGAAGCAGATCGATCCGACGGGCCGTGCCAGGAACGCCAGCGAAAACACCGCGAACGACGCCAGCGTGCCTTCGAGCGGGGGCAGCCAGGTAAACACCAGTTTTGGAAAAACCAGCACCGAAGCAATGGCATAGACAAAGAAATCAAAGAATTCGGACGTGCGTCCGATAACGACGCCGATCGCGATATCGCTCAGGCTGACGTCGTCGTGGCCCAGGTTTGCGCCGTTGCCATGGCCGGATCCGCCGGACGGTCCGGGTTTGCCGGTCTGCATGCGGGCAAGGACTTCGTATCCCTGGGACGTCATCGCAATTCACTCCACGTGTCTCGTGATCGGGCCTTGCCGGGACTCGTCATGAACATCCCTGGCCGAATATACGCGTATTAGCCGCCCGGATTCGCCAGCCGTCAAGTGCCGCAAACGGCAATTCGTGCTGAGACAATTTGTCCAATCGCATCGTGCCGGCAATACGCGTATGATCTCCAACATGCGCCGAAACCCACTCATTCATCGTATGTCCCACGCCCTGCGCTATGGCGCGTGCGGCGCGTTTGCTGCGTTGCTTGCGGGCTGCCATGCCATCGTGCTCGATCCGGCCGGTGATATCGCGCGTCAGCAGGCCGATCTGATCCTGGTCTCGACCGGGCTGCTGTTGCTGATCATCGTGCCGGTCATGGTTTTGACGGTGGTGTTCGCCTGGCGCTACCGGGCGACCAACACTGCGGCAACCTATACGCCCGAATGGCAACATTCGACCAAGCTGGAACTGGTGATCTGGGCCGCGCCGCTGTTGATCGTTATCGCGCTGGGGTCGATCACCTGGCTCGCCACGCATCTGCTCGACCCTTATCGCGCGCTTGACCGGATCGATGCGCGGCACCCGATTGCGCGCGGTGATCCGGCGCTGGCGCCGATCGACGTCGACGTGGTCGCGCTCGACTGGAAATGGCTGTTCATCTATCCGGGGCAGAACATTGCGACGGTCAATGACCTGGTGCTGCCGATAGGGCGCCCGGTGCGGTTTCACATCACGTCATCCAGCGTCATGAATTCGTTCTTCATTCCTGCGCTCGCCGGGCAGATCTATGCGATGCCGGGCATGGAAACGCCGATGAATGCGGTGTTCAACAAGCCCGGCGTATTCCGCGGCCAGTCGTCTAACTACAGCGGCGCCGGGTTCAGCCAGATGCATTTCGACGTGCACAGCGTTTCGCCCCAGGCGTTTGCAGCCTGGGCACGGGGCGTGAAAGCCGCGCCGGCGACGCTCGACCGCGCGATGTACATGACGCTCGAAACACCCAGCGTCGCGCCGCCGGTCAGCCATTATGCCGGTGTCGCGCCGCATCTGTTCGACGCGGTGGTCAATATGTGCGTGCGCCCGGGTCAGATGTGCAGCGGCGCGATGGCGGCGATCGACGCGCGCGGCGGCACGGGGGCATCGGGACAACTCAATGTCGCGGCGGTCAGCCACGATGCACAGGGGCATGAGCGCGTGGCGGCGGTCGTCCCGGGCCTGGCCGATGCGGGCTTGCGCCATTTCGTGCGCGAATGGTGCGGCGACAATGACCCTGCGACCCAGCCTTTGCGCGCGGCAGTTGCCCGCGACAATCTCGCGCTTGCGCGCCCTCTTTCCTGACAAACGGATCTGTGTCCATGACGATACCTGACCAGCCCTGGTCGCCCCTGTTCGGTCGCCTGACGCTTGCGGCATTGCCTTTGAACGAGCCGATCGTGGTCGGCGTATTCGTGGTCGTGGCCCTTGGCGGACTGACGCTGCTTGGCCTGCTGACGTGGTTTCGCGTCTGGGGCTATTTGTGGCGCGAATGGTTTACCAGCGTCGATCACAAGAAAATCGGCGTGATGTACATGGTGCTGGGCCTCGTGATGTTTCTGCGCGGGTTTTCCGACGCGATCATGATGCGGTTGCAGCAGGCGGTCGCGTTCAATGGCAATGACGGACCGTTTCCGCCGCACCACTATGACCAGCTGTTTACCGCGCATGGCGTGATCATGATCTTTTTCGTGGCGATGCCGTTCATCACCGGTCTGATGAACTTCATCGTGCCGCTGCAGATCGGCGCGCGCGACGTCAGCTTTCCGTTCCTCAACAATTTCAGCTTCTGGATGACGGCGTCGGGCGCGATGCTGGTGATGACCTCCTTGTTCGTGGGCGAATTCGCGATGACCGGCTGGCTGGCTTATCCGCCGCTGTCGGGGCTGGCGTACAGTCCGGGCGTCGGGGTCGATTATTACATCTGGTCGTTGCAGATCGCGGGCGTGGGCACGACGCTGTCGGGCATCAACCTGATCGCGACGATCATCAAGATGCGTGCGCCGGGCATGACGATGATGCGCATCCCGATTTTCACCTGGACCGCGCTGTGCACCAACGTGCTGATCGTCGCGTCGTTTCCGGTGCTGACCGCGGTGCTCGCGCTGCTCAGCCTCGATCGCTATGTCGGCACCAATTTCTTCACCAACGAGCTTGGTGGGAATGCGATGATGTATGTCAACCTGATCTGGATCTGGGGCCACCCCGAGGTCTACATCCTGATCCTGCCCATATTCGGCGTTTATTCCGAAGTCACCTCGACGTTCAGCGCCAAGCGGCTGTTTGGCTATACCTCGATGGTCTATGCGACGGTCGTGATCACGATCCTGTCGTATATCGTGTGGCTGCACCATTTCTTCACGATGGGGTCGGGCGCCAGCGTCAACAGCTTCTTCGGCATCACGACGATGATCATTTCGATCCCGACGGGCGCGAAGATGTTCAACTGGCTGTTCACGATGTACCATGGCCGCATCCGGTTCGAATTGCCGATGATGTGGACGCTGGCGTTCATGCTGACATTCGTGATCGGCGGAATGACCGGCGTGATGCTGGCGGTGCCGCCGGCGGATTTCGTGCTGCACAATTCGCTGTTTCTGGTCGCGCATTTTCACAACGTGATCATCGGTGGCGTGCTGTTCGGGGTGTTTGCGGCAATCAATTTCTGGTGGCCAAAGGCGTTCGGGTTCCGGCTCGACCGGTTCTGGGGACTGGTCAGCTTCTGGTGCTGGGTCCCCGGGTTCTGGCTGGCGTTTGCGCCGCTGTATGTGATGGGCCTGATGGGCGTGACGCGGCGGATGCGCGTGTTCGATGATCCCACCCTGCAACCGTTTTTCGTGGTCGCAGCATGCGGCGTGGCGTTGATCGCGTGCGGTACGGCGGCGCTGCTGACCCAGATCGGTGTGTCGATCCTGCGGCGCGATGCCTTGCGCGATGACAGCGGCGACCCGTGGGGCGGGCGTACGCTGGAATGGGCGACCAGTTCGCCGCCGCCCGAATACAACTTTGCGTTTACGCCGATCGTGCACGATCTCGACGCGTGGGATGATATCAAGCGCGCGGGTGCGGCGCGTCCGGCCACCGGCTTTCGCTCGATCCACATGCCGAAGAATACCCCGGCGGGGCTGTTTCTGGCCGGCATCAGCCTGGTGTTCGGCTTCGCGATGATCTGGCACATCTGGTGGATGGTGATCGGCGCCTTGATCGCGCTGTTTGCGACCGCGATCGGGCATACGTTTGTCTATGATCGGTCGTACCATATCCCGGCCGAGGTGGTGGCGCAAACCGAGGCGAAGCGTGCCCGGCAACTCGCGCTGATCGACGGGAGTGCGGCATAATGGCAAGCGTTCCACAACCGGGGCCAGACGCCGCGCGCGACCTGACCGGGCACTATTACCAGCTGGATGAACACGATCATCCCGAAGGTGGCAGCACGCTGATCGGCTTCTGGATCTATCTGATGAGCGACTGCCTCATCTTTGCGATCCTGTTTGCCGCATTCGGCGTGCTGGGCAGCAGCTATGCGGCAGGGCCCGGCCCCCGCAACGTGTTCGAACTGCCGCTGGTGGCGATGAACACCGCGATGCTGTTGTTCTCGTCGATGACATACGGCTTTGCCATGATCGGCATGCAGCGCGGCAAGGTGCGCGAAGTGCAGGCCTGGCTGGTGCTGACCGCGCTGTTCGGCGCGGCGTTCCTGTCGATCGAACTGTATGAGTTTTCGCATCTGATCGGCGAAGGCGCCACACCGCAGCGCAGCGCATTCCTGTCGTCGTTCTTTACGCTGGTCGGCACGCACGGGCTGCATGTGACCTTCGGCCTGATCTGGATGGCCACGCTGCTGGTGCAGCTGGCGATTCACGGGCTGACCGAGGCGAACCGGCGCCGGCTGTTGTGCCTGTCGCTGTTCTGGCATTTTCTCGATGTGATCTGGATCGGCGTGTTTACCTTTGTCTATCTGGTGGGGACTTTGCGATGACCGCTGCGCATTCGGACTCGCACGAGCCGGCGAAAGTGCACGAGGCGGCGCATGTCGATGACGTGCCGCATTTCTCCTTGAAGCATTACGGCATCGGCTTTGGCCTCTCGGTCGTGTTGACCGCGATCCCGTTCTGGCTGGTGATGTCGGGCGTGCTGGGGGACAAGGTTGTCACCGCGCTGATCATTGCGGTGTTTGCTGCGGCGCAGGTCGGCGTGCACATGATCTTTTTTCTGCATCTGAACACCAAGTCCCAGGGCGGGTGGAATTTCCTCGCGCTCGTGTTCACGATCATCGTGGTCGGGACTGTGCTGTTCGGCTCGCTGTGGGTGATGTATCACCTCAATACCAACATGATGCCGGGGATGCCCGGCATGCATGAGCAACCCTGACGGCCTTGCGCCGACAGGCCGGGATCGTGCTGGCGCTGCTCGCGCTTGCCGCCGTGTTTGTGGCACTCGGCGTGTGGCAGGTGCAGCGGCTGGCGTGGAAAACCCGGCTGATCGCGCAGACCGATCGCGCCGTTCATGCAGCGCCCGTCGATCCGGCCGCACTGCCGCCGGGCGAGCTGATGCCCTATCGCCGCCTCGCCGTTACCGGGCATTTCCTTCCTCAGGCGACGACGCTGGTAACCGGCACGTCGGAGCTTGGCACCGGATACTGGGAACTGGTACCGTTGGCGAATGATCGCGGGGGCACGGTGATGATCAATCGGGGGTTCCTGCCGCAGGGCAGCACGATCGCCGCGGCACGCGCTGCGGTTCCTGCCGGACCCGTCCATATCGAGGGTTTGCTGCGCCCGACCGAGCCTGGCGGAACGTGGCTGCGCGCCAATCAACCGGCGCGCGATCGCTGGTATTCGCGCGATGTCGCTGCAATCGCGGCGCGGCGCGGCGTGGTGGTGGATCCGCGCCTGTTTATCGACAGCTGGCAAGCGCCCGTGCCGGGCCAGCCGGTCGGCGGCCTGACGATCGTGGCGTTTCCCAACAGCCATCTCGGCTATGCGCTGACCTGGTTTGCGATGGCGCTGATGGCGCTGGGCGGGGCGGTCGTGACCGGGCGCCGGCAATGACCGACGTGCCGGCCTATCCCGCCGCCAGCGCGCGCAACATGGCATTGCTGGTGCAATTGCGCTGGATGGCGGTGGTCGGCCAGCTGGTCACGATCTGGTTTGCCGGCCAGATACTCGGTATCGCACTGCCGCTGCCGGCGCTGGTCGCGATCCCGGCGCTGCTTGCGCTGGTCAATGCCGGCACCCTGGTCCTGGCGCGCGGGCGCA
Source organism: Novosphingobium sp. (assembly GCF_965214355.1). Classification (GTDB taxonomy): domain Bacteria; phylum Pseudomonadota; class Alphaproteobacteria; order Sphingomonadales; family Sphingomonadaceae; genus Novosphingobium. Next base: position 3,817,531 of record NZ_CBDCBI010000002.1, on the reverse strand, counting down.
TGGGGTTCAGCCATGCCGAACTGATCGGCGCGCTGATGCTCGATGTGATCGCGCTGACCTGGCAATTGTACCTGAGCGGCGGCACGACCAATCCCTTCACGTTCCTGTTCCTGTTGCAGATCGTGATCGGCGCGATCGTGCTGCCGCCGCGTCGCAGCTGGATCATTGCCGGCGTGGCGGTGCTGTCGGTCACGCTGCTGTCGTTTATCGCCGATCCACTCGCATTGCCGCCGCGCCTGCGTGCCGATCCGCTGCGTCTGTATCTGGCCGGAGGCTATGTCAGCTTTGTGCTGATCGCGGTCCTGCTGGTGTTTTTCGTCATCCGCATCGATTCGAACCGGCGCAGCAGCGATGCCGCGCTTGCGCATATGCGCCAGCGTGCCGCCGAAGAGGATCATATCGTGCGCATGGGGCTGCTTGCGTCGGGCGCGGCACACGAACTGGGCACACCGCTCGCCACGATGGCCGTGCTGGTGCGCGACTGGTTCAAACACCCCGCCCTTGCCGGGCGGCCCGATCTGGTCGAGGACCTGCATGACATGGAAACCGAACTGCTGCGCTGCAAGGCGATCGTCAGCGGCATCCTGCTGTCGGCGGGCGAGGCGCGCGGGGAAAACCCGCGTGTGACCACGGCCGATGCCTTCATGCGCGAGATTGCCCGCGAATGGAGCGCGCGCAGCGGCGGCGCAGTGCGGCTGACCAACCATATCGAGCGCGATGCTGCCATCGTGTCGGACCCGGCGCTGCGCCAGGTGATCAGCAATGTGATCGACAATGCGCTCGATGTATCGCCCGCGCATGTCGAGATCATCGCCGCGATCGCCGCGCAGCACCTGGTCATGACCTTTCGCGACCAGGGCCCCGGGTTTTCCGACGACATGCTTGCACGGATCGGGCGGCCCTATACCTCGACCAAAGGTCGCCCCGGCGGCGGCCTCGGGCTGTTCCTGGTGTTCAACGCGGTGCGCAAGCTGGGTGGCGAAGTGACCGTGCGCAATCGTCCGGAGGGCGGCGCCGAAGTGTTGCTGTCGATCCCGCTCGGCACGATCGCGGCCGGCGCATGACGGACACGCCGCGCCTCGTGATTGTCGAGGATGACCCCGCCTTTGCGCGCACCCTGCGGCGCAGTTTCGAACGGCGCGGTTATGTGGTCGACCATGTCGCCAGCCCGGGCGACCTCGCCACGCTGCTGACCACCGCGCAGTTCGACTATGCCGTGGTCGATCTGAAACTGGGCAGTGCCTCGGGCCTGACCTGCGTGCCGATGCTCCGCGCGGCCAGTGCCGATCTGCGCATCGTCGTGCTGACCGGGTTTGCCAGCATCGCGACCGCGGTCGAGGCGATCAAGCTGGGCGCCAGCCACTACCTGGCCAAACCTGCCAACACCGACGACATCGAGGAAGCCTTTGGCCGCGCGGTTGGCGATCCGTCGGTGCCGGTCGAGACCCGCAAGACCTCGATCAAGACCGCCGAATGGGAATATATCCAGGCGACGCTGGTCGAATGCGATTTCAATGTGTCGGAGACCGCGCGGCGGCTGGGCATGCATCGGCGCACTTTGGCGCGCAAGCTGGAGAAGCGGCCGCTGCGGTAAAGGGGCCTCCGGCGGGCAAGGGCCATTGCCCTTGCATACCGTTTCTGTGCTTGCGCATCACTGCGCGCACGGCAAAGAGAGCGCCATGGACGAAACCTCATATCCGTCGGCGTCGCTGTCGCATCAACGCTTTTACCAGGCCGAGCAAGAGGCCGATTTTGTCGAAGGCCACGCCAACACGTCGCCCCAGCAGAAGGATCCGGCGTATCGTCTGGCCTATAGCGATACCGACTTCCTGCTGCGGCAGGAATTGCGGCCGGTGCGGTTTCAGCTCGAGTTGCTCAAGACCGAGATGCTGCTCGATGAAGCAGGGATCGCCTCGACACTGGTGATGTACGGCTCGGCACGGATACCCGCGCCCGACCACGCGCAAGCAACGCTCGATGCCGCGACCACGCCCGAGGCGCGCGCAATTGCCGAGCGGCTGGTCGCCAAGTCGAAGTATTATGATGAGGCCAGGGCGCTGGGCGCGCTGGCGGCCAGGGCCAATGTGATCGGCAGCAATACGCTGGACAAGGGCAGACGGCATTTCGTCGTGTGCTCGGGCGGCGGGCCGTCGATCATGGAGGCGGCCAATCGCGGCGCGGCGGAGGCGGGGGCGGAAACGATCGGGCTGAATATCACGTTGCAGCACGAACAGGCGCCAAACCGCTATGTGACGCCGCACCTGTCGTTCCAGTTCCACTATTTCGCGCTGCGCAAGATGCATTTCCTGCTGCGCGCGCGCGCGGTCGCGGTGTTTCCCGGCGGGTTCGGCACCTTCGACGAATTCTTCGAACTGCTGACGCTGATCCAGACGGGCAAGATGCAGCCCATTCCGATTTTGCTGTTCGGCGGCGAATATTGGGACCGCGTGATCAATTTCCAGGCGATTGCCGAGGAAGGGCTGATTTCGCCCAAGGACCTCGATCTGTTTCACCGGGTCGAGACGGCGGCCGAGGGCTGGGCGCGGATCGTTGACTTCTATGCGCTGGAAACGGGTGACTAGGCGCGTTTTTCGATCATCCCGTTCAGCGGCCACGGTATGCACAAATCGTATCTTGCTCGTCATTCCCGCGGACGCGGGAATCCAGACTGAGCGCCAAGTGGTGATATCTGCGTTTGACGCCAAGCCTGGATTCCCGCGTCCGCGGGAATGACAAGGAAAATAAAGCGTTGAATTTAGGACGATTTTCAACACATGTGAGATGTGTGAATTGCGTGGTCCTCGGGAAAGCGGGCGGTCCTGATTCAGGGTTCGCGCACGAACCGTTTGGGCCAGTCGGCGTCGGGGGCGGCTTTCAGGGTCGCGATTTCGTGTTCGATGCGGGCGGCGCGGCTGTGCCAGCCGCCGTGGGTCAGGTCGATGTTGAACGGGCCGATCAGTCGCGCAATCACCTGGGCCTGCAGGGCGATCGCCGCTTCGGGCGGATAGCCGGCGTTCGCAAGCAGCCAGACGGACAGGCGGTCGGCCTCGTGTTCGGTGCGGCGCACGACGGCCATCGCCTTGTTGCTGGCTTCGAGCTGGGTCTGATGGTCGAGCACGGCGTGCGCCATTTCGTGCGCGATCAGCGCGGCGATCAGGTCGGGGTCGCCGTGCGCTGCGTCGAGGTAATGTCGGCCGAGGCGGATTTCTTCGCGGTTGGCGCTGGCGTAGCTTTGCTGGTCGTCGACTTTGACCGTGACCTTGCAGGCCGGGACAGCGACAATGTGCACGGTGCGGGTTTCGGTGCCGGGGCGGGCCCCGGGACCAGACAGCGTCAGGTCGACGTGGCCATCGCGCGCGGCGTCGTCATCGAGCATGGCCTGTGCCGTGTGCCAGCGGGTAAACGGCGCGTCGTGATCCGGCGCGGGCAGTGCCGACATGCGCCGCCCATCGATCGCCATGACCGTGGCGTTGACGGGAACGGCGGCACCTGGCCCGGTTGCGGCGATGGCGCCGATATAGATATCGCCGGTCAGGCCATAGGTGCTGCGCACCAGCGCAGGCTGGGCATAGACCGCGGTGTCTTCGAGCTGAATACCGGTTTGTCGCGTGACATGCGGGCAATAGCGCGCATTGCCCGTTTGCAGGCGCCACGCAGCCGACAGCGCCTGGCTGTCATCGCGTTCCAGATCGTCGACGGGCTGCGCGCACGCGGGCGTGGCAATGCCCACCAGCAAAGCCAGCGCCAGCAACTGCGCCTTCACGGATGGAAATGCCGCACAGTCGAGGGCGGGCTCTTGGCATGCAGTGGCTTGCCGCGGGTCGGTCGGTCGGTCAGTTCGCCGCCGCAATTGGGGCAGCGATCGTCGAGTTCCTCCGCGCATTCGGCGCAATAGGTGCATTCGAACGAGCAGATGAACGCGCCGGGCGCTTCTGCCGGCAGGTCCACGCCGCACTTTTCGCAATCGGGGCGCATCTCGAGCATCGCAGAAAGTCCTTACGTTGCCTTGCGCACGGCGGCGCAGATCCGTTCGACGACGGCAGCGACCTGGGTTGCGTCGTCGCCTTCGGCCATGACGCGGATGACAGGTTCCGTGCCCGATGGCCGGATGACCAGCCGGCCGATGCCGGCCAGTTCGGCTTCGGCCTCGGCGATCACTGCGACGACCTTTTCGTCTTCGAGCGGTTTGCCGCCGGCAAAGCGCACATTGCGCAACAGTTGCGGCACTGCATCGAAGAGGTGGAGCGTTTCGCTGGCGGGCTTGCCGCTGGCGACGAGCGCCGCCAGCACTTGCAGCGCGGCGATCGTGCCGTCGCCGGTGGTGCTGTGGTCGGTCAGAATCATGTGGCCCGACTGTTCGCCGCCGACATTGTAATCGCCGCTGCGCATCGCCTCGAGCACGTGGCGGTCGCCGACGGCGGTGCGGATCAGGTCGAGCCCGCGCGAATTGAGGAAGCGTTCGAGCCCCAGGTTCGACATCACCGTGGCAACGACGCCTTTGCCGCGTAACTGGCCCTGCTCGGCCATGCGGCTGCCGATCAGCGCCATGATCTGGTCGCCGTCGACGGTGTGGCTTTTTTCATCGACCACGATCAGGCGGTCGGCATCGCCATCGAGTGCGATACCGATATCGGCGCGCACTTCGCGCACTTTGGCCTTGATCGCGTCGAGATGCGTCGATCCGACGGCCAGGTTGATGTTGCGGCCATTGGGCTCGACCCCGATCGCGATGACTTCGGCGCCCAGTTCCCACAGCACCGAGGGCGCGACCTGGTACGCGGCGCCATTGGCGCAATCGAGCACGATGCGCAGGCCGTCGAGCCGGACATCATGCGGCAGGCTGGCCTTGACCGCGTGGATATAGCGCCCGCGCGCGTCCTCGATGCGGCGCGCGCGGCCGACCGCTTCGGCATCGGCGAGCGGCAGGTCGTCCTCGAGCATGGCCTCGATCGCCAGTTCGGCATCGTCGGACAATTTGTAGCCGTCAGGGCCGAACAGCTTGATACCGTTGTCTTCGAACGGATTGTGGCTGGCCGAAATCATCACGCCGACATCGGCGCGCATTTCGCGCGTCAGCAGCGCGATCGCGGGCGTCGGCATCGGCCCGAGCAGCACGACATCCATGCCGACGCTGGTAAAGCCGGCGGTCATCGCGTTTTCGAGCATGTAGCCCGACAGGCGGGTGTCCTTGCCGATCACCACGCGGTGGCGGTGTTCGCCGCGCTGAAAATAGGTGCCGGCGGCCTGGCCGACTTTCATCGCGACGGCGGCGGTCATCACGCCGGTGTTGGTACGGCCGCGGATGCCGTCGGTGCCGAAGAACTTGCGCGCCATGGTCAAACCTTTTTGTCGTGTCATGCAATTGCCAGCGCGTCATACATGACTAATCTAACCAGCGCATGAACCAACCCGACGCCCAAGGCAACGCGCCTCTTGACCACAATGCCGGGTCCGGCGGGTTTGTCCTGCCGCCCATCGCGCAAGTGCCGGCGGGGTGGACGTTCGCTGCCCTCACACTGGGCCTGGGCGGTGGATTGCTCCTGGCGTTTGCCGCGCCGCGGGCCTTGCCCGGCGTGCTGGCGGTGGCCGGGCCGGTGGGCGAATTGTGGCTGCGCGCGTTGCAGGCGACGATCGTGCCGCTGGTTTCGGCGCTGATCTTTACTGGCGTGTTCCAGACGGTGCGCACAGCGAGCGCGGGCGAGATGGCGCGGCGCAGCCTCGGCTGGTTTGTCGCGGTATTGGTGTTTGCGTCTGTGGTGGCATTGACGGTGCCGACATTCCTGCTGCGGGTTCTGCCTGTGCCCGCCAGCGCGGCAGCGGCCTTGCGTGCCAGTCTTGGTGGCGCGGTCCCTGCTACGTTGCCCGGTATTGCCGATTACTTGCGCTCGATCGTGCCCGCCAATGTGATCGATGCGGCGGCCAACGATCACATGCTGCCGCTGATCCTGTTCATGACCGCGTTTGCGCTGGCGGTGACGCGGCTGGTGCCGGCGCAGCGCGATCTGATCGCGCAGTTCTTTGCCGCGATTGCGGGCGCGATGCTGGTGGTGATCGGGTGGGTGCTGGCGCTGGCACCGATCGGCGTGCTGGCGCTCAGCCTGACGGTGGCGGCCAAAAGCGGCGCGGCGGCAGTGGGCGCGCTGGCGCATTATATTGTGGTGGTGACGGCATCGGGCGCTGTGGTGTGGCTGGCGGCCTATCCGTTTGCGGCGCTGGTCGCACGCCAGCCACTTGGGCGGTTTGCGCGCAATCTGGTGCCGGTTCAGGTGTTTGCGCTATCGACGCAGAGCTCGCTGGCGTCGCTGCCGGCGATGCTGGGCGCATGCGAGCGGCTGGGCCTGCGCAGGGCCACCGCCGAATTCGTGTTGCCGCTGGCGGTCGCGCTGTTTCGCGCGACCAGCCCGGCGATGAACCTGGGTGTCGTGGTGTATGTCGCGCATTGGTACGGGGTGCCGCTGACGCCCGGCACGATGGCGTCGGGCTTTGTCATGGCAATCCTGGTGTCGCTGAGCTCGGTCAGCCTGCCCGGCACGATCAGCTTTATCGCCTCGGTCGGGCCGATTGCGCTGGCAATGGGTGTGCCGGTGGCACCGCTCGCGTTGCTGGTCGCGGTCGAGGTGGTGCCCGACCTGATGCGCACGCTAGGCAACGTGAGTTTCGACGTCGCTGTGACGGCGGCGGTCGATCGTTTTGCACGAGGTAACGATCCGGACCCGGCTTAAACCGGATCCGGATCATGGCGGTTATGCCGAAGGGTATGTCCACAGCGCGCCGCTGGCGAAGTTTTCGCCGGCGAAGTCCCAGTTCAGATGGCCGTCGGTGACCTTTTTCAGGTAATCGGGGCGCACGTTCTTGTAATCGATGTAATAGGCGTGTTCCCACAGGTCGATCACCAGCACGGGTGTGCCCGACAGGTCGTTGTAGCTCGCTGCGTCATGCGTCTGTTCGACCGACAGCTTGCCGTCCTTGGCGACCAGCCACACCCAGCCCGATGCGAAATGCGCGGTGCCCTGTGCGACCAGTTCGGCCTTCAGCGCGTCGAACGAGCCGAACGAGGCGTCGATGGCGGTGGCGAGTTCGCCCGACGGCGTTTGTGCCGACGGGCTCAGGCTGTGCCAGTAGAACCCGTGGTTCCAGGTCTGTGCGCTGTTGTTGAACAACGCCTTGTTGCCGGTCTTCGTGGCGGCGGCGACGATGTCTTCGACGCTGGCATCGGCCAGGTCGGTGCCGGCGGTCGCAGCGTTGGTCTTGTCGACATAGGCGCGGTGATGCTTGCCGTGGTGCGTCTGCAGCGTGGTCGCCGAAATCACCGGGTCGAGCGCGTCGTCAGCATATGGCAGCGGGGAAAGGGTGATGGCCATGTTAGCTCCGTCGGTTGGAAGAGAATGCAGGCAGGTGACAGCTCGTGATCAATACGCCGCCTCGCGCCGCGCCCTGTCTGTACGCCTTGTTAACGGGTTTTCCAGCGCGAAGTTCCCATGACGCGGTTGCCGTCAAAAAGGGAAGCTGGCGGTGCCGGATATGTCATCCCGGCATTTCGACCGCGACCGCGTCGCCCGGATCGCGCAGGCGGCCGGGCTCAAACAGCGATTCGCCGAACAGGAAGCCGACGAGATTGGGGCGGCCGAGGTGATCGACCAGCGCCGAGAATGTCAGCAGGATCGGCACCGACAGCAGCGCGCCGAGCACGCCCCAGACCCAGGTGAAGAAACTGAATGAAATCAGGATCGACACCGGGTTTACCGTAAACCGCGCGCCCAGGATCGACGGGGTGACGACGTTTGCTTCCAGCGCATGCAGCGCCAGGAACGACAGCGCCGGGATCAGCCCGAGCGCAACGGTGTTGGCCGTGCCAAGACCCACCAGCGACAGCAGTCCGACCATTGACAGCGGGCCCATGTACGGCACGAAATTGAGCACGAACGCCAGGCCGCCCCACATGACCGGCGCGGCGAAGCCGAAATAGCGCGCGCCGACATAGACGATCAGCCCGACGCCCAGGTTGATCTGCGCCACGGTCAGGATGTAGCTCGCCACGCGGTCCTGCACATCGCGCATGACGCGCGCGATGCGCACCGAAGACGAGAAATTGGCGCGTTCCACCAGCAGGCGCCGGCGCATGCGGATGCGCGATTCGATCATGAAGAAGGTCATCAGGATCGTCAGCAGCACTTCGAGCGCGACGCTGGGCGTCGCCAGGGCCAGTTGCTCGATCATCGAAGGTCCGGCCAGCGCCACGACGCGGTTCGGGGTGCCGACCAGCGGCCCGCCCAGATGCGTGATCTGCCGGTTGAATTCGCCGATCCAGGCAAAGTTTTCGCGCAATTGCGCAAACCGCCGCGCAATCTCGCGCGCCATTGCCGGCACCTGGTCGACCATTTCGAATGCCGGTTGCAGGATGACCGCGAGCGCGATCACGATCACGCCGACCATCACCACGATCGCCAGGAACGAGGCGAGCATGTTGGGCAGGCCGATCCGTGTCAGCCGGTCGGCCAGCGGCGACAGCACGATCGACAGGATCAGCGCAGTCACCGGCGGCTGCACGACGACCGCGCACGACGACAGGATGAACGGCAGCGCCAGCGCGAGCCCGGCCATCAACAGCAGCACGATCATCGATTGCAGGCGCACCTGTTGCCGACGCAGGATCACGTCGTTCACGATCACGGTATCGCCGTCCGGCTCACCGGGTTGATAGTCCAATCCACCGGGCGTAAAGGGGATTGGCGGGTCCTGTTCTGCCATGCCCGCGGTTCTGGACCGGCCCGCCGCATGAGGCAAGCGGGAAGGATGCACGCACGGCGAGCGTCCCGAAATCGTCAAGCTGTCGTGCTTGACACGGCACCGGTGATACCGGATGGAATATTGCGGTGCAGCATTCGGGTGGAGCCAAGACGGCGCGGCGTTGACAGCGCGCAGGTCGGCGATGATTCCCGCCTTGCATGGGCCATGGTTCATAGGCAAGACGCGCCCCAATCGCGCATTAACGAGCATGGAGTTCCCGTTTGTCCGATCGTAAAGTCGCTCTGATCACTGGCGTCACCGGCCAGGATGGCTCTTATCTGGCAGAATTCCTGCTGGAAAAGGGCTATGAAGTCCATGGCATCAAACGCCGGGCTTCGCTGTTCAACACACAGCGGATCGACCATATCTACCAGGACCCGCATGAGGACCAGCCCAAGCTGAAGCTGCATTATGGCGACCTGTCCGACACGTCGAACCTGACGCGGCTGATCCAGCAGATCCAGCCCGACGAAATCTACAACCTGGGTGCGCAAAGCCATGTTGCGGTCAGTTTCGAAGCGCCCGAATACACCGCCGATGTCGACGGGCTTGGCTCGTTGCGCATTCTCGAAGCGATCCGCTTGCTCGGGCTGGAGAAAAAAACGCGTTTCTATCAGGCTTCGACATCCGAATTGTACGGGCTGGTGCAGGAGATTCCGCAGCGCGAGACGACGCCGTTCTACCCGCGGTCGCCCTATGCCGTCGCCAAGCTCTATGCGTACTGGATCACAGTCAACTATCGTGAGGCGTACGGCCTGTATGCGTGCAACGGCGTGCTGTTCAACCACGAGAGCCCGCGTCGCGGCGAAACATTCGTCACGCGCAAGATCACGCGCGGGCTGACGAATATCGCGCAAGGGCTGGAGCCATGCCTGTACATGGGCAATATCGACAGCTTGCGCGACTGGGGCCATGCCAAGGACTATGTCCGGATGCAGTGGATGATGTTGCAGCAGGATGTGGCCGAGGATTTCGTGATCGCCACGGGCAAGCAGTATTCGGTGCGCGAGTTCATTTCGTGGTCGGCGGCGCACCTGGGCATCACGCTGCGTTTTGAAGGCACCGGCGTCGACGAGGTTGCGGTGGTCGAGGCGGTATCGGGCGACGATGCGCCTTCGGTGAAAGCAGGCGATGTGATCATGCGCGTCGATGCGCGCTACTTCCGCCCGGCCGAGGTTGAGACGCTGCTGGGCGATCCGACGCGGGCCAAGGATAAATTGGGCTGGGTGCCGCAGATTACCGCGCAGGAAATGTGCGAAGAGATGGTCGCGGCCGACCTGATCGCCGCAAAGCGCCATGCGCTGCTCAAGCAGCATGGTTTCGACGTGCCCGTGTCGCTGGAAGGGTAATCCCAATGTCTCAGGGTAACGTGAACCCCCGGCGGATTTATGTCGCCGGGCACCGCGGCATGGTCGGCGGCGCGATCGTGCGCCAGTTGTCCGCACGCGGGGATACGCAGATCATCACGCGCACCCGTGCCGAGCTTGATCTGACCAGCCAGGCCGCAGTTGCCGCGTTCTTTGCCGCCGAACGCCCCGATGCGGTGATCCTGGCTGCGGCCAAGGTCGGCGGGATTCACGCGAACAACGCCTATCCCGCCGATTTCATCTACGAAAACCTGATGATCCAGGGCAACGTGATCCATCAGGCCTATGCCGCGGGGGTGCAGCGCCTGTTGCAGCTGGGATCGTCATGCATCTATCCGCGCGCAGTGCCGCAGCCGATGCGCGAGGATGCGCTGCTGACCGGCGTGCTGGAGCAGACCAACGAGCCCTATGCGATTGCCAAGATCGCCGGGATCAAGCTGTGTGAAAGCTATAACCGCCAGCACGGCACCGATTATCGCAGCGTGATGCCGACCAACCTGTACGGGCCGGGCGACAATTTTCATCCGGAAAACAGCCATGTGCTGCCCGCGATGCTCCTGCGGTTCCACGATGCGGTGCAACGCGGGCTGGGCCAGGTGACGATCTGGGGATCGGGCACGCCGCGTCGCGAATTCCTGCATGTCGACGATATGGCGGCAGCGTCGCTGTTCGTGTTCGACCTGGCGGCCGAGGCGTATCGCGCGCAGACCCAGCCGATGCTCAGCCATGTCAATGTCGGATCGGGCAGCGATGTGTCGATTTTCGAACTGGCCGAAATCGTTGCGCGGGTGACCGGGTTTGCCGGCGAAATCGTCACCGACCCGAGCAAGCCCGACGGGACGATGCGCAAATTGATGGATGTGTCGCGGCTGGATCAGATGGGCTGGCGCGCGACGATCGCGCTGGAACGGGGGATTGCCGAAACCTATCGCTGGTTTCTCGACAACCAGACGGCCTTGCGCGCCGCCTGATGGAATTCGAGCGCATGAATGTCCTGATCGTCGGGTTGAACTACGCGCCCGAGCCGGTCGGCATCGGGCCGTATACAACCGGCATGGCGCAGGCTCTGGCGGCGGCCGGCCACGGCGTCACGGTGGTGTGCGGCAAGGCGTATTATCCCCGCTGGGAACTGCATGCCGAACACCGTGCGCCGGGCGTGTTGCGCGCGATCGAGTATGGTGTGACGGTCGTGCGCGTGCCGCATTACATTCCGACCAAACCCAGCGGCGCCAAGCGGCTGGTGCATCACCTGACCTTCATGCTGCAGGCAATTCCGGCCGCCTTGCGCGCCGCGCGCCACAACCGCCCCGATGTGGTGATATGCATCGCCCCATCGTTGATTTCGGTGGTGGCGGCGCGGCTGGTGGCGCGGCGGACAGGTGCAAGGCTGTGGCTGCATATCCAGGATTTCGAAGTCGAGGCGGCGTTCGCCACAGGGTTGCTGCGCGATGGCGGCATGATGGCGCGGCTGGCGCGCGGGTTCGAACGGTGGAGCTTTGCCGCCACGCGGATCAGTTCGATTTCGCCGCAGATGTGCGCGCGCCTGGTTGCGGGCGGCGTTGCGCCGGAGCGCGTGATCGAATTTCGCAACTGGGCCGATATCGACACAATCCGCCCGATGACCGGGCCATCGGCGTATGCCGGGGAGTTCGGCATCACCACGCCCTATGTCGCGCTGTATTCGGGCAATATCGGCAACAAGCAGGGCATCGAAATCCTGATCGATGTGGCGCGATTGCTGGCGCATCGTACCGATCTGACATTCGTGATCGCGGGCGAAGGCGCGCTGCTGGCGCAACTTGTCGCCGCTGCGCAAGGGCTGGCCAATGTGCGGTTTGAACCTTTGCAGCCGCGCGAGCGGCTGACCGAACTGCTGGGACTGGCCACGCTGCATCTGTTGCCGCAATTGGCGGGCGCGGCCGATCTGGTGTTGCCGTCCAAACTGACAAACATGCTGGCATCGGGCCGGCCGGTGGTGGCCACGGCCAGCGCGGGCACCGGGCTGGCGCACGAATGCGAAGGCTGCGGCCTGGTGACCGAGCCGGGCGATGCGCCGGCTATGGCCGCCGCGATCGAAGCCCTGCTCGATGATCCCGAAGCGCGCGCGCGGTTCGGGGCAGAGGCGCGTTTGCGCGCAGAGGAACGCTGGTCCCGCGTGGCCATTCTCGATCGGTTTGAAACCGCGCTGCGCGCGTGTGTCGTGGCGGGATAATCGGGCACGAGCGACGCAATGATTGCTGGAATTTAACGAACCGGCGCTTTACACGTCCGCCGGGGATATCCCGTTTGCAACGAGCCAAGGCGTTTGCGGCTGGCGATTGTGGTTCGCCTGGGTGTCATCGGTCTGAAGGAGTCGACATGAAGCTGGTAATGATCGGCTCGGGCTATGTGGGCCTGGTTTCGGGTGCATGCCTCTCCGATTTCGGGCACGACGTGATCTGCGTCGACAAGGACACGACCAAGATCGAAACGCTGTGCGATGGCGGTATCCCGATCTATGAGCCCGGGCTCGACGATCTGGTGCAGAGCGGCATAAAAAGCGGCCGCCTGCGGTTTACGACCGATCTGCGCGAAGCTGTCGCGGGCGCCGAAGCGGTGTTCATCGCGGTCGGCACGCCGTCGCGGCGCGGCGATGGCCATGCCGACATGGTCTTCGTCCATGCGGCGGCAAAGGAAATTGCCGCGGCGTTGACGGGTTTTACCGTGATCGTGAACAAGTCGACGGTGCCGGTCGGCACCGGCGACGAGGTGGAACGGATTATCCGCCAGACCAATCCCGAGGCCGATTTCGCGGTCGTGTCCAATCCCGAATTCCTGCGCGAGGGCGCAGCGATCAACGATTTCAAGCGGCCCGACCGCGTGGTGATCGGTGGCGACGATGCGCGTGGCCTGGCCATCATGCGCCAGGTTTATCGCCCGCTGGCGATCGGGCGGTCGCCGGTGGTCGAAATGAGTCGGCGTAGCGCCGAACTGACCAAATATGCCGGCAACGCGTTTCTTGCGACCAAGATCGCGTTCATCAACGAAATCGCCGATTTGTGCGAAAAGGTTGGCGCAGATGTGCTCCAGGTCGCGCATGGCATCGGGCTCGACCAGCGGATCGGGTCGAAATTCCTGCATCCCGGACCCGGCTATGGCGGATCGTGCTTTCCCAAGGATACGCTGGCGCTGCTGAAGACGGCAGACGATCACGATACGCCGCAGCGCATCGTCGAAGCGGTGGTGACGGCCAACGACCGGCGCAAGCGCGCGATGGGGCGCAAGGTCATCGATGTGCTCGATGGTGATGTGCGCGGCCGGCGGATCGCGATCCTTGGCCTGACGTTCAAGCCGAACACCGACGACATGCGCGATGCGCCCTCGATCGCGATCGTGCGCGCGTTGCAGGACGCCGGTGCGCAGATCCACGCGCACGACCCCGTTGGCGTCGAGCAGGCGCGCAAAGTGCTGTCGGATGTCGTGTACCACGATGACCCGTACGACGCGCTGACCGGCGCCGATGCCGTGGTGATCGTCACCGAATGGGACGCATTCCGCGCGCTTGACCTGCCGCGCGTCAAAGGCCTGCTGGCGCGGCCGGTGGTGGTCGACTTGCGCAATATCTATCCGCGCGACATCGTCGAGGCCGTGGGCCTGACGTATTACGCGGTCGGGCGCTGATCGTTCAGGATATGGCCAGCGCGCGCAAACCGGTCCGGCTGGCCATCGTCGTCAGCCATCCGATCCAGTATTACGTGCCGCTGTATCGCGAGCTTGCACGCGATCCCGATATCGATCTTAAAGTCTTTTATTTCAGCGATCTTTCGATCCGCGGCGGCTTCGACGAGGGGTTCGGCGGCGAAGTGCGCTGGGACATCGACCTGATGTCCGGGTACGACAGCGAATTTGTCGGCAAGCACTATGCGACCAATCACGTGTCGGGGTTCATGGCGTCGAACGAGCCCGCGATATTCGGAAAAATCGCCCGCGGACGGTTTGATGCGGTGCTGCTGAGCGGCTATGGCCTGGTGGGCAATCTGATGGCGATGGCGGCGGCGCGGATGACCGGCGCGCGCGTGCTGACCCGGTCGGATTCGAATGCCGAACTGCTGGGTGACAAGCCGCAGTCGCTGGGCAAGAGCATTTATGTCAAAACGTTTTTTGCCGGCTGCAGCGCGATGCTGGTATCGGGAGAGCGCAATCGCGAATTCTACCGCTATTGGGGCGTGCCCGAGGCGAAGCTGGTTGATGCGCCATTCACCGTCGACAACGATCGCTTTGCGGCTGACGGAACGATCGGCGAGGCCGAGCGCGCGGCCTTGCGTGCATCGTGGGGGTGCTCCGACAATCGCCCGGTAATGGTCTTCGCATCGAAGTTCATGGCGCGCAAACAGCCATTGATGACGATGCAGGCCGCTTTGCAGCTGGCGCGCGAAGGGGTGAAGCTGCACCTCGTGATGGTGGGATCGGGCGACCAGGACCGCGAATTGCGCGATTTTGCTGCGGCGCATCCCGAACTGCCGGTGCATTTCACCGGGTTTGTCAATCAGGGCCAGATGCCTGCGTTGCTGGCGGGGTCGGACGTGTTCGTGTTTCCCTCGACCGGCGAACCCTGGGGCCTGATCGTAAACGAGGCGATGGCGGTCGGGCTGCCGGTGGTGGTCGGCGAGCGGTGCGGCTGCGTGCCCGATCTGGTCAGGGAGGGCGAAAACGGCTTTCTGGTCGGCGATGGCGATCTTGCCGGTCTGACTCACGCGATGCGGGCGCTGGCCACCGATCCCGGCTTGCGCGCGCGGATGGCGCAGGCCAGCCGCGACATCATCGCGCATTGGGGCCTGGCGGAGACCGCGCAGGGCGTGCGCGAGGCATGCGGGCTGCCGCGCATTCGCGCCTAGCGCTGCTTGCGCACCAGCCGCATCAGCAGGCGTTGCGCCGGCTGCTCGAAATAGAGAAAGACTGCGATGGATCCCGCGATCGTCGCAAGCGGGCTGAGAACCAGGTCGAACGGTGCGCGAATCAGGGCCGTGCAGAGCGAATGCATAGGTTGCTGCAGGATATAGATGCCATAGCTGGCGCCGCCGAGCAGCAGCATCGGGCGTGTCGACATCAGGCGCGACAAGGCGCCCGCGCCGTACGCCAGGGTCACGATGAACAAACCGGTCAGGACCGTAAACAGCGCCTTGGCATGGGGATCGTCGGCAGTGGCCATGACCACGACCATACCCAGCGCCAGCGCGATTTCAGCAGCGTTGGCCAACAGCGGACCGATGGGGCTATCTGCAGACATCAGCGGCCAGCGCATGAACAACTGGCACAGCGCCATGCCATAGATGAATTCGGCCATGCGAAAGACAGGAATCGGAATCTTGGCATCGGGGCCAAGGAACGGCACGGTGCCGCCCGGGCTGACGTTTGGAACCGCAAACGCGACGATGAACACGGCGCAGGCCAGCGCGAGCACAATCGTTCCGAAGCGGTCGAGCCGCCGGACAAACGGCCAGTAGAATGGAAACAGGATGTAGAACGCGGCCTCGACCGACAACGTCCATGCCTGCATCACCCATGAAAATCCGAGATGGCTCGCGGCCGGCGTCCATGACTGGGTCATGGTCAGCACCGCGAGCGCATGGGGAATTGTCAACGGCTCGGTCAGGACCGGCAGCGCCAGGACCAGCGACAACGCATAGACCGGATAGATCCGCGCGACTCGCGCCCAATAGAACCGGCCTGTCGCTGATGCGGGAAACGCCTGAGAAAAATGGGCGTACGTCATGATAAAGCCGGACAGCACGAAAAACAGGGTGACGCCGAGAAACCCGTTGTGCAGGAAGTGGCTGACCAGCTTTGGCGCGTGGATGCGATCGGAAAACCCGGCGCCGTAATGGAATAGCAGAACCGCCATCGCGGCGAAAATCCGGACACCCGTCAGCGCGGGCAGCGCACGCGGGCGTTTTGCAACATCAGTGGGCACTGCAGCAACAAGCGGTTCGGTTTCCATATCTGGTGCATGTGACGTGCGCATGCTTCCCGAAAGCCCAATTTGCAGGCCCGGGTATTTTGGCACGTGATGAAGAGCAAAAGGGTTCGCCGCATGCAATTCGCACTTGCGGTAGGCAGGCGTGCCTGCATAGGTAGATGCCAGCCAGCCCGAGCGGCCGGGGCCAAGCCGGGACAGGGTGTACCAATGCGCAAGAGCGACGAGCCGTTGACCGGCGAATCTGGACGTTCGCTTGACGGGGCCCCAAGTTTTTCGCTGGCAAACCGGTTTTATCGGCTGACCTGGGGTATAGCCTGGCTGGTGCTTGCGGCATGGACCCCGCCGCCGCTGCACCGCTGGCGCCGGCTGATCCTGCGCATGTTTGGCGCGCGGATCGGTGAAAAGGCGCGTATTTACGGCTCAGCGCGGATCTGGTCTCCGGCCAATCTGGTTGTGGCGCACCACGCCACGATCGGGCCCCGCACGCAGATCTATTCGATGGGCCAGATCGTCATCGGCGAATACGCGGTCGTGTCGCAGGGTGCCCATCTGTGCGCCGGTACCCACGATGTCAGCGATGTGCATTTCCAGCTGCACGTGCGCCCGATCCACATCGGCGCCCGCGCATGGATCGCGGCCGAGGCCTTTGTCGGGCCCGGGGTGACAGTCGGGGATGGTGTCGTGCTTGGCGCGCGGGGTTGTGCGATGCGCAACCTGGAACCGTGGACGGTTTATTCGGGAAATCCGGCGCAACCGATCCGTCCGCGCCAATTTCGCAATGCGCCCGATCTTTTGCAACCGTAACGGTGGGCGGATTTGGTCGCGCGCGATGACCAGAAATTAATGCATCGAAATCGCATGAGAACGATACATCAGGTGTGATTGTACTGTGTCGCAAAGCCTCTGCATCGCCTTGACGTTTCAGGGAGCGCCGTTTGGGGGCGTTCGGCCTCTGGCGACTGATTTGCGTTCATTTGCAAAGGATCCAGGTGTTGACATACAGTTCGAATGGTATCGCGCTGATGGCCCTGACGACGGCGCTGGCCGCTGTCGGAATGACGGTTGCCGAAACGGCAATGGCGCAACCCGGGTCGTCGGCGGACACACGGGCGCTGGCCGTCGAGGGCACGGCACTGGCGCGCAGCCGCCAGATGATCGCGGGAAATACGGCGCTATCGCAGGAAAACCAGATACCGACGAGTTTTCGCAACGTGGTCAGCCTGACCGATCCCGACGTCGCGGCGCAGGCACAGGCGCTATCTGACAAGGCGGGCCATGGCGGCCTCTATCTCGATTATTACCGCTTTGCGGTTGCGGTCAATAAGGTGCGGTCAAAAAACGCCGACTTGTTCGACATACCCAAGGGCATTTATCACCTCTACCCGCCTGTCGATGTGCCATCCTACATGGGCGTCCTGGAATTTGCCAATCTGTCGCATGTCGTCGTCGATGGCCATGGCTCGACTTTGCTGTTCGCGTATCTTGGCAAGCGCGAAGCGCCGCTCACCAAATTACATCTGCGCGGTGGCATTTCCATCACGCATAGCGATCACTTCACGCTGCGCAATGTCATCATAGACTATGATGAGCCGCTTGCGGTTCCCGTCACGGTTGCGGGCAATCCCGGTTCGCAAACGCTGACAGTCGATCGTGCCTATCCGATCGATCCCGCGATGCCGATACCGTTAACTATATTCATCCCATTCGATCTCGCGCGCCGCACCTTCAACTATTCCAACGATATGTCGCCAGGCGATTTTTCAGCCTGGTTTGCCGAGCATGCGCGCGACGGGGCAATACCCTATACTTGCCCGCCGCCGGTGACCGGCATCCCGGCTTCGGCCTGTTTTCGCTATGCCGGGGGCCAGACTTATGCGTTCGCCGGCGGCGAGCGCCTGAGCCCGGTGCCACCAACCAGCGGCAACTTTTTTGCCAGCGTGCGCGACAACAATTATTCCGCTGTCGTCGTCGAAGGCAACTCGGCCAACATCAATCTTGAAGGTTTGACGATCTGGAGTTCGCCCGGCCAGGGAATTGTCGTTGGCGACGCGGATAAAGCCATTCATATCGCGCATTGCCGCATTGTGCGCAAACCCGACACACTCTTGCAAGCGGGCGAGCGCAAGCGGCTGATTTCCACGCTGTCCGACGGGATCGATGTGCTGACCAGCCGCGGCGATGTGGTGATCGACGATAGCGAAATCGGCAACCAGGCCGATGATGGGCTCAACATCCGCGGCGCGTTAAGGAATGGCACGGCAATCGGACACGCCACGATCCAGGCTCCATCTTCGGGCGATGGAAGCTATTGGCGAGTTGGCGGCCTGGTCGATGTTTTTGGTGACAAGGGCAACCGTACGATTGCGTCGGGCGTCGCCATCGCCAGGGTCGATCCGCCGGCACAAGGCAAGACGCTGTATACGATTTATCTTGGGCCCGGATCTGCCGCGATGCAGCCCGGGCAGACGTATGCGATTGCGCCGCGCGACTGGGGTACATCGAATGTTGTCGTGCGCAATACCTGGTTTCATGACAACAGCGAGCGCGGCATTATCCTTCATGGCAACAATATCGCGGTTCTCAACAACCGCTTTGATCGCACGGCTGAATCGGCGGTCCAGATCCTTTATGAAAACAAATCGGGTGAGCTTGAGGGATTACCGGCTACCAATGTCGTGATTGCCGGGAATGTCATTCATGATGTCAATGTGCATTGGTTTGGCTCTGGCACGCGATCGGTGGCGGCGCCGGCCGCGATTGCGGTTTATATGGAGCGGCGCGCCGACTTCGCCGCAAGCAGCGGGCTTACGGATGGCGATGTCGTGCCACGCCACATCGTCATCAGCGACAATACGATCGATAAAGTGCCGGGCGCGGGCATCCTGGTTTCACAGGCGGACGATGTCACGCTCGAACGAAACCATGTTTCATCGACCGGTTTGCACAATTTCGGCCAGGCTGCGATCGATGGCAACGCCATCCTGGTCGAGCATGTGACCAGATTGCATGCGGCAGATAATTCTGCAGACGCGCGGATCGTGCTTCCGGTCCAATGAACGAAAACCATCGACCGCAGGGATGCGCGGTCGATGGCCTGCCGTGTGGTCAAAAGAGGGTTCGCGGGCCGGTATCAGGCGGCTTTCTCGATCCGGAACATGAAAATGAACGATTTACGTGGACGGCGTAAAATCCACATATTGTCCATGATGCGCGCCACAAAGCGGAGCTTTGGCGGAAAGTAATGATCCCACTGCGCATTGGGGATATAGTAGAAATCAATCTTGGTGATCGGCAATTTTTGCTTCTTGATTGAACTGACGATATTGCTTTCGCGCGACATGTTGTAATATGCGGGATAGTCGTTGACCGCTTGGCGGGCCTGGCTGCTGACGAGCTTTTTGTAAAAATTAAGCAATCCCGATGCCTGGATCGTGCGCGTAATTTTCGCAAACGGGTGATAGTAGTTTGGTGACATTGACCAGTAACAGGCGCCGGGCTTGATGATCGCCACGACCTTGCGCAGAAACGGGTCGACTTCCTTGACATGTTCCACGACGTTGTAGGAATATGCCATGTCATATGTATTGTCGCCGACTGGAAGTTCTTCGACTCCACAGGTCCAGCGATTGGCCAGGTTTGGCGCGGGCTCGATCATCGGAAACGGATCGACGCCGTCGAGTTGGCCGACCGAAGCTTCGAAATACTTGTACGCCGGGTTATCGCCATGGCCGCATCCGATATCGATCACACGTCCCGAAATAGCAGGCTCGGCACCGATAAGATTACCATATGTTTTTTGAAAATCGCTTCTTTTCAGATTATAATAATTCCATGAATGGCCGGTGTCGATGAAGTGGACGTTGATAATAGGAACTTGAGACTTATCATCCATGGCGACGCTCCAAATTTTGTAGATGGGCAGGTTTGCCAGAATGACCGAATATCGTGCTTCAAGAGCGACGGTCAGTACTAGATTGAACTCGACTGAACAACTGATCGTATACGATCAAGATGGCGGCGATCAGAATTATCGGCAAAAAGCTTCGCACAATCAAAACCGGCAAAGTAATATCTTGTTCACCAAAGAAAAAAATTGATGAAGCAATGTATACCGCCCAGGGATTTTCCCAAATGCTACCGTTGCATACTCTTTTTACCAGTGCAAAAAATGCCAGCATGATAAGTGGTGCAATCACCAGAACACCCCAGGCGCCAGCCACACCGTAGCCGGTTCCGAGCATGCCCAGGGCTGGGCGCGCAACCACGTTGTTTTCGCGGATGCCGTAACGCCAGGCAATCTGGTCAACCAGCACATCGAGACTATGTTCGCCGGTTATGAATTTAGGCAGAACTTCAAGAACGATTTCCTTAAAATACGCACCTAGACCCAATGGCTCGGTCAAGCTTGCGCGCGCAGTCAGGTCGATCGGAATCAGCATCGTAAATCGGTCGGTGTTGAAGTCATTGGGAGCCAGGTAATTCAAGCGTGTGGCCAGTGAACTCGGATCGTCTGCTCCAGGCAGCTTGGCCTCGATTTCTGAAAGCTCGATCGGCGAAAAATGCGCTTCTTGCAATATGTGGAATGTTTGTGCGATTCGCTCCGACTTCACGAGGTCCATAGCGCGGATGATGTGGATCAACGGCGTAACGTAAAGAAACAGGACCATCACAGCCGCTGTGCCCAGCGCGATGACTCTTGGCCTTACGCGAACGCGATAGGCGATCATATGGACGCCATATGTGACGGCCAGCATGAACCCCAGCAGTTTCTGGTTGTTCAAAATCGACAGCGCGACGCCTGTGCCAATCGTGATGATGATCAATACGCGATCGATCTGGGAGCCGCGACGCGCCTGGAGCGACAATTGCATGGCGAGCGCAAGCTGAACGATCGGCAGCAGCGATCCCAGCGTTGTCAAGCTGCTTGCGGTGGCCAACCCATTGGCCACCTCCTGCGCCGAATGCGACAGCGTCGACAAGACAATGGCAAACAAGTTCGCCATAAGCGACAGTGGAAGCGTAAATCGGGCGAGGAAACGCGGGTCTGCGAAATAGCGTTCGAAAATGCCCCAGGTACGTAAACGTGTGCCGGGGTAATACGAAGTCATTCCGCGCATAACCCACAAATAGGCCAGGAAAATCAATCCAAATCCGCTGACTAGGTATAGCGAGGTCAGCAGGGGAACCTCGAGATTTTCCTGTACGGGCTGAAGCACCAACGATTTTAGGACAAGTGCAAATGTACCGTAATAAAATGACAGCGACAGAAACAGCAGGTCGTTGGGATCGAATGACTTGCGTGTCATCGGCACCAGTGCGGTCAAGCACACCAGATCGATTGCGATCAGCAACAGGATATTGGCGCCGATCACGATCTGGAACAGCGACAGCAAGCCGATGACGAGCAGATAAATGGCGGCGTGGCGGGGCAGGGATTTCATCGCGGCGCCAGCCCCGATAGAGCGATCGCTATGGGACCTGATACCGCAAATATGCGCGTCGTCATATGCGCTCCGCAGCCTGATTTACGGGGGTTTGTCATGCTGCACCTGTTTCTTCAACACGCCTGCAAAGGCAAGCGGTTTGTTTCCTTGTGTGTGCCAGGATAATCATGGCGCCAGGCGATCCTTGAGCCTGAGGAACGGCAGCTCGATCAGGTAGTACGACGCGGTGGCCGCAGCCAGCGACAATGCGATGGCCATCAGCGCTCCCTGGGGAAATATCGACATCCGCAGGGTAAACAACTGCTGCCACACGTACAGGCTATACGAAATGCGACCGCCGAACTGCATCGGCCAGGTACGCAGAAGCCACGCAAGCCGGGTCTGTGGCCCGTGGATCAGCGCGATGATCAGCAGGCCTGCGGATGCCGCCTCGAGCGTGCGGCCATATGTGACCGTCCAGAACCCGCGCAGATGCGCCTCTAGCACTGGGCACAGGACCAGCAGGAATGCCAGGTTGGCATAGAACAGCCATGGTGACAGCCGCGCCACTTGGGGGCGCAGCCTTTCCCCGGACAGACTGAGCAAGGCGCCAAGCGCAATCGGATCGATCCCAGTGTGGAACATCGCGGTCAATTGCCCGCGCGAGAACGGGAACAACACATAGGACACGATCCGCACCACGGGCATAATCGCGATGATCACGATCAGCACCTTGGTGGCGCGCCCGCGCAGCAGCAGCATGGCCAGTGGCCATGCCCAGTAGAACTGCTCCTCCAACGCCAGCGACCAGAAATGACCGAATATGGTGAAGCCCTGGCTCGAGGGATCGGCCCTGGTCAACGTGAAGCTGTAATTCCACAGGTGGGTTGCGGCCAAGATAAAATTCTGGGGCCGGGCGGTGGCAAAGTGCAGCGACACGCACACGAGAGCGACAAGGATATAGGCATAGGATGCGGGCCAGATGCGCAAGGCGCGGCGCAGATAGAATTGCCTGAGCGCGATCGATCCGGTGCGATCGAGTTCGCGAGTCAGCAGCCCGGTGATCACAAAGCCGCTCAGGACAAAAAAGATCAGTACCGCGACGCCGCCGTCGAACAACACGCCGATCGGCCCGAAATAGTTGGTTTCGGGCACCTCAACGAGATGCGACATGAGGACCAGCATGGCTGCGACGATCCTCAGGCCGTCAAGTTCCGCGAAACGCTTGGTCATGCACGCTCTTTCGATCGATCAATGTTGGCTGCCACCGGGGCGGGCCGAGCGCGATCCAGTCGGGACTGCCCCGGTACGTGCAAAACGCTCAAAATCGCACAGAAAAACCTGCATTGCCGTGATTCGCGGGCGGCTACGCCTACCAAATTCCCGGTTATGCCCAGACAGGATTTTTACTGCAATTGCGAGCAAAAACGGGCAGTACCGCGCATCGATTAGTGGGCTGCCTGATGTCAGAGCGCGCCACGCTTCGCGAACTCGAGCACAAGGCCTGCGAGGAATTTTGAATGTCGCAAAAGCACCAACATTATGTCGGCATGGATGGATTTCGCGGGATCGCTGCAATACTCGTTGCCGTTATTCATATTTCGCAAGAATCTAAAATCCCTACGTCGGTGAATAATTTTCCGATGGCGGTCGATTTCTTTTTTATGCTTAGTGGATATGTCATTGCACTTTCTTACGAGAGAAAAATTGCCGACGGGCAACTGGATCTTGCGGGTTTCATCAAGTTGCGGTTAATGCGCCTGTACCCGATGATCTTTTTTGCCGCCGTACTTGGTATCACCTGGCGGATGGTGGAGGGGCGATTTTCGGTCGGCTCGATCGCGATCAGCGGCGTCGCGGCCTTGCTGTTACTACCGGTTGCGCGCTTTAGCGGCGGCCACAGCACCAACTCCTATCCGATAAATGGACCAAGTTGGTCGCTGACGCATGAAATGATCGCCAACATCGTGTTTGCTGCCTTTGCCGGATTTTTCAGGAACGGCCGGGTGCTGGCGGTGGTCACTGCGCTTGTCTCGCTGATAGAGATCATTGTTGGAGTTCGACTTGGGCGCCTCGACTTTTCGACAGCGTGGGCGGACCAGGGTTATGCGGTGTTACGTGCCATGGCGCCGTTTCTGGTCGGTGCGCTGATCTACCGTTCGAGCAGGATCTGGAAACCGGTCGTATCGAATGGCGTGCCGCTGGCAGGGGCGCTCGTTCTTGCGCTCGTGCTGTTCGCTCCTTTTGAAAATGTCTTCTACAGCATTGCATGTATCTACCTGATATTCCCCGCAATCATCTTTGCCGGCATGGTCCAGCCCAAGTCCGCTTGGCTAATTACAGTATTCGCTGTGCTTGGCGAAATCTCATACCCGCTTTATGCGGTGAACCAGCCGCTGGCGCGCTGGCTCAACTATTTTGCTGGGCGGTATGCAACCATAAATCCGCAGGTGTATATCGTTGTGGCATTGGCGCTGGTGACGGCGATTGCGTTCGGAATATCCCGGCTTTATGATATTCCGGTGCGCGCTATGCTGCGGCGCAAACTGGCTTCACCGCGCATGGCGCAGACAAACGGCCTGTGATCTTTCGCTACCGACCGGTAGGGCATCTGTTATGCAGGCTAATTGCGAGGGTGTGGGCGATGCGTTCGGCGCCGGCGGAATTGGGATGTATTTCGTCGGCATAGAAGCGCGCACTGCCGGGGCCGGTATTCAGGGCGGACCGGACCACCGCGATGCCCTGGCTCGCAAGATCGGCCAGGAAGAGCTGCTCTGCCGCAACCCGCGCCGGCGGCATCGGCTGCGGACTGTCATGGTAGAGCACGATCAGCGGCACATGGTTCCGGGCGAGCCCGGCTGCCTGAGCCCGCACAATTATCCGATTGAGCGCAAATTGCCGTTGATCAAAAGTGCCATCTGGCACGGAGCCCTTGTCTGCAGTGGGCGGAGTTATCCCGAGCCGGGGCAGGGCGTAGCGAAAAAGGATTTCGCTCAATCCGAACATCGGCGGATGGCTGGGAAAAGCGGGGTTGCTGTCAACGATACCCGGTCCCGATGAGGATTGGTCCAGATCCATATAGTTGATCACCCAGACGACCGACTGAGCACCATATAGCCCGTGTCGTTGCAGCCACGACACTTCGTCCGATAGCGCCCAGCCGCCGGCCGAAGCGTTCAGGACATCGTTTTTGCAGCCATTGCTTGCCAGCTCGCGCGAGGTGCGCGCGGCAAATGTCTGTGCGTCATCAAGCTGCGTTCCTCCGTTGGCGACCGAATCACCCAAAATCATTATCCGCCACGTGGCGGGCGCCTGCCGAGGGGGCATGGCATCACCGCGCACACCCAGCGTGTTGATCGTGGTCGTTCGCCCCAGGCGGACCACGCGCTGATCCGGCACCAGTTCATAGCTGTCGGGTGTGCGCCGGTAGAGCAGGGGGCGGCCAAAGCCTTCATGGCGTGCGGCCAGTTCGGCGCCAAGCACAACGGCAACCGCTGCAAGTGCGACAAGACCAAGACGGTGCTTCACGTCAAACAATCGCGATCATGCAGCTACTGGGTGGTGAGGTCCCGGCGCCTTGGCAGTTTTGGCAATGTCGGCGAGAATATCGACCACTCGCCGCGCCGCCGCATCAAGTTCGTAATGCGTGTGATAGCAATCGGTTGCGGCGTGCGACATGGCTGCGCGTTCGCCGGGTGACATGCGGGCGAACTGCCGCAGCAGGCTGACCGTGCTTGCCAGGTCATGCGGCCCGACAAGACCTGCCTTGTGCTCGATCACCGTGTCGCACAGGTTGACGCGGTCGCTGATGATTACAGGGGTGCCGCACGCCATGGCCTCGGCCACGACAATACCGAAATTTTCGCCATGCGACGGCAGCACGAACGCGTCTGCCGCGTGATAGGCGCCCCATTTGACTTCGCCCGTGATCATGCCGACCCAATGCACGCGATTGGCGATGCCGAGCGTGGCGGCGAGATCCTTCAGTTCTTTGGACCAGCCAACCTGGTCTGGCCCGGCCATGACCAGATCGACGTCTCCCAAATCCGGCAAACATTGGGCAAAGGCACGCAGCAATGTATCGCACCCTTTCTTGGGATGGATGCGGCTGAGAAACAGCAGGAACTTGCGCCCGCGCAACGCAGGAAAGCTGTCGTGAAGCGCCGCAAGCGAGACCTGCGCGTCCTGGACGGGGCCCTGGCAGCCATAGCCGACGAGCACGGGGTGGATCCGGTAGGGCAGGTAACTGCCATCGGCGAGATCGATTTCGGCCTGGGTCGTGAACAGGCCACCGCTGGCGCCACCAAGTAGCGCGCCTTCGATGAATGGCCATTCGATCCTTTTGACGATATCTTTCAGCGGGTATTTTTCGCGATGCCAGGGATCGAGCATGCCGTGCGGGAATACGCAGTAGGGCACGCCGCTACCGACCATGACTCGCCGGGCGAGCAGCGTCGAATAATTCCACAGCCCGTGAACCAGGACCATGTCGTAATCCTGGACGATTTCGGCCATTTTTCTGGCGGCACCGGGCGCATAGCCATAACGATCGAACGCCGCCGACAGGCCCGGCCGGCGGATCGGTGAGCCAAGCCTGCCAAAGGCATGTTTGACCAGCCCGGGCTCGAGATACGGCGCGTCGGGGGCATCGAGAGTCAGAATATCGACCTGATGCCCCATGCTCCGCCAGATCTGCGACATCGCGCGAACCGTGTGTTGGGGCCCACCCGCCAGCGGGTTGAGGCTCAGGATAACATCAAGGATCTTCATGGATTGCGTGTTTCGTGAATGCGTGGGCGAAGGCAAGCAGTTTGTGGTGTGATCCCGAATTGCGACATCAGCAGGCCACCTAGGGTCCTGCGCGAACCAGGGTTACGGCGTCCAGCGTGACAGTCCTGTCGGTCGGGCGCAGCCAGAATGCCAGCGTCGGAGTGGTGCAGTTGCCCGCAAACCGGAGGGTTACTGCAAATGTGCCGGGCTTTCCGGGAACGGGCGTGCCTGGCGCCGCCGTCGCCAGATCGGTCCCGCATCCGATACCTGCCGCCAGTTTGCCCGCGGACGCAGGATCGCTGTCGGGCATCTGCCAGGTCAGCGTGTATGTGCCGGGCCCAATCGCAACGCGTTGGGCGATGACTTGTTCTGCCACCCCGCGCGATGCTGCGATCTGCACGCCGCCGTGCCCCGCCGCATTCGTGAGCGGGCTGATCGTGACATCGGAACTGTAGGTCGCAAACCAGTCAAGCTGGCTGGCACGCGGCTCGGTCGCGAAGTGCACGAAGTGCGGATCGTTGAGGGCATTGCCCGACGGGTCTGGCCGTCCGCCGGGAACGCAGGAGGCATTGTGCACGGCTGTCGCATTACGGGTGTCGCCCGCCTCGATCAGCCGGTCGATCAGCGCGCCCGTCTGGAAACACGTCCAAACGCCTGGTCCGGTGCGTGCGATCAGATCCGCACGCGCTGCCAATTGGTCAGCGGTGGCATGATCGACATCGAACACCACCCCCGATGCCCAGTTCGGATGCGCGCGCAGCCGCGACGCCAGCGCATTGCGCCCGCCATCGTATTCCAGAAGTGCGTTGTAGACCTGTTCGCGCGCCGGTTCGCCCAGCGGGTCGTTCAGCAGGGCATCGGCCTGAAGCGCGGCGGACTGAAAATCCCCCACCGCGATACTCTGTGCCATCCAGTAGCCGTGTGTGACCTGGTCGCGCCATCCGCGCGTGGCGCTGACCCGGAATGCGTCATCGGCGCCAGCCGGGTCGCCGGCGGTCAGCCTGACCCGGCCCAGACCGCCGATCACGGTCTCGTCGACCGGATCGGACAGCAGCGCGGCATTCATCAACGGGATCGCCGTGCCGAAATCGTGCCGGGATGCCGCAATATAGGCCGCGTTGATGGGGGCATTGCGCGCATAAGGCCAGTGGATCACTGCCGCAATGCCCGCAGGAATTGTGCCATCCTGCGCGGCCAGCCGATCCAGCCCGCTCAGCAGTGCGGCGCCGGCAAACCCGGCTGCCGCGATTGTGATGGTCAGCTGAAGGGCGAAAGCGCGCACCGGCCCTGCTTCTCTTATTTTTCGTCTGAATAGTAGGAATACCGATAATAATCATAGCCATAATAATCGGTATAGCGGTTGGCCGCCTTGGTCGCGTCGAACATCGTCAGCACGCCGCCCAGGATCGTGGCACGCACGCCGCGCAGGCGGGTAATGCTCGAACGCAGCGATCCGCGCCGACCGCGATCGGCCTGGATGACGAACACGGTGCCCGATGCCAGGTTCGACAGATGCGGCGCATCGGCAAAACCCATGACCGGCGGACAGTCGAGCACCACCACGTCGAAGCGCTGTTCCAGCTCGCGCAGGAAATGCGTCATCCGGTCCGAGCTCAGCAGATCGCTTGGTGCCGGCGGGATCGGGCCGGACGTGATGTAGCTCAGCCCGTCCTTGTCGCTGTGACCGATCACATCGTCGATTTCGGCCTGGTGCGTCAGCACCGACGACACGCCCTTGGTGTTCGCCACATTCAGCATGGCATGCTGCGACGGACGCCGCAGATCGACGTCGACCAGCACGGTGGTACGGCCCAGCTTTGCAATGCTCTGCGCGAGCGCCAGCGCGGTGGTCGATTTGCCTTCTGCCGGCTGCGAACTGGTCACCACGATCGATTTCGGCAGGCCGTTCGGGGTCGAGAACAGCAGCGCGCTGCGCAGCGAGCTGTACCCTTCGCTGACCAGCGATTTCGGATCCTTGAGCGCCGTGATCAGATCTTCCTGCGGCAGCGACGGGATGACGCCGAGCAGCGGAATATCGAGCTTCTTGGTGATGTCTTCCGGAATGTGGACGGCATCATCGAGCTGATGACGCAGGGTCACGGCGATGGCGGCGAGCAGGATGCCGATGGCCAGGCCGATCGCCAGATACTGGAACAGGATCGGCGCGCTGGGCTTGATCGGCACTTCGGCGCGATCGATGATCGCGATGTTGCTGGCGCTGATCCCGGCCGAAGCGGTCAGTTCCTTGTAGCGCTGGAGCAGGCTGTCATACAGCGTACGGTTTGTATCGGCATCGCGCGACAACAGGTTGTAGCGCACCATCTTGTCCTGCTCGGCGAGCGAAGACCCCTTGAGCTGGTTGACCTGCTGCTTGAGCTGATCGTCCGCAACGACCGCAGCGTCGTACTGCTGCTTGACCGAACTGCGGATGCTGGAGGCGATCTGATCGATCTGCTTGCCGATCGCGGCGTCCTGCGCACGCAGCTTCATGACCGTCGGAAAGTCTTCGAGATGGCGTGCGCGTTCGCTCTGCAGTTCACCCTGGACCGTGGCGCGCTGCGACAGCAGGGCGCCGACGGTGGTGTTGGCGAGCACTTCGGGCGAATTGAGCACATTGCCATGCGACAGCGCGTCCCAGCGCTGTTGCGCCGCAATGCGCTGCTGCGTGGCGACGTTCGACGACAGGTTGAGCTGCAACAGGCTGGCCGACGTGACCGAACTGGCGGCCATGTTGTTGTTGTTGTCGGCGGGCTGGGCGCCGTCACGCGTCTTGATCAGGCCGGCGGCGCGCGCATAATCGTTGAGATCGCGCTCGGACGTTTCCAGTTTTGCGCGGGCTTCGACCAATTGGCCCGAAACGAATTCGCGTGCGTAGGCCGAACTGTCGAAACGGCGCTGCAGGTTGGCCTGGATGAACTCATCGGCCCAGGCGTTGGCGATCTTTGCCGCGAGCACAGGGTCGGTTGCCGAAAACGTGATTGTGGCCAGGCGCGAGTTGCGCGGCATGATCGCTGCCTTGTGGTCGAGCAGCGCCTTGATCGTGTCGTCGTAGATTTTGGCCTTCGATGTCGTTGTCAGGTCTTCGCGCTTGCCGACAGCTTTGTAGAACGCCGGATCGCCGACCAGCTTTAACCGCTGTGCCACGCGGATGGCGATTGCGCGCGAATCGATGATGTCCATCTGCGTCTGCAGGAACCGCTCGGTGTCTGCAGTGCTCTGGAGTTCCGTGCCTTCCTGATCGGTGTCGTTGCCCTTGCCCAGGACCTGCGCGGTCTGGTTGTTGATCTGCACCGATGTCGAAGCGGTATACCGCGGCGTGGTGACCATCGTGACGATGAGAGCGGCAACCAGCGACAGCGTGATGATCAGGCCGATGAATTTGGCATAGCCAAGCACGATCACAAACAATTTGCGAAGGTCAGTGCCCTGTTTGTCTTCGGCGTTGTTTTCGGCGCCACGCCCGACATGCAGGCTGGCCATCGCCGCCTGGTATTCGGTTACAGGATAATTTTGAGTTGGCTGCACCTGGCTAAACCTTGTCATAATTAAAGGGTCATTGCTTTGACGAGGCCGGTCGGACCCTGCGGCAATGTCAGTCGATGTCGTTAGAATCCGTTCCGGGTATTCAGCGTGGCAAACACGTTGAACAGCGGCGCGGCCTGCAGGACATCGCGATAGACCGACTTGGCATGGCTCAGGCCGACCATGACGACATCGCCGTTCTGGATCTGCGGATCGGGATCGTTGCCGGTGCGGATGCGGGTCACATTGAACCGCGCGACCATGCGCTGTTGGCCGATGGTGCGAAAGATCACGACCTCGCTAAGCCGCGCCTTGAGCGTCGGGCTCCGCGCAAGCGCCAGTGCGCTAAGCAGCGACGTATCGCGTGTGATCGGATAGCTGCCCGGTTGCGTCACTTCGCCTTCGATGCTGACCAGGCGCGGGGTTGGCGTCGTGATGTTGATCGTCACGTTGGGATATTTGATATATCGCGCGCCCAGCACGGTTTCGATCTGGTGCTTGGCCTCGGCCGTCGACATGCCACCGACCTTGATTGCCCCGGCCAGCGGCACCTGAACATAGCCGCCATCATCGACAATCATCTTGTCGATCTTCATGTCTGGTTCTTCAAGCACCGAATATGTCAATTCGTCGCCTGGCGTGATCTTGTAGTTGGTCAGCTCTGCCTTGTCCTCGATCGGCGGAATGATCTTGTAGGCTGCGGCGTTCGCCGGCAGGTGATCGTAAAGGTGCGATTCACACCCGGCGAGGCAAAGGCTGACCGCGAGTACTGTTACGGCTTTCGACAGATTCACGATGTTACCTACTCCTCGATTCGGCTCGGTACCTTGCAGATGCCGCACTGTCGCGCCCAAATGGCCTTGTAGCGTGTTGCGGCGAACCATATAGATCGGCATTGCCGGCCTTTGGGCCACACATGCCGGACTACCTCGGTCCCGGTCAACGCGCTCGATCAATTCCCGATCTCCCCGGCGTGTGGCCTTGCGATCATGTATATGTGGACATCGCGTCCCATAGCTGCAGCATAGCGCTTGCGGCACAACCCTTGCCCTAGTTTTGTGCTTCGCACAATATATCCAGTTTGATCAAAGCACGGCCGTGAAGACCAGTGTCATTCCGGAGCATGTGGTGCCGCCTTTGCCGGCATCAGCATCGCGACCGACGTACCGACCAGCGCGGCCAGCGCCATGCTGCGCATCGGATAATCGAACAGCGCATGGATGCCGAGGTGTAGCAAAGTCCCGGTGGCGAAAATGACCGTCGCGCGCATGTCCGGATCGGCGCCACGGCTCAGCGCCAGCCGCAACGCGCGAATGTTGCAGCTCAGAATGATCACGCTTGTCGCCGCCAGCACGAGCAGCCCTGGCACGCCTGTTTCCATGACCCATTCCAGCCAGTCATTGTGCGCGCGGATGTCACGCAACGGCTTCAGCCGTTCGATACTTTGCGCTGCATCATACAGCACCGGAAAGCTGCCGATGCCGCCCCCCAGCGGCCAGACCGAGCGGATTGCGGTTATAGTGTCGTGCCAGATGTCCCAGCGACCGTCGCCAACACCGTCGAACCGGCTCAATGCATGCTGCACCTGCTCAGTAGGGAGCAGGATCAGGCATGCTGCGGGCGGAATCAGAATGACGAGCCAGGCGGCGCGCGACAAGCGCCGGGCGATCACCGGCCACATGATCCAGATCACGAACAGGTATGTCAGCGGCAATAGCGCCATGCCGGTGCGCGACCCGGTCAACACCGCACCGAGCGCCAGCGCGAGCATCGCCGCCACCAGGACGGCGAGGGTCGACGCGCGCACATGATCGCGCTGCTGCACTTTACCTGCCAGAATGGCCGCCAGCGCCAAGATACCGATCTGCAGAATATCGGTCTCGGCGTTGCGATTGGCCTGAAAACCGAACAACCAGCCAAAATTGGCATCTTCATACAGCGACCACGTCAATCCGCCCGCCTGCGTGAGTTGCAGGCAACCCAGCACGATCGAAACCAGGGCGACCCCGGCGATGATCCGGCAAAGCGTGCGCCGCCCCGCAATATCGATCCGCGCCACGCTGATAAACACTGCAAGTTCGGCAATTATGGCCAGGAAAGACGCAAACGTCGTTGCGGGCGTCATCGTGAACGGCATCCAGCGATTGGCTTGGCCGATCAGCGTCAACGCGGCAATTTCGGGCTGACGTCCCGGTAGCGTATGCCACAGCGCGGCAGGAAGCGGGATCAATTGCGCTATTGGCATCAGCAACGCCAGCGCGGTGACGACCAGCGCAGCCCTGGAAATCCGCGGCGCCGTGTTACGTGCGGGGCGTCCGGGCCACCAGACCGCCAGCACGATTAGCAAGGGCAGCACCAATTCGAGCACGAATTCCATTCCGGGATTGCTCGTGCCGCCGCCGCCCAGCAGCAGGCAGGCCAGCACCATCGCGGCGGCGAGCGCATTCCTGCGGCCGCCGACCGCGCGTTCGATGCTCCGGTATGCGGCGCGATCCGGCCGCAACTCGGCGGCGCGCGACGCACCCGGTCGTCTTGATGCGGCGCGTTTGGCACCTGACCGGGATGATTTGGGGCGAAGGCTTCCTCGTGGCACTTGCATCATGTCGGGACCTTGCGCTCGAAACCGGTTTGCGCGGGGCAGGCGCGGGGTCTGCGGCCGGCAAGCCGGGAACGATCAATGGCATCGATCATGTGGCTGGTACAGGGTGTTTGGCAGCGCGCAGTTCCGATGGGGTACGGTGCGCTTTGTGTAGCACTTGTTCCATGCGTCTGCTCCGAAAATCAAAAACCCGCCTGACCGAAGTCAGACGGGTTTTCATTTCAGCAAGCGTACGGCCGATAAGGTCAGCCGCCCGTCGAGCCTTTTTTAGCAACTTCGTAGATACCAAAGCCAACTGAGCCGGCAGCTGCAAAAGCGATAACGACCGGCAGGACACCGATGACATCAGAATTGGCGCCATTGCGCTTTTCCGTCAGACGAACCAGCTTCACCGGGTGAACGTGGCTGACAGCGGCAACAGGCACAGCTGCGCCGGGCAGAGTGTCGGCAAATGCAACTTGCGAAGAGGCGAGGCCGAGGCCAGCCAATGCTGCGAGAGCGAAATTAACGGCTTTCATCGAGAACCTCCAAATCTTTGGCTACCCCATTGAACTACCACTAGGGGGGCGATGTTGCAACAGCGAAACGATCACCCGAGCCGCAACGGACTAAATAAGGTGTCAGCCTTTTCAATTCGTTCGCCGGTGCAATGTTCCATTTGCATGCGAGATCGCTCGAAATCGGACCAAATATCTGATTCAACACGCAAAGTAATCGCGGTACCATGCAACAAACGCCCGTACGCCCTGCGTGAAGGGGGTCGCCGGGGTGTAGCCGGTCAATTCGCGTAGCTGGGTCGCGTCGGCCCACGTCGCCGGCACGTCGCCCTTCTGCATGTCGAGATACGTGCGAATCGCCTTGCGCCCGCATTCGCGTTCGATCGAATCGATGAAATCGGTCAGCTTCACTTTGTCGGAATTGCCGATGTTGACCACGCGGAACGGTGCCACGGGGCTCAGCGTGTCCCAATCGGGGATCGTGGCGGGATCATCTGTGCGCACCGGGACCGCATCGATCAGCAGGCGGATGCCGTGCACCAGGTCGGTGACATACGTAAAATCGCGATACATTTCGCCATGGTTGTATATTTCGATCGGGGTATTTTCGAGAATTCCCTTGGCGAATTTGTACAGCGCCATGTCGGGCCGGCCCCACGGACCATAAACCGTAAAAAAGCGGAACATCGTCGTGGGCAACGACCACAGATGCGCATAGCTGTGGGCCATGATCTCGGTGGATTTCTTGGTCGCGGCATAGAATGTCAGCGGATGGTCGGTCTGCTGCTTTTCGCCGAACGGCATCTGTGTGTTTGCGCCATAGACCGATGACGTCGAAGCCATCAGCAAATGCCCGACCGCAAATTCGCGCGCGCATTCCAGCACGTTGAATGTGCCGATCAGATTGCTTTCGAGGTAAGACCGGGGGTTTTCCAGACTGTAGCGCACGCCGGCCTGCGCCGCGAGGTGAACCACGACTTCGGGCCGTTCGCGCTCGAACAGCGCGGTCAGCGCGGCCATGTCTTCCAGCCGTGCTTCCACGGCGTTGAACCGCGGCGATTGCAGCAGCATTGCGTGGCGTCGGCGTTTCAGATTGACGTCATAGTAATCCGTCATCGCGTCAAATCCGATGACGTCGAACCCTTCGGCAAGCAGGTGCTGGCTGAGGTGGAAACCGATGAAACCTGCAGACCCGGTGACAAGAACTTTGGGCAAGGACTTGAACTTTCCTGTTGCAGCGCAAAACGACGCTGTTGCCGGTCATGTCATGCAGGTCTTGACCGACTGTTAGCGAACCGCATTATTTCGAAATGCCACCCACCGCCGGGGTTGCGGGGCGGTGGGTGGCGCTTAAAACAAAAACGCTCAGAACGCCTTTTCGTGGACCAGAACCCGGATCGTGCCGAGGATGATCTTCAGATCGCGCAGCACCGTCCACCCGTCGAGATATTCCAGATCGGCCTGAAGGCGATGAGTCAGGTCGGTTTCTGTATCGGTCGCGCCGCGAAGCCCTCGCACTTGCGCCAGCCCTGTCAGCCCCGGCTTCAGCGAGTGGCGCAGCAGATAGCGCGGATCGACTTCCCAGAAGCGTTTGTTGCCGGCGAGCGAGCCGATCGCGTGCGGGCGCGGGCCGACAAGGCTCATGTCACCGCGCAACACATTGATCAGTTGGGGCAGTTCGTCGATGCTGGTCCGGCGGATGATCCGGCCGATGCGCGTGATCCGGTCGTCTTCGCGGCTGGCCGAACGCGCGCCCGCCTGGTCGAGCTTCAGCGGGCTCATCGAGCGGAACTTGTAGATCCAGAACAGACGGCTGTTGCGGCCTTGGCGTTGCTGGCGAAAGAACACCGGACCCCGGTCTTCCAGGCGGATCAGGATCGCAATCGTGATCAGCAAAGGCAGCAGGAACAGCAGCGCGCAACCGGCAGCGGCGATATCCATACCACGTTTGACCGCGCGATCCTGCATGCTGAGCGGGCCGACCGACACGATCAGCGTGCCGAACGAATGGCTGCGCCGCGCGCCGACGACGCCAAGGCTGTAGACATCGGGATCGACGATTTCGCCGCTCACGTTCGACCCCTTGAAGATCATCGCCCATGCCGCGCGCCGTTCGGGCACGCACGATACCAGCACGCGATCCATGTTTGTCATGAACAGGCCGAGCCGGTCGAGCATGTGCGGGTCGCAGAAATCGGGCTTCAGATTGTGCTCTTGTGCCTGCACCACCCAGGCGCCAGGCACGCGCACCGGGGCACCGCCATCATCGATGATCAGCACGTTTTCCACCGTCGGCCCACAGTGATGCAGGATGAACGGGCGCACGACACTGCGGATGCTGGCCAGCACGATCACCGTGGCCAGCACGTTGAACCCCATCGCCATGCGGCCGATGGCAAGCGGGCTATGCGCCAGGTATGCTATGAAAATCAGCGCGGTTACCGAACCGAACACCGCATAGATGACCCGAACCTGCGCAAACCGGGACGAAATCAGCGCCCTGATCGAATAAAGCCGCAAGCTGAGTGCGATCGTCCAGAACACCGGAATGAACAGCAGCACCAGATTTGCAAGGATGGCGCGATCGTCGATCCGGGGGAGCGTCAGGCCAACCGACACGAACGCGATCGCAATGCCGAGCGCATCGAAGGCCATCAGCGCAAGATAGATCTGCAGGCGCCGCCGTTCGAGCGAGGGCCCCAATGGCAGGATGAAACGGCGTTTGTCGGTGATGCCTGCACCGTCACGGCCGTCTTCACGCAACGCAGCGCCTGCACGACCCGTGCCTGCGCTAGTGGCGTTGCTGACGCTCGTTGTGGTCATATCACCCCTGTGGAATTCGCGGCCTGAACGCCCTCGAACCATACCGCTTTTCGATTCGAACTGCGGCGGCGAAATTTTTTGCACTGCGTCAATTACGTAAGAATCCGATTCGCGGCAATCGCTCATTGTATCTGGGTCGGTCTGGTCATCTTGCACCGCGGTCGCCTCGTCATGTTCCGGTCATCTGCAGCTTGCGCCTGTCATGCGCATCTCCGTCCCGCCCTGCTTGGCATAGCTTTGCCGTGCGAATCGCGATCTTGTCCAGCCACGCGCCCGGCGTAGAATACGACTGTATCGAAATAGGCCAGCCGGCGGGCCCGGCCCTAACGCGTCGGGGCGGATCAGCGCGCGGCGGCGCGCGCAATCTCGGCCAGTGCCTGCTGCAGGCGCAATTGCGCGCCCACGCTGTCGTTCAGCATCGCACGGTGGAGCGCCGCGAGGCGGCGCAGCAGACGATCGAGCCGCGCGCCGCGCCATTTGTGCAGCTGCAGCATGAGGTCGGCCTTGTCCTTGAAAAAAATGCGTTTGGCCTGGGCTTCATGGTCGATAAAATTCTGCACATTGCCACCCGGGCCCATCCGCGCGGCAAGCTGCGCCAATTGCACCGCGCGCCGTTCGAATGCGAGCAGCAGCCCCACCGGGTTGATGTCGCCCGATGCCAGCCTGGGCAATTCGTGCTTGAGCCGGTCCGCCGCGCCGCCAAGGGTTGCATTCACGATCGGCGCCATGCTGTCATCGCCGGCCTGCGTGCCGATCGCCGCCAGGTCTTTTGCGGTCACGGTCTTGGGTGCTTCGGCGCTGGCGTCGAGATACAGAGCCAGCTTTTCAAGCTCGCTGCGGGCGATCCGCGTATCCAGCCCGGCCGCCAGCGCGATCTGTTCGGCCAGCGGGCCCGACACCAGCAGCCCCAGCGCGCCGACGCTGCCGCGCACCGCCTCGGTCACGCTTCTGGCATCAGGGGGATAGAATATCGTGACCAGCGCATCGTCGCGATCGGTCAGCAGCTTGGCGACGCGCGATTTGTCGGTCGCGCCACTTGCCACGATCAGCACCGGCCAGCCCGGCACTGTGTCTTCGACCAGCGCGGCGATCGCATCATGTGCTTCGTCGCCGGCCATGGTCACGCGGATGACCCGCCGGTCGCCAAACAGCGAAGTCGATCGCGCCTCGTCGGCCAGCCGGACGGAATCGCGCTTCAGCTCTGCGCCGGTGAATTCGACAAGCTCGGCCGGCGCGGCCCCCTGGTTTAGCCTTTCCAACACCCGAGCTGCCGCATCGCCGGCGCCGGCTTCATCGGCGCCGCAGAAATAGAACACCCGGATCTTGTAAAGCGCGCGCTCGACTGTCGCGGCAAACGTCTTCGACGTTGCTTTCATGGCTTTGCGGGTGCGGCGGACCTCTGGCGCAACCGCCCGGAAATGCGGGTCACGATCTGGTTGGCGAGATCCTGGCTGAGGTTCTCCTGCGCGGTCTGTTCGGCCGCGATCACTGCGTATTCGCTTTTCACGATATCGATGCCCGCATCGATGTCGGCGGTATCGTCCAGAATCACTGCGCCGGTGTTGAGATCGACGAGCTGATAACGCGCGCGCATCACCCGGCGCTCGCGGCTGACCGAATCATCGGATTGCACGATCATTCCGGCGAGTTTTTCATCGAGCCGCACATCGAGGCGATAACGTGCCTCGCTCTTGCCAGCAGCGCCCAGGCGGTCGGTCAGCGCATTGCGTACCAGATAGCCCGCCTTGCCTTCGATCGGCGAGACCACGACACTGCTTATGGCGCGACCGACTTCGCCCGAGGCGCCGCCGGCGTACATCGGTTGCAGCCCGCACGAGGCGAGCATCATTGCGGCCACGGCCACGGCGAGTGTGCGCTCAGGCGACAAGATTGACCAACCGATCGGGCACCACGATCACCTTTTTGACTTCTGCACCATCGAGCGCACGCTGCACTTTTTCCGACGCCAGCGCCATCGCTTCAAGATCGGCGCGCGACGTGCCTTTGGCAACGGTCAATGTGTCGCGCAATTTGCCTTTGACCTGCACCGCCACGGTCACTTCGTCGTCGACCAGCAGCGCGGGATCGACCGCAGGCCATGGCGCATCGGCGATCAGGCCCTTCCCGATCGAAGTCCAGGCTTCCTCTGCCAGATGCGGCATCATCGGCGCGACCAGCAGCAACACTGCGCGGATCGCCGCGCTGCGATCGGCCGATGGCGCAGCCTTGTCGATCGCGCCGGTCAATTCATAGATCCGCGCGACGGCCTTGTTGAAGCTCAGTGCCTCGATGTCCGATGCAATCGCGTGGATCGTCTGGTGCGTCTTGCGCGCGATTGCCTTGTCTTCGCCGGTGGCGTCCGCGTCGTATTGCGCAAACAGCCGCCACAGTCGCTGGACATAGCGCGCGCAGCCTTCGATCCCCGCTTCGGACCAGGGCAGGTCGCGCTCGGGCGGGCTGTCGGACAGCATGAACCAGCGGATCGCGTCGGCGCCGTATTTCGCGACGATCTCGTCGGGATCGACCACGTTCTTCTTCGACTTCGACATCTTGATCACGCGGCCGATTTCGACCGGCGCGCCATCGCTGCGCAAGGTCGCGCGATCGCCACTGCGTTCGACTTCGGCAGGGGTGAAGAAAATCGGCTGACCATTGTCGGGATTGCGCCGCTGGTATGTCTCGTGCGTCACCATCCCTTGGGTAAACAGGCTGGCAAAGGGCTCAGTGATGTCGATCAGGCCGATATGCGCGAGCGCACGGGTCCAGAACCGCGCATACAGCAAGTGCAGGATCGCGTGCTCGATCCCGCCGATATACTGTTCCACCGGCAACCACTGCGCGATCATTGCCGGGTCGAACGGGCGATCGGCGGGCTGGCTGGCGAAGCGCAGGAAATACCACGAGCTGTCGGCAAAGGTATCGAGCGTATCGGTTTCGCGCCGCGCAGCATGGCCGCATTGCGGGCAATCGACATGTTTCCACGTCGGATGGCGCGCCAGCGGATTGCCAGGTACCGAAAAATCGACATCGTCGGGCAGGATCACCGGCAGCTGTTTCTTGGGCACCGGCACCACGCCGCACACTTCGCAATGCACGAACGGGATCGGCGTGCCCCAATAGCGCTGGCGCGAAACGCCCCAGTCGCGCAGGCGCCACACGGTCTTGCCCTGGCCCCAGCCATCGGTTTCGGCGCGCGCGATCACTGCGGCCACGCCTTGCGCCACGGTCATGCCATCCAGGAAGCCCGAATTGACAATGACGCCATCGCCCGCTTCGGCCTCGTCGCCGAATGGCGCATGCGCTGCGTCGGCGCTGGCGGCGACGACACGCACGATCGGCAGATCATACTTGCGTGCAAAGTCGAAATCGCGCTGGTCATGTCCGGGCACCGCCATGATCGCGCCGGTGCCATATTCCATCAGCACGAAATTTGCGATGTAGACGGGCAGCTCTTCGCCGGTGAACGGATGCCGCGCGGTCAGCCCGGTATCGAAGCCCAGCTTTTCGGCGGTTTCCATTTCGGCCGCCGTCGTCCCGCCCTGGCGGCACAACGCGATGAAATCCTGCGCGGCGGCATTGTGCACGGCAACGCCCTGCGCGACCGGATGTTCAGGCGCAACCGCAACAAAGCTGGCGCCGAAAATCGTGTCGGGCCGGGTGGTATAGACATCGAGCGTTTCGCCCGACGACAGCGAGAATGCGAATTGCAGGCCCTGGCTCTTGCCGATCCAGTTTTCCTGCATCAGCCGCACTTTCTCGGGCCATTTGTCGAGCGTATCCAGGCCTGTCAGTAAGTCCTGCGCAAAGGCCGTGATTTTCAGGAACCACTGGCTCAGCTTGCGCTTTTCGACCAGCGCGCCAGAGCGCCAGCCGCGTCCGTCGATCACCTGTTCGTTGGCCAGCACGGTCTGGTCGACCGGATCCCAGTTCACCGCTGATTCCTTGCGATAGACCAGGCCCGCGGCATACAGATCCAGAAGCAGCGCCTGTTCCTGGCCGTAATACGCCGGCTCGCACGTCGCCAGCTCGCGGCTCCAGTCGAGCGCGAAACCCAGGCGCTTCAGCTGCGATTTCATCGTCGCGATATTGTCGCGGGTCCATCCGCCGGGGTGCACGCCGCGTTCCATTGCCGCATTTTCCGCCGGCATGCCGAACGCGTCCCAGCCCATCGGGTGCAACACTTCGTAGCCGCGCATGCGCTTGTACCGCGCGAGCACGTCGCCCATCGTGTAGTTGCGCACATGGCCGATGTGGATGCGGCCCGAGGGATAGGGAAACATTTCCAGCACATAGCTGCGCGGTTTGGCCGACGCGTCGTCGGCATGGAATGTACCGGCGGCGTCCCACGCCTGTTGCCAGCGGATATCGGCGGTAGCGGG
Organism: Novosphingobium sp.; assembly: GCF_965214355.1. GTDB lineage: Bacteria > Pseudomonadota > Alphaproteobacteria > Sphingomonadales > Sphingomonadaceae > Novosphingobium. The sequence goes on along the minus strand of NZ_CBDCBI010000002.1, from coordinate 3,777,408 downwards.
TTCATAACGATCTGCGGTCATGACAGCCCTCTACGCGAGACGCGCGTTAAAGTGCAACCTTGAGGAACAGGCCTCCGGCGGGCAAGGGTTGACACCCTTGCATCCCGTTACTGTCTTGACCTGTGTGCAGCACACCGGCGGCACTTTTACCCGCGAAGCGTACGCCGGCGCAGATCGCGTGCGCGGGTGAGAATGACGTCTTCCAGCTTCTGCACAGTGGCGGCTTCGACCGGAGCATCGATCCACACGTCGCCGCGTTGCAGCACCTGGCGGCTGGCGACGACGCGCACGGCATCGGCGCGAAGGTCCTGGTCGAGTATGGAGACGGTCACCTTGACGCGTTCGCCCGGATTTTTGGGATTGGCGTACCAGTCGGTGACGATCACGCCACCGTTGCTGTCGGTCTGGAGCAACGGCATGAACGACAGCGTATCGAGCGTTGCGCGCCACAGATAGGCATTGACGCCGATCGTCGTCACTTTGCTGGGCGCGAGCACTGCGGCTTCGTGCAGTTTCTTTTTCGATGCCTGGCGGTGATGCGTGCAGGCGCCGATCGAAACGACGAGTGTGCCGACGGCGAGCGCGCGTACGACAGTGCCGGACAAGGAGCCGGCATGCAGGGAATTTGTCATCTTGGCGCTCAACGTCACTGTAAATCCTGTCTTTGCCGCACCGTTTCGGGCACCGCCTCTAACACTCTGTCGCCACTGGCGGCAAGCGCATTGCTGTGGTTTTGATCAACGTGAAATTCGGCGCGCACGGGCGCAAAATCGCGTTGCAGGGCAAACCGGCGCGAAACGAGATGTGGATTGCGGGCAACAGTCTTCAAGGAAGCGTCGGTTTTGGTTTTGATCACTGGAAACAATCGGATCGCAGGTCTATATGTCTTACAGACGAATAGGCCACCGACAGCGGTGGCGGATGGTTGGTCGTTCGGATCCTGCGCTGGAAAGCGGATGATCCGTGGGGCCGTGCCAATGAGGACGGATTTGAGATCATGCGCGTGAACGGGGGCAAAACGGGAAAAAGCGGCGGAATGCGCCGGTTTTTGCGTGCGCCCGTGCTCAGTGTCGCATGTGTCCTGGCCTCTGCACTGGTCGCGCCGACGGTCGTCAACGCCTTTTCGCACGGCAGCGAATCGCCTGCGCCCGCTTCGGTCAGCCTGGCGGCGCGTGGTGGGCTTGGCTCGTTTACGCCGGCTTCGGTGGATCCGCGGCTTTCCGCGCAAGTATCGATTCGCGCGATGTCGCTTGGCAAACTGTTTCGCTTTACCCCTGCGGGCATGGACAGCCGTCCCGATCGCGCGGTGACGGTTGCGGTGCGGATGCCCGATACCCATGCCGGCCTGATCGGTACACATGCTGTCCCGTCCGATGCCGGTGCGGGTTTTGCAGCGGTGCGGATTGCGCCGGTTGCGTATAATCTGGGCACGGCACGCGGGTATCAGAGCTTTGCCCTGCCTTCGCCGGTGCAGAGCCATGACCTGATCCACGACAGTGCTGGAACGCGCAGCGAACTGCGGACGTATTCGATTGCGCCGCAGGCCAGTGACGCAAGCGGGCCTTCGCCACGCCTTGGGCCCAGCGTGTCGATCGATGATCGCACCGCGCCCGGCCGTGCGCCACGCACGCTTGGCACGCAAGGCGATTACCAGGTCAATATGGGCGGTGCCTATCGACTGGTAGGCAATCTGGATGTGACAGCGGGCATGCGGTACTCGGCTGACCGTGACAGCCTGCGCGCGCTGACCGATCATCGCCAGGACAGCCAGGCGCTGTACGTCGGGACGCAGTTCCGCTTCTGATCCCTCGCGTTCCGGTTGTTCAAAGACAAATGCCAGCCATTGTCTGGTGCCTGCGCCCGTGCATTTGCTGCGCACTATCGTACCACACCAATTGTCGCCCGCCGCACTCTTGCCGCGCGCCTGGCATACTCGTAGCGTAGCTGCGGGTATGGATGTCGCAGCATAAAAGCAAAAGGATCAGACATGGCGCGTGTTGCAATTGTGACGGGTGGAACGCGGGGTATCGGCAAGGCCATCAGCCTGGCCCTGAAGGCGCAAGGACGCCTGGTGATTGCCAATTATGGCGGTAATGCTGCCAAGGCGCAGGCCTTCACCGATGAAACCGGCATTGCCACGGCCCAGTTCGATGTCGGCGATCACGAGGCGGTGCTGGCGGGTGTGGCGGCGATTGCGGAGAAATTCGGGACGGTCGATATCGTCGTCAACAATGCCGGGGTCACGCGCGACGCGGTGCTTCACCGCATGAGCTTCGACGACTGGAACGAAGTCATGCGCATCAATCTGGGCGGGTGTTTCAATCTGGCCAAGGCGACCTTTCCCGGCATGCGCGAACGCGGGTGGGGCCGGATCGTCAACATCGGATCGATCAACGGCCAATCGGGGCAATATGGCCAGGTCAATTATGCCGCCGCCAAATCCGGCATCCACGGCTTTACCAAGGCACTGGCGCAGGAAGGCGCCAAGTTTGGTGTGACGGTCAATGCGATCGCGCCCGGGTATATCGATACCGACATGGTCGCGGCCGTACCCGCGCCGGTGCTGGAAAAGATCGTCGCAAAGATCCCGGTGGGCCGGTTGGGCCAGGCGGACGAAATCGCGCGCGGCGTGGTGTTCCTGACATCCGAAGACGGCGGGTTCGTAACGGGATCGACGATTTCGATGAATGGCGGACAGCATATGTACTGACGCCCTCAAAAAGCCCTTTCCTCAGGCGAGGACTTTTTCATGACTGGTGGCATCATGACTGAATACTACCATCCGCCCGTCAAACGCTCCGTCGAAATTGCCGGTCACAAGACGTCGATCAGTCTGGAGCCGCTGTTCTGGGACTGGCTGTGCGCGGTCGCGCAAGCGGAAGGACTACCGATCAACGCACTGGTCGCGCGGATCGACGCCGAACGGATTGTCGCGCCCACGCCGCCGGGCCTTGCCGGCGCGATCCGGATATGGCTGGTGGCGCGGAGCCAGGACGAGTGCGGTCGGCTTGCGGGGATGGGGTCGACGAGCGAGGGGGGGTGACCTGCGCGCTCAGTCGCTGCCGACGCGCTCCACGTCTGCGCCGATCAGTGCCAGTTTCTCTTCCAGCCGTTCATATCCGCGATCGAGGTGGTACACCCGGTGGACGCTGGTCTCACCCTGCGCGGCAAGCCCTGCGATGATCAGGCTCATCGAGGCGCGCAAGTCGGTGGCCATGACGTCGGCGCCGACCATGTGATCGACCCCGTGGACAATCGCGGTGCGGCCCTTGGTTTCGATGCGTGCGCCCATGCGGTTCAGTTCTGGCACATGCATATAGCGGTTTTCGAAAATCGTTTCGGTCAGCACCGACGATCCGTTGGCCATGCACAGCATCGCCATCAATTGCGCCTGCATGTCTGTGGCAAATCCGGGGTAGGGCGCGGTTTCCAGCGTGACCGGGCGGATGGCGCCATTGGCAGCGACATGGACCCCGCCGCGCGTCTGTTCGACATGGATGCCGGCATCGGTCAGCGACTGGACCGTCGCGGCCAGATCCTCGATGCGTGCGCCGGTCAGCAGGACATCGCCGCCGGTGATCGCAGCGGCACACGCGTAAGACCCCGCCTCGATCCGGTCGGGCATGACCATGTACGTGGCGCCGTGAAGCCGGGGGACGCCGTGGATGGTCAGGTCCGAACTGCCGATGCCCTCGATCTGCGCGCCCATCGCGACGAGCAGATTGCACAAGTCGGCGATCTCGGGCTCGCGCGCCGCATTGTGCAGCCGCGATGTCCCTGTGCACAACACGCCGGCCATGACCGCGTTTTCGGTGGCACCGACCGACACCACCGGAAACGTATAGGTCCCGCCGGGCAACCCGCCATCGGGCGCATGCGCGCGCACATAGCCGGCGGCCAGCTCGATCCGCGCGCCGAAGGCCTCCAGCGCCTTCAGATGCAGGTCGATCGGGCGGTTGCCGATCGCGCAACCGCCGGGCAGCGACACAGTCGCCTCGCCCGCGCGCGCCAGCATCGGCCCGAGCACGAGGATCGACGCGCGCATCTTGCGCACCAGGTCATAAGGGGCGACGGTCGAGGTCAGCCGGGTTGCCTGCAGCGTCATGACACGTCCAAAATCGCCGGGTCTTGCGCCCGCGATCGAGGTCGATACGCCAAACTGGTTGAGCAGGTGCTGAAAGCTGTCGATATCGGCAAGACGCGGCAGATTGCGCAGCGTCAGCGGTTCATCGGTAAGCAGTGCGCAGGGTAGCAGCGTAAGTGCGGCATTTTTTGCGCCGGAAACCGGCAATGTGCCCGAAAGCCGCCGGCCGCCGCGAATGATGATCTTGTCCATCGCCACGATTTAACGCGAATCCGCGCCAGCGCAACGGGATACGACAAAGATGCTGTATGTAAATAATGCAGTTGGAAAAAGAGGGTTGCGCGCGCTTTGCTGCGTAGCATAACACCGCCTGCAACAAAGCTGATTGCGGCAGGATTGGTTGCAAAAATACTGTCAGCAGCAGGACCGAGGGGTAATGACCGGGGCATGACCAATTCAACGCTACGCAAGCCCATTCGCAAGGCGGTATTTCCCGTCGCAGGGCTTGGCACACGGTTCCTGCCTGCGACCAAGGCCATCCCGAAGGAGATGTTGCCGATCATCGATCGGCCGCTGATCCAGTATGCGGTCGATGAAGCGCGCGAGGCGGGCATCGAGCAGCTGATTTTCGTGACCGGACGCGGCAAGACGTCGATCGTCGAGCATTTCGACATGGCGTTCGAACTCGAAGCGACGATGCTCGGCCGGGGAAAATCGCTCGACGTGCTCGATGCCACGCGCATTCAGCCGGGCAATCTCGTAACCGTGCGCCAGCAGGTGCCGATGGGGCTGGGCCATGCGATCTGGTGCGCGCGCGATATCGTGGGTGATGAACCGTTTGCGATTTTCCTGCCCGACGAACTGATGATCGGCGCGCCTGGCTGCATGAAGCAGATGGTCGAGTCGTATCACGAACTCGGCGGCAATCTGATTTCGGTGCTCGAAGTGCCGCATGATGAAGTGTCGAGCTATGGCGTGATCAAGCCGGGCCGGCAGGTTTCGCCGCATCTGACCGAAGTGACCGGGCTGGTGGAAAAGCCCACGCAAGCGGACGCACCGTCGAACCTGATCATCTCGGGCCGGTATATCCTGCAACCCGAAGTCATGCGCACGCTCGAAACGCAGGGCAAGGGCGCGGGCGGCGAAATCCAGCTGACCGATGCGATGGCGCGGATGATCGGCGATCAGCCGTTTCACGCGGTGACATTTGCCGGGCGGCGGTACGATTGCGGCAGCAAGGCCGGGTTTGTCGAGGCGACGCTGGAACTGGCGCTGGCGCGGCCGGACATGGTCGATGATGTCAGCGCGATGATCAGACGGCTGGCCGCGACGCTTTGAGCGCGCATGCTATGTGTAAGGCAATGCTTGACATGTGTGAGCTGTTGCTTTACACATAGCCAATGATTGCGTCTTTCCGGAACAAGGCGCTCAGGCAATTGTGGGAGCAAGGAGACAGCTCGAAACTCCCTGTTCCCAATGTTGCTCGCGTCGAACGTGTGTTGGCGCGGCTTGATTCTGCGGTCACCCCCGATGACATGAATTTGCCTGGTTTTCGATTCTACGGGCTTCAGGGCAAGCCTAGGCGGTATGCTGTCGACGCATCGGGAAATTATCGAGTTACCTTTGGTTGGGACACCGCTGGCGGTGATGCGGTGGACATCGATATTGAAGATTATCACTGATTTGTTGGGCAAATGCCCCGGAAATGAATGGGGAAACTTGGCATGAAACGCAAAATGCGCGCGGTGCATCCCGGTGAAGTCCTGCGGGAGGATGTGATCCCCGCGCTTGGCCTGCCGAAGACCGAAATTGCGCGCCTGCTCGGGATTTCGCGGCAAACGCTGTATGATGTGCTGAATGAAAAACATCCGGTGACGACCGGTATGGCGCTGCGCTTTGCCAAGTTGACCGGCACAACAGCGCAATCCTGGGCCCAGATGCAGCTTGTCTACGATCTGCAGCTTGGTGCCGTTGCACTGGCAGAGCAGTTGTCGGCAATCCCGACGTTGCAGGCCGCCTGATTTGCGTTTCGCGCTGAGGTCTCAAACAAAAAAGGGCGCCGTTGCCGGCGCCCTTTTCGTTGTGTCGCATCCTCTCCCAAACGCGACGTGGCGGTTTTCCGCCTGAATTATTCTTCCGGGCTGGTCGGCACGGCGGTGTTGGCCGCCAGCACCACGCCCGAATTGACATCGGCGATCTGCAGGTAAGGAACCGGGTTGACCGCTTCGCCCGCGATGCGCACTTCGTAATGAAGATGCGAACCGGTCGAGCGGCCGGTCGACCCGACATAGCCGATCACGTCGCCGCGATGCACGTGCTGCCCCTGGGCAACCGCGATGCGCGACATGTGGCCATAGCGCGTTTCCAGATTGGCGCCGTGTTCGACTTCGACACACAGGCCGTATCCGCCGAACCAGTCGGCCATACCGATCACGCCATCGGCAGTGGCATGGATCGGGGTGCCGGTGGGGGCGGGCAGATCGACGCCCTTGTGCATGCGGTATCCGCCCAGCACGGGGTGGGTGCGCATGCCGAAATTGCTGCTCATCGCGCGGCTGGAATTCACGGGCACAAGCATCGGGATCGATGCGGAACCGGTGTCGGCCATCGACAGGTTCGTGCGCGAATAAGCGCGGCCGGTGTCGAGCGCGCGCCAATTGGCAAAGAGCTGGCGGAATTCGTTGTCACCCGGTGTCGCCACGCGGCCGGCATCGCCGTTGCGGGCGGCCTCGGCGGCGCGAAGCGGTGCGGTGATGTCGGCAGAAGCAGCGCTGCTGGCCAGGGCTGGTTGAGCGATGGCGCAGGAAGCGAGCACCAGCGCGGCGGGAAAGAATTTGTTGAACAGCATTGCGACCGTTGGAACCTTTTCACCCCCGCGCCGTTACCCGAAAAGAGGTCCGTTACGCGCCTGCCCGAAGCCATCTTTGCGGGGCGTTTTGCCTGCGCGCATCGTTGGCCGGTGCGGTTGCAGGCCTAACGGTATGTGCCTGATTCAGGCAACCCCTTGCATGAATTCATACGACAAACCGGCTGACCGACGCGCCGAGTCGTTGAACGGAGGCTTAACCGAGCCGCGAAAGTGCCGCGCCACAAGCGTTTGCCAGGCCGCCGGCGGCGCATCGCCGCGCTCTGCACACAGCGCGCTGAACTGACTTGTGCCCAAGCCGACATGGCGGATTTCGTCGTCAAGGATTCGTTGCAGGATGCGTGTGGTGCGCATGTCGCCGGCCGCGGCAAAACGTTCGATCATCACCGGTGTGACGTCGAGCCCGCGTGCCTCCAGCACCATCGGCACGATCGCCAGCCGGGCCATGACATCATGCGCAGTGTCGCGCGCCGCATCCCACAGGCCATCGTGCGCGGGCATCGCGCCGTATTCGCTGCCCAGCGTTTTCAGCCGACGCGACAGCAGCGCGAAATGAATAGCTTCGTCTGCCGCAACGCCCAGCCAGTCGGTGATGAACCGGCTCCCGCACTCGCCGCCGAACCGTCCGGCGGCGTCGAGTGCCAGGTCGATCGCGACGAATTCGATGTGGCACAGCGCGTGGATCAGCGTGATCCGTCCGCGTTCCGATCCGCCGCGTCCCCGCCGGGGCATCGCATTGGGTGGGCGCAGCTCGGGCCGTTCGGGCCGTGCAGGCGTATCGGGCATCGCCACGTCGAACAGCGGCGCAAGCTGCCCAGTCGCCCAGTCGCGTGCGATTGTCCGCGTGGCCATGACCTTGGCGCGCGGATCGGCGGTCAGGATTGCGGCGCGGATCGCCTGGGCAACAGATTTCACAGCGCTTTTGCAGCCGCCAGCACCTCTTTGGCGTGGTCCTTGACTTTCACCTTGCGCCAGATCTGCGCAATGCGGCCATCGGCACCGATCAGCAGCGTCGTGCGCTCCATGCCCATATAGGTGCGGCCATACATCGATTTTTCGGTCCAGATCCCCAGCGCGTCGGACAGGCCCGCGGTTTCGGCGTCGGTGGCCAGCGGGGCCTTCAGCCCGTGCTTTTCGATGAACCGGTGGTGTTTCTGCGGCGGGTCCTTGCTGATCCCCAGCAACGCGGTTCCGGCCTCGGCAAATTGCGCGGACAGCGTGGAAAAATCCTTGTTTTCCGTGGTGCAGCCCGGCGTATCGTCCTTGGGATAGAAGAACAGCACGAGTTTCTGGCCGGCGAAGTCGGACGTTTTCACCGGTTCGCCATCGGGTGAAACCAGCGTGATCGGGGGCAGGCTTTCGCCGATTGTCAGGGTCATTGCATCAGGTCTCCAGCGTTTCGCAAAATACAGTCTGCCAGGTGGCCGCGATCGCCGCGCGTGCTGCGGCAATCGCGGCGATCAGGTGGTCCCAGTCCGCTTCACCGCAGGCATGCGCGACGATCGCGCGGCTGGCCTCTGGCGGAAATGCGCCGTCGGGGGCCATCAGCCGCACCACCACCAGCAAACGGGCGAGCAGGTCATGGCTTACGCGCATGGCATGCGGCACCAGCCCGGCATCGGCAAGCGCAGATATTGCCAGGCCCAGATCGGTGTTGAACGCCGTGCGTTCGCGCAATTGGAGATAGTGCACGATGAATTCGGCATCGACCAGGCCGCCGCGCGCCAGTTTGACATCCATCGGCCCGCGCGGCGGTTTGTGCCGGGCCATTTCGCCGCGCATTTTCAACACGTCGGCACGCAGCGCGGCAGGATCGCGCGGCATCGTCAGCACGCTGTCGATAATTGCGGCCAGCGCGGCGCGGTCTGCGTCGCTGCCATGGACAACGCGCGCGCGACACAGCGCCATGTGTTCCCAGGTCCACGCCTCCTCGCGCTGGTACCGCGCGAAACTGTCGAGCGTGACCGCAATCGGCCCTTGCGTGCCCGACGGGCGCAGCCGGGTATCGACATCGTACAGCGCGCCCGCCGCGGTCGGTGCCGACAGCGCGGCCGTCACGCGCTGGCACAGCCGGGTGTAATACAACGTGCCGCCCAGCGGCCGGGCGCCATCCGAATCGTGCGCATAATCGCCGCTGAACAGGAATATGAGATCGAGGTCGGACGCATGGGTCAGCGCGCCGCCGCCCAGCCGGCCGAGGCCCAGAATGACCAATCGGCTGTCGGGCACATGGCCGTGCACGCCGGCGAATTCGGCCTCGGTCGCGGTGGTCAGCACGTCGATCGTCGCCTCGGCCACGCGCGACAAGGCGTTGGCGATGGCAAGCGCGCCGTGTGCCTGCTCGATCAACTGCACGCCGAGCGCAAAGCGCATTTCGCCGACGCGGCGCCGCACCGCGTCGAGCAGGCATTGGTAATCGTCGCCCTTTTCGGTGCGCGACAGCCGCGCCGCGATCGCCGGCACGTCGCCGGGCAGATCGAACGCGGTCCGGTCGATCAGCGCGTCGAGCAGGTCCGCGCGCCGCGCCAGGTCATCGGCCAGCAGCGGCGCATGCGCGAGCACGCGCATCACCACGTCGAACAGCGCGGGTCGCGCCTCCAGCAGGCGAAAGATATTGATCGCCGACGGCAGGTGCTCGATCAGCTGTTCCCACCGGAGCAGCGCACGCGCCTGGTCTGGCGCGGCGGCCAGCGCCCGCAGCAACGGCGCGCGGATCTGCGCAAAGGCCTCGCGCGCAGCTTCGCTGCGCAGCGCGCGGAACTTGCCGTTGCCCCAGCCTTCGATCCGCGTGGCCAGCGCGTCGGGTTCGGCAAAGCCCAACTCGCGCAAATCCCGCGCCAGCGGCTGATCCGGCACCGCAACCGCGCCGCGCGGCGCGAGTGTGGCGATCAGCGCGTCGAACCGGGTGCCGACCTGGTCGGAAATCGCGGCCAGTTCCGCCACCAGCGCCGCGCCTGTCGTACCGTCCAGAGCTGCAATGGTGTCGAGCGCGCCCGCGTCGGTGGGCAGGCTGTGCGTCTGCTTGTCGCCGACCATCTGCAGGCGGTGCTCGATCGTGCGCAATCGGTCATACGATTCGCCCAGCACCCGCGCATCATCGGGCGCGATGATTGCGGCATCGGCCAGCGCATCGAGCGAGGCGCGCGTGCCGCGCAGCCGCAGCGCCGGATTGCGGCCGCCGTGGATGAGCTGGTACGTCTGCGCAAAGAATTCGACTTCGCGAATGCCGCCGCGTCCGCGCTTCAGGTCATACCCGGGGCCGATCGCCTGGCCCGCGGCATAATGGTCGCGGATGCGCGTGGTCAGCCGCGCGATTTCGGCAATCGCCCCGAAATCGAGACTGCGCCGCCACACGAACGGCCGGATCGTGTCGAGAAAACTCTGCGCCGCCGCGATATCGCCCGATGCGGCGCGCGCGCGGATGAACGCCGCGCGTTCCCAGGCGAGCGCGCTCGATTCGTAATGCGTGATCGCGGCACCGAACGACAGCGCGAGCGGCGTTATCTCAGACTGCGGGCGCAGTCGCAGATCGACGCGGAACACATGGCCTTCGGCTGTAATCGTCGACAGCAGATCGACGATGTGGCGCGCGGCCATCTGCGCGGCCTCGGCCGGATCGTCGCGGTCGCGCCGGGGCAGGGTTTCGGGATCGAACAGCAGGATCGGATCGATGTCCGACGAATAGTTCAGCTCGCGCGCGCCCATCTTGCCCAGCGCGATGCCGGACAGCCCGACGGATGGCGCATCAGGAACGCGCCGGCGGATCGCGGCGCCGATCGCGGCATCGAGCGCGCGGTCGGCAAAATCGGTCAGCGCGGTGACGACTTGCGTGAGGTCGTAGGCGCCCGCCAGATCGGCGATCGCGACGACGAGGCTCAGCGCCAGCCGCTCGCGCCGCAGGGCTACACCGGTGTCGGCGACGGTGCCCGACGATCGCACCAGCGCCATCGCGGCATCGACCTTGCCCCTGGCCAGCATTTCGGCAATGTCGGGTCGCCGATCGAGCGCGCGCGCCAGAAACGGCGCATGGGCGCGGGCGCGGTGCAAACCATCGGTCCAGTCGGTCATGCTTTTTCCCTGCGCCGACCGGTCGATCGTGACAAGGCCGGCGTGGCGCTGTCGCAAAAAACCGACTAGGGCGCGGCCAAATTCGAAAGGCGCTGCAATGACGACACAATCCGCCCCATGGCGCATGCCGCCCGAATGGCACCCGCAGACTCTGCTGTGGATCGGATTTCCGCATATCGCCGCGGAATGGGGCGGGGCGTTCGATCGTGCGCAGCAGCAGATCGCGACGTTTGCCAATGCCGTGGCGCAGAGCGGGCAGGACGTGCGGCTGATCGTGCGCGATGACGCGAATGCGGCCCGGGCGCGCGCGCTGACTTCGGCAAAAGTCACGCTGGAAACCCGCGTTTATGGCGATGTGTGGTTGCGCGATACCGGGCCGCTGGTGGTGTGCGACGGTGCGGGCGGGCGCGCGGCGCGATTGTTCGGGTTCAACGGGTGGGGCGGCAAATATCTGATGCCGGGGGACCAGGAGATCGGCGCCGATCTTTCTGCCGGCGCGGGGCTGCCTGCGACGCGCGCGGACTGGGTGCTGGAGGGCGGGGCGCTCGATGGCGATGGCACCGGGCTGGTTGCGACGACCGAGCAGTGCCTGCTCAATCCCAATCGCAATCCGCATCTGTCGCGCGGCGATCTGGAAATGCGGCTGGCGCGTGATCTGGGGTATGACCGGGTGCTGTGGCTGGGTGAGGGGCTGATCAACGATCACACCGATGGCCATGTCGACAATCTGGCGCGGTTCGTCGGCGCCAACCGCCTGGCGCTGCCGCGTGCGACCGGGCGCGATGATCCCAACGCCGCGATTTATGCCGATGCGGCGGCACGGGCGCGGGATTTTGGCGTTGAGGTGGTCGAGGTGCCGTCGCCCGGGCGGATCGAAACCGACGGGATGATCCAGCCGGCAAGTTACATGAACTTCGTCGTGACCACGCATTGCGTCATAGTGCCGGTGTTCGGATCGCCGCACGATGCCGATGGCGTGGCGGCGATCGCGGCGCTGTTTCCCGGGCGCGACACGATCGGGCTGATGGGGGACGCGGTGCTGGCGGGCGGGGGCGGGTTTCATTGTTCCAGCCAGCATTTGCCGCGCGCCTGATCAGCCTTTTCGGCCGGGCATGAACGGCACCCAGAACGGCGTTCTGGCGCGATAGTGGGCAAACGCCGGGCCGAAGCGGCGGGCGAACCGGGCTTCCTTGACCATCGATCCCGTCACGCAATACGCGGTCAACACCAACGCCACGACGAGCCCGTCAGGGGTGATCGTCGGCACGGTCCATAACGTCAGCGCAAATGCGACATAGATCGGCTGGCGGATCACCCGGAACAGTCCGCGCGTCGGCATCGGTGGATACACCGGCGCCTGGTTGCGCACCACCGCGCGCCAGCCCAGCAGGCCGGTCTGCAGCGCAAAGCCGGCATCGAGTATGGCCTTGAGCAACAGCAGCCATGCGCCGGCATAGCATGTCGCAAAGATCGCGAGCGTGATCCCGTGCGCCTGCCACAGCACGCCGCCGATCGGCGTCCAGCCCAGGAACAGCAGGCCGGTTTGCAGCGATGCAATCAGTGCGTAGGTCGTCGGCATCAGCGATGCGCCGAGGCCCGACGGAGCAAGCCGCCGCAGCACCGCGCCGCCGGGCCTGGACAACATTGCGGTGTGCAGCAGCGGAAACTGCACCAGCAGGAAGGCATCGGCGAACCATGACCAGGGTGCGGGCAGGCGGCCCAGGCCCCAGGTCATGCCGGTGAACAGCACGACCATCATCGCGCCGACCCCGGCGATGAAGGCGATATGGCAGCACAGCCCGTAAAGCACCGCGACCATGATGGCGCCGGGACGCTGAGCAGCGCTTGTCACGCGGGGTGTGGATCGTCGTAAAGCACGCGGTTTTCCGCCCCGATGCGAACCCACAGCATCGCCGCATTGAGCAACGAGTACAACACCGCCACCCATACCAGCCCGAACACCAGCGGCAGCACGGCAATCTCGCTGATCACCACGCAATAATTGGGATGCCGCAGGATACGGAACGGCCCCCCGGTCACCAATGGCGCACCGCGCAACACGATGATCCGGGTGGTCCAGCGCGAGCCCAGCGTGACGAGCACCCAGATGCGCAAGGCCTGCAGCACGGCGAACAGCGCCAGCATCGGCAAATTGACCGGACGGCCCCCGACCGTGGCCCACAGCACGATCAGCCACGTGCCGTGCAGCGCGATCATCACCGGGTAATGCGCCGCGCCGTATTCGACCGCGCCGCGCGCCTTGAGCGCGCGCGTGTTGCGCGACGCGATGACCAGTTCGGCAAGCCGCTGCAGCGTGACGAACACCATGATCGCATAAGGTAGAGTCATGCTGCCTGCCATGTTGGGTGAAACGCCAAATCGCGCGACGAATGACAATCCCCACTCCACTCGTCATCCCGGACTTGATCCGGGATTGTGCTTCCTTTCGCGCCGGGCAGGCGTTGCGTGCGAACCGCGCCGTTGCGCGAAAGGCAGCGGGACCCCGGATCAAGTCCGGGGCGACGAGTGGGGCGGATGTTGGGGAGGAGTGGGCCAGTCCTCGCGCAGACACCGGCTGCATGAATCATCGTGGGGATTTTCATGCAATAAACCTTTTGTCCGTTTTATGTGGAATGATGGCGCGTCGCGACTGTTCCGCTCCCGCGCGCGTGGTGTGCGATTGTTTCCCCGCACCAGGCAAAGGTTCAACGCGCACGGTCTGCCAGCACGTTTTCGCAACCGACATTGGCATGGTAATTTAGTCCGGAATTAACCTGCATGCGCTAGGGCCTTGAACATGACTGACCGTACCGATTGCCAGACCGTCCTGATCGTTTTCGGCACCCGTCCGGAGGCCATAAAGATGTTTCCGGTTGTTCATGCGCTGCGCGGCGACCCGCGTTTTCGCGTGCGCGTGTGCATTTCGGCGCAGCACCGGGGCATGCTGGACCAGGTGATGGCGATTGCCGGGATCACCGCCGATCACGATCTCGATCTGATGCGACCCGATCAGACACTCGATGCGCTGACGGCCGCGTTGCTGACAGGTCTTGGCGGGGTCATGGATGCCGAAAAGCCTGACTGGGTCGTGGTGCAGGGGGATACCGCGACAGCAATGGCGGGGGCGATGGCGGCGTATTATCGCAAGATCCGCGTGGCGCATGTCGAGGCGGGGTTGCGCAGCCATAATATCTATCACCCCTGGCCCGAAGAGGTGAACCGCAAGATCATCGGCACGATCGCCGCGCTGCATTTCGCGCCGACGCAGACGGCCGCCGACGCGTTGCTTGCAGAGAATGTGGCGGCCGATACGATCCATGTGACGGGCAACACCGTGATCGACGCGCTGCAGTGGGTGACCAGGAAGATCGCCGACGAGCCGGCGCTGGCCGGAGGCTTGAGAGAGTTGGAAGCGCGGTTTGCCGGGCGGCGGATTATCGGCGTGACCAGCCATCGGCGTGAAAATTTCGGCGGTGGGCTGGAGGCGATTGCCACCGCGATCCGCACGATTGCGGCGCGGCCCGATGTGGCGCTGATCTTTCCGGTGCATCCCAATCCCAATGTGCGCCGCGTGATGGCTGCGGAACTGGCGGGGCTCGACAATGTCGCGCTGATCGAGCCGCTCGATTATCCGCATTTTGCGCGGCTGCTCGGGATGGCCGAGATCATGTTGACCGACAGCGGCGGGGTGCAGGAAGAAGCGCCCGCGCTGGGCAAGCCGGTGCTGGTGATGCGCGAGGCGACCGAGCGGCCCGAAGGTGTGGCGGCGGGCACGGCGAAGCTGGTCGGGACCGATCCTGTGCGGATCGTTTCCGAAATATTCACGCTGCTCGATGATAAGGCAGCCTACAGCGCAATGGCGCGCGCGCACAATCCGTTTGGCGACGGGCAGTCCGCGCCCCGCATCATGGAGCTATTGGTCAATGCAGGGTGATTTGAAACCGACCGTCTGCGTCGTCGGCCTCGGCTATATCGGGCTGCCGACCGCGGCGATCATCGCGCGTGCCGGGTGCCCGGTGCTCGGGCTCGATGTGTCGGAGCATGTGATCGCCACGATCAACCGCGGGGAGATCCACATCGAGGAAGTCGATCTCGATGGCCTGGTGCGCGGCGTGGTGCAGCGCAAGCTGTTGCGCGCATCGACGCAGATCGAGCCGGCCGACGTGTTCGTGATCGCGGTGCCGACGCCGTTTGCCAAGGACGGGCTGCATACGCCCGATGTGTCGTATGTCATGAATGCAGCGACGCAAGTGGCCGCCGTGATCAAGGCCGGCGATACGGTCATCCTCGAATCGACGTCGCCCGTGGGCACGACCGAAGCGATGCGCGACCTGATGGCCGGGCTGCGCCCCGATCTTAAATTCCCGGGTACGACACGCGAAACGCCTGACGTATCGATTGCCTATTGCCCCGAACGCGTGCTGCCGGGGCGCATTCTGGAAGAGCTGACCAACAACGATCGTTCGATCGGCGGGATCACGCCGCGTTGCGCGCGCAAGGCGCTGGCATTCTACAAGCGCTTTGTGCGCGGCGCGTGCATCACCACCGATGCGCGCTCGGCCGAAATGACCAAGCTGGTCGAAAACGCCTATCGCGACGTCAACATCGCCTTTGCCAACGAACTGTCGATGGTGGCGGATCGCATGGGGCTCGACGTGTGGGAAGTGATCCGGCTGGCCAACCGCCATCCGCGCGTCAATATCCTGCAGCCCGGGCCCGGCGTCGGCGGGCATTGCATCGCGGTCGATCCGTGGTTCATCGTGCACGGCGCGCCCGAGGACACCGCGCTGATCCGCACCGCGCGCCAGGTCAACGACGCCAAGATGCACCATGTGATCGAGCGCGCGTGCACCCTGATCGACCAGCACCCCGATGCGCGGATCGCGTGCCTGGGCCTGGCGTTCAAGGCCAATATCGACGACTTTCGCGAGAGCCCGGCGCGGTTTGCCGCAGCGCGGATCGCGCGGCGCTATGGCGCGCGGGTCGATATCGTCGAGCCGTATGCCTCGGCATTGCCGGTGGAATTTGCCGATACCGGCGCCAGCCTGATCGATATCGATACCGCGCTGGAAACGTGTGACGTGCTGATCGTGCTGGTCGATCATGACGTGTTCCGCGTCGTGCCGCTGGCCGAGCGTGCGGGCAAGGCGGTGTATGATACGCGCGGCATCTGGCCTGATCAGCCCGAGCCCGACGTCGCCACGGGGTTGCGCCTGGCCAGTTGAGCGCCGGTATCGTTAAAAGACGCGCGTTGGGTTAATCTGATAGAGGGGCAGCCGTTCATGCGCCAGACATTGACCCGGGTCCAAGGGCCCGGGGCAATAATCCGGGGCTGGACCCGGGCCTGATCTGTGTTGTGCGGGCCGGGAAATCAAAGGTCTGCCACGCGAATGCCTATCGAACTGATCATCCTGCTGGCTGCGACGGTTGTGTTCGTGGGTGGTCATTTCGCGCTGTCACACCCATTGCGCCGGGCCGCTATCGCGGTGTTTGGCGAACAGGGCTTTCGCATCGCCTATTCGGTGATTGCGGCGGCAGCGCTGGCAATCGGGGCGACGGCGTTTCGCTATGCCCCGCGCGATCCGGTGCTGTGGCTGCCGGGTGTCGGCCCGCAAGTGGCCTATGACGTGCTCACCGGACTGGCGCTCGTGCTGCTGGCGGGGTCGGTGTCGGGCAATCCGGCGCTGCTGGCGCCGGTCAGCGCCGGGCAGACCAACCGCTCGGGCGGGCGCGAGCGCCAGCTTGGCCATCTGCCCAAGGGCGTGTTCGAAATCACGCGCCATCCGATGAATTTCGCCTTTGCGCTATGGTCGCTTGCCGAATTCCTGCTTGCGCCGAATGCGCGCGATCTGGTGTTTTTCGGCGGGCTGGCAGTGCTGGCGATCTATGGTTCGCGCGCGCAGGATCGCAAGTTGACCGCGTTGATCGGCGCGCCCTGGGTTACGTGGATGGAACGGACGCCGTTCTGGCCGGATCTGCGCCGGATCGCGGCGCCCGGCGGTTTGTGGCTGCTGGCGCTGCTGGTCTGGCTGGGGCTGACGTGGTTTCACACGTATGCGCTGCACGCGCCGGTCGGCGTGTGGCTGGCGGATAGCATGCTGAACGGATAACTATTTTTCGTCGTCCTGCGTCGCGCGCCAGCGTTCGCGCAGCACTGCCGATGTGGTGTGGTTGCCGTCATGGCGCCAGCCTGGCTCGCGCACCAGGTAGCCCAGCTTTGCACGAAGCGGCGCGCGCCACAGGTCGCGGCCGATCGCGCGCCATTCGTGAAAAGCAACTGTCACCAGTGAAAACGTACCCAGCTGGTGCACGATGCCATAGCGCACCGGATCGTCATCGCGCTCGGCCTCGAAGCTTTTGAACAGGCGATCCCACACGATCAGCACGCCGGCGTAATTGCGGTCGAGATAGCGCGGATTGGTGCCGTGGTGCACGCGGTGGTGCGACGGGGTGTTCATCACCGCCTCGAACCAGCGCGGCATGCGGCGCACCGCCTCGGTATGAATCCAGAACTGATAGACCAGATTGATGGCGCCCACGGTCAGCAGCATGCCCGGCGCCACGCCGAAAAACGCCGGCCAGATGCGGAATGCGAACGACAGCGCGGGGAACCCGGTCCAGGTCTGGCGCAGCGCGGTCGACAGGTTGTAATGCTGGCTGGAATGGTGGTTGACATGCGCCGCCCAGAACCAGCGGACGCGATGCGCGGTGCGGTGAAACCAGTAATAGTTGAAATCGTCGAGCACGAAGACCGCGATCCAGGTGATCGGCCAAGCCCACCATGCCACCGGCACGGTCGCCACGCGGTGCGCATAGAGCCAGCCCGCGGCAACGACGATCACGCCTGCGACAAGTCCTGCGGCAATCGTGCTGCCAAGACCCATCAGCAGCGAAGTCAGCGTATCGCCGGGCTCGTAGCTGCCTGGTGCATGGCGTGCCGCCCACACCATTTCCACGACGATCGACCCGACGAAAAACGGTACCGCGAAAGGCAGGATATCGAGCCCGGTGGTCGCGGCCTGCTGGGTAATCTGGGCCAAATTCATCATGCGTAGGTTCCGGTTTCGCCGTTCAGGCGGCGCAGGCTCGCGGCCCAGGTCTGGGCCTCGGGGCCCAGATCGAGCGTCAGCGTGCCAAAGCGCGTATCGTTGGTATCGAGCGTGAGCGTGTGGCGATCGAGCCGGATGCCGTTGGTGTCGGTAAGCTCGCGCGCAACGAAGCGCGCGCCGTGACGCCGGATCAGCACCACGCGCCCAGCGCGATTGCGCACCAGTGCGCCGATTCGCGCGCGATCGAGCGTGATGTCGAGCGTGATGTCCTCTGCGGCAAATCCGGGAAAGCTCGCCTCGGCCAGGCTTGCGGCATGGGCCCGGTCGGCAATCCGCACATCGCCGCCCAGCGCCAGCGCGCGGGCAAGCCAGTACAGCCCGACGATCGCGATCAGCGACACCACGACCTCTGCCGCCAGCATCAGCCACGGCCCCACGTCCGGGCGGGCAAACAGCGCGGCAATCTGGGCGCCCAGATGCACATGCGGCGCGTCGGGCGGATGAAGCTTGGCAGCGTGGCGATGCATCAGGGCTTGGCTGCGTTGCCGGCATGTCCTGCGGCCAGGATGTCGATCTGCGCCTGCAGCGGCGACACGTCGTAGCCGGCGTCGGCAGCGGCCTGCGCGATGCGGGCCGGCGCCATGCCGCCGCGTGCCATGGTCAGCGCCCACAACAGGGTCGATCGCGTGCCCGAGCGGCAATAGGCCAATACCGGTGCATCCCCCGCCTGTTTCAGCGCGGCATCGAGCGCGTCGACCTGATTCAGCGAGAAACCGGAATGGCCGACGGGGATCGCGACATAGGCGATGCCGGCCTGCGCGGCGGCGGCGGCGATCGTCGCGCCCGGGGTCTGGTCTGCCGATTCGTCCTCGGGACGGTTGTTGACGATCAGGCCGACGCCCAGCGATTTGGCTGTGGCGACCTGTTCGACACCGATCTGGGGGCTGACCATCAGGCGGTCGTTGATAGTGCGAAACATTGCGCTCACGTCTTTCGTCGTCAAATGGTTGATTTCCGCAAGGTCCGGATTCGGGCGAAGTGCGTGGATTTTCGCCTAGCGGGTTCGATGTGCGAAGGGAACAGCGATGGTCTGGCGTCTATCGTCAGGACACGGAATGGCGAACAGGGCAATAATGCCACAGGGTTTGATGTAAAAACCCCGGCCCTGCATAGATTCTGTTCGCGATTCATGTTTTTGTCGGATATAGTCGGCCTGCAATGGACTAAACCGGTCATCTTGATCGGGGCAGCTCCTGTCGTGCCGCCGGCTCCCGCGTCCGGCTTGCGGCACCGAGGTAAGCTGGAGCGGAAACAAGGTTTATTGATTTTTATGGGTTTTGACAGAGGGCGGCGTCGCGGACGCGACAAGCGCGACGGTTTCGGCGAAGACAGCAATTTCGACCCCTACGGCGGTTTCAGCAGCGGTGGCGGCGGCGGAGGAGGCTTTGATCGCGGCGGCTTCGGTGGCGGCGGCGGTGGTCGCGGCGGCTTCGGCGGTGGCGATCGCGGCGGCTTTGGCGGCGGCGATCGTGCCGGCGGCGGCGGCGGCTTTGGTGGCGGTGATCGCGCAGGCGGCGGCGGTGGCTTTGGTGGCCCGCGCGGCGGCGGCGGTGGTGGCGGCTTTGGCGGCCCACGCGGCGGCGCTGGTGGCGGCGGCGGCGGCGGAATGCCGGCGCAAGTGGTCGGCACGGGCAAGGGTGTCGTCAAGTTCTTCAACACCCAGAAGGGCTTTGGCTTCATCCAGCGTGAAGACGGCGGCGAAGATGTGTTCGTGCACATCAGCGCAGTCGAGCGTGCAGGCCTCGAAGGTCTGGCCGAAGGTCAGCAGTTGCAGTTCAACCTGGTCGATCGCGGCGGAAAGATTTCCGCAGCCGATCTTCAGGTTGTGGGCGACGTGATCGCGGTTGCGGCCAAGGCTGCGGCCCCGCAGCGGCAGCTGACCGGCGAAAAAGCCATGGGCACGGTCAAGTTCTTCAACGCGATGAAAGGCTTCGGCTTCATCACGCGCGAAGACGGACAGCCCGATGCATTCGTTCACATCAGCGCGGTCGAACGGTCGGGCATGCGTGAACTGAATGAAGGCGACAAGCTGGAATTCGACCTCGAAGTCGATCGACGAGGCAAGCATTCGGCTGTCAATCTGGTGCCGCGCCACGATTGACCTGACCGGGGTGTTTGCCTGATCGGCGCTGGTAGCCGGTCACCGACACGACGAATAAAACGCGCAGATGGCGGCCCTTCTAAGGGCCGCCATTTGTCGTTTGCGCGACTATTTTTCCAACAGATCATTTTTCCTACCGCCTCGCCTGAACAGGAGCCAAGCCATGACAATCACCCCGCTGATGCCCGTCTATCCCCGGTGCGGCGTGCGTCCGGTGCGCGGCGATCATTGCCATCTGATCGGTGAGGACGGTACGCGCTATCTCGATTTTGCCAGCGGCATTGCCGTCAATGCACTTGGCCATTCGAACGAACATCTGATCAGCACTATCCAGCACCAGGCGGCGACGCTGATGCATGTGTCGAACCTGTATGGCAGCCCACAGGGCGAATCGATTGCGCAACGGCTGATCGACCTGACCTTTGCCGACACCGTGTTCTTTACAAATTCGGGCGCCGAAGCCGTCGAATGCGCGATCAAGACGGCGCGTTCGTATCACCAGCATCAGGGCAATACCGATCGCTATGAGCTGATCACATTCAACAATGCCTTTCACGGGCGGACGATGGCGACGATCAGCGCGTCGAACCAGGACAAGATGCACAAGGGCTTTGCGCCGATGCTGTCCGGTTTTAAATATGCGCCGTTCGATGACCTGGCGGCGGCCGAGGCGTTGATCGGGCCGCACACCGCAGGGTTCCTGGTCGAACCGATCCAGGGCGAAGGCGGCGTGCGCGATGCCTCGAGCGAATTCATCAAGGGCCTGCGCGCGCTGTGCGACCAGCATGACCTGATGCTGATCCTCGACGAAGTGCAGTGCGGCGTCGCGCGCACCGGTTCGCTTTACGCCTATGAACAGTACGGCGTGGAGCCCGACATCCTGGCAACGGCCAAGGGGATCGGCGGCGGGTTTCCGCTGGGCGCGTGTCTCGCCACCGAAAAGGCGGCGCGCGGCATGGTCATCGGCGCGCATGGCAGCACCTATGGCGGCAATCCGCTGGCGATGGCGGCGGCCGGCGCGGTGCTCGATGTCGTGGCCAATCAGCCGTTTCTCGACAATGTGCAGGCGATGGGTGCGCGGCTGCGCGCGCGGCTGGAACAGTTCATCGGCAATTATCCCGAGATGTTCGAGCTGGTGCGCGGCAAGGGCCTGATGCTGGGGGTAAAGCTGCGCATCGAACCGCGCGCGTTCGTGGCGCATTTGCGCGACAACCACCAGCTGCTGCTGGTCGCGGCCGGCGACCAGACGATGCGGGTCTTGCCGCCGCTGGTCATCGACGACAGCCATATCGATGAATTCATGAACAAGCTGTCGGAAGGGACCGCCAGCTTCCAGGTCAAGGACGCCGCGGCATGATGCGGCACTTTCTCAATCTGGGCGATGCCGGGCCTGATGGCGTGAAAGCCATCCTGAGCGATGCCGTCGCGCGCAAGGCGGCGCGTGCGGGCTTTCCCAAAGGGCAGATCGATGCCGATGCGCCGCTGGCAGGGCGCGTGCTGGCGATGGTGTTCGAAAAGAATTCGACACGCACGCGCGTCTCGTTCGACGTCGGGATGCGTCAGCTTGGCGGCAGCGCGGTGGTGCTCGATGCAGGGTCGAGCCAGCTGGGGCGCGGGGAAAGCATTGCCGATACCGCGCGCGTGCTCAGCCGGATGGCCGACGCGATCATGCTGCGCACCAGCGACCATGCCAAGATGGAAGAGCTGGCGCATTATGCCACAGTGCCCGTCATCAACGGCCTGACCGATCTGTCGCATCCGTGCCAGGTCATGGCGGATCTTGAAACGGTGATCGAACACGGCAAGCCGCTGGCCGGGTTGACCTGGGCATGGCTGGGCGATGGCAACAACATGCTCAATTCGATCGTCGAGGCGTCGGGCCTGTGCGGGTTCGATCTGCGCATCGGCGTGCCGGCCGGTTACGACAGCGATGCCGGGTTCATCGCGCGTGCAGGCGCTGGCGTATCGGTGCTTCGCGATCCGGTGGCGGCCGTCGCCGGCGCCGATATCGTGGTGACGGACACCTGGATTTCGATGGGTCAGGCCGAGGCGGGCGAGAAACTCGCTGCGATGGGGCCGTATCAGGTCAATGCGGCGCTGATGGCGCATGCGAAGGCCGATGCGCTGTTCCTTCATTGCCTGCCCGCGCATCGCGGCGAAGAGGTCACCGACGCGGTCATCGACGGCCCGGCCTCGGTGGTGTGGGACGAAGCGGAAAATCGCATCCACGCGCAAAAGGCGATTTTGCGCTGGGTGTTCGGGCAGATCTGAGCGCGCGATGGCCGAGACGATCCCGTTTGACGAAACCGGCTTTGACCGGACGCTGTCCTTCACCGTGGCCGACCGGGATGCGCGCGGGCGTGTCGTGCGGCTGGGCCCGGTGCTCGACACGATCCTGACTGCGCACGCGTATCCTGCGCCGATTCGCAATCTGCTGGCCGAGGCGCTGGTGCTGACCGCGATCCTGGGTTCGCTGATGAAGGACGACGCCGGACAGATGACCCTGCAGGCGCAGACGCAGGACGGCGTGATCGACCTGCTGGTGTGCGACTATCGCGCCGGCGAATTGCGCGGCTATGTCCGTCATGATCGCGCGCGATTGGATGAACTGGGGCCCAATCCGTCGCTGCATGCACTGTTTGGCGATGGCTATCTGGCGGTGACGTTCGACCTTGCCGAAAGCGACCAGCGGTATCAGGGGATCGTGCCACTGGCCGGCGACACGCTGGCGGCGGCGGTGGAAAGCTATTTCTTTCAGTCCGAACAGGTGCCCACGCTGATCCGCGTGGCGGTGGACTGCAGCGCAGGTCACGCCGTCGCCGCCGGCCTGATGGTGCAGCATCTGCCCGAAGGCGAGGACGGGCGCGAGCGGCTGCATGCGCGGCTCGATCATCCCGAATGGGAACACCTGGCCGTCATGGGCGGATCGGTGCGCCGCGACGAACTGCTGAATGCCGACCTGTCGCTGGAGGCGCTGGTCTGGCGGCTGTTTCATGAAGAGCGCGAAGTGCGTGTCGATCGGGGGCCGCAGCTGTCGCGTGGATGCCGTTGCACGGCCGACTATTACCGGCAGGTGCTCGCGCGGTTTCCGGCGGACGACCGTGCCGACATGGTCGATGACAACGGCGCGATCGTGGTCGATTGCGCGTTCTGTTCGCGCGCATTCGACATCGTGCTGGAGCCCTGATGATGTCTGAAGCACCCCGCGCCGTCGTCCTGTTGTCGGGCGGGCTCGATTCGATGGTCTGTGCCGCGCTGGCACGCGAACAGGGCTATCGCGTGCTGGCGCTGACGTTCGATTACAACCAGCGCCACCGGATCGAGCTCGACGCTGCGCGCAAGGTTGCCGCGCGCGTCGGCGTCGAACGCCATGTCGTGTTGCCGCTCGATCTGCGGCAATTCGGCGGGTCGGCGCTGACCGATGATATCGCGGTGCCAAAGGACGGCCCAACCGACGACATTCCGGTAACGTATGTGCCGGCGCGCAATCTGGTGTTTCTGTCGCTCGCGCTGGCCTGGGCCGAGGCGGCGGGATCGTCCGATATCTTCATCGGGGTCAACGCGCTCGACTATTCGGGCTATCCCGATTGCCGGCCCGAATTCATTGCCGGATTTATGGACCTGGCGCGCCTGGCGACGACCTTTGGCGACAAGGGCGGCAATGTCACGGTCCACGCACCGCTCCAGCATCTGAAAAAAGCCGATATTGCCCGCGAAGCAGTGCGATTGGGGCTGGACACGGGCGAAAGCTGGTCGTGTTATGATCCCATGCCCGATGGAAGGGCCTGCGGCCTGTGCGACAGCTGTCGTCTGCGCCGCGCCGGCTTTGCAGAAGCGGGGATAGAGGATGGTACACGCTACGGAACCGGGCAAACCGGTCCAGGCTGACGACTTGCACACGCCCGGACCCGCTTATGGCTGGTACGCGCTGGGCGTTTTGATGCTGGTCTACACATTGAATTTTATCGACCGGCAGATGCTGACCATTCTGGCGGTCGATATCAAGCGCGACCTGCATATCACCGATGCCGATTTCGGGTTTCTGTATGGCACGGCGTTCGGTGTGTTCTACGCGGTGTTCGGCATTCCGCTGGGCAAACTGGCGGATCGCTGGCCGCGCCGGCGGCT
This sequence comes from Novosphingobium sp., assembly GCF_965214355.1. GTDB lineage: Bacteria > Pseudomonadota > Alphaproteobacteria > Sphingomonadales > Sphingomonadaceae > Novosphingobium. The sequence goes on along the minus strand of NZ_CBDCBI010000002.1, from coordinate 3,753,052 downwards.
GCTCGCGCTGGGGCTGGCGACATGGTCGGCGATGACGGCGGCATCCGGGCTTGCGGGCAATTTCACCCAGATCGGGCTTGCGCGCATCGGCGTGGGCGTGGGCGAGGCAAGCGCGGCGCCGTGTGGCTATTCGTTGCTGTCGGACTATTTTCCGGCGCGGCGGCGCGCGACGGCGATCGCGATCTATTCTGCGGGCATCTATATCGGCGGCGGCGTGGCGCTGTCGATCGGCACCGGGCTGGCGCACGCGTGGGAACATGCATATGCGGCCGGGATGCGGCCGTTCGGGCTGGCCGGGTGGCAGGTCGCGTTCCTTGGTCTGGGCATTCCGGGGCTGTTGCTGGCGCTATGGGTGCGGACTTTGCGCGAGCCTGTACGCGGCCGGTTCGATACCGCGCCGGTCGTGGTCACATTGGGTACGCGGGCGGCCTGGCGCGAATTCGTGCGCGATGTCGGCACGATCGCGCCGCCGTTCACGCTGATCGCCGCGGCGCGGCGCGGGCGCCGGGCCTTCGGGGTCAATCTGGCGATTCTGGTCGCGGCGATGCTGGCAGCGGCGGGCATGACCGCACTGTTGTCCGATCCGGCGCAGTGGCTGGTGCTGGGGCTGGGGTGTTATGCCGTGGCGTCATGGGCGCAGAGCATGCGGCACACCGATCCCGATGCGTTTGCGCAGATCTGGCAGAACCGGCCGCTGGTGCTGGTGATCATCGGGTACGGGCTAGGCTGCGCGGTGTCCTATGCGTCGTCGGGGTTCGGGCCGTTGTATGCGATCCAGCATTTTCATGCGGCGCCTGCGCAAGTCGCGCTGATGGTGGGCGGCGGCGGCGCGGCGGGCGGTGCGCTGGGAGTGATCGCGGGCGGCTGGCTGGGCGATTTGCTGTCGGGCGGGGTGTACCATTCGCGCCGGGTGCTGGTGGTGTTCGGCGCGCTGCTGTTGTCGCTGATCCCGTATGCAGTGGCGATGAGCGCGCAGTCTGTCTGGGTGTTTTACGCGGCGGTGTTTCCCCAATGGTTCCTGCTGAGCGCCAGCGTCGGCGGATCTGCGGGCACCGTGGTCAATATCGTGCCGCCGCGCGTGCGCGGGACGGCGACAGCGGCATTGCTGCTGGGCGCGACGATCCTGGGGTTGTCGGTCGGGCCGTATGCAACCGGGCGCATTTCCCAGGCGACGCATTCGCTGCAGACCGGGCTGATCGCGGTGCTGGCCGTGCTGCCGTTCGCACTGGTTTCGCTCGCGCTGGCGTGGCGGCATCTCGCAAGGGCGGAGCGTTCAACCGCGCCATAAACCGCTCGAGTTAGAGGTGTTTCTCGTAGATCGTGTATTCCTTGTTCACTTTGCTGTCGATGGCGTCGGCGATCGCGTTCATGCCCTGGTTGTCGTCGAGGACCCAGCCGATTTCGCCGCGGGTGGCGCCATAGCGTGCCACCGAATTGCGGCGGATATATTCGATCATCATGAAGGCGAGCTGGCTGGCCAGGCGCGAGGATTGCAGTTTCTTGCGCACGCCCATCAGCGGCACGCGCATCGTCCGGACGCGCGGTTTGCGCAGCCACAGCAGCAGCTTGATGAAATTGAACGGAAACAGCTTGCCGCCCATCGGCTTGATCGCTTCGTTGAGATCGGGCAGCGTCATCATGAACGCGACCGGTTCGCCGTCGTATTCGGCGATCATGATCAGGTCGTTGTGCACGATGGGTTTGAACTTCTTGCCGGCATAGGCGATTTCGGTGTCGGTGAACGGCACGAAGCCCCAGTTGTCCGACCAGGCATCGTTGAGAATGTCGAGGATCAGTGCGGCTTCGGCATCGAATTTCGACTTGTCGACATTGCGGATGCGGATGCGCGGGTTTTTCTCGCCCGATTGCACGATCCGCTGGATCAGCGGCGGAAACGGCCTGGTGATATCGAGCTCGTACGTGCGCAGCACTTTGGCCGGCTGATAAGCGCCGAGCGCTTCGATATAGTCGGCATAGCGCTTGGGCTGATGGCCCATCATCACCGTCGGTGGATGATCGTGACCAAGCGTCAGCTGGCCCGGTTCTTCCCACACCGACATCGACATCGGCGCGAGCACGCGGGTCATGCCCTTTTCGCGCAGCCACGTTTCAGCTTGCGCAATCAAGGCATGGGCGATGCCTTCGCTTTCGGCTTCGAGCAGGCCCCAGTTGCCGGTGCCCGGGCCCATGCCCTGAACCGGGTCCATCGCGACCGCCAGATGATCGATATGCGCGCTGATCCGCCCGACTGTGCGGCCATCCTGCCTGGCAAGGTATAGCTGAACATCGGCATGTTCAAAAAACGGGTTCTTGCCCGGAGTCATCAGCTCCATGGCTTCCATATGCAACGGCGCGACCCAGTTGGGGTCATTGGCGTTGATGCGGTAGGCGAGGTCGACAAATTCCCTGCGCTCGCGTGGTGTCCCGATCGGCTGGATCGTCACATCGCCCATTTCCGTTTCCCTCCCGCAGGCGCGTTGCCAAATCGCGCACAGTGTCTGCCCTGCCCGGGCAATGCCCGGCTTTGCCGGTGGAGGCAAGCGACGGGTCTGATCGGCGCGCATAAAAAAGGGCCGGATTGCTCCGACCCTCTTTTGGTTCGAAAACCGGAGTGGTCGCGGACCACTCCAGGCATTCGCTATCAGTTGCCCGAACCGGGACCGTACGTGATTTCCACGCGACGGTTCTGCAGTTCGCGTACGCCGTCTGCGGTCGGAACGCGCGGGTTGGCCTTGCCCCATGCCTTGCTGCTGATCGCCGAGGCAGGAACGCCGTGCGCGGTCAGGTAGGCCTGAGTCGAGGTGTTGCGACGTGCCGACAGAGCCAGGTTGTACTTCACCGTACCCGAAAGGTCGGTGTAGCCATCGAGCTGGATCGGAACGCTGGCGCAGTTGCCGTATGCGGTGATCGCGTTGTCGAGGATCGTTGCTGCTTCGGGCGTGATGTCCGACTTGTCCCAATCGAAGAACACGATGTACGGGCCCTTGTTGCACACTGGCGCCGGCGGCGGCGGTGGCGGGGGCGGCGGAGGGGGCGGCGGCGGCGGGGGTGGCGGCGGCGGAGCTGCTGCTTCGGCCATCGGTGCCGCGCCGAAGTTGTAGCTCAGCGTGCCCAGGAACGAATGCTGGCGATAGCGACCGCCGATTTCGGTTCCGCCCCAGACGTTGCCGCGACCGATCTGGTTTGCGCCATCAACGTTGAAGTAGGTGTAACGCAGGCCGATGTCCCAATGCTGCGACAGCGGCATGCGCACGCCGGCGATCAGCTGCCAGGCGAACTTCGTGGTCGAACCGGCGATGCCGTAGTTGGGGTCGGGCAGGTACTGGCGCACGCGACCGGCGCCGACGCCGCCGCCGACAAAGCCCTGCAGGCTGTCGTCTGCGCCGAAATCGACCAGGCCGTTCAGCATGGCGTCGTACACGCGGGTCTTGCCACCGGGATAATCCGAGTTGCCGTTGACGGTCAGCAACTTGTTGCGGTTGGTGCGATAGCCGCCTTCAGCTTCGATACGGACCGGACCGAAATCATAGCCGATTTCGCCGTTGTAATCCGAGCCGGTCTGATGCGTGAGCGTACCGTCCGAACCGATACCGCTGTTCTTGGTTTCGGTTTCGAGGATGGATACGCCACCTTCGCCTTCAACGTACCACTGGCCACTGCGCGCAAAAGCGGGAGTAGCCATGGCGGTTGTCGCCAGGGCAAGGCCCATGACCAGTTTCCGCATTATCGTTTCCCCTTAGTTGTAGGTAATGTCGTCTCGTAGTCGGTGGCATTTATCGTTTTTACGAAATTCCCGCAAGTAGGGCCACTGCGCAAGGGGCCCAAAAGTGTGGCATATTGGTAACTCTCGCCGCGTTAGCGTTGCGAAATCAAGGTTAACGAGGCGTATTTGGGTGTTTTGCCGCGCGCATGCGGCGATCTGGCGCAGATCCGTTGACGCATGACTTTCCTGAGTCGCCGCGCCTATGACCCCGCGCCGGGCGGTGGCACGATGGCCCAGGCGGCCGCCTGATCCAGCCCGGCCCATCTGTTTATCTCTGGCGGATTATGGCGCGCGCTTCTAATCAACCGGTCGCGCGACCGATAACAGACAGGACAGACCATGCTTCGCCGCCTTTATGACTGGACCATGGCCAAGGCTGCACATCCTTATGCGGGCGCATGGCTGGCGTTGTTCGCTTTTGTCGAGGCCAGCTTCTTTCCCATCCCGCCGCATCCGCTGCTGGGATTGATGTGCCTGGCCAATCCGAAAAGGGCGGTGTGGTATGCCGCATGTGCCACGGCAGGTTCGGTCGCCGGCGGCTTGCTCGGCTATGCCATCGGGCATTTCCTGTTTGCCAGCGTCGGCGCGCAATTGCTGTCGCTGCTGCACCTTAGCCACGCGTTTCCCTATGCCGCATGCCAGCTGCGCGCCAATGCGTTCATGCTGATCGTGGGCAAGGGCGTCACGCCGATCCCGTTCAAGCTGGTGACGATCACCGCCGGTTTCGTCGGCGTGCCGCTGGGCACATTCATCGCGGCCAGCCTGTTGTCGCGGTCGATCAGCTTCATGATCGTGGGCGTGCTGTTCCGCGTGTTCGGCGCGCCGATCAAGGCGTTTATCGATCGCTACCTGATCTGGGTCACGCTGGCATTCGTTGCCGCGATTGTCGCCGGATTTCTCGCGGTGTCGCTGTTTACCGGGCGCCATGGGGCAAAGTCGGATGCGTGTTCGGCAGCGACGATGCCGGCCGGCGTTACGGCGCCAGCTTGACCGGCGCGCGGTCTGCCTGTGCCAGCGCGGCCCGGGTGATCGGCTCCATCACTGCATAGCCGGCGGCCGTGGGATGGACGCCGTCGCTTGACAGGCCGGGCTTCATCGCGCCGTCGGGGCCCGCGAGCGCGGTGTAGTAATCGGCCAGGATCAACCCGCGCTGCTGCGTCAGTTCGCGCAGCCAGGCGTTGAGCGACACGATTTCAGACGCCGGGCGGTATCCGCCGCGCCAGTTGAAAACGCCGGCGGGCGGGATCGTGCCGATGACCACCGCGATATCGTTGGCCCGCGCCATGTCGACCATCGCCAGGATCGCATTGGCAAACTGGTCAGGGCTGACCGGGCCCTCATTGCCGGCAATGTCGTTGGTGCCGCACAGGATATGGACGACGCGCGGGCGCAGCCGCACCACGTCCTGGGTGAACCGCGCGGCCATCTGCGCGCAAGTCTGCCCCGAAATGCCGCGGTCGACGACGCCGCCGGCAAACAGCGCGGGCGACAGATTGAGCCAGAAATCGGTAATCGAATCGCCGATCATGACGGCAGGCGGCGCGCGATAGACCGAGCGGTTTGCCGTGTCATACCGGCACAGGTTGGGCCAGTCGGTCGTGGCGCTGCGATCGGCCTGGCATGGCTGCGTGGTCATCGCAGTGATCGCGCCGGGCACCGGCAATGGCGCGGGCGGGGCTGGCGGCATCTGCGCCAGCGCCGTGCCCGTCCATAGCACGGGCAAGGCCGCGGCCCAGCCGCGCCGCATCACGAGTCGCCTGTGATGATCCCGGTCGCCGTTCCTGCGCGTTCGAACATGCCGATGATCGTCCGCACCTGCTCTGCGGTGTGTTCGGCGCACAGCGAGCAGCGCAGCAGCGTCATGCCGGCAGGCGTTGCCGGTGGCCGCGCCAGATTGACGTACAATCCTTCGTGCAGCAGCGCTTCCCACATCCTTGCGCCGCGTTCCAGATCGGGCATGATCACCGCGATGATGGCGCTTTGCGGGGTTGCGGTGCCCAGCGTGAAGCCGAGCGCGGTCAGGCTGGCGTGCAGACGCTTCGAATTTTCCCACAGATGCGCGCGCTTTTCACCGGCGTGCATCAGCTTGCGGATCGATGTCGCGGCCGTGTGCACGACGCTTGGCGGCAGGCTGGCGGTAAACACGTAGGGGCGGCACACGAGGCGCATGATTTCGAACTTGGGATGGTTCGATACGCAAAACCCTCCGACCGTGCCGACCGATTTGGAAAACGTACCGATCACGAAATCGACCTGGTCGAGCACGCCCTGGTCTTCGGCGACGCCGCGCCCGTTGGGCCCGATAAAGCCCATCGAGTGCGCTTCGTCGACCAGCACCATCGCCCCGTATTTCTTTGCGATCGCGATCATCTCTTTCAACGGGGCGATATCGCCCAGCATCGAATAGACGCCTTCCAGGATGACCAGCTTGCCCGCGCCTTCGGGAATGCGGCGCAGACGCTTTTCCATCGCGTCGATGTCGTTGTGCTTGAACGGCACGACCTCGGCGTCGCCCATCTTGCAGCCATCCCAGATCGAGGCGTGGCTGTCGATATCGAGCACGATATAGTCGCCTTTGCCCGCGATCGTGCTGATGATCCCCAGATTGGCCTGATACCCGGTCGAAAAGACCATGGCGTGGTCCATCGCGTAAAATTCGCGCAAGGCATCCTCGCACGCACGGTGCCCGGCGTATGTGCCGTTCAGCACGCGGCTGCCGGTGGTGCCCGATCCGAATTCGTCGAGCGCTTTCTTGCCCGCGGCAATCACATCGGGATCGAACGTCATCCCCATGTAGTTGTACGTGCCGAGCAGGATCGTCTCGCGCCCGTTGCAGATCGCCTGCGTCGGCGAGATCACGCGCTCCATCACCAGGCCGAACGGATCGGTGATCCCGGTCGACAGCAACGCGCGGCGCTGTTCGATCAGCGGGTCGAATTTTGAAAACAGGTCGGTTTGCGCAAGCACCTCGGTCATCGCTGTCAGCCTCGCAATTTGGTCACGGCGTCGATCAACTGGCCATAGGTTTCGATCTCGGCCTGCTGATTCATGGTGATGATGATATCGAATTCGTCTTCGATCGCGGCGACGAAATCCATGACCGTCAGGCTGTCCCATTCAAGATCGGCGGCAAAGCTGGTGTCGTCGGTCACGGGCAGCGCCTTTTTGTTGAACGGTTCGATCACGGTGGCGATCCGTGCGCTGGTGTCGGCGCGATCCATGCAGGTGTTCCTTGAATGTGGCGGGGAAACCCCTGCCAGACGAATGCGGCGGAAAAGCGGCTGATCAGGCTGCTTGTCAAGCCGCCTCGTGCGATGCATCGCACGACACGCGATGAATTGGCCCGTTCCCCATCTCTGCCTCGTCATGATGGCCGCCCTGTCCGTGGCTGTCGCGGCGCCTGCGCGAGCGGCCGATCCGGGCGAGGCGCTCGATGATGCCATGGCGCAGAACGCGCAGGTTCCGGCGATGGGCATGGCAGTGCTGGGCGCAGGGCATATTTCCGCGCTGGCAGTACGGGGCGTGCGGGTGATCGGCGGGCAGGCGCGGGTCGTGCCTGGCGATCCGTGGCATATCGGGTCGGATGTCAAGGCGATGACTGCGGTGCTGATCGGGCGCCTGGTCGAGCGCGGCGTGCTGCACTGGGACGACCAGCTGGGCGCGCTGATGCCTGATCTGGCGATGCCGCCGCGGTATGCGCATGCGACTTTGCTTCAGCTGATGTCGCATCATGCGGGGTTGCCGCACGATCTGCTGAACGCGGGCATGCGCGCGGCGTTGTTCGGCGATGACAGCGCGGACAGTCCTGGCGCAAAACGGCTGCGCTATCTGGCGCTTGCGCTGGCCGATCCGCCGGCGGGGCGCGGCGGGTCGTTTCACTATTCGAACACCGGCTATCTGCTCGCGGCCGCGATTGCCGAGCGCGTCACGGGTGAAACCTGGGAGGTGTTGTTGCGGCGCGAAGTGCTCATGCCGCTGGGCATGGACAAGGCGCGGTTCGGCACGACGATCGACGGCGAACCGCGAGGACATCGCGGCGGCCATGCGACCGGGCCGGGCGACACCAACCCGCCGTTTTTCGCGCCCGCCGGCGGGCTGGTGCTGCCGCTGGAGGACTGGGCAAAATTCTGCCTCGATCAATTGGCTGGTGCACGTGGCGCTGGCCGATTGTTGAGCCCGGGCGGGTACCGGATGATGCAGACCAGCCAGGGGGCCGGCGAATACGGCATGGGCTGGGAAGTCGTGGCGCGGTATGGCGGGCGCGACGGGCCGGTGCTGGTGCATGCGGGGTCTGATACCAACTGGTTCGCGCTGGCGGTGCTGTTTCCCTACAATGGCAGCGGCGTATTGGTAGTCGCCAATGCCGGACCGGACATGGGCGGCGATGCGGCAGTGCGCGCGGCGGTGGCCGCGGTGCTGCCCGATCTGAAGCCCCGCGATCCGTAGGCGTTGAAACGCCGGTGCAGACGCGATAGGCGCGTTTCAACGCAATCAGGAGCCAAGCCATGACGATCAACCGGATTTCGACCGGGTCTCCCTGGGAGGCGAAGATGGGCTATTCGCGTGCAGTTGTTGCCGGCGGCATGGTGTTTATTTCAGCCACTGCCGCGACGGACGCCAGCGGCGCGGTCGTCGGCATAGGCGATTTCGAACGGCAGACTGCGGTGATTCTGGAAAAACTGGGCGCGGTGCTTGCCGAGGCGGGATCGGGGTTCGACCGGGTGGTGCAGTCGCGGGTTTATCTCACAGATGTCGACCAGTGGGAGGCGGTTGGCCGGGCGCATGGCGCGGTGTTTGGCACCAATGGACCGGCGTTGAGCCTGGTGCATGTAAAGCCATTCCTCGACCCCGATATGCTGGTCGAGGTGGAATTGGTGGCGGTGGTTTGAGCCGGGCGCCTTGGGCTTGATTCCAAGGTGCTCAGGCCGCTATCGGCTCGCAGCCCGCATTCACTTTGGCAAGAATGCGAAGGACATCCGGGCGCTCATAAAGCACCTCGATCAATTTGATCGCCGCCGACGTTGGTTGCCCACGCCCGCTTTCATATTTCTGGAAGGCGCGGGGGCCGCCGCCGATCAAATCGCTGGCAGCCTCCTGGGTAAGATTAAGCCGATCGCGAAAGTCTTTGAGATGCGCGATATAGGCGGACCGCAGATTGACAAATGTCGCCTCATTCTGATCGAGGTCGTTCATCTCGTGAATGCCATCGTTGCCTTCATCCGGATACCAACCGGGGGTATCCACGACCATCCGATAGATACCGTATTGGATGACCTGTGGCCGAATGTCCCGCTTTAACATGGCACCCGTTTCAGGATGAATGCGAGTTTCCATCTCATTTCTCCTTGAAACTGGTCAGAGTCACATCAATGATCGTGGTTCCGGCAAACTTTAAATATAAGACCATCAGACCGGTAGCGTCTTGATAGGTATAGGTATCGTGCCAATTCCCTGGAACGCTGTTACGGCCTGGCTCTGACTTTACAAAATTCCGTTTGGTCAGGTCCAGGACCACATCGCAAATGTCGGCACGTGTGTAATTTATCGCCTGCGCATCGCGTAACGCCTTGGTCGTAATGCTACCCGTCCCTGCAGCAAACCCGGCCTGGATTGCGGACAAATCATGATGCGCAATCCGCTTCATGACGGATGGATACACCTTTTTGGTGTATTGTCAAGATGTGCGTGACGGTGCCAGGCCGCGCTTTTCTAGCGCTGCTTCTTCGCCAGCGTGGCGTTGAAATCGGGGTCCTTGTTGGCCACCCAGTCGACGAATTTGCGGATCGCCGGGTTTTCCAGCAGCACGCCGGCATCCATCCCGGCGCGTTGCAGCTCGGAATTGGTGAAGGTCGTGATCACGGTCTGCTGGCAGATCGGGTGCATCGGCACGGTATCGCGACCGCCCCGGCTTTTGGGCACGGGGTGATGCTCGATCACGGTCTTGCCCACCGGCCGGCCGCACAGCCAGCACGGCGGCACGATGACCGGGGTCTCGTCCTCGTCACGAACGTCTTCGTAGGGGCCGTGTTTGGGATGTTTGCGTGCCATGCGCGTGCCTATAGCGGCGGGCGACCATTCAGAGCAACTGGTTCACTGCCTGCAGGAACGGCATGATCGACACCGGCTTCGACAAGTACCCTTCGGCGCCGGCCTCGCGGATGCGGTCTTCGTCGCCTTTGCCGGCATAGGCGGTCACGGCCAGCACCGGGATGTGGCGCAACGTTTCGTCGCGTTTCAGCGCCTCGATCAGTTCCAGGCCCGAAATGCGCGGCAGGTGGATGTCCATGATCACCAGGTCGGGCGCGAAGGCGGCGGCGCGTTCGAGCACGGCATGGCCGTCGGCCAGCGGCTCGACTTCAAAGCCCTTGGCCTTGAGCAAGTCGCTGAACAACTTGCGATTGAGGTCGTTGTCCTCGACAACCAGAATTCTTTTTGCCACTTAAGCTTGCTATCCCCGCAACGCACGCGCCCACCGGGTGCGGTCTATTCCCCGGAAAGGGTGCTGGCAATCATTCGTCAACCATCTTTGCCCGCCGATCCCATGGCGATCGCGCTGCGCGCGCTTGTCTGGGTGCTCAGCGATGAAAACCGGGCGGACCGGTTCCTGGCGCTGACCGGCATGACGCCCGACGCGCTTCGCGAGGGGATCAGCGATCCGGTAATCCTGGGCGCGGTGCTTGAATTCCTCGCCAATCACGAAACGGACCTTGTCGCGGCGGCTGCGGCGCTCGATATAGCGCCCGAGACATTGGCGGCCGCATGGGAAAAACTGCAATGATACAAGTCCTATGACCCAATCAGGCGGGCGCCCGCTGATCATCAGCGACTGCGACGAAGTGCTGCTGCACATGGTCGCGCCGTTCAAGGATTATGTCGCGCAAGTCCACGGCATCGATTTCGCGATGACGGACAGCGATTTCAGCAAGGCGATGCGCTATGCCGCCGATGGCCGGCAGGTGGAGGGGCCCGAGATATGGCGCCTGCTCAATCTGTTTTTCGACACCGAGATGTACCGGCAACAGCCGATCGTGGGCGCGGTCGAGGGTATCAACGCGCTGGCCGAACATGCCGACGTGGTGATCCTGACCAATCTCAATGACGAGCGGCGCGAGGCGCGCACGCAGCAACTGGCCGATCATGGCATCAACGCGCGGGTGTTTACCAACCAGGGCCCCAAGGGCCCGGCGCTGCAGGCGATCATCGACGAATACAAGCCCAGCCGGGTGGTGTTCATCGACGATCTGCCGCAGCATCACGCCTCGGTCAGCGAGATTTCCCCCGATGTCCGCCGCCTGCATCTGTGCGGCGAGCCGTTGCTGGCGCCGCATATCGATTGCGCGCATGAAGCCGGCCATGCCCATGCCCGCATTGACGGCTGGCCAGAAGCGCTGCCGTGGATCATGGCGCATGTACATGGAGTGGAAAATGTCTGAAGTTGACAGCATTGTCGAAACGCTGAGCGCCGCCGGGTTCACGCTGCCCAAGGCCGCGGCGCCGGTGGCGGCGTATGTGCCCACAGTGCAGGCGGGCGGATTGCTCCACGTTTCGGGCCAGTTGCCGTTCGTCGATGGCTCGCTGGTGATCGGCCGGCTGGGCGAGGATGTCAGCCTCGAACAGGGCCAGGCCGCCGCGCAGGCCTGCGCGCTGATGCTGCTGGCGCAAGTCAAGGCCGCGCTCGGGTCGCTCGACCGGGTGGAACGTGTGGTCAAGCTGGGCGCGTTCATCAGTTCGACACCGACGTTCACCGATCAGCCCAAAGTCGCCAATGGCGCGTCGGAGCTGATGGTGGCTGCATTCGGGGAGGCTGGGCGCCATGCGCGCAGTGCGGTCGGCGTGCCGGTACTGCCCCTGGGAGCCGCGGTGGAAGTCGATGCTGTATTTGCTGTTCGCGCTCATTGATCGCTGGCTCGCGCCGGTTCCGCGTGCGGGCCGGTGCGACTGGCTGACCACGCCGGTCTATGCGCATCGCGGGTTTCACGATGCTGCCAGCGGTCGCATCGAAAACAGCCCGGGCGCATTTGCGGCGGCGATTGCAGCCGGGCTTGGCATCGAATGCGATGTACAGCGCAGCCGCGATGGCCAGGCAGTGGTGTTTCATGATGAAGACTTGTCGCGCCTGACCGGCAAACCCGGCCGCGTGGCCGATGAAACCGCCGCGTCGCTGGCGCAGGTCGTGCTGACGGGCAGCGCCGATACGATCCCGCTGCTGGCCACGCTGCTGGCGCAGATCGCCGGGCGGGTGCCGTTGCTGATCGAAGTGAAGATTGCGCGGGCCGGCCGGGTCCAGCCGCTGTGCCTTGCGGTCAATCGCGCCCTGGAGGGCTATGGCGGACAAGTTGCGGTGATGAGTTTCGACCCGCGCGTGTGTTCGTGGTTCCACCATTATTCGCCGCATGTCGTGCGCGGGCTGGTGATGACCGAGGCCAGCTGGCGCACATTGGGGGCAAAGGCGCGGCGGCATCTTGCGCTGTGGCGCGCGCGGCCCGATTTCATGGCCTATGACATCGGCGATATCGGCGGCGCGTTTCCCGTGGCGCAGCGGCGGCGCGGGATGCCGCTGTTGACCTGGACCGTCGACAACATGGAAAAAGCTGCGCGTGCGGGCGCAAAGGCCGATGCGCCGATCGCCGAAGGCGCCGGGCTGGCGCAGTTGCTGGGCGCGCAATGAGCCGCACCGCGCGGATCTATTCCGGGGTCAGCGACATTCACGCCGCAGACTGGGACCGGATGGCCGGCGATGACAATCCGTTTGTCAGCCATGCGTTCCTGTCCAGCCTGGAACAGTCGAAGAGCGTGGGCAAGCGCAGCGGGTGGATCCCGATGCCGATCGTGATCGAAGACGACCGGGGCGCGCCGGCGGCGGCGCTGCCGGCCTACCTGAAGGCACACAGCCAGGGCGAATATGTGTTCGACCACAACTGGGCCGACGCCTGGCAGCGCGCGGGCGGCAACTATTATCCCAAATTGCAGATCAGCGTGCCGTTTACGCCGGCAAGCGGCCCGCGTCTGTTGTTCGGGCAAAGACCCGATCTGGCGCCCGCGCTGCTTGCGGCGGCGGAACAGGTTGCGCACGAGCACGGGCTGTCATCGGCGCATGCGACATTCATCGCCGCCGACCAGGTGCCGATGTTCGAAGCGGCCGACTGGCTGTTGCGCGCCGATATCCAGTTTCATTGGGAAAACCGGGGATACCGGACGTTCGATGATTTTCTGGGCGCGCTGTCGTCGGCACGGCGCAAGAATTTGCGCAAGGAGCGCGCGGCGGCGCAGGACGGGATCGAGATCCGCGCGCTGACCGGCGATGCTATCCTGCCGGAGCACTGGGCGGCGTTCTGGGAATTCTACCAGGATACCGGGGCGCGCAAATGGGGGCGGCCTTATCTGACCCGCGCCGCGTTCGATCTGATCGGGGCGAGCATGGGCGACAAGGTCCTGCTGGTCATGGCTTTTGCGCAGGGGCAGCCGATCGCGGGCGCACTCAATTTCATCGGCCGCGATACGCTGTATGGCCGGTACTGGGGCTCGGTCGTGGACAAGCCGTTCCTGCATTTCGAACTGTGCTATTACCAGGCGATCGATGCGGCGATCGCGCTGGGCCTGTCACGGGTGGAGGCCGGCGCACAAGGCCAGCACAAGCTGGCGCGCGGGTACGAGCCGGTGCAGACGATATCGGCACATTACATCGTCGATCCGTCATTCCGCCGCGCGGTGGGCGATTTCCTTGTCCGCGAACGCGCAGGGGTCGACGATGACCAGGCTTTGCTGGGCGAGCATATGCCGTTCCGCAAAGGGCCGCCTCCGCCAGAGGGCGACTGAATCAGGGACCTGAATCAGGCGACGCGGCGCGCGCGGTCTGCATTGGCGCGCAGCCATTCGCGGGCGCGGCGCTGGGCTTCGGCAATTTCGCGCGCGGTCATGTCTTCGGAAATTTCCGCGCGGCAGTTGGCTGCGCTGTCCTGGCCACCGACTGCGGCAAGGTTGAACCATTTGTGGGCTTCGACCAGATCGACCGCCAGGCCGTGCGCGCCGGTTGAAAAGACCATGCCCAGGTCGAGCAGCGCTTCGCTGCATCCCTGTTCGGCAGCGCCCATGTATTGCGCGACGAGCGCATCATACGCTGCCAGTTCGCCTGCCTGTGTGTCGGTTCCCCCGACAAGCTTTATCGTACCCTGATTCATGTCGCTCAAACCCCGAAAATCCTGCGCCCCCCAAATTTCAGTCTTTGGCGCGTTGACTGCAAGGTCGCCCGGTTTGATCAACATATGGTTAACGGCGGCAACATTTTGCCGGATCGCCGAACCGCGAGACGAAAGCAGGCAAGGGCCCGCCGCCGCGCCGGTTCAAAGCGGGGCACAAGCCGGATAGAGCTTTGCCTAATGACTTGTGCGTATGCTTTCCGACGCTTATAGGCCCGGCCAACCCCTGCCTTGCGTGCCATGGCGGCATGTCGATCAGGCGGGTGTCGCGCAAGCGGAGGGCCGGATGGCTGGTGTTCTGAGTGACGAAATCGATGTGTTGGCCAAGGCCCGGCGGTCCATGCCGGGTGATTATGTTCCCACTGAAACCGAAACGTACATGAACGAAGCGCAGCAGGATTATTTCCGGCGGCTGCTGCTCGAATGGAAAAAATCGATTTTGTCAGCCTCGTCGAACACGCTTTCGGCGTTGCAGGAAGGGCCGATCCGCGAACCCGATCTCAACGATCGCGCGTCGAGCGAAACCGACTGGGGCATCGAATTGCGCACCCGCGACCGCCAGCGCAAGCTGATCGCCAAGATTGATTCGGCGATGCGCCGGATCGATGAAGGCGATTACGGCTTTTGCGAAGTGACCGGCGAACCGATCGGCCTGGGCCGGCTGGTCGCGCGCCCGATCGCAACGATGACGGTCGAGGCGCAGCAGGCGCACGAACGCCGCGAAAAGGTCTCGCGCGACAATTAATTTTACATCGCCACGCAATTGTGACCCGTATTGGCACTATGAGAAACGCGGGGTGCCGTAGCCCCGTCCGATTAACACTTCGTTTTCCAATCGGCCGTTAACGCTTGTCGCGATCTTTCCGGCGGATTTGCTGGACAAGGCACCAGCGATGCGCAGGGCTTGTTGACCAATTGTGTTCAGGTCGGCCTGCCCTTGGCACAGATGAAGCGGAACCGGACGTTGACAGACATTGACCATCGCCAAGTCGGCCGGGACAGCCTGTTCCTGATGGCCGATCTGCGCGTCGAGGGACAGGCCGGCGACCACCGGGTCAAAGTCCGCAATCTGTCCGCGCATGGCATGATGGCCGAATGCACCGTCCGCGTGACATCGGGCGTCGGTGTCGAGGTGAACTTGCGCAATATCGGCTGGGTCGCAGGCCGCGTCGCCTGGATCCAGGACAACCGCTTCGGCATTGCCTTTGGCAACGAGATCGATCCGCTGCTGCCCCGTGCCACGGCCGAGATCGCCCCGGAAACGCCGCGCTATCTCAAATCCGCGATCAGCGCGCCAGACCCGCGATCGCTGCGCAAAATCTGAATAATTCCCCCCGGAACGGCCCGGAACGGGGAGAACCAAGACATCAGAAATCGATCGCGATGCCGTTGCGCTCCCAATCGCCATAACGCGTGGGATCGAGCCCATCGGGATCATCGGCGGGCGTGATCGCGCGTGGCTCGGGCAGCGGCGGGTTGATCCAATGCGCCGGCGGGGTGAAACCGGCCGGGCGGGTGGTGGCGCGCTTGAGTGGTTCGGTCATGCGTATGCAGATGGGCGCAGCCACACTGGCTTGCAATTGCCAATTGGGGCCAATGCGACGATAGGGGGCCATGGTACGCCCCCCCAACACATCCGGATCGTCGTTCAATCTCACCGATACCGGCTCCGACGGGCCACCGAAAAATCTGGCTGAAATTCCCGGCAGCGCCGCGCGTCTGGCAGCGTTGCGGATGGTCGACGCGGTGTTGCGGCGGGGCGATCCGCTCGACCAGGCAGGGCCGCCACTGCTGCGCCCGGTGCCGCGCGCCGACGATCGCGCGCTGGCCACCGCGATTGCGCAGGAAACGCTGCGCTGGCTGGTCGATCTCGACACGTTGATCGACAGCGCCACCGCGCAGAACCTGCCCGACGATGCCAAGGCGCGCAGTGTGCTGCGCCTGATGCTGGTACAGGTGCTGCGGCTGAACCTGCCGCCGCACGCGGTCATCGCCACGGGTCTGCCGTTGCTGACGGGCGGCCCTCGCCGGCTGGCGCATGGGGTGTTTTCCGCGATTTTGAAGCGCGGCGATGCGGCATTGCCGGCAGCGCCCGGCTTGCCGACGCCGGTGCTGGCGCGCTGGATTGCGGCTTGGCCCGCCCGGATCGACGCGATTTCAGCAGGTCTGGCCGAGCCGCCGCCGCTCGACCTGACGCTGGCAAATGCGGCCGATACTGCGCATTGGGCAGAGCGCCTGGGCGGGGTCAGCCTGATGCCCGGCCATGTCAGGCTGGCGCGCGGCCAGGCGGTCGAAAAGCTCGACGGCTATCGCGAAGGCGCATGGTGGGTGCAGGATCTGGCAGCGGCGATCCCGGCGCGTCTGATCGGCCAGGCGCCACACGCGGGCGCGACTGCGCTCGACTTGTGCGCGGCGCCCGGCGGTAAGACGATGCAACTCGCCGCCGCGGGCTGGCACGTGACTGCGCTCGACAAATCCGCGCGGCGGCTGGAGCGGCTGACCGAGAACATGGTGCGTACCGGTCTGACGGCGCAGACCGTTACCGCCGATGCGCTGGAATGGGCGCCCGATCACGGTTTCGATGCGATTCTCGTGGATGCGCCGTGCAGTGCCACGGGCACCTGCCGCCGCCATCCCGACGTGCTGCATCGCCTGGCGGCGATGGATGAATTGGTCGCATTGCAGCGCGAATTGCTCGCGCGCGCGGTACGCTGGCTGAATCCCGGCGGCACGCTGGTCTATGCGGTCTGTTCGCTGGAGCCAGCCGAAGGCGAGGCGCAAGCGCACTGCACGCTAACGCCGCGCCCGATCACCACCGCCGAATTGCCCGAAGGCCTGGTGCCGACGGCGGAAGGCTGGCTGCGCACCGACCCCGGCATGATCGCCGAGGCGGGCGGCATCGATGGATTTTTCGCTGCGCGCTGGACTGCCTAGAAAGGGGTCAGGCCTTGACTTGCGCGGAGAAACTTTTGCGCAATTTCGCCAGTTTGGGCGGGATCACCGCAATGCAGTACGGATTGCGCTGGCCTTCGCCGTCCCAGTATTCCTGGTGGTAATCCTCGGCCGGATACCAGGTCGCCGGGCCCTCGATCGTGGTGACGATCGGCGCGGGCCAGGTTTTTGCGGCGCGGGCGATGGCGGCCTCGAATTCGGCACGCTGCGCATCGTCGAGCGGAAACAGCGCCGAGCGGTATTGTGTGCCGACATCGTTGCCCTGCCGGTTCAGTTGCGTGGGATCATGCGTCGCAAAAAACATATCCAGCAGCGTCGCCAGGTCGATCACATCGGTATCGAACGTCACGCGGATGCCCTCGGCATGGCCGGTGGTGCCCGAACAGACCTGCTTGTACGTCGGGTTTACGGTATGCCCGCCCAGATAGCCGCTCTCGACCGAGCTGACGCCGATCACATCCTGAAACACCGCCTCTGTGCACCAGAAACAGCCGCCGGCAAAAATGGCCTGAGCTTGCGCCATGAGAGATTTCCTTTTCGCGAACCTGTTGCCCTCAAATAGGAAGCCCACGCGCGGATGTCATCGTCCCGTCGTTGAAATGCGACAGCGTTGCTCCTAATACCATGTCCATGACCGAAATCACCGTCGCGGCGCTGCAACTTGCGCTTTATGATCCCGATCCTGCCACCAACATCGGTGCGGTGTCCGCTCTTGTGGAACAGGCGGCAAACCAGGGCGCGCGCGTGATCCTGCCGCCGGAACTGTTTGCCGGCGCGTATTTCTGCCAGCAGGAAGACGAGGCGCGGTTTGCGCTGGCGCATACGCTGGACGAAGACGCCTCGGTCGCGGCGATGCGCAAGCTGGCCAAGCAGCTGGGCGTGGCGATCCCGACCAGTTTCTACGAACGCGAGGGGCCGCATTATTACAACACGTTGGCGATGATCGGCGCCGATGGCGAGGTCATGGGGATCTATCGCAAAAGCCACATCCCCGATGGCCCGGGCTACGAGGAAAAATACTATTTCCGCCCCGGGAACACCGGTTTCAAGGTGTGGAACGTGTTCGGCACGACGATCGGCGTCGGTGTATGCTGGGACCAGTGGTATCCCGAATGCGCGCGCGCGATGGCGCTGATGGGCGCGGAACTGCTGTTCTACCCGACGGCGATCGGGTCCGAACCCTACGATGCCGATATCGACACCAGCCGCGTGTGGCGCCGCGCGATGCAGGGCCATGCCGCATCGAATTGCATGCCGGTGATCGCGGCCAATCGCATCGGCGCGGAAGAAAACGACCAGACGTTCTACGGCCACAGCTTCATCACCAATGAATACGGTGATTTCCTGGCCGAATACGGCGCGCAGGAAACCGGCACGCTGGTCGCGACGATCGATCTGGCTGCGGCACGCACGCATCGCGCCGGGATGGGCTTTTTCCGCGATCGCCGCCCGCAACTGTATGGTCGCCTGGCGCAGGATACGTGAAAGCGATCGGCAGGCGCCCGCAACTGACCCGCTACCTGATCGCGCTGGGCTCCAATATCGCACATTCGCGCCACGGCCCGCCGCCGCACGTGCTGCGCGCCGCCTGCACCGCGCTGGACCATGCCCCGCTGCATGTGGTCGCGACCGGGCCGATCATCACCAGCACGCCGCTCGGCCCATCGCGCCGCCGCTATGCCAATTCTGCCGTCATCATCGAAACGATGCTGAACCCGCTGTTGCTGCTGGCCCATTTGCAGGCGATCGAAACCGCCTTTGGCCGCACCCGCCGCGGCCAGCGCTGGGGCGCGCGCACGCTCGATCTGGATATCATCCTGTGGTCGGGCGGCGCGTGGCAGGATGACCGCCTGACAATTCCCCATGCCGAATACCGCGATCGGCTGTTTGTGCTGACCCCGGCATTGCGCATCGCGGCCGACTGGCGCGACCCGCAAACCGGCCTTTACGTGAAACAGACGCACGCCCGCTTGACCCGCCGCGCGACCATGCCTAAGGCACCGCTTCTGCACGCAGACGCGTCGGGCCCATAGCTCAGTCGGTAGAGCAACTGACTTTTAATCAGTAGGTCGCTGGTTCGAATCCAGCTGGGCTCACCAATCTAAATATATGAAAAACAGAGATAAAAATTAGGAAAAGTGTCTTCATTTTTTACCGGCAAAAGTGGTAAACAAACAGCTCGGGTAACGGCTGGGGTAACTTTAGTGCTTGCTAAGCGCCATCTCGAGGTAACACCCAAATCGGATATAGTTTCTATTGGCCTCTCATGCGCAGTATTAGTCAGTTCGTTTCGATATTACCTATTGCAATATAAGCGTTTTTAAATTTTTGCGAGTCGCAAGCTGGTCCAGCTTTCGGCCGCGTTGTGATCCGAATCTATGGCCCAGCAGCGATATTCAGCCGAATTCGGGTTGTTCGGTGCGTCTAATTTCGGCGAGGCTATGCGTGATATGCTCGGGCGAGCGCGGGTCTTTTATGCAAGCCGCCATGCGATCGGCCACCCCAAGGCGTTGCTCGACCTCGCGCAACAGCAAAATCCCGCCGTGCGACGACAGCAGACCACCATCAAATCGAACATCCAACCGCTTGCCAGAAACAGGTGGCAACCCAGCAGCAGGAGAGTTGGATCGTCCATGGCGGGTGTAGCCCTCTGAAATGGCGTTGTTCGGTCTAAGCAACCAAATCATACATCAAATCAGCAATTTGCGCTACATCCGCCAACCCCGGGTGACTTTTTCGGGTTAACGGAAATTGGGGAAGAGCGGCGCGCTGGCTTCGGCGACAATGCCTAGGCGATCGACCGTTCGCGCTGAATGCGGAAAGAGCCCAACTTCACCAAGGCATCGCGGAAGGGCTTTTCGATTACGAACGCAACGAAGCTCGCCAGGGCAATCGCCGAAAAAGTGATGATGAGCGGGCTCGTGATCCCCAGAACGGCGGCGAGAAAGATGCCGGTGGGAATATGTACGAGGTATAGCGGATAGGAAATATCGCCCAGCCTATCCATTACGATGCTCTGCCGAAACCATCCACGCTGCGCCACATAGATCGCTGCGATCGTAAGTAGGTAGGTCACAAATTGTAGCGGGTATGGGGTCCAGTCTGACAGCAATGTTGCTGCGGTACCGAGAACCGCCGCCGACAAATAAAGCTTTGTCGATGGGTAGCGCGAAAGCGCCACTCCGATCAAGAACGGCCACAAACACCGTACCATGTTCAGTTTTTCAAAGGCTTGATATGCTTTCGAGCCACTGAGATCGTGCGGCAGGACAAAGTAGACTATCGAGACTGCAATCGCGATGAACATGAGGCGTGGATCTGGTCGCCCAAGCACATGCAGCAATAGATAATACGAAACCTCGATCGACAGCGACCAAAGCACCGGATTGAAATTCAGCGCCTTTACGGCATACATTTGCAAGAGCAGAATGTTGCCGACCACTTCAATCCACCCCGAACCCTCAAAAAAAATTCCGTTCGCGTGGTAGGGGCCGACGCCGATCTGCAGTGCGATCGAGATTGCGATGGCGAAAATATAGGCCGGATAAATGCGCAGGAGTCGACGCTTCAAAAAGCCGTCGTGGCGTCTGTCGAATGAACTCGTAACCGAGAAACCCGATATGACCAGGAACCCTAACACGGCCGCCTTGGAATCGAGCATTTCAACAAGGCGAGTTAGGGCATTTCCTTGGAAGTAGCTAAGATGACTTGTTAACACAATGATCGCCAGCACAAAGCGTGCCGCTCCGAGCAGGCTCCAGTTAATGTTTGTTTCTGTTCGCCCCATCCTTCCAACCTGCCCGCACTTGCTCACAACGTCAACCACGCCCGCATTCGCTCGATGCTATACCGCATCATCCGAAAGGACGGGACGCCCACGGCTGACCTCAACGGCAACGTGATCGAGTTCCCGACACGGCGTGAGCCGGTGCGCTGGGCAATGCCCGTGGAACGCGTGGTGCCGGTCAACCGTCCGGAGTAAGGCGCGGAGCAATTTGGTTGTTGCCTCATCGCTCGGGAAGTGGCCCCTGGCTCTGACCGCGCGTCTGAGCTTCGAGTTCAGCGCCTCGATGGCGTTCGTAACCGGTATGAGGATGTCGGTGCCGAAGTTTCTGCTGCGACTCACGGGTTGTGGCACATGGTGCGACCATTCGGGACAGAGGCACCGGGAGCACGAATGTGCGAGCAGGCCGATGTATAGCATGAGCTGCAAGCTCGAGCTAGCTAATTCGATGCTGAATGTCTGCAATTGGGGCGATTGCTGCCGCCGTATCGAGCACGCATTAGGTCAACCGGCGAACGTCGGAAGGTGGAGGGTAGCTGACGTTAGCATGGCGATCGCCTGCGCGGCTAAGGATTAGCGTTCTCATGCTGCGTGCTTCGAACCGCGTGCTTCGCACTATCGTTCCCCCACCAACTGCCCACGGACATTAATGCACCGATTAAGACATACCCACCTACGACGAAGTAGAAAAGTTGGGGGTGATCTTTGCGCTTGATCACTCCCATCAGCTTCCACGGTGCAGGAACTGAACCAGTCAGCAGGCATAGGCTGGCTACAACAAACGCGAACGTGAAAAAATAACAGCCATCGCAGTAGCTTGCCCACGTCTTCGAGCGTCTGCAAGGGAGCGCCCTAACCCAATCGAAGGGGTTCGGCGGACAGCGGGCGGGACTTGAACCACACATCATTCCGGTATTGCACGGTGCACTCTCCAGTTGTGCTACCGCTGCCCAACCTAAAATAGATCAAGCTGCGAATGGCCGCTAGTGGGGCGTTTGCTGCCATTCGCGTTCACATCCGGCAAGGTGCCGAATTTGCGCACGCCGCCTAGATCGCACCTAAAAATTGGCTATCTGTCGAGCCAAACTAACACGACCTGCTGAACAAAATTCCAGTTCTGGGCTAACGGTAGGGTAACGCATATGCTACACTTAATTACCCATGTTTACCCAGAATAACACGCAGTCCGATGTGGAATCGACGGGAATTTCCCATTTTTAACCGTAATGATCATTTTGGGGTTACATTGAGTGGCAGTTAAAATTGTCTTTTAATCAGTAGGTCGCTGGTTCGAATCCAGCTGGGCTCACCATATTCAGATATATGGAATCATCCTGCGCATTTTAGGCCCGGATTTTTGGCCTGTTTGCTTCCAGTAAGCGCCGGATAAGCATGGCTCGCGGTGAAATTGCAACCACGTTCCGCGTGGGTGCCGCATTCCATGTCGGCCGAATGCGCGACGCGGCGATACCTTCCCCTTCAATCGCGCCATAGTCGTTCGCACGCTTGCGCAAGACTATGGCGCGATTGGGGATGAACAACGCCGGCGTGCAGTGTCACGAGATTGTAGGCACGAAATTCTATCGGTTGGAGAGAAGTGGCGGCCGGACCAGCGCCTTGGGTGTTCCCAGGATTGCAGAGCTTGCCGGCATCGCGAGCCGGTCAACCGGAAGCGATCCGGCTGGCGAATGGTTCGGATGATACCGCAAATATGTTTACGGAGAGGCTCGTGTTGAAAACCCCGATCAATGCCGTTTTGCTGATGATTGCGTCTGCGGCGCTGATAACCGGTGAAGCGCGTGCGGAACCCGGCGCGGTGCCAAAAGCGGCGCATGTGATCATTGTCGGTGTGGATGGCATGAGCACCGATGGCGTGCTGAAGGCGGACACGCCGACGATGCACGACATGATGAAGCACGGCAGTTGGACAATGCATGCGCGCGGCGTTTTACCGACCACGAGCGCGGCCAACTGGGCGTCGATCATCAACGGTGCGGGACCCGAACAGCACGGTGTCACCAACAATGACTGGCAGGTCGGCGAGTTCAATTTTCCCGCCTCGGTCACTGGATCGGGCGGCTTTTTTCCGTCTATTTTTCAGGTGCTGGCCGATCAGCATCCCGAATGGGACACAGGGTCGATCTATCAGTGGGAAGGGTTCGGCAATCTCTATGACCGGCACTTTGTAAAGTATGACATTCACGGCCGCGATGAAGATGACACCGCCTCGCTGGCGACGGCCTATATCAAAGCCAAGAAGCCCGAATTCCTGTTCATGCATCTCGATCATGTCGACGATGCCGGCCACACCTTTGGCCATGGCACCCCGCAGTATTACGCTGCCGTTGCCAAAGCCGACCGGATTATCGGCCAGATCAGGCAAGCCGTCGCGGACGCCGGCATCAGCAATGACACGGTGATCCTGGTGACCGCCGACCATGGTGGCGTCGGCAAGGGGCACGGCGGGCAAAGCCTGGCCGAACTTGAAATTCCGTGGATTGCTTATGGAAAGGGCATTGCCCAGAACAACGAACTCAACCTGCCGGTCAATACGTTCGACACTCCCGCCACTGCGGTGTGGCTGCTGGGCGCAAAGATACCGTACGCATGGTTGGGGCGCCCGGTGACGCCGATCGAGATCGGAGAAAAAGGCCCCGAACAGACGTACCGAGCCAGCAGTTTTTATGCTGCGCCGCGGATAGAGCCGATGACTGACGGCAACGCCGACGCCGGCGGGCTGTTCATCGACAAGTCGGCACAGATGACCATGCGCAATCTCAATTCGGTCGGGCCCAACCCGGTCGGTGAAATCCGCTACACGCTGGACAATTCGATCCCGAACAGCGCTTCGCGGCTTTACACAGGGCCGGTCGCCATCACGCGCAGCACGATCGTGCGCGCCGCGCTGTTCGTCGATGGAAAGGCTGCCAGCATTCCGTCGAAGGCGTATTTCCGGATACTTGAGCAAAAAGGCCACGATCTGCGCGGCATCAATTACAAGGTCTACCTGCTGGAGGACCCGGCCATGCGGCTGCCCGATTTCGACCGGTTGACCCCCGTGGCGTCGGGCACAACGCATGAATTCAACGTTGCGGGATTAAAGCTGCCGCGCGAAGCGAATGTCGCCGTCGTGTTCGAGGGCTTTCTGAACGTCGCGACCGGAGGCGATTACACCTTTGTCCTTGCGTCAGATGACGGCAGCAAACTGATGATCGACGGCAAGCCGGTAGTGGACAATGATGGCAGCCACGGCGTGCTCGCAGCGAATGGCGGCATCACCCTGACGCCCGGCAGGCATGCGATCCGGGTGGAATATTTCAACGGCAGCGGCGGCGCCTGGCTGGGCGCGTATATGGAAGGCCCGGGTGTTCCCCGTCAGTTCATCGATCCGAACGCCCTCGAAGTGCGCTAGACGCATGACCGGGGCGTGGAAAACAGCAACGGTTGTTTTGGCGGCTTGCGCCCTGCCGGCAAGCGTTGGCGGTTCGGCACCGCGCTGCGATCTGGCGGCGATCGATGCGGCCCATGCCGGCGCAGGATGCGAGCGCGCATGGATCGATCATAACCTGAAGCTCAACGACCTGGTGGCGGTGGGCACGCACAACAGTTACAAGCTGGCGCTACCCGATGCGGTCCTGGCGATGATGCGCGCCGCTGCGCCCGATCGCGTCAACGAGATCGACTACCAGCATCGACCCTTGTCGGAACAGCTCGACGCCGGGGCGCGTCAGATCGAGATCGATGTCTATTCCGATCCGCTGGGCGGGCGCTTCCTCCACCCGGCCGCTTTGCGCGCCGCGGGCGTAACGCTTGACCCGGCGCGGCTGGCCGCGCTGGCAGAGCCGGGCTTCAAAGTGATGCATGTCCAGGATCTGGATGTGCTGAGCGCGTGCGTGACCTTGCGGGACTGTCTTGGCGTGGTGCGGCGCTGGTCGATTGCCCACCCCGATCATGCGCCGATCATGCTGATGTTCAATGCCAAGTCCGATGCGTCGCCGGTGCCCGGTGGCGTGGCCGCGCTGCCTTTCGATACCGCCGCGTTCGATGCACTGGATGCCGAAATCCGCGCGGTGTTTCCGGCATCGTCGCTGATCACGCCAGACGATGTACAGCGCGGGTATCCCACGCTGCGCGATGCGGTGCTGCACGACGCATGGCCCACTCTGGGCGAGGCGCGCGGCAAAGTCCTGTTTGCGCTGGATGAAGACCCCGATGGCGTGGCGCGGTATCGGGCAGGCCGTCGCTCGCTCGAAGGGCGGGTGTTTTTCATCAACACCGACGAGGCATCGCCTGCCGCTGCCTATCTGACGCTCAACGATCCGGTGGCGGATGCCGACCGGATCCGAAAGGCCGTTGCCGCCGGTTTTATCGTGCGCACGCGCGCCGATTCGGGAACGGTCGAAGCGCGCAGCAACGATACGCGGCGGCGCGGGGCGGCGCTGGCCTCTGGCGCGCAATATGTGTCGACCGATTATCTGTGGCCCGGGCCGCACCTGCATAACGATTATCAGGTGCGTCTGCCGGACGCAGCGGCGGCGCTGTGCAATCCTGTGCGTGCGGCGGGCCGGTGCGGGCACGCCGCGATCGAGCGCGTGGCGCAACCGGGCGCGGGCTACCTGTCGCCTGAAACCACGCCCGATGGGCTGCGCGTGCTCGCGCCGCCACCGCCGCCTGGTGGCGCGGTTGCTCGTGCCGATCGCGCTGTATTTGTGGCCACGCGCCGCATGGCAGGATCATCGCGCTGGCAAGTGGCCACGTCCGACGTCCATACCGAAGCCTTTGAACATTTTGCCTGCGCGCTGGGCGTAAAGCTCAACCCGGAACTGGCCCCGGCGCTTGCCCGCCTGCTGGACCGGGCGAGCACGTCGGGGGTGGTCGATCCGGTCAAGCGGTTTTACCAGACCGCGCGTCCTTATGTGGGCACGGACGCCCCGATGTGTCAGCCCAGAAGCAGGGACCTGGCCGCCAACGGCGACTATCCGTCGGGCCATGCCGCGGGCGGCTGGATGGAAGCGTTGATCCTGGCAGAACTTGCGCCCGACCGGGCGACGGACATTCTCGCACGCGGACGGGCCTTTGGAGAGAGCCGCATGGTCTGCGGCGCGCATAGCAAAAGCGCAGTCGAAGCGGGCTGGCTGGCGGGCGCAGCCGCCACCGCCGCGTTGCACGCGACGCCCGCATTTCGCGCCGATCTGGAGGCCGCGCGCGCCGAAATGCCGCGCGCCCGCGCTGCAGCGGCTGCAGCAGATGCCGCGGCCTGTCGCGCAGAATCAGCGGCGCTCAGCGTACCCGTGTCTCCACGCTGATTTTCAGCGCGTCGTGGCGCCAGTATTCGCGGTCGAATTCCACGACGCGGCCCTTTGCGTCATAGCTGGTGCGCACGACATTGAGGCCGGGCAGTCCCGGTTTGACGTGCAGCGCCTCTGCCTCGCGCCCGGTCAGCGCGCAGGGCTGCATGTCGACCTTGTTGCGCGTGACCGTCAGGCCATAATGTGATTTCAGGATGCTGGTCAGCGACTGGTCGAACGAGAATTGCAGCAGATCCGGCGCGAGCGCGCAGTCGACGACGATATATTCGACCAGCACGGCACGTTCATCGATCGTGCGGCGGCGGCGGATCAGATCGAGCGGCGCGCCCACCGGGCGGCCGAACACGCTGGCAAGATAGGCGTCCGCCGCAATCTGCGTGGCAGACAGCGTTTCTGTGGCGGGGCGGCGGCCCTGCGCCTCGACATACGCCATGAATCCTTCCCACCGGGTGGGATCATACACGATCGGCGGTGGCGAGACGTACCAGCCGCTGCGGTCCTTGCGATAGATGATACCCTCGGCCTCGAGCTGGGCCAGGCCTTCGCGCACGGTCCCGCGGGCGGCATGGGTTGCGGCTTGCAGCGCCCGTTCCGATGGCAGCCGATCGCCGGGCTTCAGTTCACCTGCCGCGATCCGTGCTGCGAACGCATTGCGCAATTCGAGATATTGCAGGCCATCGCCAACGCCCGGCGACAGGTCTGGCAGTGCTTGATTGCGGAACATGAAACTGTCTCGTGCTGTGGTGCAGGATACGCGGGGCGAATTAATTATGGAGTTGTATCAGAATGTTACGCAAAAAATCTGACGCGCCGAGGAGAATATCGACGGATTTGTCCCGAAATTTCGCCTAATGTAACAAGAGAGTCGCGGCAACCTGCTTAAACAAACTGGTTCAGACCAGATAGGCGGGGGCCCTTATGATGATGCACTATTTTGTCGAGGCCGCGCGCCCGAACTTCAAGTCCCTTTTGTTGTCGACGGTGGCGGTGCTGGTTGCCGCAGCGCCCACGGTTGCCTTCGCGCAGGCGGCGACCGAGCCGGGCCAGGCTGCGGCCGCGCCCGATCCGGCGCAAGCCCAGACCGCTGCCGAGCCTGATCCGGAACGCATCGTCGTCACCGGGTTTCAGCGTTCGCTGCAAGAGGCGCGCCGGCTCAAGAAACTGTCGAATATCGAACTCGACGTGATCGTCGCCGAAGACATGGCGAAATTTCCGGAACTGAACCTGGCCGAATCGTTGCAGCGCCTGCCCGGCGTGCAGATCACGCGTGAAGCGGGCGAGGGCCGGCGCATTTCACTGCGCGGTTTGGGCCCGGATTTTGCCCGTGTTCAGCTCAACGGCATGGAAGTGCTCGGCAACGTCGATTCGGCGCAGGACAGCCGTGGCCAGCGCAGCCGCGACCGCTCGTTCGACTTCAACATCTTTGCCTCCGAACTGTTTTCCAAGGCGCAAATCGAAAAGACCTATGAGGCGGCACAGCAAGAGGGCGGCATGGCCGGAACGGTCGGGCTGTTCACCGGCAAACCGTTCGATTACGCTTCCGGAACCAAAGCCGTCGTGTCGGCCAAGCTGGGTACCAACCAGTATACCAAGGACGCGCAGCCACGCCTGGTCGGCCTGTTCAGTCAGAACTGGAACAACACGTTCGGGATCACGGTGTCGGCGACATATAGCAAGCGCCGGACCACCGAAGAGGGCCATGACACGTATAACTATACAAAATTGGACTACTATAACGACCCAATGGATCCCACTAGGAACATTCATGATGCTCAGGATCTAGTCGCTGCCGGCCTCGATATTTCGCACCTGAGTGCGGCGAAGCAGGCCCAATTTCTGAATAGTCCGACGTATTTTGCGGACGGAAATCGCCTGTCCTCGTGGGACGCGCGGCAGGAACGCCTCGGCCTGACCGGTGCTGTGCAGTGGCGTCCGGCCGACAATCTGTTGCTGACGCTTGATTTGCTGCACAGCCAGTTCACCACCCACCGCGACGAATATCACTTCGCTACGCGACCGATCGAGGGTGCGGGTTCGACCACGTTGGATACGCCTGCCGGCTCGGGATGGCCTGCGGCCTACCAGACGTCTTCGGTGGTCAACGACGTTACGTTCGACAACAATGGTTATGCCACGTCAACCAATGTCAGCAACGTGACTTTCGGCAGCGAACACCGCCGCGAACTCAACAAGAACAATTTCAACCAGGGTGCGCTGACCTACAAGTGGGACGTCTCGGACAAATTCAAGATCGATGGCCATATCGGCGCCGAAATGTCGAAGTACGATACGCCCTACGATGACAAGCTGTACATGCGCGCCAAGGGCAATCTGGTCGCCAATTACGGTCCGACCGGCCAGTCGGCATCATTCAGTTACCCGGGCACGAACCTGACCGATCCCTCGATCTATACCCTCGACGATTTCTATTATCGCTCGTTCTACAACGAATCGAAGTTGTATGAAGGCACGGTAAACCTGCATTACACCGTCGATCCGGTGTTCACCATTCGCGCAGGGGCCGCCTATCACCGCTTTACGCAGAGCGGCGCCAATTACTTTTATGACGGCAACGTCAACGGCACCAACGGCGAAATGCGCGGGAAGCCGGCAACCGGCCTGACCGATGTCTATAGCAATGCATCGGGATCGTGGCTGGTCGGTGATTTCGACAAGACGTTCGCCGCGTTCAACGAATATCACCGGCTCGGGCCCAAGGCCGATGGCACCGGCGGCGCGATCCAGGATATCGAGCAGGTGTTCACGATCAAGGAGGGCACATTTGCCGGCTATGCCCAGCTTGACTGGGACACCACGCTGTTCGGCAAACACGTTCGCGGCAATGTCGGGTTGCGCGGTTATGACACGCGGACCGAAAGCCAGGGCTGGATCCAGGGCAACAGCTATGCCTATCTCGGCACATCCGATGTGAAAGGGCATTATTCGGGGGTCTTGCCGGCGCTGAATGCGGTGGTGGAGATGTCTCCCGAACTGCTGGTGCGTTTTGCCGCCACGCAAAATCTCAATCGCCCGCCGCTGTCGTCGCTCGCGGCGCAGGGATCGGCTTCGGCCGACCAATACAATGACGACGGCACTGTCGCTGCAAACGCCAAGATTTCGGCTTCGCGCGGCAATCCCAACCTGAAACCGTTCAAGGACACCACTCTGGATTTCGCCGTGGAATACTATTTCGGCAAGATCGGCCTGCTGTCGGCAGGCGTGTTCCAGAAATGGATCAGCAATTTCTTCGACACCGTGCCGGTGTTCAACATCCCCTTCAGCCAGACCGGGCTGCCGCTCAGTTCGATCAAGGGCGTAACGCCGACCACGAATGTCTACGAATTCGACGAGCCGCTCAACCAGTCCGGGATCAAGCCCGTGACCGGAATCGAACTGGCGGCGCAATCACAGTTCAGTTTCCTGCCCAAGCCGTTCGACAAATTGGGTGCGCTTGCCAACTTCACGTATGTACACGCCAACTCTGCGATCACCGGAATTTCGCCGACCAGCTTCAACGCCACGCTCTATTACGAAACCAAGATATGGGGCGCGCGCGTCGCCCTGAACCACCGCAGTCTCTATTATAACGGCCACAACGACGCTCCGCTGAGTGCCGGCACACAGGGCTATTTTGGATCGACCTATATCGATGCTGCAGCGTTCTGGAATATCACGCCCAAATTCCAGTTCACGCTCGACGGCATCAACCTGACCAACCAGAGCAACACGCAGTTCTGGGGCCAGCCGCACTATCTGTACAACCAGACCCGCAGCGGCGCGACGTATCTGGCCGGCCTCAGCTACAAGTTCTGACTTCTGCACGCCCCCTTCCGGCGGAAGGGGGCGATTGGTATGTTCCCACGCATGATCGTCTCGCACAGCCACTGCTTCATCTTTGCCGCCGTGCCCAAGACCGGCACCCATGCGGTGCGCCAGGCGTTGCGCGAGCATCTGGGCGATGACGATCTCGAACAGGTCGGCCTGTTCGTGAACAAGCGCTTTCCCTGGGCCGATCTGGCCGCGATCCAGCATGGCCACCTGGCGCTGCGCCAGATCCGGCCGTTCGTGGGAGCAGACACGTTCGACCGGTTTTTCAAATTCGCATTCGTGCGCAATCCGTTCGACCGGTTCGTCTCTTATTGCGCGTTCATGCTGCGCGGCGGCGATGCGTTTCAGCAACAGCCGCGCGAAGTCATGCGCCACTTCCTGTTTCGCGATCCGCCAGAGGGCCACGTGCTGTTTCAGCCGCAGGCCGCGCTGCTGGTGGACGACGATGGCACGACGCTGTTGACCGACGCGATCGGCCGGGTCGAAGACATGCAGGCATCGTATGACGCGCTGTGCGCGCGGATCGGCATCCCGGCGCGACCGCTGGGCCGGGTCAACGGCACCAGCCGCGGCGATTATCGGACGTATTACGACCAGATGCTGATCGACGGTGTCGCCGCGCGGTACGCGATCGACCTGGACCTGTTCGGCTATACCTTTGAAGGGATGCGATGATCGCCGGCCCTGCAACACCTGCCGCCAACCCGCGCAAGACCACGACGATCCGCAAGCTCGGACCGGTCGATGCCACCGTGCTGTCGGGTGCAGTGGCGGCGATCCCCGAATCCGTCTGGCACGCCGAAAACGCTGCCAAGCCGAACAAGTTCGATGCGCTGGACGACACGCGGCACATCGTCTTTCGCTTCATCGACGGCCCGCGTGACTGGCGCCGCGCGCACGATCGCCCGGCGTGGCCCGGCTGGCGCAGCACGCTGGAGCCGGTGTTGGCGCAGGCGGTCGCCCCCTATGGCTATGCGCGCGGTGTATATCCGCGCGTCATGCTGGCAAAAATGCCGCCCGGCGGCGTGATCCACCAGCATGTCGACGCCAACCCGGCCGCCAAATGGCCGCACAAGATCCACATTCCGCTTTTCACCAATCCCGGGGTGACGTGCTTTTTCGGCGGTGAGCAGCACCATTTCCCGGTGGGCGAGGCGGTGGAGGTGAACAACCTGGGTCCGCACTGGGTCCGCAATACGGGGCCGCACGATCGCATTCATCTGGTCTTTGAATATTACGATGCCGACCAGCCGGATCCGCCTTGGCTGGAGCCGTTTTTGCGCAGCGGCGGGGTCCGGTGACACCGCCCGGCGACTTTGGCCAGCGCGAGGCGGCATTGCAGCAAGCCAAGGACTTGCGCGCGCTCGGCCGCCTGCCCGAAGCGCTGGCGGTGCTGGCCGGGATGAAGGCGCAATATCCCGGCTTCAGCCGATGGTATCACGAACTGGGCCATTGTCATGCGCTGTCGGGCAATGCGCCCGCCGCGATCGAAACTTTGCAGCAAGCGGTGCGCATCAACCCGACTTTGCCCGCAAGCTGGCATATGCTGGAACAGCTGTACCGCATGCAGGGGGACGCCGTGCAGGCGGCGGCTTCGGCGCGCAATCTGGCAATGCTGCAAAACCTGCCCACTGAAATCGTCGTGGCAAACAGCCTTTACGCGGACGGCGATCGCGTGCTGGCCGAGGATGTGTTGCGCGATTATCTGGACAGGGATGCGGCCAATGTGGGCGCTTTGCGCCTGCTGGCGCGCATCTGTCAGGAACGCGATTCGACCGACGAAGCGGAAGTTCTGCTGGAACGCGCGCTTGGGTTTGCGCCCGATTATCACGATGCGCGTCTCGATTACGTGATGGTCTTGCTGCACCGGCAGAGGTACGCTCGCGCAGGGCAGGAAGCGGCGGCGTTGCTGACCCGGGAACCCGGCAATCGCGCGTATCTGAAGCAATATGCGGCGGCGTGTGTCGGACTGGGCAATTACGAGCCGGTGATCGATATCTACGGCCAACTGCTGACCGGGGCGGGTGAATCCGCAACCGAAATCGCCGAATTGCGCTTGTGGCGCGGCAATGCCCTGCGGATCGCGGGCCGGCTGGACGAGGCGATCGCCGATTATCGGGCCGCGATCGAGGCGCGACCGGGCTATGGCGTGGCGTGGTTCAGCCTGGCCAATCTGAAGACCTGGCGCTTTGGCGACGAGGATATTGCCGCGATCGAACGCGCGCAAGCGGCCGACGATCTTCAGGATCTCGATCGCATCTATCTGGCGTTTGCGCTGGGCAAGGCGATGGAAGATCGCGCCGCCTATGCGCGGTCGTGGCAGCATTATGCGCAGGGCAATGCACTGCGCCACCAGACCGTGCGTTATCGCCCGGAGGCGGCCGAGGCTGGCGAAAAGCGACTTGAACAGACGTATACCGCCGCGCTGTTTGCCGATCGTAGCGAGTGGGGCCATGCCGATCCGGCGCCGATCTTCATCGTTGGCCTGCCGCGATCGGGCTCGACTCTGGTCGAACAGATAATCGCGTCGCATTCGCAAGTCGAAGGCACGCAGGAACTGACCGAGATCGGGCACATTGTTACAGGGCTATGCGGCCAGGACCCGGCATGCGGGCTGCCACTTCACCCGGACGCCGTAGCGCAGGTTTCGCGAGCGGACATCAGCGCGCTGGGCGAGCGGTTCATCGATGAAACCCGCACTTACAGGCGTTTGGGGCGGCCGCGCTTCATCGACAAGATGCCCAACAATGTCTGGCACATCGGCCTGATCCACCTGATCGTGCCGAATGCGACGATCATCGACGTGCGCCGCGAACCAATGGCTTGCTGTTTCAGCAATCTGAAGCAGTTGTTTGGCGGGGCCAATCAGGAGTTTGCGTATGGGCTCGAAGACATCGGACGCCATTATCGGGCGTACCTCGCCATGATGGAGCATTGGCATGCCACTTTGCCCGGGCGCGTGCTGACCCTGCACTATGAAGATCTTGTCGACGATCTTGACGCCAGCGCGCGGCTGATCCTGGCGCATTGCCGCCTGGCGTTCGAGCCTGCCTGCCTGCGCTTTCACCAGACGCAGCGCAGTGTGCGCACGCCCAGTTCCGAACAGGTGCGCCAACCCATCGACCGCGATGGACTGGGGCAATGGCAGCACTATGCGCAATGGCTGGCGCCGCTGCACGATGTGTTGGGTGATGCGCTTATCCGGTACAGGACCTGATCGATGCAATTGTCCCGTCCATTTTACCAACTCCCGGTGCTGTTCGACGCCGCGCGGTTGCAGGCCGAAGTCGCGGGCCTGCCCGATGCGGCCTGGGCGGCGCATCCCGACGGTGTCACCGGCAACAGCGCAGCGCGTCTGATCACCGTTGGAGGCGCAGAAACCGATGCGCACCACGGACAGATGCTGCCGACCCCCTGGCTGAACGCGATGCCCTACATGCGCCAGGTTCTCGCCGGATTTGGCGTCGTGTGGAGCCGATCGCGGCTTATGCGCCTGGCGCCCGGATCGGGAGTGCCGTTGCACGCGGATATCAATCATCACTGGCACAAGCGCGTACGGCTGCACATTCCCGTGTTTACCAGTCCGCAGGTGCGCTTTCACTGTGACAGCGAAGACGTGCACATGGCGGCGGGCGAAGCGTGGATCTTTGACAACTGGCGGCCTCACAAGGTGGAAAACCCGTCGAGCATGGCGCGCATCCATCTGGTTGCCGACACGACCGGCACGGCCGCGTTCTGGAATTTCAGCTGCGGACCAAAACCGCCCCGCGCGCAATGGCCGATGGTACCGTGGCGCCAGGACGCCAACGCCCGGCTGCTGACCGAGCGCGAACAACGCCAGCCGGTGATGTCGGCCGCCGAAGTGGAATTGCTGATCGACGACTTGCGAGCAGAACTGTCGCTGGCCGATCACGCTGCTGCGGCGCAACTCGAACAATTCGACGCGATGCTCGAAAGCTTCGTTCAGGACTGGCGCCAGCTTTGCGCCCTGCATGGCACAGACGGGCAATCGCGCACGGAATTCATGCGATTGGCCGATGCATTGCGCCAGCAGGCACCCGAGCTTGCGGACGGGATCATCATGCGGACGAACAGCGCGAGTGCAATGCTTGTTCTGGAGAAACGCGTGCTAGACCACCTGGTCAAATTTGATTCCGGATCGGATTGATAGATCGCACGGAAAGCGGCGAGGGTACCGGGCGAGACGGCTGTGCGCCGTTTCGCGCAGGGCCACGGCCGCGCCTTTGATAAAATCCCGCTCGATCTGGCGGTGTGTGGCTGATAGGCCTGCCGTCATGACAGACAACAGCCCGGTGCCGACCTGCGATGCCGCGCCCGGCGCTTTGAAGCCCACACGGCACTTGCGCCGCAGCTTGTCGACCTTCGGCGTGCTGATGCTGACGCTGTCGTGCCTGTCTCCGGCGTTCAGCATTTACGGGATCGGTGCCGATATCCTGCAGCATGCCGGCAGCGCCGCGGCGGCCCTGTTCATGGTGGCAATGGTTGCAGCGGTGATCTGGGCCGTGGTCTATGCCGAACTGGGGTCTGCCTACCCGTATGCGGGGGGCGATTACATCGGGGTTGCCGCCATTCTCGGGCCTTGTGCCGGGTTTGTCTCATTGGCGATATGGGCGGTCATTTCGGGCCCGTCGGTCGCGTTCGAGGCGCAGGTCACAGCGACGTATGTGCAGGATCTGGTCCCGGGTGTGTCGCATATGGCGATAACCATGGCGGCGCTGGCGGCAACGACGATGATCGCGCTGTTGGCAGTGCGTTCCAGTGCACTGGTCACGGGCATGTTTCTGGCGGTGGAAATGCTGGTGGTGGTAGTCCTGATCCTGTGCGGGCTAAGCCAGCCGATGCGTGGCCTGGATGCGATTGTCGCGGTCCCGCTTGTGCTTCCGGCGGGGTCGGGGGCTGGTGCGGCGCTGGTGCCGGTTACTCTGGCGGCACTGGCCTCATCGCTGATCAATGCGATCTATGGCACTGTCGGCGGAAACCAGGCGATCGGTTTTGGCGAGGAATTGCAGGATCCGCATCGCCGGATGGGGAGGGTCATCATCCTGGCCTGTCTGATCGGGGCGGCGACTATCGTGATACCGGTGATCATGGTTGCCCTGACTGCGCACGATTTGCCGGCGCTGTTGCAAAGCCCGACGCCATTTACGGCTTTTGTGGCGCGGGTCGCGGGGCGCGGCCTGGCCCGCGCTGTCGACCTGGGCGTGGCGCTGGCCCTGTTCAACGCGTTGATCGTCCAGATCATGTGGTGCGCGCGCCTGTTCTTCAGCCTTGGTCGCGACGGCGTGCTGACACAGGGTGCAAACCGGGTGCTGGGCAGCGTGCATGGCGGGTCGGGTGCGCCGCGCGGCGCCACGCTGGTGGTAACCGGCTATGCCGTGCTGTGCTGCCTGGCGCCAACGCATATCCTGCTGGTGTTTCTGGCGGGCGGCGTGGTCTAT
Organism: Novosphingobium sp.; assembly: GCF_965214355.1. GTDB lineage: Bacteria > Pseudomonadota > Alphaproteobacteria > Sphingomonadales > Sphingomonadaceae > Novosphingobium. Next base: position 3,717,761 of record NZ_CBDCBI010000002.1, on the reverse strand, counting down.
ACGTTCAGTCTTGTCTGCCTTGCCGTGCTGTTTGGTCGTGCGCGCGGCTTGACCGCGCTGCCCGGCTATTGGCGATCGGCATGGTTCCCGCTGGCTCCGTTGCTCGGCCTGCTGCTGGTTGTTGCCATGGCTGTGGCGGATCTGGCCGATCCCGATGCCGGCCGGCCTAGTCTGGTCATCATGGGCGCGCTCGCGGCGCTTGCCGCGATCTGGTATTCTGTCCATCTGCGGCGGCGGCCAGGGGGTTGGGCACCGACGATGGAATAGGGGCGTGCCTCAATCCGTCATGGCGAACGTCGCGGACGTGCCGCCCTGCGCCGATGGCGCAATCCAGACGTCGAACAATCCCGGATCGGCAAAACTGCGCAAGTCCTGATGGACATAGGCAAGGTCTGCCTCGGTGACATCGAAGCTGACGGTCACCACTTGCCCGGGCGCCAGATCGAGGTGGCGGATGCCGCGCAGCACGCGCACCGGCTGCGTCACGCTCGCCACGCGGGCATGAAGGTAAAGCTGGGCGACTTCATGACAGGGCCGGTTACCGGTGTTGGCGACGGTCGCCCACACGATCATGCGGCCGTCCCGCACCAGCGGACCTTTGGCCATGGTCTCGCCATAGACGACCGCCGCATACGTCAACCCGTGGCCGAACGGATAGAGCGGGGCATTGGTCACTTCGCGGTAGCGCGCCTTGTAGTCTTTTTCGTCGCTGGTCTGCGGGCGCCCGGTGCTGCGGTGGTTGTAGTAAAACGGCTCCTGCCCCGAACTTTGCGGAAAGCTGACCGGCAGGCGGCCTTGCGGCGCAGCGTCGCCAAACACCAGATCGGCCAGCGCATGCCCGGTTTCCGAGCCGAGAAACCATGATGCCAGGATTGCCGGCGCATTGCGGACCGCGCCAGTCAGCGCCAGCGCACGCCCATGGCGCAACACCACGACCAGCGGCTTGCCGGTTGCCGCGATCGCTTCGGCCAGCGCGAGTTGCGCCGGCGGAATTCCGATATCGACCCGCGCCTGCGCCTCACCCGACATGCCGGCGCTTTCGCCTGCGACCAGCACGACCACATCGCACGCCATGGCCGCGGCCACGGCGCTGGCAATGCCACCTTCGATCGGCGCCTCGTAGTCGCAGCCCCGTGCGACATGCAAAGCGCCATGGCTGCCCATCGCGGCGCGAAAACCCTCCTCGATCGTGACGTGTGACGCGACATCGGGAAAGACCGCCCAAGGCCCCGGCAAATCGGCACGGTCGCTTATGGCCGGGCCGATCAGCGCGATGGTTGCGGTTTTGGCCAGCGGCAACAGGTTGCCTTCGTTCCTGAGCAAAACGACGGACTTGCGACCCGCTTCGCGCGCCAGCGCGACAGTCTCGGGCCGGCGGATGTCGTTGACCTGGCGCGCCGGATCGAGCGACCGGTAGGGGTTTTCAAACAGCCCCAGCGCCTGCTTGACCTCCAGCACGCGCCGCACAGCACGATCGACGACGGCGATCGGCACTTGCCCGGACTGGACCAGTTCGGGTAAGTGCTTGTAATACAACCCGCTCTGCATCGAAATGTCGCACCCGGCGGTCAGCGACTTGACCACCGCGTCGCGCTCGTCGGCGGCATAGCCGTGGGCGACGACTTCCTGTTCCGAGGTGTAGTCGGATACGACCACGCCCTTGAACCCCCATTCGTCGCGCAGGATTTCGGTCAGGAGGTGGTGATTGGCCGTCGAGGGCACGCCGGCAATATCGTTGAAGCTGGCCATGGTCGACAGGGCGCCCGCGCCGAAGGCGGCCTTGAATGGCGGCAGATGGACCTGCCACAGCGTCGTGTCCGAGATGTCTGCCGTGTTGTATTCCATCCCGCCCTGGACTGCGCCGTATGCGGCAAAGTGCTTGGGGCAGGCCAGCACACGGGTCGGGTCGCGCAGATCGGTGCCCTGAAAGCCCCGCACACGCGCCCGGGCGAACATTTCGCCCAGCCACGGATCCTCGCCAGCGCCTTCGGCGACGCGCCCCCAGCGCTCGTCGCGCGCGACATCGACCATCGGCGCGAATGTCCAGTGCACACCCAGCGCGCTGGCCTCGAGCGCGGCGGCGCGGGCCGTTCGTTCGGCCAGGTCCAGATCGAAACTGGCAGCTTCGCCCAGCGGGATGGGAAAGATCGTCCGGCAACCGTGGATCACGTCGGCCGCGAATATCAGCGGAATACCCGTGCGCGACTGTTCCACTGCGACCTTTTGCAACGCTCGGCCCAGCGCCACGCCCACGCCGTTGAACAACCCGACCATTTCGCCGCGCGCGATCCTGGCCTTGATCTCGGTCAGTCCTTGCGTGACCACGCCCGGATTGACGACCGCGCCATACGCGCGCACCGGGTCGGAATAAATGCTCAGTTGCCCGGCTTTTTCAGCCAGGGACATGCCGGCGATCAGGGCCTCGATCCGCGCGGAACCGGTCATCCGGATACGCGCAGCCGCTGGCGACAGCGCGGACAGCAGCGCGCCAGCCGATACGCCTTTCAGCAACATTCGCCGTGTGTGCCCGCCGCTGTGCATGCGCCCTGCCCCTTTCGCCGGTGCAGATGCGCCGGGCCAATGTGTGATCCCATACCGCCAAACCCGGGCAACGACCAGCGCATCGCTGGTCGTTGCCTGCACCTTTTGTTGCAGGTATAAAACGGCAACAGGGCCGGAAAAGCGCTGCTTGCGGCTTTGCATGGGCAAGAGCCGGGCGGTTGCTGCGCCTGGACGCTTGACAATCAACCCGTGTTGACTTGTGATCACTAATCGCGCCCGCCCCTGGCGTCTGCGCGCAAACCCCGGGGGTGCTGTGGCGAAACGAACGATGGTCAGGACAGGCGTGCTCGCCGCGTTTGCGTGCGCCGCTTCGATCCCGACCGTGGCCGCGCCGCCAGTGACCACGATCCGCATTGCCGCGCATTACAACAGCCAGCAGATTCGGCCGCTGCAGGCGTGTTTTCGCCAGTACGAGGCGCAGCATCCGGGCATCCGCATCGATTATCAGCAGGTGTCGTACCAGGATTTTTTCCAGACCGTGATGGTGGCACGGGCCGGCAAGTCGCCGGTGGATATCTACAACCTCTATTCGATCTGGGCGCCGCAATTGATCGGCACCCATGCGCTCGATGCGCCGCCTGCCGATATCGACCGGTTTGTCCGCGCCAATTATACGCCGGCAACAATCGGTGCGGCAACGATCAGCGGGCGCCTGTGGGGCATACCGACCGGTGTCAGCATCTATCAGCTGGTTTATAACAAGAAGCTGTTTGCCGCCGCGGGCCTGTCCGCACCGCCCAGGACTCCGGCCGAAATGACGGCGATGGCGGCTGCGATCACCAAGAAGAACCGGCAGGGCAATATCCTGACCGCCGGGTATGCCACCGATCTGTCGGGGGCGATGATCACGCACGCGTTCTATGCCGAATTGTATGCGGCCGGCGCGCGGCCCTATACCGCCGATATGCGGCACACCAATTTGCGCTCGCCCGCAGCGGTCGCGGTGCTGACCCGCCAGGTCGATTTGTTCAAGCGCGGGATCAGCAGCTATTCGGTGCAATCGGTCGATTTCGCCGGCGGATCTGTCGGCATGGCGATCATGGCGAACTGGATGAAGGACACGCTGCAGGCCTCGCTCGGGCCGCGCTTTTCCGAGACTGTGGGCGTGGCGCCGATCCCGTCCGACGGGCCGGGCGGCACGATGCTGTATGCGTTCTTCTGGGGGGTGGATGCGGCCAGCACGCACAAGCGCGCGTCGTGGGATCTGTTGCGCTGGCTCAACAGCCCGCGCGCAAACGGCGCGATGTCGTGCACCGCAACGATGCTGTCCGGCATGGGCGACCTGACCGGAAACCGGACCGACATGGCGGCGATGCGCGCCGCCATTGCCGATCCGTTCAGCCAGCAATTCGTAAAGGCACTCGATTCCCCCGGCGCTGTCAGCCAGCCCAATCTGTGGCATGCCGATGAAGTCGATCGCCAGCTGAAATTCGAAATCCAGCAGGCGCTGTCCGGCCGCCTGACTCCGGCCGCCGCGCTCGCTGCAGCAGACCAGGATATCACTGCGATCCTGGCGGAACAGCCATGATCGCGCCCCGGCTTGGGTCGTTCCGACGTTTGCAAAGGGGCTGAGATGGGCGACTGGCTGTCATCGAAACGCGTTGCGCCGTATATCTTTCTGGCGCCGGTGTTCATTTTTGCGCTCATCTTTTTCGTGGTTCCGCTGGGGTTTGCCGCCGGCATCAGCTTTACCGACTGGGACGCGGTTTCCACGCCGAAATGGGTCGGGCTGCACAATTACACGTACCTGCTCGGCCGCGACCGGTTCTTCCTCACCTCGATCGGCATCACGTTCTATTTCGCCGCGGGTTCGGTAATCGTCGGCGTTCCTGCGGCGCTGGTGATTGCCGCGATGATCAGCCGCAGCCGGTACGAGGCTTTCTGGCGCACGGTCTACTGGCTGCCGATGGTCACCAATATCGTCGCCGTCGCCTATATCTGGTGGTACATTCTCAATGACACATCGGGCCTGCTCAACCGGACGCTGGATCTGCTGGGACTGCCCGGTCCGAACTGGCTGACCACGCCGTCGATGGCGATGATCTCGGTCATCCTGGTCGCGTCATGGATGTCGGTCGGGCAGAATGTGCTGGTGTTCCTGACCGGGCTCAACGAAATCGACGAATCCTATTACGAAGCGGCCCAGCTCGATGGCGCCAATCCGGTCCAGCTGTTCTGGCACGTCACGATCCCGCTGCTGCGCCCGACAATCCTGTTCGTGCTGATCACCAGCCTGATCACCGCGCTCAGTTCGTTCGTGCTGATCCTGATCCTGACCGAAGGCGGTCCGGCGCGATCGACGATGGTCACCGGGCTCTATCTGTACGACATGGCCTTTACCGATTTGCGGCTGGGGCGCGCATCGGCGGCGGCCTATATCCTGTTTGCCATCATTTTCGCGGTCAGCCTGGTGCAATTGCGCCTGCTGCGGCGCGGCGGCCTGGAGTCCCATTGATCGTGACGCAAACCACCCACCGCAACACCGGCGCGATCATCGCCGCCGCGTGCAAATACGCTGTGCTCGGCCTTGGCGGCGCGATCATGGTGTTTCCGTTTTTCGACATGTTCCTGGGCGCGCTGCGCACGCCGGCGGAACGGCTGACCCAGCCGATGACCTATTGGCCGCATGATCCGCAGTGGCACAATTTCGTGCGTGTCTTCACCGAATTGCCGATGATGATGTGGCTGATCAACAGCATCGTCGTCACGGTCCTGATCACAACGCTGCAGATGGTCACCAGTGCGATGGCGGGCTACGCGCTGGCCAAATATCGCTTCTTCGGGTCGCAGACATTGCTCAAGGCCGTGCTCGGCGCGCAGATGTTTCCGTTCTTCCTGCTGATCATCCCGATCTTTTTCCTGTTGCGGTTCGTACCGCTGGCCGGCGGCAACGATCTGTTCGGCCAGGGCGGGTTCGGCCTGCTCAATTCCTATGCGGCGATGATCCTGCCCTTTGCGGTGAGCTGGTACGGTATTTTCCTGATGCGACAGTCGTTCATGACCGTGCCTGATGAAATCATCGACGCGGCGCGGATGGACGGCGCCGGGGAATTCCGCATTTTCGTCACGATCGTCCTCCCGCTGGTCCGCCCCGGGCTCGCAACGCTTGGCATCTTCGTGTTCATCTATCATTGGAACGAAGTGATCTGGACGATGACCGTGTCGCGCAGCGCGCCCGCGCTGCAGACCATTCCGGTCGGCATCTATCTGTTGCGCGGCGCGTTCATCGACCAGTCGACATTCTCGCTGCAACAGGCCGCAGTGTGCGTGTCGATCGTGCCGGTCATGGCGGTGTTCCTGTTGTTGCAGCGGTATTACATCCGCGGGCTGACAGCGGGCGCGGTCAAGGGTTGACGCATGCGGATCGCCAAATGTGCAAAAGCGAGCAAAATAATGTTCGACATTGCGCGAACGGCTGGTTCGTTTTAGGATGACCGCCATGCAGATGAACGCCGCCCAGGCCACGCGGAGCCCGCTCCAGACAATTTTCGAGCGCAACCGTGCGGGCGAACAGCAAGGTGTGGTCTCGGTGTGCAGCGCGCACCCGCAAGTGATCCGCGCAGCACTCGAACTGGCCCGCGATCGCGACCAGGTGGCGGTGATCGAAGCGACTTGTAACCAGGTCAACCAGCATGGCGGCTATACCGGCATGACGCCCGAGCAATTCGCGCAAGGCGTGCGCGCGACCGCGGCCGAAATCGGGCTGCCCGGCGACCGGCTGGTGCTCGGCGGCGATCACCTGGGCCCGCAACCCTGGCGCGCGCTGCCGGCCGAGGCCGCCATGGCGCAGGCGATCGCGATGATCGAGGCTTATGCGCGGGCCGGCTATACCAAGTTGCATCTCGACTGTTCGATGGCCTGCGCCGATGATGCCGAACCGCTGGGCGATGCCGTGATCGCGGCGCGCGCGGCGCGGATGGCGCATGCGGCCGAAGCGGCGCTCGATCCGGACGCGGCGCGCCCGGTGTACATCATCGGTACCGAAGTGCCCGCGCCCGGCGGCATGGGCGAAGGGCACGCGATCGTGCCCACTGCGCCCGCCAGCGTCATGACGACCTGGCGTGTCCATGACCAGGCGTTCGCCGATGCCGGGCTCGGCGATGTCTTTGCGCGGGTCGTGGCGATCGTGGTGCAGCCCGGGCTCGATTTCGGCAACGAGGACGTGGTGCGGTTCGTTCCCGGCGATGCGGCGGATCTGGCCGGAACCGTGTCCGCGCTTGGCGGCGCGGTGTTCGAAGCGCATTCGACCGATTATCAGGATGCCGACAGTTTCCGCGCGCTGGTGCAGATGCACTTTGCCATTCTCAAGGTCGGCCCCGCCGCGACATTCGCGCTGCGCGAGGCGATCTATGCGCTGGAATGCATCGCGCGCGAGCTGCCCGGCTGGGATGCGCGGTTCAGCGTGCGCACGGCGGTGGAAAGCGCGATGCTGGCCGATCCGGCGCACTGGATCAGCCATTATGCCGGCGGCCCGGCGCAGCAACGCTATCTGCGGCATTTCAGTTTTTCGGACCGGGTGCGATATTACTGGACCGACCTGACGGTTGCGAGCGCGGTTGCCGCGCTGACCGGATTTTGCGACGGGCTGCCCTTGCCGCTGCCGCTGATCAGCCAATATCTGCCCCAGCATGCCGGCGCGGTTGCCGACGGCACGGTGGCGGCAACCGCAGACGCGCTGTGCCGCGCGCACGTCCGGCTGGCGTTGGCGCCTTATGCCGATGCCTGCGGCGTGCATGCCCGCAGCGACACCGTCGGGGCGCGGTAGGGCCATGGCCTCTGTCCAAATGCGCAACCTGTCCAAGGCGTTCGGCGACGTTGCGATCATCCGCGATGTCACGCTGGCCATTGCGCACGGCGAATTCGTCGCGCTGGTGGGACCATCGGGCAGTGGCAAGTCGACACTGCTGCGGATGATCGCCGGGCTTGAAACGATATCATCGGGTACGATCGAAATCGGCGACCGGGTGGTCAACGACGTGCCGCCAAAGCACCGCGACATCGCGATGGTCTTTCAAAGCTACGCGCTGTATCCGCACATGACGGTCCGGGAAAACCTCGGTTTCGCGCTGAAGCTGCGCGGGTGGAAAAAGGCCGAGATCCACCAGCGCGTCAGCGAAGCGGCGGCATCGCTGAACCTTGGCGCACTGCTCGACCGCTATCCCCGGCAACTGTCGGGCGGTCAGCGTCAGCGCGTGGCCACCGGCCGGGCCATCGTGCGCGATCCGGCGGTGTTCCTGTTCGACGAGCCGCTGTCCAACCTCGATGCGGCGCTGCGCGTGCAGGTGCGCGCCGAATTGCGGCAGTTGCACCGCCGGCTTGGTGTCACCACCGTTTATGTCACGCACGACCAGGTCGAGGCGATGACCATGGCCGATACGATCGTGGTGCTGCGCGACGGATCGATCGAACAGGTCGGCGCGCCGCTCGATCTATACGATCGTCCCGCCAACACCTTCGTTGCGACGTTCATCGGCTCGCCCGCGATGAATCTGATCACCGGGTCATGGCGCGACCATGCACTTGTGCTCGATGACGGGTCGGTGCTGCCGGTCGATCCGGCGCTGGTGCCCGAGCCCGGCGCCCGGCTGACTGTCGGCGTGCGACCCGACCATATCGATGTTGTGACCGATGGCGAAGACGGCATTTGCGCGCGCGTGCTCGCGCTGGAGCCGACTGGCGCAGAGACGGTGATCATGGCAGAGCTTGCCGGCGCAACGATCACGATCGTCACGCGTGTGCGGCTTGCGCTCGGGCCCGGCGATCCTATCCGGCTGCGCCCGGTCCCGGGCCGGCAGCTGTACTTCGACGCCGCCGGTCAGCGCATCACCGCCTGATCGATCCACCAGTTCCCATGGGGCAAACCGTGCGCAACAAGAAAATCCTCGTGGTGTCCGACAGCTTGCGCGATTTGCAGCCCGCAGTGGCGGCGCTGGCGCAATGCGGCCACGATGTCGAATATATCGATGCGCTTGTCGGCTTTCCCGAGATCGTCGCGCAGGGTCTGGGCGATCTGGCCGGTGCGGATGCGATCGTCATGGGCCGGGTGATGAACACCGATGCGCATGCCCTGTCGCTGGCGCGCCGGGCCAAAGTGATTGCGCTGCACACGTCGGGGTCCGACAACATCGACCTTGGCGAAGCGACGCGGCGCGGCATCACGGTCACCAATGTCAAAGGCGTCAATGCCGAGCAATGCGCCGAATTCTCGATCGGCCTGATGCTTGCCGTGACCCGGCGGATTCTCGAAGGGGACCGGGCGATCCGGGCCGGGCGGTGGGCCGCCGATACGCAGTCCAGCCTCGATCTGTATGGCGCGACGCTGGCGGTGCTGGGCCTGGGCATGATCGGCAAGGCGGCAGTGCGGCGTGCGGCGGCGTTCGGGATGAAGATCCTCGTCCATACCCGCACGCCCGACATGGTATTCGGCGCGGAATACGGCATCGAATATGTCGGGCTCGACGAAGCGCTGGCGCGCGCCGACGTCGTCAGCATCTATGCATCGCTGTCGGATGCCACCCGGCAGATGATCGGCGCCCGCGAGCTCGCACTGATGCAGCCGCATGCCTATCTGATCAACATCGCGCGCGGCGAACTGATCGACGAGGATGCCTTGTTCGACGCGCTGGCCGAGCGCCGGATCGCGGGGGCCGGGCTCGACGTGTTCGATGTCGAACCCTTGCACGCCAGCCGCCTGTTCGACCTGCCCAATGTCGTGCTTACCCCGCACCAGGCTGGCCTTGCCAATTCGGCAAAGGTCAACGCGGCCGTGCGCGCCGTCAACAACGCGCTGACAGCGCTGTCGGGCCAGTGCCCGCCAGATGCAGTCAATCCCGCCGCATTCACATCAGGACTCATGCAATGACCGGTCAGATTACCTGGAGCGAACTTACCTCGCAGCCCGATGCCTGGGAGCGCCTGCTCGCGCGGCTGGACGCGGGGCACGACCTGCCGGCCGTTTCGCTCGATGCGTTCGACGAAGTGGTGATGGTGGGCTCGGGCACGTCGTATTATCTGGCCCTGGCCGCTGCCGACTGGGTCAGCCGGCGCCACGGCATTGCGGCGCGCGCGGTGCCGTCGTGCGAAGTGATGCTGGATACGCATCAGGTTGCGATTGCGCCGGGTCGCAAACGGCTTGTGGTGGCATTTTCGCGCTCGGGCGAATCCAGCGAACTCGTTCTGGCGGTCGAGGCATTTCAGGCGGTGGGCGCGTTCGTGCTGGGCATCAGCTGCTCGGCCGGGTCCTCGCTGCTGCAGATCGCCGACCTGCCGTTCCTGATCGGCGAAGGGTTCGAGGACGGGCTGGTCATGCTGCGCTCGTTCACCGGCATGTTGCTGGCCCTGCAATACCTGTTCGGATCGGCAGACGATCGCGCTGCGCTGCGCACGCTGCCCGCCGCCGGACGCGACTTGCTCGCCCGCCAGGCCGGGCCACTGCGCGACCTGGCCCGGCGCCGCGCGTTCGACCGGTTCGTCTGCCTGGCCTCCGGGGCGAATTATCCGCTCGCGCTCGAGGCGGGCCTGAAGGCGCAGGAAATGGCGATCTTTACCAGCGAAGCCTATCATTCGCTCGAATATCGCCACGGTCCCAAGGCGACCGCCGACCAGAACACGCTGTTGACGCTGTTTGCGCTGCCTGACGCCCGCCTTGGCCTGTCGCTGGCGCGCGACATGAAGGCGCTTGGCGTCACGCTGCTGGTGGTGGGGCCCGATGCCGCCCGCTATGCCGATGTGGCCGACATGGTCGTGCCGGCACCCGCCGCGCTCGATGACGGGCAGGCCAGTGTGATCAGCCTGCTGCCGTTGCAGATCCTGGCCTACGAGACGGCCATGCGCTGCGGCAAGAACCCCGATGCGCCTGAAAAGCTGAACAAGGTGGTGATCCTTGAGCCTGCCACGGTTTGATGTTCTCGCCATTGGCGAACTCAATCCGGATCTGGTGCTGGCGGGCCTGCAGGCAGACCAGCCGCGGCTCGGCACCGAACAGGAATTTGGCGCCTATCTGCTGACGCTGGGCAGTTCGACCGCGATTGCCTGCGTGCTGATGCAGCGTCTCGGGCTCACAACCGCGATGAGCGCGTGGGTTGGCGATGATGATTACGGCCGGTTTTGCCGCGCGGCCCTCGTGGCCAACCATGTCGATGTCGAATGGGTGCGCACGCATCCGGCGCTGCCGACCGGGCTGACTGTCTGCCTGCCTTACCCCGCCGACCGCCTGTTGCTGACATGCAAGGGCACGATGACGCTGAATCCTGCAGACGGTATCGACGAGGGCCTGCTGGCCTGCGCCCGGCACGTGCATGTGGGGTCGTTCTTTTTGCAGGATCAGTTGCGGCCCCAGCTGGCGCGGCTGTTTGCCATGGCACGCGCGCTTGGTCTCACGACCTCGCTCGACACCGGTTGGGATCCGCAGGAGCAATGGCTGTCGGATGATCTGCGTGAAACGCTGGCGCACACCAGCATCCTGTTTCCCAACGAACTCGAATTCGAGCATCTGGCCGGGACAGGCGAAGTTGAGGCCGGCATGGCACGCCTGCTCGATTGCGGCGTCGGTGCCGTGGTCTTGAAGCGCGGAGCCGATGGCGCGGTGCATGCCGATCGTGCGGGACTTCGGCGCCACGCAGGGTTTCGCGCGAAGGCCGTCGATACGACCGGCGCCGGCGATTCGTTCAATGCCGGATACCTCGCCGCGATGCTGCACGGCGCAGCGGCGAATGAACGGCTGGCATTCGGCAACGCATGCGGGGCGCTGACCGTCGCGGCGATCGGCGGAACCGGTGGGGTCAGCGACGCCGACGCGGTGCGCGCGTTTCTGGCTGCCCGGGCAGAAGCCTGACAATCACACGGTCGTGACGTGCACGCCCCGCTCGGTCAAAGCGTCCACGAACGCTTTTGGCGCGGCGTTGTCGGTGATCAGCCGGTCGGCCGCCCCGATCGCGTCGATCACGGCGGGACAGATCTGATCGAGTTTCGAATGGTCGGCGACAATCCACACTTCGCGCGCCTGCCCGATCAGCACGCGGTTGGTATAGGCCTCCTCGCTGTCGAATGTCGTATAGCCGCGGTCCAGATCGATGCCGTCGACACCGATCACCGCCACATCCAGATTGAAATCGCGGATCGTGCGCTCGCAGATATGACCGACCACTTCGGTGGTGCGTTTGCGCATCATGCCCCCGGTCAGGAAGACATCGACATGTTCGGCATCGCGCAGTTCCAGCGCGACATTCACCGCCGTCGTCAGCACGCGCAACGACTGGCGCTTGATCGAATTGATCATCTGCATGACCGTCGTGCCGCCGCCGCAGCCGATCGTCATCTCCGGCTCCAGCAACGAGGCGGCATGCGTGCCGATCCGCCGTTTTTCCGGAAGATAGGCCATGATCTTGGCATCGTAGGGCACTTCGCGCCGACGATCGACCAGCGCCGCGCCGCCGTGGGTACGCAGCAGGCTGTTGTTTGCATTCAGTTCGGCAATATCCCGGCGAACCGTCGCCTGCGAAACATCGAGCAATTCGGCCAGATCCTGCACGCCGACCGCGCCGCGCTTGGCCAGTTCGACAATGATCAGATCGTGCCGCTCTGCCTTGATCACGCAAACATTCCCTCGACCAGTGCCGCGCCCACGTGTCGCTATTGCAGCTTCTGAAGCTTGAAATTGGACAGCAGGTAACGGTATCCCGACTGGCGCAGCATGGCGTCGGCTTGCGCGTTGATACCCAGCGCAGCGCCTTCGAGCCAGCAGAAGATTTCGACCGCGATGCCCAGTTCCCGTTCCATTTCGGCTTTGGACGCGGCGATTTCGTCTTCGAGCACGGCATGGGGCGTATCAGGTGTGACCAGGTTGTGCGTGCGCGTGTGACAGGCAAAGGTATGGCCGCGCCGCACGATGTCGCGCGCCTCGTCCCAGGTCAGCGCGATCCGTTCGCCCGGATATTCATCGATCAGCGGAAGATGCAGCGTATGGCACGCAGCGTATTTGCGCTGTTCGAGCGGCGGCACGTTCAAAAAGCCCGAGGGGATGAAAAACCACGCGGTAAACCCGAATTCCTCGAGGATCGGCAGCACGACATCGAGATTGTCGCGATAGCCTTCGAACAGCGCCGGCATGACCCCCGGCCGCGCGTGGTTCCACGTTCCGCCGAACGCATCGGCGAAATTGGCGGGTGTGATCGGTTCGAAATCGCGCGCCAGCGCCGCGATCTGCTCGCGGTATTCCGCCTCGCGATAGCGCGGTGTCGCATGAAAATTGACCAGGCGGATCGCGCGCGATTGCGCCATCCCTTCGGCCAGTTCACGCATGACCTGGGGCGCCTGCGCCGGCAGGGAAAAGTCATCGGTAACCAGTTCCGGCAGGCCGTGCGGTTGAAAATCGCGCCTGGCGAGCAGTTCCAGCAAGATGGCCACATCATCGCCATCAAGCATCGGCTTTCGCGTGGCCAGCGCGCGCGCCAGAGCGGCAAAGTGTTGGGCCAGCGGATCGACTGCCCCAGAATCGACTGCCCCAGAATCGATTGTCGCAGGGAGGGCCGGATCTTCGCCGATCAGGAACATCGGCACACCCATCTCGGCGTATTCGGCCTTTTCAAAGCGATCGGGATCGACAATCAGGCTGTCGATCAGCGTTTCGAGCGGGATCACTTGCGAATTGGCAGACATGATTTGGCAGTCCTCATTTGGGCCGCAATACCGGCAATGTGAAAAAAATCGTTTTCGGTCAGCGTCCGCCACTGACATTGACCATGATTCCGGTGCAATAGGATGCCGCGTCCGACAGCAGCCACAGGATCGTTCGCGCAACTTCCTCAGGCGTGCCGGTGCGCCGCATCGGAATGTTCGGCGCCAGGCGCGACGCGCGCTGCGGATCGCCGCTCGATGCGTGGATCGCAGTGTCGATCAACCCGGGCCGCACGCCGTTGACGCGGATCCCTTGCGCAGCGACTTCCTTGGCAAGTCCGACGGTCAGCGCATCGATACCACCTTTCGATGCTGCATAATCGATGAATTCGTCTGGTGCGCCGAGCACCGCCGCCATTGATGAGACATTGACGATGGCGCCGCCTGCCGCCATGCGCCGCACCGCCTCGCGCGCGCACAGGAATGCGCCCGTCAGGTTGGTGGCGATCGTCGCGTTCCACCGGGCCAGATCCATATCCACCAGCCGCGCCGCCGGCGCCAGGATCCCGGCATTGTTGACCAGCCCGCCGATCGCCCCGAACGCTTGCGCCGCCCGGTCGAACAGCTGCAGCACGTCATCCTCGTGCGCCACGTCGCCCATCACCGCAAGCGCCTGGCCGCCGGCCTGTTCGATGTCGCGCACCAGCGCATCGGCCGACTGCCGATCCGCCCTGTATCCTACGCAGACCTGCCATCCCGCCTGCGCGCCCAGTCGCGCGCAGGCTGCCCCGATCCCTCGCGAACCGCCGGTTATAACCAGCGCCCCGTTCATTTGCGTGCCGACGACCCAAGATTGAACTTGGCGCCGGCATAGAAATATCGGCCGAGCGGCGAGATCGGAATATTTGTCGTATACGAATAAAGGTCGGGCTTCTGATTGGTAAAATTCGTCACGCCGCCATAAAATGAAAAGTCTTTATTTACCTGCAACTTTGCCTGAATATCGTGCTGCCAAAGCGCAGAAAACCGCAGATACTGGGGCGCCGCGACGTTCGGGCTGGCTGCAAGCGTGTTGCGATCATAGGCCAGCGTGGCATCTTTCCAGCGCAGGTTATAATTCAGAACAAACTGGCCGATCGTCCAGGTCGGCGAAAAATCGGCAGTCCAGCGTGGTGCATACGATTGATCGACGCTGTTTATCACTGGCGCGCCGGGAATGCCCACCATGTCAAGTTTGTTTAGATAACCAACCACCAGCCTGAGATCGAACATGCCGGCATTCCCCGCGCGCACGACGTAATCGAGATTGACATCGAGTCCGGCGGTCTGGAATCGCGCGACATTCAGAGGTCCCCGCGTGTAATTGTTGATAATGCCAGTACCCTGCGCGCGGGTGAACTGGTTACAATACTGGTTCGGTACGGTGGGCTGATCGACGCACAGGCTCGCCAAGGTGCTTGCGTCGATAGTGTTAATGGCGTCCTTAAGATTGATGTTGTACCAGTCGAACGAGGCGACAAACCCGCGCAGGAACGAAGGCCGCACCAGCACGCCGGCGGTCCATGTTCGCGCGGTTTCGGGTTTCAGATTGATATTGCCCGACGAACTGCCAAACACAAACTGGTCGGTCTGCAATGACGCTTGGGACGTCGCGCCAACAGCAGCTAGCGTAGCTGTGCAATTTGCCATGCGGTATTGGGTGCCATTTTTGATCTGTGCGGGCGTACATGGATCGGTAAAGAAAGCGTTATCGCCGAGTTTCGGCTGAAACAGTTCACCGATGTTGGGCGCGCGCACTGCCTTGCCATAACTGCCACGGAATGTGATCGCCGGCACCGGGGCATAGGTGCCGTTGAATTGCCAGGTGGTGGTGTTGCCGCTGGTCGAATAATGCGAATATCTGCCGGCCGCGCCAACCGACAGGATATAGGCAAACGGCACATCCTTCAAAATAGGCAGATCAAGTTCGCCAAACGCTTCCTTCACGTCGAACTTGCCGCTCGACGGGCTAACCGGTACGGGTTCGTCGCCCGAAAAAAACACGGCATCGACCAGCCGCTGGTTGGGATTGAACTGACTGGTTTCGCGGCGATACTCGCCGCCAAATGCGAATTTGACCGGCCCGCCAGGCAATTTGAAGTACTGGCCGAAATCGCCGCTGATGCTTGCGCTGGCGACTTGTTGGGTGATCTTGGCCGTGCTGGTATCGTTTACGAGGAAATAGGCTAAC
Source organism: Novosphingobium sp. (assembly GCF_965214355.1). Classification (GTDB taxonomy): domain Bacteria; phylum Pseudomonadota; class Alphaproteobacteria; order Sphingomonadales; family Sphingomonadaceae; genus Novosphingobium. The sequence goes on along the minus strand of NZ_CBDCBI010000002.1, from coordinate 3,702,355 downwards.
TGTTTCGCTGTGGCGGGACCGGGGCCAAACAGGCTGATTGGAACGCAACCTGGGCCGGGATTATTTGCCGGGTTACACACGATCTGCCCGGTGGCGGGGTCGCGGACCGCGTCGAGTGCTTGAGCATACTGCGCGTTCAGCCGGTCATTGAGTTTGGTGATGCGCACATCAGTTTCGCCATATTCGTAGTAGGCGTCCCACGTCGCGTGGTCGGACAGGCGACCCGATCCATCGATCACTCCACGATAGGTCTTGCGTAAATCGTCTTCGCCCTGGCGGCCATAATCGATATTGTCGCGGTTAACGAACACGCCGGTCGCTCCGCTTGCAATCGCGGCATCGCGGATGACTGCTGGAACAAAGGGATTGTTGATCGAAATAGGCTGTGTGCCGTTAAAGCCGCCATACGTGGACGTGTATTGACCAAAGCTGCGGGTATGGCTTTGCGCATAAGTGCCTTCGACCGACAGCTTGAACGCATCCGAAAAATCGTAATGCGATAGCAGATTGACATCATGGCGTTCGATCAAGGGGTAGAGGTCGCCTTGGTAAAATCCGGCTACTTTGGTGCTGACCCCGCCAGTCTGATAATACGACGCCGCTGTGCCGTTATCGTAGGGGCGGCCCAAGCCGTCGAACCTGGGGGTTGTTTCATTGCCGATGTAGACCGCACCGATCGGCGATTCATTGCCATAGCGCAAATCGCCGACAAGAATGTTCTGAGGCACGTTGGGCTGACCGGTGTAGGCGTCATTGGGAATCAGGTACTTGCGCTGATCGGATCGCAGGAATGGGCGTTCGTCATTGGTGACGGCTTCGTCGCGGCTGTATTCATAGGCCAGCGTTATATTTCCCCTGCCGCCGGCGAAGTTTTTGCCTGCGGCCAGCGAAATAAAGCGGTTGCCCGCATCGCCATAATCCGAAACACCCGACTGAAAGCGACCGCTTACCCCGTCGAAATCGCGTTTTAAAATGAAGTTGACCACGCCTGTCACACCGTCGGCCCCATAAACTGCTGATATTGCACCGGTCAGCACATCGACCCGCTGGATCAGATCGGTCGGAATGGTGTTGATATCGACCGCGGCAGTGTTGAGTTCGCCAGCGACATGCCGTCGCCCGTCGACCAGCACCAATGTGCGACTCGTGCCCAGGTTACGCAAGTTGAGCTCGTTAAGCCCGGTTGTGCCGAATTTGTTGTATGTGCCGTTACCGCCCGAAGTGACGGTGCTGTCGCTTGACCCGGTCAGCGCGGGAACGCGCTGAAGAAAATTGGTCAAGTTGGTATTGCCCGACTGCTCGATGTTTGCGGCACTGAACGAAATGATCGGGTTCGGTGCTTGGAAATCGGGCCGCGCGATACGCGATCCTGTAATGACGATCTCTCCGGTATTCGCAGGGGCAGAATCGGCGGCCGCCGCCGCCGGGGGCACCGGCGGCACAGTGGTGTCTGTGCTCTGAGCACACGCCATGACGGGAAACAACGCAACGCCGGCAAACAGCACGGCCTTCGAACACCTGGTAAGCATCATCAAATTCCCCCTGTTATTCGCGCGGCGATGCGCGCCCCATTATGCTGTCTCGATTGGTCCCCGTGATACCGGCACCCGGCCCATGGCCGCTGTAACAAGCAGGATTTCCCCCGATCCCGCCTGAACAGTCATGGTCGGCCTGTCGTCCTTGCCGATCGCAGCCGAACCCCAATCCTGAAGCGTTTCGCCCCCCAGAGTCACAGTGATTGCGCCGTCGGCACGCAAGTGCATGATCCGCTCGGCCCCGGCACCGTGCCGGTCCAGCCCACTGTCGTTCCCTGCATGAATGGCGAACAGCGCCAGATCCATGCCGGTCGCATGCCCTGCGATATCCAGCGCGCCCTCTTGCGCCGCAAAGTCGCAGGCGGCAGCAAATGCGGTCCCGGTCGGTTGCGCGCGCGCATAGGCGATGTCGCAGTCCGTCACGGCGGTTAGCCGGTACGCCGCATGCGGCGGCATATAGGCTGCGCGCGATCCTTTGCCCTGCCGCAGATGAACGGCGGCGCCGGCGATACCATCGCGCGAGATCGTGATGCTGGTTTCACCGCGCATCGCGACGATGAACACCTCGTCGTCTTCGGCCTCGCCGTCGATCGTCACCCCTTGCGCAAACGAATAGACGCGCAGCGCGACCAGATGTTCGAACCCGGTAACGGCGCGATCGATATCGACCGGGCGCGGGCACGGCCCTGCGCCAGGCAGATCAATCGCCCGCGTGAAATCCGGGCGGACAATTATCGGGCCGGTAAGGCTCACGCGAACTGCGGCAGATGCGCGCGATGCGCATCGATCAGATCGTCGCGCAGCGCGCGGGCCTGGTCCGCATCGTCGATCGCGCCATCGGCAAGCAGCGCCTCGAGCATCAGATCGCGGCTGCCCGACAGGGCGGCATCCACTGTGATCTCGATGGCAGCAAGGCGCGATTGCAGCTTTGCAATCAGCTCTGCCGGCAGCGGATCGGCAATGACCGCGGCAAACCCGCCGCCGACCGCGACTGCATTGCATTCCACGATGGCATCGGCTGGCAGATAGGGCGCCTGGCCCTGGTTGGGCAGGTTGACCGAAAACACCTTGCGCTGGTCGTGCTGGAGCGAGTGGATGATCTCGAGCAATTGCTCGCTCTCGCCCGGCACGTTCTCGTAATAGACTTTGGGCAGTGGCTCGTCGGAATTGGCGATCGCCAGCATATCGGCAAACCAGGTGTCGCCCAGCGCGATCCGCTCGTCGATCGGGAACGCCTCGCGCCCCAGCAAGTGCCCGCAATAGGCGCCGCCGGGAAACTGCTCGGGAAAGAATTCCACGGCATGGCGATCCATCGCGCATGGAAAGACCGAATGTTTTTCGAACAGGCCCCATGAAAACGGATCGTCGGCATAGCGCGGAGCCCGGCCTTCGACGATATTGGGCCACACCTGCTTTTGCGCCAGCTCTGCGGCAAGCCCGGCCTTCTGCTCGCGCAATCTGGCGTGGATCATCGGGCGTGCATCGACACCGTTGTGGAACAGCCGCGTCAGGAACGTCAGGTGGTTCAGCCCGATCCCGAACGACGATATCGATCCGTCCTCGACTCCCAGGAACTTGGCAATCACGCCCTCGACATGGTGCACGCCATGGCACAGGCCGATCACCGGCACGCCCGTTTCCTTGCGGATGGCGCGGCAGATCGCGGTCATCGGGTTCGAATAGTTGAAGAACACAGCGTCCGGGCACAGATCCGCAACATCGCGCGCAATGGCGATCATCTGCGGGATCATGCGCATCGCGCGCGAAATGCCGCCGGGCAGCGCGGTATCGCCTACGGGCTGAAAAATGCCGTATTTGCGCGGAATTTCGATATCGCGCTGCCAGCCCATGCGGCCGCCGACCGCAATCGTCGTGACCACGAACGCGGCCCCTGCCAGCACGGTGCGGCGGTCGGTCGTGGCGGTCACGGGGATGGCTGCGCCTTTGGCGTGCATCATCTTGCCGACCAGTTTTTCAACTGCATCGAGCGTCACCGGGTCGATATCGACCAGCGCCAGCTCCCACTTGTCGGCTTCGCCGGCAAGGATGATGTCGGCGACGAGGCGTTGCGTGAAAACCGTGCTTCCGGCCCCGATCAACACCAGCTTTTGCCGAGACATGCGATTGTTCCTTGGGTTTGAACGATTAATGTAACCGAGTGTACCTTGTGATCGCAGTGTGCGCAAGAATGAGCATGCAATTGCTCGATTTTGTTCAAACGTTGCAAATCGCTTGGGTTATGATGGCGATGGCGCAGCGTCGGTGATCGTGACGGACCCTGTGGCAATCGGCGCATCGGCGGCAAGACCGACCGTGAGCCGGTACGCGCCCGGCAGGATCGACCAGCGGCCCTGCCGGTAGCGTGGCAGCAGGCGTGGATCGGCCGCGATCGTGATCCGCCGGGTTTCGCCCGGCGCCAGATCGGTGCTCTGCCAGCCGACCAGGCGTGCGGGCGCCTGTTCCGGTCCGACGAGATACAATTGCGGAACGGCAGTCGTCGCGCGTGCTGCCGTATTGCGCAGGGTCAGGCTGACTTGCGGATGGGCACCGCCCGCAAACCGGACATCGTCGCAGGTCACGCGGCCATAACCCAGCCCGTACCCGAACGGGAACAGCGGCGTTTCGTGGCGCAGTCCGAACCAGCGATACCCGACATCGGCGCGTTCGGGATAGGCGATCGGGCGCGCGGGGTCGGCGGGACCGGTTCGGGGCAGTTGCGCGGCGCTGCGCGGAAACGTCAGCGGCAGCCGGCCGGCAAAGTCGATATCGCCGGTCAGCAACCGGGCCAGCGCTTCGCCGCCCCGCTGCCCTGGATACCAGGCCGCAACAACCGCCGCGACACGGTCGAGCCATGGCATCAGCACCGCGCCCCCGGTTTCCAGCACGACCACCGTGGCCGGATTGGCCTTGGCCACCGCGCCGATCAGCGCGTCCTGGTTGTCCGGCAACGCCAGGCCTGGCAGATCCTGCGCCTCGGTCCGCCATTGGGTGGCGAATACGATCGCCACGTCGGCCTTGGCAGCGGCGGCCGCTGCGGCTGGCACATCGCGCCCGTCGACATAATCGATCGTAACGCCGGGCATGGCTGCCTGTAGTGCGCGCAGCGGCGACGAGGCGTGCCAGGTGACCCGCGCAAACGACATGGCGGTGCCTTCGGTCAGCGGGATCTCCAGCGGAATGCCGCCGACCGAGCGGACTTGCGACGACCCGCCGCCCGACAGCACGCCCACATCGGCATGCCCGCCGATGAGCACGACATGCCGGGCCTTGCGTGCTAGCGGCAGGACATTGCGCGTGTTCTTCAGCAGGACCATGCCGCGTTCGGCGACGCGCTGGGCCACGGCCGCATCGGCGGCGGCGGCAATGGGCTGCGGCGTCGCCGGGACCGGATCGTCAACCAGGCCGTTGGCGATTGCGGCTGTCAGTATGCGCGTGACCATGTCGTCGAGCCGGCGTTCGGGCACGCGCCCGGCCGTGATCGATGCGCCAAGGGCATCGGCAAAATAGATCCGGTCATCCAGCTCCTGCCCCGATTCTTGGTCGAGCCCGCCGAGTGCTGCCTGGTCGGTGGAATGCACCGCGCCCCAGTCGGACATCACAAAGCCGGGATAATGCCATTCGTTGCGCAGGACATCGGTCAGCAACCACGGGTTTTCGCAGGCGTAAATGCCATTCACCTTGTTGTAGGCGCACATGACCGAACCTGGCTGGCCGTCCTCGATCGCGATGCGGAATGCCAGCAGGTCGCTTTCCTGCAAGGCTTGCGTGTCGAGCCGGGCGTCCAGCACATCGCGGCCCGTTTCCTGGGCATTGAATGCGAAGTGCTTGACCGTGGCAATGATGTGGTTGGACTGGACGCCGGCAACCGCGGCGCCGGCCATGATTCCGCTCAGCAGCGGATCTTCGCCGAAATATTCGAAATTGCGGCCGCCCCACGCATCGCGGGTCAGGTTGACGCCGCCAGCGAGCAGCACGTTGAAGGTTTTTGCGCGGGCCTCGCTGCCGATCATCGCGCCTGCGCTGCGCGCGAGGGCCGGGTCGAACGTGGCCGCGAGCGCGAGCGTGCCGGGCAGTGCGGTCGCGGTATCGCCCGGCCTCTGTTCGACATTGTTCGCCACGCCCAGGCTTGCATCGCTTTCACGCAAATCGGGAATGCCGAGCCGCGGCACCCCGGGCACATGGCCGGCCGCGTTGGCCATCTGCGGCGGGCGCAGCTTTTGATAGGGCGGAAAATAGCCGTGCACATATTGCAGCTTTTCGGCACGCGTCATCTTGCGCACGATCGCGGCGGCGCGGGTGGCGGGGTCCGCCGCCGTGTCCGCCGTCCTGGCCAGGGTCACCTGACCGGCGATCCCGATCCACAAGGTTCCTGCCAGCGCGAGCAGACGGATGGACATGGTCATCGGCTTTACCTCCACGGATGGCGATACGGCGAGCAAATGGCTTGGCTGTGATCCCTTGGGCAGGATTAAACGGCGAATGGATGACGTCCAGCGTAATTTTTGATCCGCAGGCCCTTGCAATACCTGTTAAACTGAGGCGTGTTGCGCGCGACAAGGATCAGTTGCTGTCATGCCGACGTTTTCACGTGCATTCTTATCTGTGATCTTAGCGGTCTGCTGCGCGTCTCCGGTCGCTGCGGCGGTCGTCGTTACGTCGCCCGGTGGACGCGCCGCGGTGACGATGACGCTGTCTCCCGTCGGCGTGGCGCGATGGTCGGTGTCATGGCGTGGCAAATCCGTCCTCGATCGCGCGCCGATTGGCTTGCGCTTTGCCGACAGCGGGCCCTCGGCGCTGGCAATCGCGCGGATAACACGCCGGTCGCACGACGGTGTTGTCACCGGCCTGCTTGGCAAGGCCAGCACTGCACACGAACGCTACAACGAAGCGGCCGTGGCGTTTTCGGGCAGCCCGGACTCGCTCGAGCTCGTGATTCGCGCTTATGACGATGGCGTCGCCTATCGCTGGCAATTCCGTACTGCGGGCACCTTTGCGATCCAGGCCGAAGACGCCGGTTTCGGCATGCCGGCAACGGCAAGCGCATGGGTCGGTCCGGCCGGCGGCTTCGTCTCGTCGCATGAGCCGTATTACAGCGCGGGGCCGCTGGCGCAGGCAGCGCCCGATGGCGCGCTGCTGACACTGCCGTTGCTGGCCCGTCGCAACGGGGTCTGGGTGGGAATCGCCGAAGCGGCCGTGCATGATTGGGCAGGGCTCTACCTGGTGCGCAATACCGGACTTCCTGGGCTTTCCGGCCGGCTGTCGCCCCGGCCCGGCCAGCCGGATGTGGCGGTCACCGGTGGCGCCGGCCCGCATGTTTCGCCCTGGCGGGTGGTGATGCTGGGCGACGCGCCCGGCCGGCTGATCGAATCCAGTCTCGTCACGCTGCTCAATCCGCCACCAGACGGGCGCGACTGGTCGTGGGTCAGGCCGGGAAAGACCAGTTTTCCGTGGTGGAACGACTATGTCTGGCCGGGGCAGGGGTTTGCGCCGGGCCTGAACACCGCCACCATGGATGCCTATATCGATTTCGATGGCGATCACGGCATCCCTTTCCACACGCTTGACGGGTTCATGGATCAGGCCTGGTATCCAGGGCCGATCCAGCCCGATGGCACGGTCCAGGATCTGACGCGGGCGCGCGCCGGGATCGACATGGACGAGATCCTGGCCCGCGCGCGGCGGCGCGGCGTGGCCTTGCGCGTCTGGTGCCACTGGCAGGTGTTGCGCGGGCAGATGGATACGGCATTCGATCGCTGGGAAAAATGGGGCGTGGCCGGCGTCATGGTCGATTTCATGGATCGCAACGACCAGGACATGATCGCATCGACCGACGAAATCGCGCGCAAGGCCGCCGACCACCACCTGACCGTAGTGTTTCACGGCACGTCGGAACCGACCGGAGAGAGCCGCACCTGGCCCAATGTGCTGTCGCGCGAAGCGGTGCGCGGCTCGGAATACGACAAGTTCGACGGCAATCCCGGCAGCACGCCGGCGCACGAGGTGACGATCCCGTTTACCCGTATGCTGGCCGGGCCGATGGATACGCACGAGGGCGGGTTCGACGCGGTTTCGCCCGCCGCGTTTCACAATCGCAACACCGCGCCGCAAGTGATGGGCACCCGCGCCCGGGCGCTGGCCACGTATATCGTTCAGGAGAACGAATTGCCGATGGTGGCGGATACGCCCGCGCATTACGACGGCGCGACCGGGTTCGATTTCGTGGCGCGCACCCCCGAAACGTGGGACGAGACGCGGGTTCTTGCCGGTGCGCCGGGCCGGTACGTGGTGATCGCGCGGCGCCGGGGCGCATCATGGTGGCTTGGCGCGATGACCGACGGCCATGCGCGCACGGTTCCGGTCCGCCTGGCATTGCTGCACGCGGGCACCTGGCACCTCGATGGGTATGCCGACACGCGCTTGCCCAATCAGGCGAGGCACGTGACGGCGCGGGTGCAGCAAGGCCAGCGGCTCTTGATCAGAATGGCCGAGGCGGGCGGCTATGCGGCGCATTTGTCGCCAGCCCGGCAAAACGAGGCCATCCGATGATGAAGCGCGATATCCGCACGAGCGATGCTTTCGGTGAAGCGCGGCTGATTTACGAGCAGGCAAGCCGGCCCGGCACGGATTTCGTCAGCGATATCACCGATCTTCAGCGATCGGCGGACGGCGCATGGGTGTTGTTCACCGGAACGATCGTCGCCGATCTCGACCAGCGGGCCGTGACGCGCATCTGCGAACACGATCTGGACGATGGATCGATGCGGATCCTGACCGATGGGCCGAATAGCGACCGCCATGCGCGGATTTCCCCCGATCGCACGACGATCGCCTTTGTATCGGACCGCGACCGCGCTTCCGATTTCCAGCTATATTATCTGGACCCGCAATCGTTGCGCGTGACAGCCGGTCCCAAGGTGGATGGCTGGGTCGAATATTGCGAATGGTCGCCCGATGGCCGCCGCATCCTGCTCGGCGTTGCCGGGCATGGCGCAGACCTGTCGAGCGGGCAGGGCGCGTACACGACAGTGGAAATTTCCGACGACGGCCCGGCCTGGATGCCGCAAGTCATCGGCCGGCCGACCGATGCCATGCGCCGCAGCGCGTGGATCGTCGATTGCGCCACCGGCGCTTTGTCATGCGTATCGGGCGGTGAAAATATCTGGGAGGCGACGTGGTGCGGCAACCACCATCTCGCGGTCATTGGCTCGCAAGAGCCGGGGGAGGGCGCATGGTATGCCGCCGGGCTTTCCACCATCGATCTGGCGACCGGCGCCGTCACCCCTGTCTACCAACCGGTCAGCCAGATCGGCGTGCCGCGATCGTCCCCCTCGGGCCGCTACCTGGCCTTTGTCGAAGCCATCTGCAGCGATCGCGGGTATGTCGCGGGCGACTTGCGGTTGTGCGACCTGCACGAAGGAACATGCCACCTGCTGCCGGTGGGCGCCGTCGATACCAGTTGCATCGCATGGCAATCGGACGAGGCTTTGCTGATCGCGGGCCATCGCGGGCTTGAAACTGTCGTGTCTTCGATCAACATCCGGGAAAACCGGGTCGGAGAACTATGGCAAAGTGCCGAAATGACGACGGCGCAGATCACCGCCACAGTGCTCGCGCTGAACGATCGGCATGACTTTGCATTTGTCTGCCAGACCTTCCTCGATCGCCCCCGGATTGCGGCCGTGCGCGGCGGCGTGCTGCAGGTGGCGCCGGCCGCGCGCGGTGACCTGGCAGCCAGCGACGCATGCGCCGGTGCGGTCCCGGTGCACTGGCAGGCGCCCGACGGCCTCCCGATCGAAGGCTGGCTGCTCAAGCCGCATGGCGCACCGCCGTATGCGACGATCCTGGAAGTGCATGGCGGGCCGGTGCTGCACTGGCGACCGTGGTGGCTGGGGCGATCCGCCGCGGCGCTGATGCTGCTGCGCCGGGGTTATGCGCTGTTTCTGCCCAATCCGCGCGGCAGTTCGGGGCGTGGCCAGGCGTTTGCCGCGCGCGTGGTCGGCGATGTCGGCGGGGCCGATACCGACGATCTGCTGTCGGGTATCGACCATCTTGTCGATACCGGCATCGCCGACCGGTCGCGGCTGGGCGTGACCGGGCTCAGCTACGGCGGGTTCATGACGTGCTGGCTGACCACGCGCGACAGCCGGTTTGGCGCGGCCATTTCGGTCGGGCCTGCAACCAACCATGTCAGCCATCATCTGCTCGGCAATATTCCGCAATTCGACGCGCTGTTCCTGCAGGACCATTATACAAACCTGTCGGGATCGTATTACACCCGCAGCCCGTTGCTGTACGCCCATCACAGCACCACGCCGACCATGCTGGTGTGCGGCGATCTCGATCGCTGTACCCCGCCCGAGGAAGCCTTGCAGTTTCACAACGCGCTGCTGGAAAACGGGGTGACTTCGGTGGTCGTGCGCTATCCGCAAGAGGGTCACGGGGTGCATGGCATGCCGGCGGCGATCGACTTTGCCGCGCGGTCGGTGATGTGGTTCGAAAGCCATATCCCGCCAGCGACGATCCGGGAAACACCCATCACACCATCGAACGGGAGACTATGATGATCGGACAATTCGGCGCGAACACGGCCTTGCTGGTGATCGATGCGCAAAAGGGCATCAATGCGCTAGAGCATTGGGGCGGACCCACCGGCCGGCGCAACAATCCGGGCGCAGAAGGGCATATCCACACGCTGGTCGATGCGTTTCGCCGCAAGGGCCTCACCGTCATCTACACCGCGCACAATTCGCGCCAGGCGGTATCGCCGCTCAAGCTGGGCACGCCAGGCGGTGAATTTCTGGATGGCATTGCGCCGCGCGCCGATGAACTGGTGATCACCAAGGATGTAAACAGCGCCTTTGTCGGCACCACGCTCGAACTGGAGTTGCGGCGCAGAGGCATTCACCGGCTGGTCCAGGTGGGCTATTTCACCAACTTCTGCGTCGAAACGACGGTGCGCATGGCGGGCAACATGGGGTATGACAATTACCTGATCCCCGATGCCTGCGCCACGTCGAACAGGATCGGTTTCGATGGCGTCGATTACGATGCCGAGCTGGTCCACAACCTCGCGGTGGCCAGCCTGCACGGCGAATTTGCCACCGCGCTGGAGATGTCCGATGCGCTCGGCCTGCTCGATGGCGATGCGCCGGCTCTGGTGCGCAAGCAGGGGAACGAGTAACCGCGATGGCGCGCATGAACAGGCAGATCGCATGGCCATGCCTGCTGGCAGCGGCGCTCGGCCTGGCTGTGCCCGCCCGCGCGACACCTGAGGCAGGCCCTGCCCAAACCGTATTGTTCGTCGGCAACAGCTTTACCTTTGGCGCGTTGTCGCCGGTCCGCGCCTACCGGCCCGAGCTGGTGACCGATCTCAATGGCGAAGGGATCGGCGGCGTGCCGGCGCTGGTGGCGATGTTTGCGAAAGACGCGGGCCTGCCGTGGCGGATCAGCCTGGAAACGGCGCCCGGCGAGGACCTGCAGTTTCACTACGACAAGCGGCGCGCCAGACTGGCCGGGCGTTGGGACGTCGTCATCCTGCAGGGCTACAGCACGCTCAGCAAGGCGCATCCGGGGGATCCGTCCGAACACGTTGCCGCCGCTGTCCGGCTTGCCGCGATGGTCAAACGGGAAAACCCCGCCGCCAGGATCGACCTGGTCACGACGTGGTCGCGCGCCGACCAGACCTATCGGCCGGGCGGGCACTGGTATGGCAAGCCGATCACGGCGATGGCCGGGGATATCGCGGCGGCCAACGCGCTGGCCATCAGGACGGATGCCGAGATCGAGGGCGCGATCCCCGTGGGCCAGGCCTGGAACCGGGCCATGGACGAAGGGGTCGCCGATCCGAACCCGTATGACGGCGTGGCGTTCGGTCAGCTGAACCTGTGGACGACCGACCAATACCATGCCAGCGCCTATGGCTATTACCTCGAAGCGCTGGTGATCTTCGGCACTGTTTCGGGGCGTGATCCGCGCACGCTCGGCGCGGCGGAACAGGCCGGTTTCGAGCTTGGCTTTTCGCCGGATATCGTAGCGACGATCGAACGCGTCGCAGCAGAGGAATTGCTCGCTTCGGGTAGAATACCCGCAAAGGTGATCAAAGCCGATCGCGCAGCGCCATGAAGGACATCGCCAGGGCTTGGGTTGGCCACCGCAGCCATGGACCACCGGGAAAGCGGGGATGCGGCATGCGACGGACGAGATCATGGGCCGCATTGGCCTCCCCCGCCATCGCGCGTCCAACCGCCTGACCCAGCCATGGCGCCATCACCACACCCACCCCCGAAAACCCGTTGACGGCATGAAGGCCGGGCTGTGGTTGCATGACAAACGGCAGCCGATTGGGCGTAATCGCCAGCGACCCGCCCCAGGCATGGCTGATCGGCACATGCGCCAGTTGCGGAAACACCCGCGCCAGATGCGGGCGCACGAACGCGGCGATATCGCGCGGCATGCGATAGCCATAGCTTTCACCGCCGCCGAACAGCAGGCGATGATCGGGCGTCAGGCGAAAATAATACGGCACAAAGCGGGCATCGGAAACCGCCGCGCCGCCCTCTATCAAACTGTCGGCCAGCGCAGGATCGAGCGGCTCGGTCGTGGCGATATAGCTGTTTACGGGCAGGACATGGGCATCGGTCTGCGGCACCATCGCGCGCGCATAGGCGCCGCTCGCATCGAGCACCTGGCCGGCATGGATCACCCCATGCGGCGTCGTGACGCGCCAACCTGCACGGTCGGGGACAAGATGGGTACAGGGCGTGTGCGCATGGAGCATGGCCCCGGCTGCCTGCGCCGCCCTTGCCATCGCCAGCGCCAGTTTGAGCGGATGACAATGCCCGCCCAGCGCATCGAAACTGCCGCCGTGATACGCCGCAGTGTCCAGCATGCCGCGCAGCGCATCGCGCGACAGCGGGGTCAGGCTGCCGTAGCCGTAGACCTCGCGCATATTCCTGACATGCGCGTGGGTTGCGGCCAAATGCCCGGGCCGGTGATCGGCAAAGACAAGTCCGGGGCGAAAGTCGCAGCGATCGGGTGCGAGATCGAACAAGGTGTCGAGATGGGTGCGGGCAGCGAGCGCCATGCGCCACAGCGCCTGTGCGGTGTCGTGACCGAGCTTTTTTTCGAACCAGGTCTGGCTCTGCTCCCACCCCACGTGGATCTGGCCGCCGTTGCGCCCCGATGCCCCCCAACCGATCGGTCCCATCTCGACCAGGCGCACACTCCGGCCCATCCGGGCAAGCGCCAGCGCAGCGCCCAGACCGGTAAAGCCGCCGCCGATGACGCAAAAATCTGTGATCACATCGCTGTGTAATGGCTCCGCGTCGACCGGCGCGTCACAGGTATCGGCGTAATAGGAGCGCGGAAAGCGGCCGATATCTTCGCCGCTAGGCCCGGCATGCCTCATGGATCGCGGTGCCGTCATTGCGATCACATTTACCCATCGGGCGGAATATGGTCAAGACCGGGACCGACTGGGCGTGCCGCACCTCAGTGGTCGTCAGCCGGGGCCTCCCCCGAACCGAGGGCCGGCATCTCCGCCGATGCCTGCAGCTTGTTCCACGCATCCAGACTGGCGATCTTGTACGCTTCGGCCAGGGTCGGGTAATTGAATGTGTTCTGGATGAAATAATCGATCGTGCCGCGCAAATTGAGCACGGCCTGGCCGATGTGGATCAGTTCGGTCGCGCCCTCGCCGATGATGTGCACGCCTAGCAGGCGGCGCGTCTTGATCGAAAACAGCATTTTCATCATGCCGCTTTCCAGCCCCATGATATGCCCGCGCGAGGTTTCGCGGAAGCGGGCGATGCCGGTTTCATAGGCGATGTGACGCTTGCGCACGTCTTCCTCGGTCATGCCGACGACGGAGATTTCGGGGACGGAATAGATACCGTAGGGAAAGAATTCGGGCGGCGGCGGCGGCTCGTGGCCGAACGCGTGGAGCGCGGCAAGGCGGCCCTGTTCCATCGAGGTCGAGGCCAGGCTGGGGAACCCGATGACGTCGCCGGTGGCGTAGATGTGCGGTTGCGACGTCTGCATCGTGCGCGCGTCCACTGTCAGCCGGCCGCGGTGGTCGGCAGTCAGGCCTGCGGCATCGAGCGCAAGCGCATCCACCGCGCCGACGCGGCCGGCGGCATACAGCAGCATGTCGCCCACCACGCTCCGCCCGTTTTCGAGCCGGCAATGCGCACGGCCGCCGGTGATCGCGATTTCGGCGACCGCCGAGCCCAGCCGCAGCCCGACATTGCGGTCGCGCAGTTCGTGGACGAATTCGTCGATCAGTTCGCGGTCGATGAAATCGAGAAATGTCTCGCGCGGCTCGACCAGTGTGACCGCGACATCGAGTGCGGAAAAGATCGTCGCGTATTCCACTCCGATCACGCCGGCACCGATCACGATCAGGCTGCGCGGCAGTTTTTCAATGTCGAGAATCTCGTCGCCATCGAGCACCACGCGGCCGTCGAACGGCACGGAACCGGGACGGAACGGCCGCGTGCCGCAGGCGAGCAGGATATTGCGCGCCGTGATCCGGCGGACTTCACCGTCAAGGCCGTGGACCTCGATCGTATGCGGATCGGCAAAACGCGCCGTGCCCTGCATCCAGTCGACACCGTTGCGATGGAACTGGTGTTCCAGCACTTCGACTTCGTGCTCCAGCGTCTTGTGCAGCCGGCCCATCAGGTCTTCGGCGGAGATGTCCTGCTTGACGCGGTAGCTGCGGCCGTAGAATCCGCGTTCGCGCCAGCCGGACAAGTTGAGCACGGTTTCGCGGATGGTCTTGGACGGGATCGTGCCGGTGTGGACCGATACGCCCCCGACGCGGCGGCCTTTCTCGACCACCAGCACCGATTTGCCCAGCTTTGCCGCCTGCACCGCGCCGCGCCGACCCGATGGGCCACTGCCGATGACGACGAGATCGTAAGTGTGCTGCATGGGCCCTCCGGTTGGCACGTCGCGCGCATGCTGAAGGAGGCATGTTGCGGGTTCGTGTCGAACGTCAAAGAACGGTCATGGACGGTGGCGGGTTAAGGTGCAGCGGAATAACCCGGCATTCGTCGCCCCGTCCGGGACGACGCCAAGGGGGGAATTCCGGTGGCTATTCTGCGGTCGGCTCAGGCCCCCGAAAACGATCCAGGCCCGGCATCTGCGCCAGGCGCACGCGTTGCCCGGTGCGTGCCGCTTCGTAGATGGCCTCCATGATGCGCTGATCCTGCGCGCCCTCTTCTCCGGGGGTGCGTGGCGTGATGTTCTGGCGGACGCATTGCGCCATATGATCGAGTTCGAGCGCGAACTGGTTTTTTGGTTCGATGCCGATCTCACCGGCCTGTTCCTTGCCGTCGGTCAGGCGCGACACGCGCAAAGTCTGGCCCTGGTAATCGAACGCGTGCTCCATCGTGGCCGACGCATCGCTGCCCATCAGCGTGAGGCGTGCCAGCCGATGCGTCGAATAGCTCGACATGCAGTTCGCGATCGCGCCCGAGGGAAAGCGCAATGAAAACGTGACATTGTCCTCGACCTCGCGGAAGCGCGGATCGCCCGGGGGCGACCAGATCTGCGCGCTGACTTCGATCGGTTCCTCGCCCAGCACCGCGCGCGCGGTGTTCAGGCAGTACAACCCGACATCAGGCAGCGATCCGCCGCCCGCCAGCGCCTTGATCTGGCGCCATTGTGCGGGATCGCCCTGGTTCTGGTTGTTGATCATGTCCATCAGAGTGACCGCGCCGAGCGCGCCGCTGCGCGCCAGGCGGATCGCTTCGCGCGCATGCGGCTGATATTGCATGCGGTAGGCGATCATCAGTTTGACACCGGCGGCGCGGCAGGCCTCGATCATCGCATGGCAATCCGCCAGCGATGGGGCCATCGGTTTTTCACACAGCACATGCTTGCCCGCGCGGGCCGCAGCCACGACATGCTGCCGGTGCAACGCATTGGGCGTGATCACGTAGACGACCTGCACTGCCGGATTGTCGCGCAGCTTCGCCATATCGGCATAGCTATAGCAGGCATCCGCCGCGATGCCGTATTGCGCGGCAATCGCCTGCATCTTGTCGGGCGATCCGCTGACCAGCGCCACGGGCCGCGCATGTTTCGCCTGGGCAAAGGCAGGCATGACCTGTTCGAGCGCCAGCTTGCCCAGCCCGACGATGGCAAACCCCACGCGCTGGGTTGGCGCATCGGCGTTGCGCGGCGGTGACGGCTGCACTTCGCTGCTGGCGGCCGGCGGCGGAAACAGGACCTTGCCGTTCAGGACCGTGCCCAGATCGACCGGCGGCCGCCCTTGCGCCATTGCGGACACGCCTGCACCGGCAGCACCCGCCCCGATCGACGCCAGTGCTATCCGCCGCGAAACGGCTGTTTTGTCGATCATGGACTGTCTCCTTTGACCCCAACCAAAAATGCGATGGGATTGCAAAGGTTCCGGCCGAACGCGGCCTTGGCGCTCGGTTCAGACCGCCTGAAGCGGGCCCCTGCGGCATCCTTGCAACAGTGGTGTATTTGTTTGTTCGTTCATGGAACGTCGATGCAAATTGCGACTTTTGTCTCCTGAGTAACTCGGGAGCGAATAATGCAAATGTCTGAAAAATCGCCGGTTTCCGGCTACAAATCCTTGCGTGCATCAGCCAGCGGGCGTCGCGGCAAAACATATCGGATGGGATGCGCGGTCGCCGCGCTTTGTGCAGGAACGTGGGGCACGTCGGCTTTTGCCGCAAACGAATGTGGCGCGGTTGCCGGCGGTACCGTGACTTGCGCACCATCGGCCGGCAATTATCCTGCGGGCATTACATATGTCTCGCCCGGCGACATCACCGTTAACGCTCCTGCGGGCGTGACGGTCGCGACGACTGCGCCTGCCACCAACGGTATCAGCATCACCGGTGCAGGCGCATCGACGCTGGCCGGCGCAGCCACCGTCACGACGACCGGTGATGGCAGCAATGGTGTCGTTGTATCGGGCGGAACCGGCGCCACGTCGGTGAATGTCGGCAACGTCACCACCTCGGGCGCGCTGTCGGGCGGGATCATCGCAACAGGCGGCCTCAACCAGAATGTGACTGTCAACGCCGGCAATGTGACCACCAACGGCACCGCCGCCAGCGCATTCTTCTTCCTGCCGAGCAGCGCCGCCGTTTCGGCGACCGCGACGGGCACCGGCGCGGTCACGGTCAACACCGGCGCACTCAGCACCGCGGCTGACGGCGCAGCTGCGCTGACCGCGACGGGCGGCGGCGATGTCAATGTCACGACCGGCGCGATCACGACGCTTGGCGCCAGCAACGGCGTTTCGGCGACGAGCACCACCGGCAATGTCAACGTCAACGTGACGGGCGCGACAGCGATCGCGGGCAACCAGGTCAGCGGCGTTTACGCCAGCGCGCTGAACGGCGCGGCCAATGTCCAGGTCCAGAACGTGACAATGGCAGGTACCTTCGCCAACAATGGTGTGGTCGCAACGGCCGGCGCCGGCGGCGCCAACATCACTGCCAACAACGTCGCGGTCGGGGGCACATTCGGCACCGGGCTGCAGGCCACATCGACCGGCGGCAATGCCACGATCGCGGCCAATGCCATCACGGCCACGGGCACTGCCAATACCGCGGCCTATGCTTCGTCCGATGTCGGCAATGCGTCGATCACCACCACGGGCAATGTCATTGTCAACGGGCGGGGCAGCTTCGGCCTGATCGCGATGTCCGGCACCGGCAACGCCTCGATCACGGCCACCAACGTGTCGACCGTCGCATACAACCCCGCCGATACCCTGACCAATGGCAACGCGGTTCTGGCGCAGGGCGCGAATGCCACAGTTGTCGTCAGCGGAACGGCCGCAACATCGGGCACCGCGCAATACAACGGCCTGCCTTATAGCGGCACGGCCGTCACTGCGAATGCAACCAACGGCACGGCGTCGGTCACGGTGCAGAATGCCCAGGCATCAGGCGCAGCGGCGAATGCGATCGCTGCCAATGCGATCGGTGGTGACGCCCATGTCGTGGTCAATGGCACCGCATCGACCAGCGGTGCCAACGCCGACGCGGTCACCGCGGTCTCAACGACCGGTGCGGCCGATGTTGCCGATGTCGGAACGATTTCGGCAACCGGCATGAACAGCCGTGGCATTTATGTAAACGGCCTGACATCGGCCACAGTGTCCGGCATAAGCGCAGGCACGGTGACCACCACCGGCGATCTCTCTCCGGCCATTTACGTAACCAGCGCGACCGGGCCTGTTGGTGTTGCCATCAAGTCGGTTTCGACCGCGGGCATGGCCAGTGACGGTATCGACGCGACATCCGCTACGGGCACCGTCGGTGTCAATGCCGGCTCGATCGCTACAACGGGCGCAACGTCCAATGGCGTCGTTGCCATGGGCAACGGTGCGGTGACGGTCACGACCGGCACGGTCAACACCGCCGGAGCCAATTCGAGCGGGATTATCGCAACCAGCCTGGCTGGACCGGTCGCTGTCGATGCGGGCACCACCACGGTTACCGGACTTGGTGGCAATGCGATCAACGCGACGGGATCAGGTGCGGTCAATGTGACCAGCGGCGCGGCGAGCGCAAATAACGCTGCCGCAATCATCGCTACGTCGCTCACGACCGATGCCAATGTCAATCTGACGGGCGGCGCGGTCAAATCGACCACCAGCGACGGTGTCGATATCACCGGCGCCACCGTGGCAACATTGACCACGGCGGCAGGCTCCAGCATTTCGGGCGGGGTCAATGGCGTTACGATTGTTGCGCCTCTGGGTACAACCGTCAACAATGCCGGCACCCTGTCGGGCACCGGATACGCGCTTGCCGCAACCGGCGGACCGGCTGTGGTGAACAACACCGGTACCATCAACGGCGCAGTGTCGTTGCTCGGTGCCGGGAACGTCGTCAACAACTCGGGCACGTTCAACGCCACCGGCACCAGCCTCTTTGGCGGCACCGGTACGTTCAACAACGCCGGCCTGTTGGCGATTGCGGCAACCGGCCAGCTGCCTTCGGTGGTGACGTTCGGCGGGCTTGGCACGTTCAACAACTCGGGCCTGATCGAAATGCGCAATGGCGTGGCGGGCGATGTCCTGACCCTGTCCGGCAATTATGTCGGCAGCGGAAAGGCTGCGCTCGGGATCGATCTTGCTCCCGGTGTTGCGGTCGACCGTTTGAACATCGGTGGCACGGCCACCGGTTCGACCAACGTGCTGATTGCGCTGGCACCCGGTTCGACCCCCGTGTTCAACCCTGGCACGACGATCGTCCAGGCCGGTGCTGCTTCATCGGCAACCGCATTCGCGGTATCGCCGACGACGCAGAATTATGGCCTTGTGCGCTATGGCGTGGTCTACAATCCGGCCACCTTTACGTACGCGCTGATCGCCACGCCAAGCGATTCTGCCTACAACCTGCTCAGCTACCAGACCGCAGAGCGCAATCTGTGGTACAAGTCGGCAGACGCAGTGTCGGCGCAGTTGCAATCAAAGCGTGACACTTTGTGGAACATGGGCGGAACCGCGCCATCGGGCAGGTTCTGGGTGACCATGGCAGGCTCGGTCGACAACGTGCATGGCAACCGCAACTTCGGCGTCGCAGGACAGACCAACACCACCGATACCGGCTATCAGCAGGATTATTTCGGTGGCCAACTGGGCCTGGATGTCAGCGGCGGCGTTTCGTCACGCGGGGGCTATTCGTTGGGTGTGACCGGCGGTTACATCAATTCGAACCTCAACCTTGGCAGCCGCGCCGACAGTACCCGGTTTAACGCGGTCAACGGTGGTGTTTATGCCAGCGTGACCCAGGGCAATATCTTTGCAACCGCCCTCGGCAAATACGACTATTACTGGATCAATCCGAGCAGCATCAACACCGGCTTCGACTTCCGCACGCACGGTCATTCGTATGGTGCACGCGGCGAGTTGGGCATCCGGGTCGGTGGAAATGCCTTCTTCCTCGAACCAGTGGCGCAATTGTCGTATATCCGCGTGGCGCTCAATCCGTTTGCATTCCAGGGCACCAGCGTCGATTTCAGCACGCGCAACGGGTTCCAGGGCAAGCTGGGTGGCCGTATCGGTGGCAATACCGGCATCGCCAACGGCAAAGTGGCGTTCTATGCCGGCGGCAACTACGTGCATGATTTCCAGGGCACCAGTGAAGTCACGTTCGCCAATACCGGCGGCGCCTACACTGTCTATGGCCTGAAAGCGCGTGACTATGGCGAAGGTGTGGCGGGTGTGAACATCAGCTCGAACAACAGGATGAGCGGATTTTTCGAAGCCAACTACAAGCATACGTTTGGTTCGGGCGACAATGGCCAGATGGTAGAAACGGGTTTTGGCGGCCGCGCCGGCCTGCGCCTTGCCTTTTGATCTGAACTGACTAGACGAACCGTCGGACACGATTGGCGCCGTTCGCGAAATGAGGCAGTATCAATGCGATGCAAACGCCTCATTTTCGCGAACGGTCGCCGACCGACAGGGATATGACCAATTCCCGGGCGACCGAAACGGTGATTACCGCATCTGCCGGTCTCGCGGCCTGGATGATCGAGCACCGCACCAGTTTCGCCTTTACCTCGTACCAGACCGGGCAACTGTTTCTGGTGGGAACGCGCAGCGATGGTTCGATCTCGGTCAACCAGCAGAATTATGTCCGCGCCATGGGTCTGGCGGCACAGGGCAACCGGATTTACCTGGCGTCGCAATATCAGGTGTGGACACTGGAAAACATGCTGGCGCCGGGCCAGATCGCCAACGGCGAATTCGACGCCGCGTTCGTGCCGCGCATCGCGCAGACGACCGGCGATATCGACGCTCACGAACTGGCGCTGACCGGCGATGGCGCGCCGGTGTTCATCAACACCCGGTACAATTGCCTGGCCACGCTGACCCCCGGGCACAGCTTTGCCCCGCTATGGAAACCGCCATTCATCGATACGATCGTCGGCGAGGACCGCTGTCATCTCAACGGCCTGGCCATGGCCGATGGCAAGCCTGCGTATGTGACGGCGGTAGGCGAAACGAATGTCGCGGACGGCTGGCGCCAGCATCGCCGGGATGGCGGGCTGCTGATCGACCTGGCCACGTCTGCGACCGTGGCGCGCGGATTTTCGATGCCGCACAGCCCGCGCGTCGACGGTGCGTCGATCGTGCTGCTGGATTCGGGGCGGGGCCAGGTCGTGAGGGTTGATCCGCAGACGGGCGAACGCAGCGATCTGGCGTTCCTGCCCGGCTTCATGCGCGGTCTGGCGATCGTGGGCAATCGCGCGCTGATCACGCTGTCCAAGCCGCGCGACGGCTCGTTCGGCGGCCTGGCGCTCGATGCCGAATTGGCGGAGCGCGGGCTGGATCCCGTCTGCGCGGTCGTTCTGGTTGATCTGGCCACTGGCGACAGCGCCGAATGGCTGCGGATCGAGGGCGGCATCGACGAGCTGTTCGATGTCATCGCCCTGCCCGGTGTGTGCTGTCCGATGTCGCTCGGCGCGGACAGTGCTGAAATCCGCGCGACAATCACCTGGCCGGCTGTTTAGAGCGTGATGACATTAGATTGACCCACCGTGACGGAGCCGATTTTGGCCCAGCGCGAGGATTGAGGAGGGAGCAATGCTGGCCCATTGTGACCGACGAAAGACGCTGCGATGGGCCAAAAGCGGCCCGCCCCGAAGGGGTTGCCCTGAAAAGCCCCGTGACAGCGTCGCAGCACTTGCACGGGGCAACCAGCCCGCGCTGCGTGCTGCTTCTCGCCACGAGACTTTTCAGGGCAATCACGGTGGGTCAATCTAATGTCATCACGCTCTAGTCGGCCAGGTGACGGGCGCCGCCACATGCAGCGCCCGTTCTGCCGTCAATTCGTCGTCAAAGTGACGTCTTCGTCGGTGAAGCCCTTGACTGTCGTGCCCATGGGCATGGCGGCGCTGGTACCGGTGGTGAAAAAGCCTGCAAGTGGCACCAGCGCGATCGATGCAACCACGCCCGCCGTGCCGGTCTGGCCCTTGCTGTCGATGACGCCGCGCAGGCGGATCTTGCGATCACCCACGGTGACATACAGCATGCGGCCGGTGATCCGGCCCGATTTGCCCCACATCCCCTTGTTCCGCACGTCGGTGATTTCGGCCATCGCCGGGCTGCCGGCCGGAATCACGACCACGCCATTCAGCATTACCGGCTCCAGCACTTCGAGATGGGCCAGATAGCCGGTTTCCAGCGTCTTGTCCTTGGTGGTGATCGCCTCTGCCATGCGAAAAGTCACCGGCGTGCCCATCGGCATGACGCCGGGAACCGGGGCCGAACCCGCCGCTACGGCAAGCGATACCGCAGGTGCACCAGGCGCAAGCGTTGCAACCGGCGCGGTTCCGGCA
This sequence comes from Novosphingobium sp., assembly GCF_965214355.1. Lineage (GTDB taxonomy): Bacteria > Pseudomonadota > Alphaproteobacteria > Sphingomonadales > Sphingomonadaceae > Novosphingobium. The sequence continues at coordinate 3,680,474 of NZ_CBDCBI010000002.1, read as the reverse complement.
GCCACGTGAACGGCACCGACAAAAAGAACGCCCGCAAGAGCGCCCGACAGCATCAATCTCATTGTATCCCCCCCCGATCATCGCGACTCGGCGAAGAGCGCGTGGCGTCATGAATACCGAATATTAATTGCCGTCAATTTGGATATAAATTGGAATTGGCACTGATGGTCGGCAATTTGGGCTATTCCAAGCTCGATTTGCACGGAGTGTGTCTGAATTTGCACACAATTTACTTGGCAGATGTCCGACCATAGTGGACGTGAGGTCTGCCCGGGCTTTGTTTGTCTCAGTCCGGTCGCATCGGGTCAGAGCGGGATGACATGAGATTTACCCACCGTGACGGAACCGATTTTGGCCCAGCGCGAGGCGATGATCATCAAGCCTCACCCCCTTGCGGTTTCCAGCCGGCCTGCGTATCAACGGTGCCGGTTGCGGATCACCCCGCGATCAAAGACACGTGCCGGTGCCTGAGAGGGCTTAAATGGGAACACGGTGAGGTTCGGTTTTGGCCGATCTGAATCCGGGGCTGTCCCTGCAACTGTAAGCGGCGAGCGCGATGCATATCGCTTCCCCTGTGTATCGGGAGGAAGCAGCCACTGGGACGCGCGCGGATATCCGCGCAAGGCCTGGGAAGGTGCTGCATCAAGCTGTGACCCGTGAGCCAGGAGACCTGCCGGCGCACTGTCGCTCTTGCTGCGGTCCAGGGGATGGTCACGGCACGGTATGCTTCCGTCTGAGCGACGAACCAATGCGGCCGGGGCCGCAGGGTTGGTGCTGCGCGGGCGATATGTGCCCGTCCGCTATGTGCTGGCCGGTCGTTCGTGCGCCTGCCCGATACCGGGCGTGGCGCCGCCTGGCGATTGCCCCATCGTGCCGCTTTCTCGCTCGGCGCCTGGGGAATTACCCGTGAAGACCAGTTTTGTTTCCGTTGTTGCGCTTGTCGCAGGCCTTGGCGCGGGCACCGCCCGTGCCGCCGAGGCGCCGATACCTGATGCCGGTGTGACCGCCGGCCCCGACACCACGATCGTCGTGTCCGCAACGCGATCGGGCGATGCCGTTCCGGCCAGTCTGCTGGGATCATCGGTCACGGTGATCGACAACCAGGATCTGCAATTGCGCCAGACGCGCATTCTGTCCGACGTGTTGCGCGATGTACCCGGCGTCGCCGTCACGCGCATCGGCGCCGTCGGCGACGAGACCGACGTCCGCATCCGGGGCAGCGAATCCCGGCAGGTGCTGGTGTTTGTCGACGGGATCAAGGCCGACGATACCAATGTGGGCTATTTCGATTTCGGCACGACCATCACCGACGAGGCGGCGCGGATCGAAGTGCTGCGCGGGCAGCAAAGCTCGCTGTACGGGTCGGACGCCATCGGCGGGGTGATTTCGGTCACGACGCTGTCGGGCAGGGAGCTGCCAGGGGTGACGCTGCGCGCCGAGGGCGGATCGATGGGCACGTATGACGGCGGCGGGCGGATCGCCGGGGTGTCGGGCAATTTCGATTATGCACTGTCGGCATCGTATTACCACACCGATGGCTATGCGATCGCGCCCGGCGGATCGCGCGACATGGCGTCGAGCAACCTGGGCACGACGGCCAAAGTCAACTGGACCCCTGCACCCAATTTCAAACTGACGGCAGTCGCGCGCTACAGCCTGACCCACGCGGATTTCGACGGGTTCGGCCTGTCGGCTAACCCCCCTTTGGTCGACGGCACGCCGGTCAACACTGCGATCGACGAGCCGGGCGGGTTTTACCGCAACATCGGCTGGTACGGGCTGATCGGGGCGAAATGGGATGTGCTGAACGGCATGATGACCAATTCGGCGCAGATCACGTTCGCCGATACCAAGCGCAAGGACTATGATTTCGATGTCGAGGATTATACCGATCACGGCCGGCGCTGGCGCGGCTCGGTCAACAGCACGATCCGGTTCGGCACTGCGCATATCAAGCACCGCCTGACCGTATCGGTCGATGGCGAGCGGCAGGACTTTTTCGACACCTACAGCGGGGCGCACCGGATCGACGCGCTCGGCGTCGTTGCGCAATATGACGTGACGGTCGACGACCGGCTGGCGATCAGCGCGTCGGGCCGGGTCGATACCAATTCGCACTTCGCCAATGACACCACGTTCCGCGTGACGGGCAGCTATCTGTTCCCCGAAAACACGCGGATCCATGCCGCCTATGGCACGGGCGTGCGCAACCCGCTGATCAGCGATCTGTATGGCTTTTCGCCGGGCAGTTACGCGCCCAATCCGAACCTGAAATCCGAATCCTCCAAGGGGGGTGAGGCAGGGGTGGCACAGACGCTGCTGGACGGCAAAGTGACGCTGGATGCGACGTGGTTCGACAGCCGCTATGCCGATTTTATCGAATCGTTCTGCACGACCGCCACGCTGAATGGCCAGACGCTGCCGGCATCATGCAACATTCCGGGCAGTTTCCGCCAGGAAGGCGTGGAGGCCTCGGCCACCGCGCGGCTCGCCGACTGGCGCATTGCGCTGGCCTATACCTACCTCGATGCGCCGCAGAGCTTTACCGGCCTGGCGCCCGACGGCAGTTTTGGCAGCCAGACGATCCAGGCGGTGCACCGGCCCAAGAACATTGCCAGCGGCAATGTGACCTGGGCACCGATGCGGCTGCCGTTCGCCGCCACGGTGACGGTGCGCTATAACGGGCGGCAGAACGATTATGCCTATGACGCGTTTTTCGATCGCCTGGCGGTCGGGCTGAAGGCGTACACACTGGTCAATCTGAACGCGACGTATGATATCAACAAGCATGTCCAGATTTTCGGACGGATCGAAAACCTGGGCGATATCCATTACCAGGAGGCGTTCGGGTATCAGGCGGTGGGCCGCGCGGGATACGGCGGCGTGCGCGTTACGCTTTGATCGATGGCCCGGCTTTCCATGCGGGAAGGCCGGGCTGTCATGCTCGCGGGAGAGAACCGATGGCCGAACGCAGCGACGAGCCGCACGATGCAAGGATGAAGCAGGTCCAGGCCGCAAGCGATCGCTTTGCGGACGATCTGGCGCAATTGCTGCATTGGCGGCGCGATGTGCGGCATTTTGTGGGGCAACCGCTGGGGGATGGCGTGCTCGATGCGTTGCTGGCGCTGGCCGATTGCGCGCCTTCGGTGGGGAATTCGCGGCCCTGGCGGTTTGTGCGGGTGGTGTCGCCAGACCTGCGCGCGCGGCTGGCCGAACATGTCGATGCCGAAGTGGCGCGGGCGGGCGATCTGTATCGCGATGCGCCCGACCGCGAGGCGCAGTATGCGCGGCTGAAACTGCATGGTTTGCGCGAGGCGCCCGAGGTTCTGGCGGTGTTCTGCGATGGCGGCGCGGCGGCCGGGCATGGGCTGGGCCGGGCAACGATGCCCGAAACGCTCGATTATTCGGTCGTGCTGGCCATTCACACTTTATGGCTGGCGGCAAAGGCGCGCGGGATCGGGTTGGGGTGGGTGTCGATCTGCGATCCGGCCTTTGTCCACGCGCAGATCGGCGTGCCGGCACAATGGCGGATGATTGCGCTGTTGTGCCTGGGGTTTCCCAAGGCGGCGTCGGATTTGCCCGAACTGCACCGTGAAGGCTGGCAGGCCAACACCGATTGGCGCAGGCGGGTCAGTGACCGCTAGATTTCGCCGCCGCCACTTGCGCCACCAGGCTGCGCGCCGCCTGAACATACGCCGGGCCGCCGCACACGGTCCATGCCTGCGGGATATGGATGCGCGCAATGTGTTCGAGCGCGGGATGATGAAGCATTTCGGTGCCCTGATCGGTCACGCGGTCAGTTTCGGTTTCGACGATGATGAAGTCCGGTTGCGCGGCGATCATGCTCTCGATCGAGATTTGCGACAGCGCGGGTTTGTGCAATCGGGCGGCCAGATTGACGAGGCCGGCGCGGCGCATCAGGTCGTCGACCAGAGTGCCGGTGCCGGTAAGGAACCCGCGCCGCTGGTAATAGGCCGCGACGCGCCCGTGGCCCGGTTTGGGCAGGGCCGCCAGGTCGTGCTCCATGCGCGCGATCAGCGACTCGCCGCGATCGGGATGCCCGACCGCGCTGGCCACCGCGCGGATCTGGGCCTTGATATCGTCCAGGCTGTCGGCCCAGTGCATGTCGAGCGTGCGGTACTGCTGACCCTTGAGAGCGGCGACCAGCGCGCTGCTCCGCGCAGGCATGCCGATGATCAGGTCGGGCGCAATGTCGAGCACGTCTTCGGCGGATTGGCCGAGCAGGCGCAGGCCGTGCGCCTGCGCGGCGGCGGCCGACATTTCGGGCTTGTCGGCGTTGGAGGTCAGCGCGGCGATCTGGCTGCGGTCGGCCAGCGCGAGCAGGTATTGGTCGGTACACAGATTAACCGACACGATGCGGCGCGGCGGGGCATCGCCTTGCGCTGTGACGGGCGCGAGCGCTGTGCAGCACAGCGCGAATACGAGCGATTTCACCGGCGGTTTCATGCCGATCCCTTTAACGACCAGTCCGGGGGAGACAAGCATGGCGGGACTTGAATTGCGCCATCCCGGGGGGCGGCACCGCCTGCTCGTGCCGGGGCTGGTGGCTCTGCTGCTGGCCTCGGCAGTGCTGTCACTGGCGATCGGGCCGGTCGCGCTGTCGCCGGCGCGCGTGATCCATGCGTTTACCGGCAGCGGCGACGGGATTGCGCACGCCATCGTGATCGATCTGCGGTTGCCGCGCATGCTCGTGGGCGTGCTGGTCGGGGCGATGCTGGGGCTGTCGGGCGCGGTGTTGCAGGGGTATCTGCGCAATCCGCTGGCCGAACCGTCGGTGCTGGGCGCGTCGAATGCGGCGGCGCTGGGCGCGGTGATCGCGTTGTATTTCGGGCTGGCCGAACTGCACACGGCGGTCTTGCCGATATTGGCGATTGTCACCGGGTTTGCCGCGCTGGCTTTGCTGTTTGCGCTGGCGGGGCGGGCGGAAAGTCCGCTGACGCTGATCCTGGCCGGGATCGCGGTTTCGACTCTGGCGGGGGCGGGCATCAGCTTGGCGCTCAATCTGTCGCCAAACCCGTTTGCGGCGATGGAGATCATGACCTGGCTGCTCGGGTCGATCGAAAACCGCACGATCGCGCATGTGTGGATCGTCCTGCCCTGCGTGGTGGTCGGTGCGGGGTTGCTGGCGGGCAGCGGGCAGGGGCTCGATGCGCTGAGCCTGGGTGAAGATGGCGCGAAGTCGATGGGGTTTGATCTGCGGCGGATGCGGCTGCGCATTCTGATCGGCGTGGCGATCGGCGTGGGCGGCGCGGTCGCGGTGTCGGGCGCGATCGGGTTTGTCGGGCTGATCGTACCGCATCTGATCCGCCCCTTTACCGACCGCAGCCCGTCGGCGACGCTGTTGCCCTCGATGATCGCGGGATCAGTGCTGCTGACAGTGGCCGATGTCGCGGTACGGCTGATCCCGACGCAGAACGAGCTGAAACTGGGCGTGGTTACCGCGTTCCTGGGGGTTCCGGTCTTCCTGGTGCACCTCATGCGGGAGCGACGGGTATGGTGACGATCGCGCTCGATCGCGTCGATGTTCGCCTGGGCCGGCGCACGGTGGTTGCGGGGATCTCGGCCGAACTGGCGCCCGGCGGCCTGATCGGCATGATCGGGCCCAACGGTGCGGGCAAATCGACACTGGTGCGCGCGCTGCTGGGGCTCGTTCCGCTGGCGGGCGGCACAGTGCGCATCGATGGCCGGCCGATCGCGGAAATTGCCCGACGCGAAATGGCGCGCAGTCTCGCCTATCTGCCGCAAGGCCAGACGCTGCACTGGCCGCTGTCGGTGGAGCGGCTGGTTGCGCTGGGCCGGTTGCCGCACCTTGCGCCATTTTCGCGTCCGTCGGCAGAGGATCTGGCGGCGATCGAGCTGGCGATGGTTCGCGCCGATGTCATCGGTCTGCGCGCACGCGATGCGACCGAACTGTCGGGCGGGGAACGCGCGCGGGTGATGCTCGCGCGCGCGCTGGCGGTGGGCGCGGCCGGGCTGGTGGTCGACGAACCGCTCGCCTCGCTCGACCCGGGGCACCAGATCGACGTGATGGAATTGCTGGCGGGCGAGGCGCGCAAGGGTGCGACGGTGGTCGCGGTGCTGCACGACCTGACGATGGCGGCGCGCTATTGCGCCAGGATCCTGCTGATCGACCAGGGCGCGCTGGTGGCCGATGGCACGCCCAAAGCGGTGCTGACGCCCGCGCGGCTGGCGCAAGTCTATGGCATTCGGGTGTTTGTCGATGCGGATGGGGCTGTGCCGATGATCGTGCCCATGGGGCGCCCATGAACCAGGAGATGTCGCCGTGCTGAAATCCGTTTCCGATGGCCCTGCCGTCGTGGTGTGCAACACCTGCCGGTATTCACAAGAGGCCAGCAGCGATGACGACGGTGTGCGCGGCGGCATGCTCCTTGCCCAAGCGCTGCGTGCGGTCAAGGCGTCGGACGCGCGCTATGCCGGCATTGCGGTACAGGACATGGCCTGCCTGTTCGCCTGCGCCGAATTCTGCGCTGTCCATCTGCGCGCGCCGGGAAAAGTCAGCTATGTCATGGGGCGATTTTCGCCCGATGACGATGCGGCGCGCGCGATCCTCGATTACGCGGCGCATTATGCGGCTAGCGATGAGGGTCAGGTGCCTTATGCGCAGTGGCCCGACGGCGTAAAAGGCCATTTCATCACCCGTTCGCCGCCTGTGGGATTTGTTGCGGAATGAGCTTTGCCACCATCGCCGATTTCGAAGCCGCCTTGCGCGACTTGTCCGTGCCCGACGCGCCCGCGCTCGCCGCGGCGCGCGCGCGGCAGGGGCACCTGACGAAACCGGCAGGTTCGCTCGGGCGGCTGGAGGACATCGCGGTGTTTCTGGCGGGGTGGCAGGGGCGCGAAATTCCCGTGCTGGCGCGGTGCCGCGCGGTTGTGTTTGCCGGAAATCACGGGGTGACGACGCAAGGCGTCAGCGCGTTTCCTGCCGAAGTGACCGCGCAGATGGTCGCGAATTTTGCGGCCGGCGGCGCGGCGATCAACGCGCTGTCGGCGGCGGCCGGGCTCGACCTGCATGTCGTGCCGCTCGATCTCGACCGGCCGACGGCCGATTTCACGGCGGATGCGGCGATGACCGGGGCGGAGTGCCTGGCCGCACTCAATGCCGGGGCGGCAATGGTCGAGCCCGGGCTCGATCTGTTCGTTCCGGGCGAAATGGGGATCGGCAATACGACCGCGGCTGCGGCGCTGTGCGCGCGTGCGTTGGGCGGGGATGTGGCTGACTGGGTCGGCCCCGGCACCGGGCTTGATCGCGCGGGCATCGAGCGCAAGATCGCGGTGATCGAGGCGGCGCTCGCGTTTCATGCCGGCGCGCCCGCCACCCCGTTCGAAACGCTGCGGCGGCTGGGCGGGCGCGAGATTGCGGCGATGGCGGGCGCGGTCGTGCGCGCGCGGCAGTTGCGGGTGCCGGTCGTTCTCGATGGCTTTATCTGCTGCGCTGCGATCGCGCCGATCGCGGCGGTGCATCCTGGCATTCTCGATCATTGCCTGGCCGGGCACTGCTCGGCCGAACCGGGGCATGTGCGGTTGCTCGACCGGTTTGGGCTGGTGCCGCTGCTCAACCTGGGCATGCGGCTGGGTGAAGCCAGCGGCGCGGTGGTCGCGGTGCAGATCGTGCGCTGCGCCGTGGCCACGCACGCGCAGATGGCGACATTTGCGCAAGCCGGGGTCGCGGGAGGCGCATGAGCGCCTTTGTCGTCCATCTGATGCGCCATGGCGCGCCGGTCACGCCAGGGCTGATGCTGGGCCACAGCGATGCGCCGGTTACGCCGGCGGGGATTGCGGCCTGCGTGGCGCAGGCAGGGGCATTGTCGTTTCAGGCGATCGTTTCGTCCGACCTGCAGCGCGCGGCGGTGGCGGCGGATGCGATCGGGGCGCGGCGCGGGATTGCGGGGACCCGCGACGCGCGCTGGCGCGAGCTTGATTTCGGGGTGTGGGATGGTCTGGCGCCCGACGCGGTCGATCGCGCGGCGATCGGGGCGTTCTGGGATGATCCCGACGCCAATCCGCCGCCGGGCGGCGAGCGCTGGTCCGCGCTGGTGGCGCGTGTGGGCGCTGCGCTTGAAGCGCTGCCGGCGCGCGATACGCTGATCGTCACGCATGGCGGCGCGATCCGTGCGGCGATGGCGCATCTGTTCGGGTTCGGGCAGCGGCAGATCTGGGCGTTCGACTTGCCTTATGCGGCGGTGGCGACACTGCGGGTCTGGCCTGGCTCGCCTCCCGGGTTAGCCGCATCGGCGCAGATCGTCGGCCTTTCGACATGAAAGGGCTGGTCATTGCGATCCAGTTCCTCACCCGGCTGCCGACGCCGCGCATCGCCGTGTCGGCGGAGGAGTTTGCACGGTCGATCCGCTGGTTTCCCGCGGTAGGGCTGATCATCGGGGCGATCGTTTCCGGCGCGGGATGGCTGGGCGCGCGGATCGATCCGTGGACCGGCGCGCTTGCGGCGCTGGTGGCATGGGTGCTGGTGACGGGTGCGCTGCATCTCGATGGTCTGGGCGATATCGCCGACGCCAGCGGCGCGGCGCACAAGGCGCCCGATCGCGAGCGGGTGCTGGCAGCGCTGGCCGACCCGCACCTGGGCAGCTTTGGCGTGATCGCGATCGCGCTGCAATTGATCGGCAAGCTCGTGCTGCTGCATGACGGTGTCGGGCAGGGCCTTTATCCCGCGCTCGTGGCGGTGCCCTTTGCCGCGCGGATTGCGCCACTGGCATGGACGCGCTGGTTGCCGCCGTTGCATCAGGGGCTTGGCGCGCGGTTTCGCGGCGCAGTGCGGCCGGTCGATCTGGCCTTGTGGGCGGTCTTGTTGCTGATCGCTGTGTGGTTTGTGCCGGCGTTGCTGGCGATCGTGCCGGTCGGTGCGGCGTGGGGCTGGTGGGTCGTGCGCCGGATCGGGGGCATTTCGGGCGATGGTCATGGCGCGGGGATCGAACTGGGCGAAACCGCCATGCTGCTGGCTATGCTTGCCCACGCATCCGGCGCTGCCGGTGGCTGACTCTCGCCATGGAGCACCGCAATGCCTAGCCTCATGATCATCGGCGGCGCCCGTTCGGGCAAGAGCCGCCTTGCACAAACCCGCGCCGAGGCGACCGGGCTGACGCCGGTGTTCATCGCCACGGGCCAGGCGTTCGACGACGAAATGCGCGATCGCATCGCCCGGCACCGCGACGATCGCGGCGACGAATGGCTGACGATCGAGTCGCCATATGCGCTTGCCGAGGCGATTTCAGCCCAGGCCGCGGCCGATCGCGTGCTTCTGGTCGATTGCCTGACCCTGTGGGTCAGCAACCTGATGCTGGCGGATCACGATATCGCGGCCGCGCTTGACGGGTTGGCCGCTGCGATCACGCGGGCGCCAGGCCCGGTCATTCTGGTGACCAACGAAGTGGGGTGGGGCATCGTGCCCGACAATGCGCTCGCGCGGCGGTTCCGCGACGAGGCGGGCCGCGTCAACCAGCGCGTGGCCGCGTGCGTGGATGAAGTCATGCTGGTCTGCGCGGGGTTGGCGCTGAAACTGAAATAGGGGGCTGGCAAGGCGCCGCCGGCGCTTGCATAAGCGGCCGATGGATATCAGCCCGATCCCCGTTGGAACTGCGGTTGGCGCGTTTTTGCTCGCCTTTCCCGCGTTGTTTTCGATCGTGAACCCGATCGGGGGCGCGCTGATCTTTGACTCGGTAACCGGCGGGCGGTCGCGCGAAGACAAGCAGCGGCTGGCGGTGCGCATCGCGGTCTATGCGATGGTCGTGCTGCTGACATCGCTGTGGCTGGGCGGGTATGTGCTCAATTTCTTTGGCGTCAGTCTGTCGGCGCTGCGCATCGCGGGGGGCCTGGTCGTTGCGGTGCGCGCGTGGAGCCTGCTGATGGAGCCCGAAGCGCATGAAACGCGCAAGGCCAGCCAGGCCGAACCCGCGCAGGATGCCGATGACATCGCCTTCTTTCCGCTGACGATGCCGCTGACCACCGGCCCCGGCACGATTGCAGTTGCGATCGCGCTGTCATCGCAGCGCCCGGCGACAGGGTTTGGGACGCTGGGGTTTTTTGGCGGCATGAGCGTGGCCGCAGTCGCGATCGCCGTGCTGATCTGGCTCTGCTATCGCTGGTCAGACGCGGTGACATCGCTGCTCGGCCAGAGCGGGGCGCGCGTGATGTCGCGCCTTGTCGCGTTCCTGCTGCTGTGCGTCGGGGTGCAGATCATCGTGACGGGCGTGATCGGTGTTGCCGATCTGGTGGGCATCACGCGGCGGTAACCACACTGCATGCGTCAGCGCGCCAAGTCCGGCATGACGACATGGCGCTATTTGGTAAATCCGCCGCAAACAACTGATCGCAAGACACTTTTGACGGCGCGGCGATCGCTGGTGCGGCGCGGATGCGTTCATCGGAAATTAATATTTTTCGCCGGTTGCATCCTAATTCCTGCTCGTGCGTATCTAGGTGTATCGACCCACGGAAGGTCGATGTTCGATCGCGTCTGTTTGGCGCTTGTCGCGGCATGCTTGCGCGAATGAAGTAATGTTGCGGCACCACAATTGTCGCCATTGGTGCATTTTGGGTTCGGAGACGGGGCATGATCGAACATCGTTATGCCGATGACTGCACGGGTACCAGACACAGAGTGATCTGTGCCGGATTGGCCGTGGCTGTTCATGCCACCGCCCTGGTATTATTACTTATATCCGCACCGATTGTTCCGCCATCCCGCGCGGATGTGATAACCGCATTCAGCCTGCCCGGGCCCGCGACGCCGGCCGTGCCACATCCCGGATTTGCGGCCGCCCGTTCGAAACCGGCTGCACATGCCGCGGCGGCGTCGGCGCCACGCGCGCTGTTTGCTCGCGCCCCGTCGCCCGTCGCGGCGGCACCCGTCGCAGGGCCGATGGTGCTGGCCGATATCCTGAAACTGGCCGGCATGCCTGCGGACATCGCGCCGGTGTCAGCACCGACCGGGCCGATCGGTGGTGCCTGCGATCTGACCAACCCGGTTCAAACCGTGCTCCAGGCCGATCCCGACGTTCGCGCGCAATTGCCGACGATCCCGGCCGACCAACGCACGGCCGCCAACGCGATCGTGGTGTGGAACGCCGGCTGGCTGCATGCCGATGATGCCGCTGCAAAATCCGCTTATGCCGCGATCCGCACTGCGGTCGCCGGCGCTGTCCTGGCTGCGCCCGATGCGTGCCGGGCACAGGTCCAGAGCGGCCCGCGCCTGGTTTTCCTGACCGACAGCCATAATCGGACCACGGTCCTGGCGCTCGGGTCGGGCCAGTGGACCTGGCAACAGGTTGCCGACACGGCGTCTGTATCCGGCGCTCTGCCCGCATTCGCTTTTCACGCGCCTGGCGCCCCACAGTTTACCGCCGCGAATATTGCGTTTGTCCCCCACGCGTCGTTAAAAACAGGAGAAGATTGATGTCCGGATTCAAAGGCCTGGCACTTGCCGGCACAGCGTGCATGCTTTTTGCGTTATCGTCCGGCGCGGCCATGGCATCGAGCCATCGCGAAGCGCCGAACATCGCCAAGATGCCCAAAGTCGACAACACCGACGTCTATGCGTTCCAGAGCTATGAAGCCGGCAAGACCGGGATGACGACGATCATCGCCAATTTCATTCCGGACCAGTCGCCAGGCGGCGGGCCCAACTATTACACGATGGACCCTGATGCGCTGTACCAGATCCACATCGACAACAACGGCGATGCCAAGGAAGATCTGACCTATTCGTTCCAGTTCACCAACACGCTGCAGAACGGCACCGGCATCACGTTGAACGTCGGCGGCACGACCAATGCAATCGCGTTGCGCTATGCAGGGGCGGTGGCGAAGCCGCAGGACCCTAATCTGGCCGAAAACGAAGCCTATACGCTGACGCAGATCACCGGCGACCAGCGCAGCGGCACCCGCGCGACGGTCACCAATGCCTCGGGCGGCGGCAGCAGCTTTACCAAGCCGCTGGACAACGTCGGCAACAAGACTGTGCCGCAGTATAACGCCTATGCCAACCAGTTCATCTACACGATCACGATCCCGGGCTGTTCGACGCCGGGCCGTGCGTTTGTCGGTCAGCGTGAAGAAGCGTTTGCGATCAACCTCGGGCCGACGTTCGATCTGGTGAACTATGTGCCGATCGAAGGTGACAGCGCGCCGTTTGCCGGCGACGGCAAGGGCTTTCCCGGCGGTATCACGCAAAGCCGCAACAACGACGATCTGGTGGGCAAGAAGAACGTGACCTCGATCGCGCTCGAAATCCCCACCGCCTGTCTGACAGGGTCGGGCAATGGCGTAATCGGAGTGTGGTCCACGGTCAATCTGCCGCAGGCCCGCGCGCTGACGCCCGCGCCGACCTATGACGTGCCGTCGTATTCGGGTGGCGCCTATGTGCAGGTGTCGCGCCTGGGCATGCCGCTGGTCAACGAACTGGTGATCGGGCTGAAGGACAAGAACCTGTTCAACGCCGCCGCCCCCACGCAGGACAGTGCCCTGGCCGGATATGTCACCAACCCGACATTCCCCGCCTTGCTCGACGCGCTGTTCCGCCAGGCGGTCAATTCGACCCTGGGCACCAGCTTTACGAACCTGGCGCCGACCAACTTCCCGCGCAACGATCTCGTCGCTGCGTTCCTGACCGGGATCAAGGGGTTGAACCAGATGTCGACGGTCACCGCGTCTGAAATGATCCGCCTGAATACGGCGGTTCCGCCCACGCCGCAGGCTTCGCAGCAGACGTATGGCGTCGTGGCAGACGATCTGGCCGGTTTCCCCAACGGGCGTCGTCCGGGTGATGACGTGACCGATATCGTGTTGCGCGTTGCCATGGGCCGGCTGTGCTATCCGGTGCCGATCAAGGGTGTGCAGACCGATCTTGGCCTGTGCAAGCCGGCCGATGCATCGACCGGCCAGGTGGCCTATACCGACGGCGCGCCGATTTCGGCCCGCGATCTGATGGCGACCTTCCCGTATCTGAACGCGCCGATCCCCGGTTCGCCGCGTTCGGCCCGTGACGCCATCGCCGCCATGCCGGCCCAGCAATGAGCCGCGGGCTCACATCGAGGAACAGGCCCATGCGTGTACACACTTGTCTGAAACTGGGCAGCGCGATCGGACTGATCGCGCTGCTGTCCGCCTGCGGCAGCAGCGGCACGCCCACCGGCGCGAGCCGGCCGGCCCCGCCGACATCGTTCGAATCGCAATTCGGCTCGGCGTTCGCGGCGCTGTTCGATGCGTCACCGACCAGCCAGCCGGCAACGCCGACCAGCGCCAGCGTTCCGCCGCTGCAGCCGGCGGCACAACCGCAGTCTCCGCCGACGACTACGGCGTCGATGTAATATTCTGGGCGGCGCCACCCGGCGCCGCCCAGTTTATTTGCCGAATGCCGGCGCTGCCAGCGGCGCCGCGCCGCGCCACCGCTGGATCGCCACCACAACCGGTTGCCCCTGGTCGAGCCGCCGGTGCAGCAGGCTGGTCAATTGCTGGCTGGTCCCGCCGCTGGTAACACGGCCGCGCGCCCAGAAATAATCCGATGCGACACCGGTCCCCGGCGGCAACAGGATATGATCCGCACCCGGTCCCGATTTCAAACCAATTGTGCCGCCCTCGCCAATGCCGCCCTTGCCGCGCGCCAGGATGATCGCGTGCGCGGTGGCCGGGTTTCCGGTCATGATGGTCAGCAAGGCCTCGGGCGCAGTGTTGACGTTGACCGTGGTTGGGGTCGGCAATGCGACGCACAACAGCGACAGGCGCTGCAGTTCGCCTTCGCCCACGCCCGCCGCGCGCAATTCCGACAGATCCTGCACCGGGCCGTGTTTGTGCAGCAGCACGACGATGGCCGCGACGGTGTCGGGCGCAATCCCCACGTTTACCGCTACCGCCTCCAGCGCGCCGATCGAAATCACATCGCCATGCGCCAGATTGTTGATGTTGAACCGGTTTTGCGCATCGGACACCACAAAGCTGAAATGCCCGCCGACGATGCGCGCATCGGTATCGGCGATATTGGCCCAGGGTTCGGCCAGGGTATCGCTACGGTTGCCCGCCGCCATATCCTGCGCCAGATCGCGGCGCAGCGCGGCGATCGCCGACATTTCGCCGCCGCGCGCGGTCGCCATCGCCTGGCCGGCAAAGCGCAGATGCGCGCTGCGTTCGATCTGGTTGTCTTCGGCCGCCAGCATCACCGCCAGCACGGCCGTGGCCAGCATCACGATCACCAGCACATTGACGAGGATCATGCCGCGTTCGCCGGATGGGGGCCGGGGCATCATTGGTTGGCCGGCAATTCGGTGATCCGGCGAACCGGGCCGCCGACGCCGCCGGAGCCCGCTTTCAACCGAAGCGTCAGTTCGACCGCGCGTGGCCGCGATGCGTCCTGCGGCGTCGTCGGCGCATCGACCCAGGCGCCATGCTTGGCAAAGCGCCAGCCCACCGCCTGCACGCCGGTCAGGATCACATGGTCCGATCCATCGACGGTGCGGTGCAATCCGGCAAGATCCGCCCAGTAGCGGATCGCCAGATCGCCATTGCCGCTAAAACGCGTAAACCCGACGGCGCCGGCCGCGCGATCGGGGCCGGTGCCAAGCTGGCTGAAATCGGCATCGACCAGGAACAGCGCGCGCTGGATATCGGCCAGGCGATCGGCGCGGCCGGCAGTGGCGCGCTGCATCCGGGCGACGGTTTCGACCAGGCTGACCCCGGCGAGCGAAATCAGCGCAAACAGCAGCAGCGCGACCATCATTTCGATCAGGGTAAAGCCTGCCGCAGGCGCGGTACGCCGGGTATCGCCCACCGGATCAGGGCGCGGGCGGGGCGATGACATGCAGCGCCGCGTTCGTGACGGCCAGGATCGCCAGCGAACGTGCCGCGCTGCCGTCTTCGCGAAAACGAACTGTGCCGCAGGCACCGCCGGGAAAGGGTGCCGCCAGCAGCCCCGACCGATCGACGCCGCCGATCGCGCGCATCTGCTGCACGATCTGCACCGCATCATAGGCCAGTGCAGTGATGATCCCGGGCGGTGACCCGTTGCGGTCCTCGAACGCGTGGGCAAATCCGGCGAAACCCGCCGGATCGGGCGCGGCCAGCCATGTGCCTTCGATGCTGCGCAACGTGTCGGAGGGAAAATCGAGGCCCGAAAATGCGCCGAGCATCTGGATCCCCTGATCTTTCAGCATCGGCGCGAACTCGGCCAGCGCAGCGATATCGGCCATCAGCACGGCGTCGGGCTGTCCGTCGTCGGCGCTCGACATGTGTGGCAATTGGGCCGGGTTCTCGCCGGGCATCGCCACGATTTCGACATTGAGTGCGCGCGCCGCATCGTGGGCTGCGGCTGCCACTTGCGCGCCCCACGCGCCGGTACCGCCCACGGCCAGCCGCCGGATACCGCGCCCTGCGGCATAGCGCATCACGGCGGTGACGCTTTGTGCAGCGGTGATGCCCAGCACGAACGCGCCGCTTTCGCGCAAGGCGGCATCGTTGCTGAACGCCAGCACCGGCACGGCCTTGCCCGCGGCACCGACGACGCCGGGCACTTCGCCGGCCAGCAGCGGGCCCAGCACAATACGGGCTTTGGCGCGGAGCGCAGCCCTGGTCGCCGCGATCGCGCCCGCCGGCGTGCCCATGGTGTCGAACACCAGCAATTGTTTTGCGCCGGTTGTCCCTTGCGCAAGCATGGCCGCGCGTTCCATGCTACGCCCCAGCGCGGCATGGACCCCGGTCTTGGGCACCAGCAGCGCCGCCGGAAATTCGATCTTTGCCGCAAACAGCGGCGCCCACGAGGAGGCGAGCAGCAATGGCGTGGCAGCGAAATATGGCGCGGAACGCAGCACCTGACGCCGATCCAGAGGCAAATTCCCACACTCCCGTGCTGATGCGCCGCAACCGGCGACGATTCGCGATATTGCTCAGCCTGGGTCTACTAACATATTGCGCGGGCCTGATAGCGATGATTCCGGCGCGATTTGTGATGCCCGACAGCGACCGGATACGGGTGGGCGGAACGGCCTGGAATGGCGAGGCTGTGCTGGGATCATCGATGCGGATCGCGTGGCGCTGGTCGCCGTTGGCGTCGCTGCTGCGGTTTGGCTACACTGCGAATTGGCAGATGACCGGCGGCGATACCGATCTGTCGGGGTCGGCGACGCCCGGGGCGGGCCACATCGTGCTGCGCGATGTCACGGGGCAGATCGATGGCACATTGCTCGATGCAGCGGCGCCGGGGCTGCCGCTGTCGTGCCGGTTTCTGGCGCAAGTGCAGATGTCGCGGCTGACGCTGGGCGGGCGGAACCAGCTGGCGGATGGTACGCTGCGGTCGTCGCCGGTGCATTGCACCGCGCGCGCGGCGGTGGCGGGCGCGCTGGATCTGCCGGCATTGCGCGGCACGCTGATGCCGGTGGGCGGGATCACGACCGGCGCGCTGGTAACGGCACTTTCGCGCCAGCACCTGATCGAGGCACGGCTGACGTCCGATGGCGGGCTGAGCGTATGGGCAACGCCCGAGCTGGCAATGCGCACGCCGGTGCTGGCCGGCGCGCGGTATGATACAGTGGTTGCCTGGTAGTTTCTCCCCTCTCCTTAAGGGGAGGGGCTCACAAATTACTGCGTCGCCAGGTCGTTCAGGCCGATGATCGGCATCAGGATGGCCATGACCATCATCAGCACCAGCCCGCCCATCAGCAGCAGCACGGCGGGCTCGACCAGCGATACCAGCACCGACACTTGCGATTCCATATCGCGATCGAGTTCGGCGGCCGCGCGCGCCAGCGCCGGGCCCAGTTTGCCGCCGGTCTCGCCACTGGCAACAATCGCCACCAGCATCGTGGGGAACACATCGGCCGCGGCCAGCGCGCGGTGCACGCTTTCGCCCTCGCGCACGCGCCGCGCGACGCCCTCGGCCTGCCTGCGCAGATAGGTGTTGGGCAGCACCGCCGCCGCGGCGTTCAGCGCGTCGAGCAGCGCGACATTGCTTTGCACCAGCGTCGCCAGCGTCCAGGCAAAGCGCGCGGCATTGGCCTGCAGGCTGAAGCGCGAAAACGGCCGCCGCGTCGCCAGCATCCGGTCGGCCGCCAGCCGGGTGGCCGGCTTGGCCAGCTCGCGCCGCGCCAGCACGATCGCGCCCGCCACCAGCGCCAGCACGATCAGGCCATAACGCGAAACAAATCCGCTCAAGCCGATCAGCGCGCGGGTCAGCCAGGGCAGATTGGTGCCGTGCGTCACAAACACCCGGACGATATCGGGCACCACATAGATCATCATCATCGTCATCATCAGCGCCGATACCCCGGCGAGCAGCGCGGGATACAGCAGCGCCAGTTGCAGCTTCTGCGCGGCGCGATGCTGCGTCTCGACGAAATCGGCGAGATATGCGAGCACTTCGGGCATCCGCCCCGACTGTTCGCCCGCCGTCACCGACGCGCGGAAATAGCCGGGAAACACATTGGGATGGCGCCCGAGACCACTGGCAAAGCTCGCCCCTTCGAGCACGGTGCCACGCACGTCGAGCAGGATTTCGGTCAGCGCGTGCGCCTCGCTCTGGCCGGAGACCAACCGCAGCGCCTCCTCGATCCGCACGTCGCCGCCGATCAGCGTGGACAGCTGGCGCGTGACCGTGGACAGCGCGCGGCGCGAAACGCCCCGGCGCAATACTGTGTTGCGCAGCCCCGCAATCATGCCGCCGGTCGCAGCTTGCGGTTCGGACAGGCTGGCCGTCACCGACACCGGCAGCAAGGCCCGGTCGCGCAACACGCGCCGCGCGGCCGCCGCATTGCCCGCCTCGATCACGCCGCGCGTGCGTTTGCCCGCGCTGTCGATCGCCTGATAGCTGAACGCGGTCATACCTCTTCGCGCACGACGCGCGCGACTTCGGACACGGTGGTCAGGCCGAGGCGCAATTTGGCCACGCCATCATCGAGCAGCGACGGGCTGACCGCGCGCGCCGCCTCGATCAGGCGTGATTCGGATGCGCCATCGTGGATCAGCGCCTCCATCGCGCGATCGACCGGCACGATTTCATACAGGCCCGCGCGCCCGCGATAGCCTTCGAAATGGCACGCGGTGCACCCCACCGCGCGCCAGATCGTTTCGCCCACCTGCAACACTTCGTCCACCATCGCAGTATCGGCGGGAGTGGCGGATGTCTCCTCGCGGCAATCGGGGCACAACTGGCGCACCAGCCGCTGTGCGACCAGGCCGACCAGCATCGGCGCCAGCAGATAGCGTTCGACGCCGATGTCGATCAGCCGGGTCACGCTGCCGATCGCGGAATTGGTGTGCAGTGTCGACAGCACGAAATGGCCGGTCATGCTGGCGCGCACCGCGGCCTGCGCGGTTTCGCCATCGCGGATTTCGCCGACCATGATCACATCGGGATCCTGCCGCAAAATCGCGCGCAACCCCCGGGCAAAGGTCATGTCGGCGCGGGTGTTGACTTGCGTCTGCGAAATGCCTTCCAGCTCGTATTCGATCGGGTCTTCGACCGTCATGATATTGCGGCGGCGATCGTTCAGCCGGCTGAGTGCCGCGTACAGCGTCGTCGTCTTGCCCGATCCGGTCGGCCCGCTGACCAGCAGCAACCCGTTGGGCCGGTCGAGCAGCCGGTCGAGCAGCGCAACATCCCGCTCGTTCATCCCGAGCCTTGCGGTATCGAGCTTGACCGCGCCGCGATCCAGCAGGCGCATCACGACGCGCTCACCATGCTGGGTCGGCATCGTCGAGACGCGCACGTCGATTTCGTGGCCACCGATGCGCAAGCCGACGCGGCCGTCCTGCGGTATGCGTTTTTCCGCGATATCGAGCCGCGCCATGACCTTGATGCGGCTGACCAGCAGCGGCGCCAGCGCGCGCTTGGGCTCGATCTTTTCGCGCAGCACGCCATCGACGCGAAAGCGGACCAGCAGGCGGCGTTCCTGCGTTTCGACGTGGATGTCGGATGCGCCTTCGCGGATCGCTTCGAGCAGCAGCGCGTTGATCAGGCGGATGACGGGCGAATCGTCGCGGTTGTCGAGCAGATCATCGACTTGCGCGGCGCTGTCGGCGAGCGAGGCCAGATCGACCTCGTCGGTCGCGGCAACGCCCGCGGCAACGCTGGTGGCGGTGCGAAACTGGCTTTGCAGGACAGTGTCGAACGCAGCCGGATCGACCGCGCGCCAGGGCATCTGGCCATAACGGCGCTGGATTTCGAGCAAGGCGGGCAACGGCGCGTCGGTACGATGCAGGCAGATGGTGGTGCCGTTTTCCTCGATCACCAGCGCACCCGTTTCGCGGGCAAAGCTGTAGCGCAGTTCGGGCAAGGCTTCCTGTTCGATGTCTGTCACCGGATCGTCCATCAGCCGGTCACCACGAATGTCGCGCGCACGATGCCGGGCCCGCCCTTGCGGTCGATCTGCGCCTGTTCGACGCGCAGCCGGCTGGTCGCCTCGACACTGGCGATCCAGCGGATCACCTGGTCGAACGAAGCGTCGCCCAGCACGACGCGGGTGTTGCCGCCTTCGGGCTCGATGCGCTCGATCGACAGCCGCGCAGCGGCCGCGCTGTCGGTCAGGATTGCCGACGGGGTGCCGTGGCGCATGGTCGCAGGTTGTCCGGAAGCGGTGCCGCCTGCGCGCAGCCGCGCGTCGAGCAGCGCGATCGTGTGCAGGCTGTCGTAATCGGCCTGACGCACAGCGCGCAGCGGCACGATCACCACCAGCAGGAACAGCGCGAAAATCGCGACCGCCGCCAGGCCGCCGATCAGGACCTGTTCGCGCAAGGACCGGATCGCCCACCAGCTGCGCGACCGGTGCCAGACCGGATGCAGCGCCGACACATCGATGCGATCGGTCATCCGGCCCACATAGTGCGTGATGCGCGGGCGGATCATGGCGCCCGGATCACAAAGCTGCCGACCGCATGGCCGCCCTCGCTCGACGCGGAGCCCGGTTGCGCGCTCAACCCGGCCTTGGTCAGGCTCTGCGCGATGCGTTGCAGATCGGCGATGTCATTGGCTTCGACTTCGATCGTCAGCGTGCCCGCCGCCCGGTCGAACGCCACCGAACGCCAAAGTGCCGGGTTCTGCCCTGGATTTTGGCCCGCGCCGATCGCCGCTGCGCTGCGTGTCAGCAGCGCCATGAACCGGCTGGGGCCCACGGCCGCATCGTCTGGCGACAGCGCGTTGAGTGTATCGCCCAGATCGCTGCCGATCGTGACCGGTGGCTGCAACCCGGCAGCGAGCGTGCGCACTTGCGCTTCGCGCGCATGGGCGAGATGCGTCAGCGCGGCGGTATCGGCTATCGCGATCACCCCATGCGCGAGCGCACCGATGCCCGCGACCATCGCGATCCGCCGCCAGAGCGGATTGAACGGCCGGCGCGGGGCGGCATAGACACCCTGGCGCAAATCGAGCGCGGGGGCGACTGCCACCGGATCGGCCTGCGTGGCACCAAACTGCGGCAGCGGCATACCATAGGCGATGCACGCCGGCTTGCCCGCGGCATGCCAGGCGAATTCGAATTGCGCTGCGGGCAGTGCAAACCCGCTGCCGTCGCTGACACGGACCAGCGCGCGATCGGCGGTCATATCGACCGCCCAGCTTGCTTCGGCTGGCACCGGCAGGCGCAGTGCGTCGGGCAGCATCACTGCGCGTGCCAGCCCGGCCTCGTGCAAGCGTGCCGTCCAGTCGCGCATGACCACATGGCTGACGATCCCGGCCAGCCATACGCCCGGCGCCTGTTCGGTGCCAAGCGCGACATGCACCTGGTCGAGCGGTTCGGCGATGGCATCCTCGATCGCAAATGGCAGCGCTTCGCGCCGGCGCATGGCATTGCCCAGCGGGGGCAGGGGAACCGCCAGCGTGAGCACGGCTTCGCTCGGGACCAGCACGACAGACGGTCCTGCGGCGAGCGCATCGATGCAGTCCAGCCGGTCGCCCGACAACGCCCACAAACCCCCGGTTACCGGCGTGATGACCGCTTCTGCGTCGCCGAAGTCATTGCCCGAAAAGCCCTCAATCGACGTATGTGGCGGTGGCATTGTCATCCGGAACGTATATACCGGCAACCGTGCCGATAAACCAAACGCCATTTTCGCCCCAAAGACGGCCAATTTGCAACGCCCTCACGCCAGCGCGCGGCAAGGATGAAGCCGGCCTGACGCTGATCGAAATGATCGTCGTGCTGGCGATCATTGCGCTGATCGCTGCGTTGATCGTGCCCAATGTGATCGGCCGGCCCGACCAGGCGCGCGTGACCGTCGCGCACACCGATTTGCGCACGATCGCCTCTGCGCTGAAGATCTACCGGCTCGACAATGGGGATTATCCCACCACCGAACAGGGCCTGGCCGCGCTGGTACATCGCCCGACCAGCGCGCCGGTGCCGGCCAACTGGTCGCCGCAGGGTTATCTCGAACAGGTTCCGGTCGATCCGTGGGGGCGGGCTTATGCCTACACGTCGCCCACCGCCAATGGCTCGGGGTTTCAGATCACGTCGCTGGGCAAGGATGGTAAGCCCGGCGGCGACGGTGTCGATCAGGATCTGACGGTTTCGGGTTTGTGAGTCTGGCGAATCAGGCCGGTATGACGCTGGTGGAAATGCTGGTGGTCCTGGCGATCATCGGCATCTCGACGGGTGCGGCGGTGCTGTCGTTCGGCGTGGGCCATGGCGGTGACGGCCAGGCCGAGGCGCTGCGGCTGATGTCGCGGCTGCAGCTTGCCGCCGACGAAACCATGGCAAGCGACCAGGCGCTGGCACTGGCGCTGTCGCCCACAGGGTACGGCGTGGTCGAGCGGTTTGACGCCGGGCAGCCATGGCGGCCGGCCGCCTTGGCGCAATTGCATGATGTGCACACTTTGCCGGCGGGGATGGCGCTGTCGAGCGATGT
Source organism: Novosphingobium sp. (assembly GCF_965214355.1). Classification (GTDB taxonomy): domain Bacteria; phylum Pseudomonadota; class Alphaproteobacteria; order Sphingomonadales; family Sphingomonadaceae; genus Novosphingobium. The sequence continues at coordinate 3,658,601 of NZ_CBDCBI010000002.1, read as the reverse complement.
CCGCATGTCGCCGGTGCCGCTGGATGCCGATGGCGCGGGCAAGCCGTTTTCGGTAACCTTGACCAAGGGCGATCAGCGCTGGGTGGTGGCATTCGACGGTGTGAAGGCGCGGCTGGTGCAGATTGCGGTGGCGCAATGATGCGCCTCTTTTCTTCCCCCCTCCCCTTCAGGGGAGGGGCCGGGGGTGGGGCCTCTCGACTACAATCCCAGGCTTCGATGATCCCATCGGCCTTGGCGAGTGGGGCGCGGCCCCACCCCGACCCCTCCCCTGAAGGGGAGGGGCTTGCGTCGCACTCCAACGGCTTCACCCTCATCGAGGCGATGGTTGCCATGGCGATTCTCGCCATCGCCACCGCCGGGATCCTGCGCGCGGCAGAGGCGCACGTCGATCTGTTGCGCGGGCTCGAACGCCGTGCGTCGGCGCAATGGGTCGCCGAAAACGCGCTGGCCGAGGCAGGCGCCGGTATGGCCAGTGGCGCAAACGCCGGCTGGCGCGATACCCCGATGCTCGCGTGGCGCTGGCAAGTGCGCACGCACGAACAGGCCAGCGCCGATCCCGATCTGCGCCAGTTGATCGTCGAAGTGCGCGCGCCCGAAGACACAGCGCCGACGATCACGCTGCGCGGATTTGTCGATGCGGGCGCGGCCCCGTCATGAGGCTGCTGCGCATCAGGCCCTATGCTGTCGCGGGTGCGCGCCAGGTTCGCTGGGGCGTCGATCTGTTTATGGCGGCCGTCGTTGTGTCGGTTGCCTTGGCGCTGGCCGGGCTGACCTGGCGGCTGGCCGGATATACCGGCGAAATGCCGGTGGCCGTGCCGGTGATGGCGCACACCGGCGGCGAGCCGGCCGATGTCGGCGGCATTGTTGCGCTGGCGCCGTTCGGCACCGCGATGGCGGCCAGCCAGTCGAGCGGCAGCGGCACGATCAAGCTCAAGGGCATTCTGCTCGCGTATCCGGCGTCCGCCTCGACCGCGCTGATTGCCGGGTCCGACGGCAAAGTGGACAGTTATGGCATCGGTGCTGCGATCAACGGCGGCGTGATCGATGCGATCGAGGCCGATCAGGTGATCATACGCATGCCCGGCGGGTTGCAGACTCTGGGGTTTGCGCTTGGCGCACCAGGCCAGGCGGCGACGGTTGGCAGCAGCATTCCCGCGGGCTCGCCGCTTGCGCCGGCCGGCGGAAAACCTGCCCCAACGATGGGGCCGGCTGGCCCGGTCGCTGCGCTCGACAGCGGGGGTTTCCGCATCGGTCCGTCCTCGCCGGCGGCGCTGTTTGCCGCAGGGTTGCGCCCGGGCGATGTGGTCGAACAGCTGAACGGCAGCGCGGTAAACGGCAGTATGAACGAGCGCGACCTGATCGCGCGCGTTGCCCAGACCGGCAGCGCGCAAGTCGTGGTCGTGCGCAACGGGCAGCGGGTATCGCTGAGCCTTGCGATACATTAGGGAAATGGCGATGAAGACGATTTCCCGGATATCCCACCGCGCGCTCCTGGCGTTTGTCGCAGCAGTGCCGGTCGCGGTGCAGGCCGCCGGGCCGCCGCCAGCGCCGATCCCTGCGCCCGCGCCAGCGCCAGCGCAAACCGCGCCGACGCCCAACGCCGTCGTCGTCAATCTGCGCGACATCGATATCGCGGATGTGGCGCAACAGGTGTCGCGCATCACCGGGCGCACGATCATCCTCGATCCCGCGGTCAAGGGCACGGTCAATGTCGTGTCGTCGCGCCCGCTCGGCCCCGATGGCGTGTGGCAACTGTTTCAATCGGTGCTGCGCGGGCAGGGTTTTGCCGTGGTGCGCAATGGCCGTGCCTGGCGCGTGATCGCGCAGGCCGATGCCGCGCGTCAGCCGGCCAACGGCTCGGCCGGCGGCCAGATGATCACGCGCATGATCCGGCTGGACAAGGTGTCGCCGGAGGCGGCGGCGCGCGTGCTCAAACCGTTGGTCGCCAGCTTTGGCAGTCTGGAAATGACGACTAATCCCAACGCGATCATCGTCACCGATTATGCCGACAACGTCGCGCGGATCGAGGGGCTGGCGCATGCGCTCGATCATAGCCAGGGCACCGGTTTCGATACGATCACGCTGCATTATGCAACGGCAAAGGACGTGGCGGCGGCAATCCAGGGGATCGTTGGCGAAGGTGACAATGCGGTGCCGCACGCGGTCGCCGATGGCCGCAGCAACACCGTGCTGGTGCGCGGCGATGCGGGCACCCTGGCCAAGGCGCGCGACATCGCGCGCCAGCTCGACCGGCCGGGCGGCAGCGCAGCGATCACCACCCGTGTGTTCCGCCTGCATTACAACGACGCCGAATCGCTGACCGCAGTCATGCGCGGGCTGATGGGTGGGCAGGCCTCGGCGCAAAACCCGGTGGCCAGAACGCTTGCGACCGGCGCCGGCATCGGCGGGGCTTTTGGCGGCAGCGGCCTTGGCGGCAGCACGGGTGGTCTGTCCGGGCTGTCGGGCAGCGGGCTGCTGGGCACCGGCAGCGGTCTGGGCACTAGCAGCGGGTTGGGCCAGGCCAGCGGCGTATCGGGCATGGGTTCGGCATCGGGCATGAACCCGCTGCCCGTCACCGGATCATCGAGCACGACCAAATCGGGTGAAGGCGGCTTTGCCACCGATGACCTGGCGGTCGAGCCCGACAAGGAATTGAACGCCATTGTCGTGCGCGGCAGGGCATCGGCGATCGCATCGATCGAATCGCTGATCACGCAGCTCGACGTGCGCCGCCCGCAAGTGCTGATCGAGGCGGCGATTGTCGAAATCAACGGCGATTGGTCCGAACAGCTGGGTGTGCAGATGGGCTTTGGCGCTGCGGCGGCCGGCGCCACGAACGGCGCAGGCACTTCGTTCAGCAACACCGGTGTTTCGCTGGGCCAGATCCTGTCGTTTGTGGGCGCACCGGCCGCGACCGCCTTTGCCACCGACGGGTTGACCGGCACCTTCGGCAAGACGGGCAGTTTTCAGGTTATCGTCCAGGCGCTGGCGAAATCGACACGCGCCAACCTGCTGTCGACGCCCACCATCACGACGCTCGACAACCAGCCTGCCGAAATCGTCGTGGGTCAGAATGTGCCGTTCATCACCGGCAGCTATACCACCGCCGGCACGACGACGCCTTTCACCACGGTCGAGCGCGCTGATGTCGGCATCACGCTGCGCGTGGTGCCGCGTATCCATGATGGCGACACGGTGCAGCTCGATGTCAGCCAGGAGGCCTCGTCGCTTGCGCCTTCGGTCTCCGGCGCGGCCGATCTGATCACCAATCGCCGGTCGATCACGACAACAGTGCTGGCCGACGATGGCCAGACGATCGTGCTGGGCGGCCTGATTTCGAACAACAACACACGCAGCGTCAGCCAGGTGCCGGTCCTGGGCAGCATTCCGATCATCGGCAATCTGTTCAAGAGCCGGGTCGAACAGAAACAGCGCCAGACGCTGTTCGTCTTCCTGAAACCGACGGTGCTGCGCGATGCCGCCTCGGTTTCGGCAGCGGCGGCCGAAAAATACGAGCGCGTGCGCAATGCTCAAAAAGAGATGCAGAACCAGCCGAGCCTGTTGCTGGAGCCGCCGGCCGCGCACCTCCCGATCGAGATCAACGGGATTTATTGAAAGCCTGATCCTCCCCGCTACGGGGAGGATCAGGCGCCCGTCACTTCGGGATTTCGAACGCCAGGCTGGCGAACGTCGTCGCGAAATCGGCGCGGGGGTCGTGGATCGGCTGCGACCAGATCACGTTCAATTGCCATTTGCCCGGCTTGGGAATATGCATCGCGGTGCGGCCGTCGCGGCCGGTCAGCTCTTTTTCGACCGGATCGGCATCGGCGTCCAGATTGGTCAGCTTGACCAGCGCGCCGCCCAGCGGACGGCCATTGAACAGCACGTGCAGCGGCAGCACACGATCCGCGCCAAGCGCCAGCGGGTGTTTTTCGGGGACGATTTCCAGGCTCATGTTCAGCGGGTGCGTAACCCGCGCGATCGAGGCGGCGTCGACCGGGCCGACCTGCAACAGCGTCTTGGCGCGGCGGCTGTACAATTCGCGCCCGTCGGCATGCTCCTGGTGCAGCCGCTTGCGCTGGTCGATGATCGGCGAAATGCCCTCGAACGTCACGTAATCGTTGAACCGCAGGAACGGCAGCTGGCTGGGCGACTGGGTCGTCTGCATCGCCATGATATATGTACCGGGCTTGTCGAGCGGGATGATCGCGTCATAGCCGGGCGAGCCCAGCGCCAGATTGGAGCGCCGATCGATATCGCCATCGGGCCCCACGGTATGAAACGATACCACATGGCTGGCATCGACGCCCCAGCGATCGCGGAACTGCGCATGACCGACCTGAATGGTAAGGATGGCGCGGCCGGGGGCCGGCATGACAAACGGATGCGCCTGGATCCAGAAATCGTGCGCGGCCACCGGGACGGCAGCCACAATCGCCAGCAAGCCGGCCAACCAAAACTTGCGCATGACGGTAAACCTTTTAAACATAATTACCCCGCCCTCGTTGCAGCAGTGCGACCGCCGTTGCAAGGAATGCTCGTTTGAAACGCTTGCGCGAATTCGGAATTATGGCCGCCACGCCCGTGCTGGCGCTGCAGGCGACGCCGGCGCTGGCGCATAGCGCCAAGTCGCTGTCGCTGGGCTTTGTCGGCGGGTTCGTCCATCCGCTGTCGGGGCCCGATCATCTGCTGGCGATGATTTCGGTCGGATTGTGGGGCGCGTTCCTGGGCCGTCCGCTGATCTATCTGCTGCCGGTGATCTTTCCCACGGTCATGGCATTCGGCGGCGTGCTCGGCATGGCGCAAGTGCCGTTTCCGCCGGTCGAGATCGGCATTGCGGTGTCGGTGATCGTGCTGGGCGGGGCGATCATGCTGCGCTGGTCGGCGCCGGTGTGGCTGGCGGCGATCATCGTCGGGATATTCGGGCTGTTTCACGGCTATGCCCACGGGCTGGAATTGCCGTCGATGGCCAATCCGGTCAGTTTCAGCCTGGGCTTCGTCCTTGCCACCGGGTTGCTGCACGTGCTGGGCATCGTCATCGGGCTGTTGCGCGAACGCCCGGGTGGTGAGCGCGCATTGCGCGCGATGGGCGGGGTGATCGCACTTGCCGGGGTGTGGTATCTGTATGCCGCGCTGGTGCCTGTCGCATGATGGGCGGCGATGTCGCGGCTGGGCTGTTGCTGGCCGTATGCGCGTTCATGCTGGCGTTCGTGCCGCGTCGCATCATGGCAACCGGCATTGTGGCCGGCGTGGCGATGACGATCGCCGTGGTCGTGTCCTGGCAGATGCTGCCTGTGAAAGTGGCGTTTGCCGGGTGCTGGATCAGCCTGATCGTCACCGCGATGCTGGTGTATTTTCCGCAAGTGCTGCGGCACGCGCCCTGGGCGGCGCCGGTACTTGCGGCCAATACCGGATTCTGGGCGGCGCAGGTTATCCTGGTGGAGGGCGACTGGCATGACCTGGTGCCGGTTCTGCCGGTGTGGCTGGCGGTCGTGCCGGCGATCGTGTGCGTGGCGCGCGGCTGGGTGCTGCCCGTGAGGATCGTGACCAGCTGGCTGCTGGCGGTGGCGTTGCTGGTCGGGTCTATCCCGTATCTGGTCGTGCATCCGGGGTATGAGGCGGATCACAAGGAATAATCGTGGCGTAGTACATCTTGATGCATTTTTGCATGGGAATGGGGATCGTGACCGCATCGCGCACCAGATCGTGCACCAGTGCCTAACCGATGAAGCCCGCTCCACCGGTGACCATCACGCGCATTGCCGGCCCCCTGTTCGCCTGCCATTGCCGCTGGCGCGGACGCAAATGTCCGGCAGGCGCAGGGCAACAGCGACCCGGCAGGGCTTGATATTCCGCAAAACCCTGCCAATTTCGCCTCAGTAGGTAAAGCGCAAGCTCGCGTAGTAGCTGCGACCAGGTTCGGGATAGCCCGCAACCAGCGTGTAGTTCTGGTCGAACAGATTGCGCACGCCGATCGTGGCGCGAAGCCCGCGCGTCACCTCGTATTCGGCGCTCAATTGCGCGTTCACGTGATGGCCGGTGCGGAAATAGACGATCGGTGCGACATCGGTGACGGTCCAGCGGTTGGATTCGATGTCCGCGCTGGGCCGCAGGTGCAGCCGCGGCAGCGGCGCCCAGTCGGCGTAGACGAACGCCTTGCTGTCGGGGACATTGGTCGGATCGGGTGCGGGCGCGGCATAGACATCACCCAGCACGCTGGCGGGATAGCGGATGATCTGGTGGACCCAGGTGTAATTGCCGCCAAGCGAAAGCGACGGCACGACTTGCGCCTCGATCGACAGTTCGGCGCCGTAGTATTTGCCGTTGCCCGCGTTGATCGACTGGGTCAGGCTGGTCGGTGCACAGGGCCCTGGCGTCGTGCTGGCGGTGCAGGAATAGGCCAGCGTCGGCTGCGACACGATCACCGATCTGAGCGCCGAATAGAACGCCGCGGCATCGAGGCTGAGCACGCCCCATTTGTGGCTGCCGCCCACTTCGAAATTGGTCGCGCGTTCGGGGCGCAGCGTCGGGTTGGGTATCGAGGTGCCGAATTTCTGGCTGTAGAGCTCGAACAGCGTCGGAAATCGCACGCGCGACGATACGTTGGCGTGGAGCGTGGTGTCGGGGTCGGCTTTCCAGGTCAGCTGGCCCTGCGCAGCCCAGGCGCCGGTGTCGTTGAGCGGCCAGTTGTACAGCACGCTGGCGGTCGTCTTGGGATTGGTGCCCGGCGGCGCGCCATAGGCATTGGCATCGAGCAGGTTGCGCCAGTCGTAGCCGCCGCCCAGCAGCAGCGTCAGGCCCGGCTGCAAGGTCAGCGCGTTTTCCGCGGCGAGGCTGAAGGTGTTTTCCTTGTCGGTCAGCTCTGGCGCGACGGCCGCGCCGGGAAAGCTGGTCTGCTGTTCGTGGTGCAGGTCGAGCCGGTAATGCGCGGCAAGGCTCAGCCGGTCGTTGGCAGCAGGCTTCAGGATCAGCTCGGCCGATCCGCCCCAGGCCTTGTCCCAATAGGGGCTGTTGAATGCGTAGCCTTTGGATTGCGTATTTTCAGCCGCCGTGTCGAACGAGCGCAGCAGGTTGTAGAACGTGTTGCGATAGACCCGCGTCTTCAGCGTGGCGCCATCGCTCAGCTGCGTGCTGGTCAGCGCGTAGATGCTGTCCATGTTCCATCCGGGCCAGGTCCAGTATTTCTGCGCGGCAAGCGGATCGGTGACCGACAGCGGGGCCAGTTTCGACCCTTCCTGCCTGGTATAGTTGATCGAGTATTCGTCGGTCGCATTGGGGGTGAACCCGGCCTTGACGTTGACGCGCCAGTCCTCGCTCTGGCTGAGGTTGCGGTGCCCGGCGCCTTGCGTGGCGGTCGGTACGAAGCCGCCGGCCAGGTCCCAGTGGTCGGTGTAATTGCGCGCGCCGCTGACCGCGAGATACCATGTGTCGTGCGCCGTGCCGATCCGGCCCGACAGGTTATAGCCGCCGTATTCGACATTGTGGCCCAGATCGAGCGTGCCGGCGAGCTCGGCCTCGAGCGCCTTGGTGGGCTTGCGCGTGACCAGGTTGATCGCGCCGCCCATGCCGTCGGGGCCGTCGAGCACCGAGACATAGCCTTTGGCGACCTGGACCTCGGCAATGTCGTTTGTCAGGAACCGTCCGAAATCGAGCCGGTTGTCCGCGGGCAGATAGACCCGGATGCCGTCGATCGACAGCGGCACTTCGAACCGGTTGAACCCGCGAACATAGATCAGGCGTTCGTTGCGCGTGCCGCCGGTGCTGCCCGAATAGACGCCCGGGATCAGATTGACGGCATCGTCGAGCGTCACGCGGTCGAACGCGGCGATCGCCTTGGCGGACAGCGTCGAACTGCCGATGGTCAGTTGCGGCGCTTGCGGCGCGGTGACGACGATCTGGCCAAGCGCGAACGCATTGTCGCCGGGATCGGCGGCCGGCATGACCTGTGGTGCGGATTGCGCGACAGCGGTCGCGGGCAGGCTGGCGGCGAGCAAAAGACATGGTACAAAAACAGCGCGCAAAGGAGCCCCCCTCATGTTGCGAAAAATGAGCGGTTGCTATATTTGGCTATGCATAGCTTTACAAGCGAGGGAATGGACGTGATTTCAAATGCCTGGATGATTTTGGCGAGCGTTATTGTGGCCACGCCGCCGCAAATGGCCGTTGCCGACGCGGTGCCGGCGTGTACCGCGCCCGGCACGCTGCCTGCGGGCATGGCCGATTGGGCAACGCCCGAAGCGATCAAAGCTGCGGCGACGGCCGACGATCTGGAAATGGCGAACCTGCTGCCGGGGCAGGCGGTCAAGGTCCGCTTTGCCCAGACGCCTGCGGTCACGTATCCGCTGCGCCCGGCCAAACCGGGCGGATCGGTCAGCTATGGCGGGCTGTTGCGCCTGACGGTGGCGGCAAAAGGGTCGTACCGCGTCGCGCTCGATGCGCCGGCGTGGATCGACCTGGTGGGCGAAAGCAATGCCGCGGTGGATTCGTTTGCCCATGGTCATGGCCCGGCGTGTACGACAGTGCGCAAAATGGTCGATTTCGCGCTCGAGCCCGGGGTCTACACGCTGGAGATTTCCGCCAACGCCAGCCCCGATGGCGAAGTCATGGTGATGCGGATTCCCTGAGCGAGGATCTGGCGTGAAACTTGGCCTGCTGATTGCGGCTTCGGCGTTCCTGCTGGGGGCGGGGCAGGCGTGGGAATGGCATCTGCCGCCCGGCATTGCGCCGCCGCCCGTACCGGCCGACAATCCGATGCGTGCGGCCAAAGTAGAGCTGGGCCGGCGGTTGTTCTACGACGCCGATCTGTCGCGTGACGGCACGATGGCATGTGCGACCTGTCACGAGCAGCGCCACGGCTTTGCCGATGGCAACGCCACGCATGGCGGGGTTGGCGGCGCGGCGGGGCGGCGCAATGTGCCGGGGCTTGCCAACGTGGCATGGTTTTCGCCGCTGACATCGGCCGACGCCGGGCAGCGCACGCTGGAGGCGCAAGCTGGTGTGCCGGTGATGGGCACGCATCCGGTCGAAATGGGCATGGCCGGCGCGGCGGCGGCGATCGTTACCCGGCTGTCGCACGATGATTGCTATCGCACGATATTTGCCCAGGCGTTCCCCGAATCGGGCGGGCGCATCGATTTTGCCAATGTGTCGCGCGCGCTTGCGAGTTTCGAGCGTACGCTGGTGTCGTATGGCAGTGCCTATGACCGGCATGCGCTCGGCCCCGATGCGCGCGGTGGCGAGCGCACATTTCGCCGCGCGTGCGCGCAATGTCATGCTGGCGCGCGATTTACCGATCTGCGGTTTCACCGCATGGGGCCGATCGACCGCGCCGCGCCCGACCAGGGCCTGGTGGAAACGAGCGGGCGCGAGGCCGATCGCGGCCTGTTTCGCACGCCCAGCTTGCGCAATGTCGCGATGTCGGGGCCATGGTGGCACGATGGCAGCGCCACGACGCTCGACACGGCGATCGCGCGCCACAAGCTTGCATTGCCGCCACAATCGGCCCCTGGATTGATCGCATTTCTGCGCGCGCTCGATGATCGGACATTCCTGACCGATCCTGCATTCGGCCTGCCTGCGACCGCCTGCGGCAGAACGCTGTAGCAAGCGTCGCGGTTCAGGCGGATGCAACCGGCGTGGCCTGATTTGTGGCACAGATTGGGCATGACACACCCAATCGCGTGCGATAAGCGAGGGAACAGATCACGGGTTTAACCGTTCCCATTTTGCAGTTGCGAAGAAAGATTTGCTGGCGTGAGCACTATCGTTCCTGTCATCCTGTGCGGCGGTAGTGGCACCCGACTGTGGCCGCGATCGCGCAAGTCCAAGCCCAAGCCGTTTCTGCCGCTGATCGGCGAAACGACGCTGTTTGCTGCGACCGCCTTGCGCTGCAGCAGGGATGCGGGGTTTGCTGATCCGGTGGTCGTGGCCGGCGCCGCGCATGTGCGCCTGGTCGAAGGGCAATTGCCAAGTGCGAGCGCGGGTTCGATCATCGTCGAGCCGGAGGCGAAGAATACGGCCGCAGCAATCGCGCTCGCGGCTGCGCGCTTGCCTGCCGATGCCATCATGCTGGTCTGCCCCAGCGATCATTACATCGGCGATGTCGCGGCATTTCGCGCGGCCGCGCATACCGCTGCCGCAATGGCGGCAGACGACTGGCTGGTTTCATTCGGGATTGAGCCGACCGCCCCCGAAACCGGGTTCGGCTATCTCAAACGCGGCGATCCGATCGGCACCACCGGCGGCTACCAGGTTGAACGCTTCGTCGAAAAGCCCGATCTGGCGCGCGCCAAGGCGTTTCTTGCCGATGGCGGGTTTTCCTGGAATGGCGGCATCTTTGCCTTTCGCGCAGGCGCGTTCATGGACGAACTGGCCCGCCACCGACCCGATATTGCGCAAGCCGTGCGTGCATCCGTCACCCAGGGACACGAGGACGGGGACCGGTTTCATCCCGACGCTGCGATTTTCGCAACGATCCAGGGCGAATCTGTCGATTATGCGGTGATGGAAAAGACCAGCCGCGCCGCGATGGTGCCGGTTGCGATGGAATGGTCCGACATCGGCAACTGGCAGGCGCTGCACGAGGCGTTGCCGCGCGATCCGCACGGCAACGCCGTACGCGGCGAGGCGGAGCTGAAAAACTGCCGCAATGTGCTGGTCGACAGTGACGGGCCGCATGTGTCGGTGGTCGGGGTGGACAACCTGATCATCGTGGTCGATGGCAACAACATCATGATCACGACGCCCGATGGCGCGCAATTGGTCGGCAAATTGCACGGCGCGGTAAACCAGTAAGATGACAGTATTGCCGATCCGCGAAGTCGAGAAGCCCTGGGGCATGGATGTGCTGCCTGCACCGTTCACTGCACCAGCCGGCACTCGCATCGGCGAAATCTGGTTCGAGCGGCCGGTGCAGTTGCCCTCGCTGCTGGTCAAATACATCTTCACCAGCGAAAAATTGTCGGTGCAGGTTCATCCCGACGATGCGCAGGCCCTGGCCGCTGGCGAGGCCGACACCGGCAAGGAAGAATGCTGGCTGGTGATTGCGGCCGAGCCGGGCGCGGCGCTGGGCATCGGGTTTCGGCAGGCGATCGACCGGGATGCGATGCGGGCTGCCGCGCTGGATGGCGCCATCGAGGATCTGCTGGTGTGGCACCAGGTGCAGCCGGGCGATTTTTTCTATATTCCGGCCAACACCGTGCATGCGATTGGTGCAGGGGTCAGCCTGATCGAAATCCAGCAGAACTCCGATATCACGTACCGCCTGTACGACTACGGCCGGCCGCGCCCGCTGCATCTCGATGCCGGGATCGCGGTGTCGAACGGTACCCCGCACGACGCAGCCTTGCGCAAGCATATCCCCGATCACGGCACGATCGAATTGGCGAATGGCCGCTATTTTCAGGCCCACCGCATCGATGGCGTGCCCGATGCGGCGTTGTGCGCAACGTATGCCGGGCCGATCCTGATCCTGCCGCGCACCGGAACCGTGCGGATTGGCGACGACATCGTGCGGCCGGGCGACTGCGCCGTAGCCGACGGGCTTGATCCGGCAGCGTTTGCCGACAGCGGGTTGGCGATCGTGGTGCGGCCCGCGCAATAATTCCGGCTGTCTTGCGCAGCACGCTCTAATCCCTGTTCCTTAAATCTGTACTGACTGTTATGGATTGGCATCCGACGTTCGCAAACGCGGGTCGCAAGAGGAATTTGACGCATGGGTGATCCGCAAGTCGCGCCGGACGAGCCGCCTTTCGATATCGCGCCGATCGTTTCGCAATTGCGCGATGTGCGCGATTCGTGGCGGGAAGAACACGGCCGTGACGGGTCGTTCGGCGAACGGGGCTTTCCCTCGCGTCATGCGCTGGGCCGGGTGATCGATGTGCTGTCGTCCGCGCTGTTTCCGCAGCGGCTGGGCCCGCCCGATCTGCGCCAGGGCACCGAGGACTGCTTCGTACGCGCCAGCCTCGAATCGGCGATTCCGCTGCTGGCGGCGCAGATCCGCATGGAACTGCATTATGTGCGCTCTGCGCGTGGTGCCGATGCGATCGAACACGCGGTTACCGCGATTGCCGAGGAATTGACCCGGCGCCTGCCTGCGATCCGCCGTCTGCTCGATACCGATCTGAAGGCGGCCTTCGATGGCGATCCGGCCGCACGCAGCGTCGATGAAGTGCTGTTGTGCTATCCGTGCGTCGTCGCGTTGATCCATCACCGGGTTGCGCACGAATTGTATCGGCTCGGCGCGCCGCTGGTGGCGCGGATCATCGCCGAAATCGCGCATTCGCGCACCGGGATCGATATCCACCCCGGCGCGCAGATCGGCGAAAGTTTCTTTATCGATCATGGCACCGGCGTCGTGATCGGTCAGACCGCGATCATCGGCAAAGGCGTGCGGCTGTACCAGGCGGTAACTTTGGGCGCGCGCAGCTTTTCGACCGACGCGGACGGACGCCTCGTCAACGAACCGCGCCATCCGATCCTCGAGGATGATGTGACGATCTACGCCGGCGCCACGGTGCTGGGGCGGATTACGATCGGCAAGGGCTCGGTGATCGGCGGCAACGTGTGGCTTACGCGCTCGGTCCCGCCGATGAGCCGCGTGCGCCAGACCCAGCCAAGCATCAACATCGAACTGGCGGACCCTTGCGACCCGTGTGATTGAGTGTTTGCTTGCGCCCCCGCCCCGCAGGGGAGGGGATCGCGTGCCAAAATAGAAAAAGGCCCTGCGGCAGTGATGCCGCAGGGCCTTTTTCAGACTGAATCCCGATCAGGGGTGACGGTATCCGCCGCGATAGCCTGGGCCACCATGGTAATACCCGCGATGGCCGTAAAACCCGCCGCGATAGGTCCGGTAGTAATACGTGTGGTATGGATATGGGCGATAGATCCACGCGCCGCCGGCGAAGACCCAAGGCTGATACCAGCCTGGCGCCGCATAGTCATACCCCTGATAGGCATAAGGGTAGGCGACTGCGCCGTTTCTCAGGTGATAGCCGGGAGGGCATCCGGGGCTGGTCGCGTTATTGCCTGACGACGCAATGGCAGCGCCGGTGCCGGCACCCACAACCGCGCCGAATGCAGCCGAGCCACCGCTATGGCGGCCCCCTGCGGCACCGCCCAGGATCGCGCCGAACACACCGCCAATGACGGCACCGGCGGCGACATCGCCATGCGACTTGACGCAATTGGCCTGTGCCCAGCGCTGCGCGTCGTAAGCATAGCGCGCATCGATTGCCTGCTGCTGCGAATAATCGGCAGGCGGGGCATATCCCGGCGGCGGTGGCGGCATCTGCCCGGCAGCATAGCCCGAGGGCGCACCCGGTTCGGGTGGAGGCGGCGGGCCGTCATAGCCCGGGGGCGGACCATTGCCATCGTATCCGGGCGGCGGGCCATCCTGCTGCTGACCATTATAGCCCTGGCCTTGACCGCCCTGCTGCTGGTCGTAACCCTGCTGCTGCTGATCATAACCCCGCTGCTGGTTGTAGTCCTGCTGCCGGTCATAGCTCTGCTGCTGCGGCTGATAGCCAGGAGGTGGCCCCCCCTGCTGGTTATAGCCCTGCTGGTCATACTGCTGCGCGCTTACGCTGACCGAGCCCAGCACCATCGACATCGCCGTGGCCGCCGCCAAAGCGGTGCGCGGGCGGAATTGAGCGGTATGGAACATGATTTATCCTCTTTCCGGTCGGGCCCCGTCCTGTCTAAACCGATGTCGGAGATGGCGGATGGCCATGCCGATACCCGTTTCACGCTGTCGCCCGGTATCTCGATCTAGACCGGGCGAGGTGAACGCACGATTATGATTGTGGGGGTATTGGGGCCACGACAATCTATTACAACCGTGCGCAAGGCGCGTTGTTCCGCCACGTTACAGGATGAACGCATGCGCGTTCAGGCTGGCCAGGCCGGTCATCGTGATGACGAAGTCGGCAGTGCGATTGCCATCGATATCACCCGATACCGTGACCCCGCTGGCCGTGACGTCATAGCGCACTTCGCCGGCATGTCCGTCGAACGCGGCGGTGCCGATGAAAGTCAGGTGTCCGATGCCCGCCGGCAGCGTGGCGGCAAACGCCGTCAGATTGACCGTATCGCCAAGCGCGGCCTGAAAATTCTGGATAGCATCGGCGGTCGCAGCGGTCGCTCCGCCGGTGTGGCCGGGGGTAAAAATGAAGGTGTCTGTGCCGGCGCCGGCGATCAGCACCGCTTGCCCCGCTTCGGCATACAGCACCGATGTGCCGGCGCCCGCCTGGAGCACGGTCATGCCCGACCCGCCGATCATGGTATCATTGCCGGTGGTGCCGATGATCGTATCCGTGCCCGAGCCGCCGATCAGCAGATTGGCGCCGGGTCCGCCATAGATCAGCGTTTCACCCGGCCCGGCCGTGATCGTGTCGTTGCCCGACAGGCCGATCAGCATCTGCGGCCCGGTGTCGCCCTGCAGCACGGGACTGGCCACGGTGGCGTAATGGACGCTGGCGTTCGCAAGGAAATTGTATGTTCCAGTGGCGGTAAAATCCACCGATGAGCCCTGACCGCCCGCGGCATTAAATCCCAGTTCGAACAGCGAACCGGACAGGCCGGAAAGATTGCCGGCTTGCGAAATGAGCGCGTCGAGCGGCATTGCGGCAAGCGCGATCCCCTGTGCGCTGAAGCCCACGACCGAGAAATTCATCATGCCGACCAGGTTGCCACCGACAAAGGCGTCGACGGTCAGGGCATTGCCGGTGTCGTCTACCGACGCGACGGACAGCGTCGTCATTGCCTGGAAAAACGCGCTGCCAACCGTCGCGGTGGTGCCGTTGTAAGTGATGATTTCGCTGGGTGACGTTGGCGTGTTGGTGACTGTCCCGTCGACCAGAGTCGCGGTCAGGTTGGCGAAACCGGAGGGAGCAAATGTCACCCCGAGCAGCGCATCGAGATTGCCCGGATTGACGGAAAGCAGCATGGACCAGATCCCCGATGCAGCGCGCCACTGCGCAAGCCTGACTACGCAGACGGCAATGTGACGTTACGCGCAAATGCGGCTGGCTTCGTATCGGATGGAGTTTCTCGCATCCGGCGATGTGCATGCGCCGGAATCCTGCCTTTGCGATCATCCGTCATGGATGCACTGGCGCGCCGGTTGCCAGGCGCGGCGTTACCGTTTAATCCGATGGCCCACCAGACCTGTGAAGCGATCATGACGAACAAGCCTGACGCCAGCGGCCCCGACACTTCCCGCACCGCGCCAGACGGTCCCGAACGGGTCGAAAGAGCCCAGGTCATCGCGCTGGTCGATGACGATCGCAATATCCTGACGACAGTGTCGATCGCGCTGCAGGCCGAAGGGTTTGCCACGCGGGTCTATTACGACGGCGCCGCCGCGCTGCCGGCGCTGCTCGACAACCCGCCCGACCTGGTGGTGTGCGATATCAAAATGCCGCGCATGGATGGCTTCGACTTGTTGAACCGGTTGCGCGAAACCAGCGAACTGCCGGTGATTTTCCTGACCAGCAAGGATGACGAGGCCGACGAGGCGACGGGCCTGGCGATGGGCGCCGACGACTATATCGCCAAGCCGTTCAGCCAGCGGCTGCTGATCGCGAGGATCCGCGCGATTTTGCGCCGGGGCGACGTGGCGCGGCGCGCGGCGGCTCGGCCGACCGACGAACCGGCCGAGCCGCTGCCCGACGTGATCCGGCGCGGGCGGCTGATGATGGACCCGGCGCGGCATCATGTCGAATGGACCGGGCAGCCGGTGTCGCTGACCGTGACCGAGTTTCTGATCCTGGAGGCACTGGCGATGCGGCCGGGTGTGGTGCGATCGCGCAGTTCGCTGATGGATGCGGCCTATCACGACGACGTGTTTGTCGATGATCGCACGATCGACAGCCATATCAAGCGTTTGCGCCGCAAGTTCAAGCTGGTCGACCAGCAGTTCGGCGCGATCGATACGCTGTATGGCGCCGGGTACAGCTTTGCGGAGCCCTGATCTGCCCACGCACAAAGTGCGCCCGTCACGGCATCTGGCCGTGCGCCCGACCCGGCGCCGCCTGTGGCGCACGCGCGGCGTATCGCTGACCACCCGCATCCTGGCGGTCAACGTATTGGCGCTGGCGTTGCTGGCCGGCGGGTTTTTCTATCTCGATTCGTACCGGACGCAGTTGCTGAACGAACGGTTCCGGCTGGCGCGTGCCGAAGTGGAAATTGCCGCCGCTGCCCTTGGCCATTCGGGCCCGCCGCAACGCCGCCGGGTGATGGCGCAAGTCGGCACGACGCAAGGGTTGCAATTGCGGTTGTACAACGCTGCCGGCGCGATGGAGGAAGACAGCTTTCGTCTGGCGCCGCCGGCGTTCGCGTTCGTCGATCCGGCGACCGAGCCCTGGTACCAGACCGCGGCGCGCACGCTCGATCGCGGCGTGGATGCCATTGTCGGCGCGCCGGTGGTCGAACAATACCGCGAGCCGCCCAAATCGGGCGTCGCGAACTGGCCGGAGATTGCGCGCGCGCGCAAGTCGGGGCGCACCGAAGTCTATCTGCGCTACGCGCCGGACCGGACCCCGGTGATCACCGCGGCAACGCCGGTGGGCGAAAATGGCGAAATGCTGCTGTCGATGCGCAACGCGCTCGATGTGACGCAGGCGGTGCGCGATGCGCGCCAGACGCTGGGGATCATCGTCGGTCTGGCGCTGCTGCTGTCGGTGCAATTGTCGCTGTTTCTGGCGCGCACGATCGTGCAGCCGTTGCGCGCGTTGGTGCGCGCAGCGGTACGCGTGCGGCTGGGGCGTGATCGCGCGGTGGTCGTGCCGCGCCTGCCCGACCGGGGCGACGAGATCGGCCTGCTGGCGCGCGCGTTTTCCGACATGACGCATGCGCTGCGCCAACAGATCGACGCGGTCGAAAGCTTTGCCGCGGATGTCGCGCATGAATTGAAAAACCCGCTGGCCTCGCTCGCCAGCGCGGTCGAGGCGATGGATAAAGTCGAGGATCCGGCGCTGCGCCGGCAGCTGTCGGCGATTGCGGCGCACGATGTGCAACGGCTCGACCGCCTGATCAGCGAAATTGCCGAGGCGAGCCGGATCGACGCCGCGCTCAGCCGCGCGACCTTTGCGCCGATCGATCTGGCGCTGCTGGCGGCGCATGTGGTGGGTGCCCGGGGCGCCCGGCCCGGTACCGCCGGTTGCCCGATCCGCTTTCGCCGGGGCGAGGGCGATACGCGGGTGGCAGGTGATGGCTTGCAGCTTGAGCGCGTGCTCGAAAACCTGCTCGACAACGCCGTGTCGTTTTCGCCCGCCGGCGGCGAAGTCGAAGTGCGGGTAAGCGCGAGCGGCGGCCGTGTCGTGCTGTCGATCAGCGATGACGGGCCCGGAATCGCGCTGGCCGAGCGCGAAAAAGTGTTCGACCGGTTTCATTCCGACCGTCCTGCGGCCGAAGCGTTCGGCGGGCACAGTGGCCTTGGGCTGGCGATCGCGCGCACGATTGCCGAAGCGCACGAGGGCACGCTAACGATCGAGGACAAGCCCGACGGCCGGCCGGGCGCCTGCCTGATGCTGGCGCTGCCGCCGCTGAGCGAAGAGGACGAGGAATGATCGCGCACCAGGCGACGGTCATCGCGATCGGCGGGCGCGCGGTGATGATCGAAGGCGCGCCGGGCACGGGCAAATCGAGCCTGGCGCTGGCGCTGATCGACCGGGGCGCGGTGCTGGTCGGCGATGACGCGGTGATGCTTGCAGCCGATGGCGATCGGATGCTGGCCAGTCCGCATCCGCGCGTGTCCGGGCTGATCGAAGTGCGCAATCTGGGGCTGTTCGGCATGCCGGTGGCAGACGCCGTGCCGGTCGCGCTGGTGCTCATGCTCGATCCGGCCGCGCCGCGCCATATCGAGGCGGCCGACAGTGTCGTGCGCGCAGGAATGGTCCTGCCGATGGTGCGGCTTTATCCCGACAGCCCGGTGCTGGCGGTGCGCGCCGAAATGGCTTTGGCGCGCTATGGCGCTTAACGAGGGCTTCCCAAGTGGCGGGCCCGGGCGCACACGTTTGCCATGACCGCCGATTCGCCGCATCCCCAACGCATCCTGCTGGTCACCGGCCTGTTGGGCGCGGGCAAGACCACCGCGATGCGCGCGCTGGAAGATCTGGGCTGGGAAGCGGTCGACAATTTTCCGCTGCGGTTGCTCGACCGGCTGCTCGAAACGGGCGCGGGGAATGCCGATACGCCGCTGGCGATCGGGTTCGACACGCGCACGCGCGGGTTCGATCCGCGCACGATCATCGACCGGGTAAAGGGTCTGGCCGAACGGCAGGATCTGTCGATCACCACGCTGTTTCTCGATTGCGGCAGTGCCGAATTGCAGCGCCGCTACAACGAAACCCGCCGCCCGCACCCGATGAGCGAAGACCGCCCGGCCGAAGCCGGGATCGTGGCCGAGCGCGAATTGCTGGAGCCGTTGCGCCGCTGGGCCGATGTGGTTCTGACCACGACCGATTTCACCACCAACGACCTGCAACAGGCGATCCGCAACCATTTCCGCCAGGATACTTCGTCGCGGCCGGTGATCACGGTCAGCAGCTTTGGATTTTCACGGGGCACGCCGCCGCTGTCGGACCTGGTGTTCGACATGCGCTTTCTGGCAAACCCGCACTGGGTCGATGCCCTGCGCCCGCTGACCGGGCGCGATGCTGCGGTGGGCGACTATATCCGTGGCGATCCCGCGTTTGCCGAAGCGTTTGCGCGTATCCGCGACCTGCTGCTTCTGCTGCTGCCGCGCTATGCCGAACAGGGCAAGGCCTATGTGAATATTGCATTTGGCTGTACCGGAGGGAAACACCGGTCGGTGTTCATGGCGGAACAGATCGCATTGGCCTTGCGCGAGGCGGGTTTTTCACCCACATTGCTGCATCGCAACCTTGGTGCGCGCGCAGCCGATCTGGTGGAACGCAGCGGAGCGGGACTTGCGCGATGACGGGCTATCTTGCACGTGATGCGAAAATGTTGTTGGCAATGATAACAAAAATGGCGGCCGGGGAAGGATCGATCCTGAAGCTCACACAATCGCAATTGTGCGATGTCGCGGGATATTGCGGTGCGCGTGTCACCGCCTGGAGCCAAGTCAGGTCATGATCGGTCTTATTCTCGTTACCCACGGCGCGCTCGCCGACGAATTCATCAACGCCATGGAACACGTCGTGGGGCGCCAGGCCGATATCATCGGCGTGTGCATCGGACCCAGCGACGACATGGAAAAGCGCCGCCGCGAAATTGCCGATGCGATCAAGCGCGTCGACAGCGGCGAAGGCGTGATCGTGCTGACCGACCTGTTTGGCGGTACGCCGTCAAACCTGGCGATATCGCTGATGCAGGCGGGCAAGGTCGAAGTGATCGCGGGCATCAATCTGCCGATGCTGATCCGGCTGGCCAAGGCGCGCGCGTGCATGGGCGTGCGCGAGGCGACCGCCGCTGCGCGCGATGCCGGGCGCAACTACATCACGATTGCTTCCGAATTTCTGGGCCAGGATGCCTGATTGATGACGACCGAAGCTTATGTTGCGCGTGAACGGGTGACGATCGTCAACCAGCGCGGATTGCACGCGCGGGCGAGTGCGAAATTCGTCAATGCCGTGGCCGAATTGCCCGCCGGGTTCGATGTGACCGTGGGCAAGGACGGCACCGATGCCAATGGCGGATCGATCCTGGGGCTGATGATGCTGGGCGCGGCCAAAGGCGACAGCGTCGATCTGGCGGTGACCGGCGATCCGGCGCAGGCCGACGCGATTCTGGGAAAGCTCGCCGGACTGATCAAGGATGGTTTCGGCGAGGATTGATTTCCGCGCCTGTCCGCCATGACCCGCAAGCTCATCACCGGCTATTCAAACCCCACGATCAAATTCGTGCGGTCGTTGCGCGACAAGAAACATCGCCGCCGCGAAGCGCGGTTTCTGGCCGAGGGCTTGCGCCTGCTGACCGACGCGCGCGAGACCGGGCGGCTGCCTGAAATCCTGTTGATGGCGACCGGGCGCGATCCGCATCCCTTGCTCGATGATCTGGAAGCCGCAGTGGCAGGCGCGGGCGGCGACGTGGTCGAAGTGCCGATCGACATCCTGGCCAAAGTGACGGGCAAGGACAATCCGCAGGCGGTGTGCGGGGTGTTTGCCGAATGGGACACTGCGCTGGCCGCGATCGAACGCAGCGCGGCGCCGATCTGGCTGGTGGCGCAGGCGATGCGCGATCCGGGCAACCTGGGCACGATGCTGCGCACGGCGGACGCGGTGGGTGCGGGCGGGGTGATCCTGATCGACGATTGCGTTGATCCGTTTTCGGTCGAAGCAGTGCGCGCGAGCATGGGCGCGATCTTTACGCAGCGGTTGGCGCAGGCGCGTTGGGAAGATTTTATTGCGTGGCTGCGCGCTGGGCCGGGGCAACTGGTCGCGGCATCGCTGCGCGAGGCGGTGCCGTATCGCGGCGCAGGCTATGCCGCCCCGTGCTTCGTGATGGTCGGCAACGAATCGCGCGGGCTGCCCGAAGACTACGAAATGGCCTGCGACTTGCGCGTAACGATGCCGATGAAGGGCCGCGCCGACAGCCTGAACGCGGCGGTGGCCGCTGCCGTGCTGGCCTACGAAGTGCTCGCCACGTTCGACTGACTTTACCCCTCCAGGGGATAGGCCGGGGGTAGGGCCTCTCGGCTTCAACCCCATGTCGCGATAATTCCATCCGCGTTGGCGAGTGGGGCGCGGCCCCACCCCAACCCCTCCCCTGAAGGGGAGGGGCTTATAGCTCCACCTGGCTACCCAGTTCGACCACACGCCCGATCGGCAGGCGGAAAAACCGCATCGGCGTGGCCGAGGTGCGCACCATCAGGGCAAACATGCGTTCGCGCCATTGCGCCATCAGGTTCTGCTTGCTGGGGATCAGCACCTGGCGGCTGAGGAAATAATCGGCCTTTGACGGGTCAAAATCGGGGTGATCGGCCAGCGCGAGTTCCAGCGCGGCCGGCAGGTCGGGGTGCTCGGCAAAGCCGTAGGTTACATGGACCCGTACGAACCCTTCGCACAGGTCCTCGACTTGCGCGCGGGTCTCGTTCTCGACTGTCGGGGTCAGCGCGGTTTCCACCGTCAGCAGCACGACATGCTCGTGGACGACGTGATTGGCCTCCAGGTTGCGGACAAGTGCGGGGGGCATGACATCGCGATTGGTGGTGAGATAGATCGCGGTGGCCGGAACGCGGTAGACGCCTTCGATCGTTTTGAGGAACGCCGGCAGGTCGACACCGTTGGCGGCGATCCGATCGACCAGCAGTGCGCGGCCGCGCCGCCAGGTGTCGAACACGAGGATCAGCAGCATCGCGATCGACAGCGGCAACCACCCGCCGTCAGCAAATTTCGTGGCCGATGCCGCCCACAGCCCCAGGTCGAGCAGCAACAGCACGCCATACAGCGGCACCGCCCACCACAGCGGCCAGTGCCAGATCCTGAACATGACGAAGCCGATGATCAGCGTGGTCAGCAGCATCGTTGTCGTTACCGCCAGCCCGTAGGCAGACGCGAGCGCATCAGAACTGCGGAAGCCCAGCACGAGCGCGATGACCACGACGAGCAGCAATCCGTTGACGGCGGGGACATAGACCTGGCCGCTCGATTCCTTGGACGTGTGGCGGATTTCGAGCCGGGGCAGGTAGCCGAGCTGGACCGCCTGATGCGTGATCGAAAATGCGCCCGAAATGATCGACTGGCTGGCGATGACCGTCGCCGCTGCCGCCAGGATCAGCAGTGGCACCAGCAGCCACGACGGCGCCATCAGGTAGAACGAAGACCGGATCGCGTGCGGATTGCCGAGGACCAGCGCGCTTTGCCCGGCATAGCACAGGATCAGCGCGGGCAACGCGAAGACCAGCCAGGCGCGCGAAATCGGTATGCGGCCAAAATGGCCCATGTCGGCATAGAGCGCCTCTGCGCCCGTGACCGCGAGCACGACGGCGCCCAGCGTAAAGAACGCCTGGACCGGCGCGGCGACGATGAAGGCGACCGCGTAACTCGGGCTTAGCGCGGCGATCACCAGCGGATGCGCGATGATCTGGATCGTACCGAGCACCGCGATTGTCAGGAACCACACCACCATGACCGGGCCGAACAGGTTGCCCACGACGGCCGTGCCGAATCGCTGGATTGCAAACAGCAGGGTGATGATCACCAGCGTGACTGGAATGACGAACGCTTTGAACCCGGGATCGAGCAGTTCCAGACCCTCGACCGAGGACAGGATCGAGATCGCCGGCGTGATCAGCGCATCGCCATAGAACAGCGCCGTCGCCACCAGCGCCGCCCCGCCGACCCACGGCAGCACGCGCGATTGCGGTGCCTTGCTGCGGACGAACGAGAGCAATGCAAAACTGCCACCCTCGCCGTTGTTGTCGGCATGCATCGTCACGAACACGTATTTGACCGTGACCACAAGGATCAGCGCCCACACCAGCATCGACAGCACGCCCAGCACATGCGCGGTGTCGATCGGCAGGCGATGATGCCCGGTAAAGCTTTCACGAAACGCATAGAGCGGCGAGGTACCGATATCGCCGAACACGACACCGGTCGCGCCGACCATCAGGCGCAAGGTCGATTGGGACTGGCGGGGGGGCTCGGTGGTCATGGCGCCTTGTCAGGGTTCAGTTCGGGGTATGGGCGTTCGATATGGCGCGTTCAAGGCGCGGGCTCACCCCAATTTTTGGCAATGTTGCGTTCGGGGAGCCGGTGTTTCGGTGCGCGCCAATGCTGCCCCCGCAGATACCCCCCGATCGTCGTCCCCGACCAGCATCGTTATGCGCGCCGCCGGTGCCATCGCCGTTGCCCTCTCATTCGTCGTCCCGGACTTGATCCGGGACAAGGCTTCTTCGAGCGCAATGTTGGAAAAAAGAAGCACAATCCCGGGTCGAGCCCGGGATGACGTCTGGGGTGGGGGAGGTACTATCTGTGCGGGCGTTCGATATCCGATGGGTGCGGAAAAGTCAGATGGGGCCTGCCTCGTCGGCCGGTTCTGCAATCGCGTCGGTCGCGCCATAGCGCGGGGCGCTTTCGATGAGCGCGACATCGTCGATTTCGCGCTTGCCGATTTCGATGTGCTTTTCGCGCAGGCGACGTCCGGCGGACAGCACATTGCGTTCGAAACTGCCGACGAACTTGTTGTAATTGCCGACTGCGCTTTCCAGACCGCTGCCGACACGCTTGAGATGGTCGGCGGCGACGGCCAGCCGGTCGTACAATTCGCCGCCCATCCGGCCGATCTCGCGCGCTTCGCGCGCGAGGCCATCCTGGCGCCAGACTTGCGCGACGGTGCGGGCAATGGCGACAAGGTTGGTCGGGCTGGCGAGCAGCACGCGGCGTTCGAAGGCAAAATCCCACAGCTTGGGGTCATGCTCCATCGCGGCGGCGATGAAGTGTTCGCCGGGCACGAACATCAGCACGTAATCGGGCGCATCCTCGAACTGGCTCTGGTACGATTTGCTGCCCAAAGTCTGGATATGGTTGCGCATCGATTGGACATGCAGGCGCAGCGCCACGATGCGGCCTTCGTCGGTCGGGGCCTCAAATGCGTCCTGGTACGCGTTGAGCGAAACCTTGGCGTCGATCACCAGCAGCTTGTTGCCGGGAATGCGCACGATCGCGTCCGGGCGCAGACGGCCCTCGTCGGTTTCGACAGATTGTTCGGTGACGAAATCGGTGTGTTCGGCCAGGCCGCATTGTTCGAGCACATTGCGCAATTGCAGTTCGCCCCAG
The DNA here is from genome assembly GCF_965214355.1 of Novosphingobium sp. Lineage (GTDB taxonomy): Bacteria > Pseudomonadota > Alphaproteobacteria > Sphingomonadales > Sphingomonadaceae > Novosphingobium. The sequence goes on along the minus strand of NZ_CBDCBI010000002.1, from coordinate 3,634,857 downwards.
CGGCCGCGTGTCTTGGGCCCGTTGCGCAATGAATTGCCCAATTGCGCAGCGGCGGCGCGCACCTGTTCCTGCCCGTCGCGCATCGACTGGATCAATCCGGTCAGATTACCGAACGCATCGACGCGATCCTTTTCGAGCTTGCCGACTTGCTCTTCATAGGCCTTGAGTCGCTGGTCGACCGGCGCAAGCAATGTCTTCAACCGCTCGCCTTGCGCCTTTTCGCTTTCCTCGAATCGCGCGCTGGCGCGCAGCAGGAACGATTCCTGCGCCTTTTCGAGCACTTTGTTGCCCGCGTTCTCGAATTCCTTGTTCAATTCGGCCTTGGCATCGATCAGCAGGCGCTTTTGTTCATCGAAATGTACCGCATCGGCTTTCATCCGCGCGAGTTCGGCGCTTTGCAATTCGCTGCGGTTGCGGGCTTCAGCCAGTTCGGCGCGCTGGCGGTCGGCATTGGCGGAATGGGCTTCGGCGGTGGCCGCACGCGTCGCCAGCGCATCGCGTTCGCGGCGAAGATCGGCCAGTTGTTCGCTCAGCGTCGTGTCGAGCCGCGCGCGATCGCTCATCACGGCAAGATCGACAGTCATCCGCTTGACGGTCGCTTCATGCGCATCGGCGCGGGCGCGCCATTCCGCAACCGGCCGCGCGCCAAGCACCCAGCCTGCACCGAGCCCCGCGACCAGCGCGATGACGACAACCACGGCGATAATCAGAAAATCCACGCGGGCCACACCTCGATTACGGAACGAACCGTGAACCTAAAGCGTGTGTGCCTCGCTGGCAAGCCGATCAGGCGGCGCGGCGGATCTTTTCCAGCTTCTTGAGCACCATCGAACGTTTCAGCCGCGACAGGTGGTCGATGAACAGGATGCCTTCGAGGTGATCCATCTCGTGCTGCAGGCAGATCGCGAGGAACCCGTCGATATCGGCCTCGTGCGCATTGCCGTCCAGATCCTGCCATCGCGCATGGATCGCAGATGGGCGGGTCACGTCGGCATAGATTTCGGGGACCGACAGGCAGCCCTCGTTGTAGACGGTTTCGTCTTCGGTTACCGGCGTCAGCACCGGGTTGATGAACACCATCGGTTCGCGTTTGGTCGGCTGATGCGAATGGCTGTGTCCGCCGTGCGCGTGGCATTCCTCGGGCGCGGCATCGGGGTCTTCAGGTTGCAGATCGATCACCAGCACGCGCTGCGCCACACCGACCTGGATCGCGGCCAGGCCGATGCCCGGCGCGTCGTACATCGTTTCGAACATGTCGGCGACGAGCGTGCGCAGATCGGCGTCGAATTTTTCGACCGGGGCCGAGACCACCTTCAGGCGGGCGTCGGGGACTTCAAGGATTTCGCGAATAGCCATGGGTCGCAGATAATAAGCCTTTGCGTAACCCGCAAGAGGCTCATTGCGGCGGCTTATTGGGAAAGCGGCCGCCGCGCACGCAAGGCCTGTGCCAGTGTGCCCTCGTCGAGGTAATCGAGCTCGCCGCCGACCGGCAACCCGTGGGCGAGCTGGGTCAGGCGCAGCGGATATTCCTCCAGCCGCTCGGCGAGGTAATGCGCGGTCGTCTGTCCTTCGAGCGTGGCGTTCATCGCCAGCACCACTTCGTCGATGCCGCCGGCCGCGACCCGGTCGATCAGCCGCGCGATGTTCAGGTCTTCGGGCCGCACTCCGTCGAGCGCCGACAACCGTCCGCCGAGCACATGATAGCGCCCAGTAAACAGCCGCGCCCGGTCGAGCGCCCACAAGTCCGCGACATCTTCGACGACACACAGCGCGCGCGGATCGCGTCGCGGATCGGCACACACGCCGCACGGGCTGATGGTATCGACATTGCCGCAGATCGGGCATTCGATCAGCCGGTCGCGCACCACGGTCAGTGCCTCGATCAGCCCGGTCAGCGCGGTTTCGCGCCGCTTGATCAGCCACAGCACCGCGCGCCGCGCCGACCGCGGGCCCAGCCCGGGCAAGCGGGCCAGCGCATTGGCCAGGTGTTCGATCTCTTGCGATGCCATCCGCGCAGAGATAGGGGCGTAGGATCAAAACAAAAGTCAAAAAGAAGGATTGCGGTCGCGCATGCGCGTTGTGTTCATGGGGACCCCGGATTTTGCCGTGCCCACGCTGACGGCGTTGCTCGCGGCCGGGCACGAGGTGGTGGCGGTCTATAGCCAGCCGCCGCGTCCGGCGGGGCGGGGCAAGACATTGCTGCCCTCGCCGGTGCAGGCGGCGGCGGAACGTGCCGGCGTGCCCGTGTACACACCAGCCAGCTTGCGCGGGGCGGACGAGCAGGTGGCGTTTGCGGGGCACCAGGCCGATGTGGCGGTGGTTGCGGCCTATGGCCTGATCCTGCCGCCGTCGGTGCTGGCGCTGCCGGTGCACGGGTGCCTGAATGTGCATGGGTCGATCCTGCCGCGCTGGCGCGGGGCGGCGCCGGTGCAGCGCGCGATCCTGGCGGGCGACGATGAAACCGGCGTGACGATCATGGCGATGGAGCGCGGGCTCGATACCGGGCCGATGCTGAAAGTCGTGCGCACGCCGACCCTGGACAAGACGGCGGGCGAACTGACGACCGAACTGGCGGCCATCGGCGCGCAGGCGATGGTAGCGGTGCTGGCCGATCTTCGCGCGCATCCGCCGGTGGTGCAGCCACAGGTCGGGGTCACCTATGCGGCGAAGATCGACAAGGCGGAAAGCCGGCTCGATTTTGCGCAAGGCGCGCCCGATGTGGAGCGGCAGGTGCGTGCATTTGCGCCGGCGCCTGGGGCCTTTTTCGAAATAGGTGACGAACGGTTTCGTGTGTTGCGCGCCAATGTTGTCGAAGGGGCGGGGGAGCCCGGGACGGTTCTCGATGACGCGCTGACGATTGCGTGTGGTACCGGTGCGGTATCGCCCCGGCTTGTGCAGCGCGCCGGGCGTCCGGCGATGGATACTGCATCGCTGTTGCGCGGGTATCCTATCGCGGCCGGCGCGCGGATCGGCTGATATGCCGCGCTTTGCCCTGACGCTGGAGTGGGATGGCACGCCGTTCGTCGGGTATCAGCGCCAGCCGAACGGACCCTCGGTGCAACAGGCGCTCGAGGCGGCGGTGCTGGCTGTCACCGGCGAGACCGTTGGCGTCCATGCGGCGGGGCGCACCGATACCGGGGTGCATGCCAAGGCGATGCGGGCGCATTTCGACCTGGGGCGCGCGTTTGATCCCGATCGGCTGTGCGGCGCGCTGAACGCGCTGTTGCGACCGCAGCCGGTGGCGGTGCTGGCGTGTGTTGTCGTGGCCGATGACTGGCATGCGCGGTTTTCCTGCGTGGAGCGCGCGTATGAATACCGCATCATCAACCGGCGCGCGCCATTGACGGTCGATAGGGGACGGGCATGGCACATTATCCGGCCGGTCGATGCCGATGTAATGCATGAAGCCGCACAAATGCTGGTGGGGTGTCACGATTTCACCACGTTCCGCTCGGTGCATTGCCAGTCGAAAAGCCCTGTGAAAACGCTCGACCGGCTCGATGTCTGGCGCGAGGGGGATCGCGTGCTGATCGCGGCGCAGGCGCGCAGTTTCCTCCATCACCAGGTGCGATCGATGGTCGGGTGCCTGTCGCTGGTCGGGCGCGGACACTGGTCGCAGGGCGACCTGGCCGAGGCGCTTGCTGCCAAAGACCGTTGCAAATTGGGACTTAATGCGCCACCCGAGGGATTGTACTTCATAAGCGCAAAATATCCCGGAGAGCATGATCATGGTGATGAACAGGCACATCGTTTCGACACTTGATTCCGATGGCGACGCAGGCGGCCGGCTGACGGTCGAATTGCGCACCGAAACGCTGCCCGAGCCCGGCGAAAACCAGGTGATGGTGCGGATCGAGGCTGCGCCGATCAATCCATCGGATCTGGGCCTGCTGTTCGGCCCCGCCGATCTCGCCAATGCCGAATATACGCCGGGCAAGATCATCGCGTCGATGCCCGCAGGCGCCGTGCGTGCTATGCAGGGCCGACTGGGCCAGGCGCTGCCGGTGGGCAACGAAGGCGCCGGGACCGTGGTTGCGGCGGGCAGTTCGGATGCGGCGCAGGCGCTGCTGGGCAAAGTCGTCGCGGTGATCCCCGGTGCGATGTATGCGCAATACCGACTGGTCGATGCGCGCACATGCTTTGTCCTGCCCGAAGGCGCGACCGCCGAACAGGGTGCGGCCGCGTTCGTCAACCCGCTGACCGCGCTGAGTTTTGTCGAAGCGATGCGGCGCGAGGGCTACAAGGCGCTGGTGCACACGGCTGCGGCGTCGAACCTGGGCCAGATGCTGGTCAAAATCTGCAAGGCCGATGGTATTCCGCTGGTCAATATCGTGCGCTCGGCCGCGCAAGTCGACCTGTTGAAAGGTATAGGCGCAGACCATGTGATCGACAGCTCTGCCGAGACGTTCCAGGCCGATCTGCTTGCCGCGCTCGATGCGACCGGCGCGACGCTCGGGTTCGATGCGATCGGCGGCGGCAAGCTGGCAGGCCAGATTCTGGGCGCGATGGAACAGGTGGCAAGCAAGAATGCGGCGTTCAGCCGTTATGGCTCGGACACGTTCAAGAAGATCTACACTTACGGGATGCTCGACACGTCGCCGACGGTCATCAATCGCACGTTCGGTTTCGCGTTTTCGTTCAGCGGGTTCCTGCTGTTTCCGTTCCTGCAGGAAATCGGCGCCGAAGCGGCCGAAAAGCTGCGCCAGCGCGTGCGCGAAGAGCTGACCACGACGTTTGCCAGCAGCTACAAGGCGCGGGTTTCGCTCGACGAGGCGCTGACGCGCGAAGCCGCGACGGCGTACAATTCGCGCGCGACCGGGGCGAAATACCTGATCACGCCGCACGCGTGAATGGTGGCGGTACCTGAAAGGGTGTCTTGATCCCCGGTACCGCCAGGCCTTTGCGCGCCACGTTCCCCAATCGTCGCCCCGGACTTGATCCGGGGTCCCGCTTCTTCTTTGCTGTTGCGCGCAAGGAAGCTGGATCCCGGATCAAGTCCGGGATGACGAGTATGTTTGGCTTAATGCGTATTCCTACGCCTTGTGCGCGATGCTTTCGGGCAGGTCCTTGCCGAAGACGCGCTGGTAGTATTCGGCCACCAGCACGCGCTCGGTCTCGTCGCATTTGTTCAGGAATGTCAGGCGGAAGGCAAAGCCGACATCGTTGAAGATCGCGGTGTTCTGCGCCCAGCTGATCACCGTGCGCGGGCTCATCACCGTCGAGATATCGCCGCTGATGAAGCCTTTGCGGGTCAGGTCCGCCACGCGCACCATTTCGGCCGCGGTCTTGGGATCCAGCCCTGTAACTTTCTTGGTCACGACGTCGATTTCGGTCGCGGCGGGCAGATAATTGAGCGCGACGACGAGGTTCCAGCGGTCCATCTGGCCCTGGTTGATCGCCTGCGTGCCGTGATACAGGCCCGAGGTATCGCCAAGGCCGACGGTGTTGGCGGTGGCGAACAGGCGGAACCACGGGTTGGGGCGGATCACGCGGTTCTGGTCGAGCAGCGTCAGCTTGCCCTCGCTTTCCAGCACCCGCTGGATCACGAACATCACGTCGGGGCGGCCCGCGTCGTATTCGTCGAACACCAGCGCAGTCGGGGTCTGCAGCGCCCAGGGCAGCAGGCCTTCGCGAAATTCGGTGACTTGCAGGCCGTCGCGCAGCACGATGGCATCGCGGCCGATCAGATCGATCCGGCTGATATGCGCGTCGAGGTTGATGCGCACGCAAGGCCAGTTGAGCCGCGCGGCGATCTGTTCGATATGCGTCGACTTGCCCGTCCCGTGATAGCCCTGGACCATCACGCGGCGGTTGTAGGCAAAGCCGGCGAGGATCGCGAGCGTGGTGTCCGGATCGAACACGTAGTTCGTATCGAGATCGGGCACGCGTTCGTCGGCCACGCTGAACGCGGGCACGGCCAGGTCGATGTCGATCCCGAACGTCGCACGGACGTCGAGCTTGGTGTCGGGCGCGGCAATCGCGGTGCCGGAAGTCGTCGTGTCAGTCATCACTTCTGCGCCTACAAGCGCGCGCGCATGACTGCAATGCTCCTCGTTGCGAAAATGCTGCCTCTTCGGGCCTGCTGCGTAGTGCAAAGTGGGGGATTGGTGCGATTGAACGGTTGCGCGGATGCGCCGCGAATGATGAATTGCGCACGGGTGATTCGAGGGTGGGGAAATTGACGCGATGAACGACAAAGTGGAACGCGACGTGCGCCGCGAATTGCCGCCGCGCGAAGAAATGCCGAGCCTGCATGCCAACGCCGGCGCGGTGCATCCGCGTCATGCGCAGGCCGCGCAGCAGCAGCAGTAGGCGCATGGCGGATTTTGCGACCGGCGGCTGTGCCTGCGGCGCAATCCGCTATCGGCTGACCGATGCGCCTTACACCGTGCATTGCTGCCATTGCACCGATTGCCAGCGCGAAGGTGGCAGCGCGTTTGCGGTCAACGCGGCGATCGAAAGCACGCGTTTTGTCGCCGAGGGCATGGCGCCGCTGGTCGATCATCTCGCCTCGGCGAGCGGCGCAGGGCAGACGGTCATGCGCTGTCCTGACTGCCATACTGCGTTGTGGAGCCATTATGGCGGGCTGGGCGATAAGGCGACATTCGTTCGCGCCGGCACACTCGATGATCCGGCGCTGTGTCCGCCGCGGGCGCATCTGTTTATGCGCAGCAAGCAGGCCTGGGTCTTGATCGACGCGGCTACGCCGGCGTTCGAGGGGTTTTATTCGGGGCGCGATGTGGTGCGGATCATGGGCGACAGCGGTGCGGCGCGGTTGCGGGCCTTGCGGGCGGCCTGATGTTTGACGTGGTGATGTCGGTTGCGGTGCTGGCGATTGTTGCACTGGTTTACGGCGGAGTGGTGAACTGGCGCTCGGGGGATCGGCGGCGCGGGGTGCTGATGGTGATCGCGGCGCTGGTGCTGGCGGGCAATGTTGCTCTTTGGATCCTCCCCGTTCCGGGGAGAGGGACCGCGCGCAGCGTGGTGGAGGGGCCTCGCCCTGGGCAGGGCGGTTGATATCATGCGCTTTCAAGGCGGTGCCTCATGAGGCAACGCCCCTCCACCACTGCTTCGCGTGGTCCCCCTCCCCGTGCCGGGGAGGAATTTTTTTACAGGCCGATTTTTGTCAGCGCCTGATCGAGGTCGTCGATGACGTCCTGCGGGTCTTCCAGGCCGACGTTGAGACGCAGCATGTTTTCGCCGACGCCCATTTCGGCGCGGGTATCGGGGCCGACGCCGTGGTGGGTCGATGACGCGGGATGGCACATCAGCGAGCGCGAATCGCCGATGTTGTTCGAGATATCGACCAGCTCCAGCGCGTCGAGCAACCCGTGCGCCTCGGCTCGGCCGCCGTCGAGTTCGATCGACAGGATCGATCCGCCGGCCTTCATCTGTTTTTTTGCCAGCGCATACGCGGGATGGCTCGGCAGGTACGGGTAAAGCACGCGCGGCACGCGGGTTTCGAGAAATTCTGCGACTTTCAGCGCGTTTTCGCTCTGGCGGAAGATGCGCAAGTCGAGCGTTTCCAGGCCCTTGAGCACGACCCAGGCGTTGAATGGCGACAGGTTGGGCCCGGTGTTGCGCTGAAACGGCAGCAGCGTCTCGTCGATGAATTCGCTGGTGCCGCACACCGCGCCGGCGAGCACGCGGCCCTGGCCATCCATCATTTTCGTGGCCGAATAGGCGATGACGTCGGCGCCGAATTCCATCGGTTTCTGCAGCGCGCTGGTCGCAAATGCGTTGTCGATCACGGTGGTGATGCCGTGCTTGCGCGCCAGCGTGCAGATGAATTCGATATCGACCACATCCATCGTCGGATTGGCCGGGCTTTCGAAGAAGAACACTTTGGTCTCGGGCCGGATTGCGGCTTCCCACGCAGCGGTATCGCCGGCGTGGATCGTCGTGCCGGCGATGCCGAAGCGCGGCAGCAGGTTGTCGACCAGCCAGCGGCACGATCCGAAGGCCGCCTTGGCCGCGACGATGTGATCGCCGGCGGATAGCTGGCACAGCAATGCGGTGGTCATCGCGGCCATGCCGCTGGCCTGGGTGCGGCAGGCCTGTGCGCCTTCCAGGAGCGCGATGCGTTCTTCGAGCATCTGCACCGTCGGGTTCTGCAGGCGCGAATAGGTCATGCCCTCGGCCTCGCCGGCAAAGCGCGCGGCGACCGTTGCGGCATCGTCATAGGCATAGCCCGACGTGAGGAAGAGCGCCTCGCTCGTTTCGCCCATTTCCGACCGCCAGGTGCCACCGCGCACGGCCTGGGTTGCGGGGCGCCATTGGCGCGTGATCGAGCGGTCCTGACCGGCGGTGCGTTTCATCGCCCGCCCTTACGACGTGTGCGCGCACATTTGAAGTGGCTTGGCGGCCGCTTTCGCGTATGCGCGGGGCCACGATGCCTACGCCGTCTTTTATTTCTGCGCCTGAAAGAGCGATCAGCCGGTTTTTCGACCAGCGCGATCCCGTCCGGGCGACGGTGGCGATTGCGCTCGTGTTCTTCCTGCTGGGCCTGTGCCGGCTGGGCATTCCGTCAAAAATGATGTTCGACGAGATCCATTATATTCCCGCCGCGCGGCGGTTGATCGACCTGACCCGGCGACTCAATCCCGAACACCCGCTGCTGGGCAAGGAACTAATCGCGATCGGCATCCGCCTGTTTGGCGATCATGCGTTCGGGTGGCGTTTTCCCAATCTGGTGCTGGGCACGATCGGGCTGTTTGCGGCGACGCGCGCGCTGTGGTGGGCGTCGGGATCGCGCATCGTGTCGTTGCTGTTCGGGTTTCTGCTGGCGACCGACTTCATCTGGTTCATCCTGTCGCGCATTGGAATGCTCGACATGGCGATGTGCGCGACGATGGCGCTGGGGATGTGGCAATGGGCGCTGTCGGCGCGCGGGTGTTGGGCCGACCGGCGTGGCGGGCGCGTCCATGTCATTCTCGCGGGGCTGTTTTTCGGGCTCTCGCTGGGCGGCAAATGGAACGGGGCGCCGTTGCTGGTGCTGCCCGGCGTGCTGTTTGCCTGGCACCGGGCGGCGGCGCTCGACCTGCTGCACTGGCGCAGGCCCCGAAAGATTGTGGTGGGCAATGTGCTGGCCGGCCTGCGGCAATGGTTGTTTACCACGCGCGCGGGCCCGGTGCGCGGGGTGTCGCTGGCCGAGGCGGCACTATGGCTCGGGGTGTGGCCGATCGCCGTCTATCTTGCGACATTCGCGCCGGCGTTTTTCTACAAGGTTCAGCCGATGACGCTCACCGGGATTTTCTCCTGGCAGCGCTACATGCTGAAATTGCAGGACAGCGTCGTCAAACCGCACCGCTACATGAGCCGATGGTGGCAGTGGATTTTTAATCTGCGGCCGATCTGGTTCCTGTATGGCAAAACCGAAGGCGTGCAGCGCGGCATCCTGATGCTGGGCAATCCGTTCTCGATGCTCGCCGCGCTGCCCGCGCTGGGCTGGTGCGGGTGGAAGGCGTGGCCCTGGCGGAAAACCGGGAGCGAAGCGCTGCCCGCGCTGCTGATTACGTTTTATGTGCTCAGCCTGATTTTCTGGGCGATCAATGGCAAGCCGGTGCAATTCTATTATCATTACGAACTGGCGGGCAGCTTTCTGATGGCGGCGTTCGCGCTGATGCTTGGCACCTGGTGGGACGCCGGGCTGCGCTGGCCGGGGCGCTTCGCCGTGCTGCTGACGGCAATGGTGTTCATCGGGTTTTATCCGATCATTTCGGCGGGGCCACTTCCGGGCAAGAAAAGCTACGTCGATTATATGTGGATAAACAGCTGGCGGTGATCCGCTGTTATTCCAGACAAGTTTGCGGCGATCAGCCGAACACATCGCCGTAGACATTTGCCCGATCGGCGAGCGTTGCAAAGATGCCGAGCATTTGCGCCCCCACGACCGCGCTGAGCGCAGCCTGGACCACGAGGACGACGATCGGAAACCCGGCTGACGGATCGGTAAATGCTTGAAATCCGCCGGTTGCCACCGCCACGCCGCCGAAAATGACAAAGTACGCCACGCCCAGCACAACGAAGAATCCGAAAATTGTCCCGCGATGGGCTTTGGTGGCATCGCTGCTGGCCGCGAGTGATTGCTTGAAACCTGTGCCGCGCGCCAGCACGAAATAGGGTGCCAGAAACCACCGCAAGAGGATGAGAAAGCCGGGAACGACCAGCAGCAGGAAACCAAGGCCAATCGCCAGGCTAACCACGATCGTGACCCCGATATACGTACCGATGCGCAACGGGGTGCCCGCCGCCATCAGCCCTTCGCGCGCCATGATTTCGCGCGTGATCAGCAAGGATGCAATAAACGAAGCGACCGCAACGACGATCGACAGCAGGCCAGAGCCGATCGAGCCACCGATTACCGCGGTGCGCTCGAACAATTGAAGGAGCCGCAAGGCGAGGCTGACCAGCGCAAGCGCGCCAAACCAGGCTGCCTGCCGTTGCAGAAGGTCAAAGCCCGTGCCGATCATGCCGCCAACGGTTACGTTTCTGCCTGTGTCTGCCATGTTGCCCACCCCTTGATGACATCAGGATGCATCGTGGGGCAGGCTGGGGCAAGTCATAATACCGCGGCATGAAAAAGGGGGCCGGCTGGCCCCCTTGATCGGACCGTAATTCGCGTTGCAATCAGCCGTATTTGCCCCAGACGAACTTGCTCGACAGCGCGAAGTTCCACACCGACGCGATGACGATGCCGACGAGGACTGCGACCACATCGTTGACATGGGCGTTTTTCAGCGCGTCGGCGCTGGCGATATTGGCCAGGATGCCGACCGAGCAGGTCAGTGCGAACTTGGCCCAGCCTTTGATCAGCGGGACCATCCCGCGCAGGCGCTTGTCGGCGTACGTCAGTTCGTTGTTGAGCACGAAGTTGAACGTCATCGCGACGACCGCGGCGATCGTATTGGCGATCGTGAACGTGGTTTCGCCGACGACCCAGTGGCCATAGACGAAGCGTTCACGCAGGATCACGCTGAGCATCAGGAACAGCATGGCGAATTGCACGAGCACGCCAAGCGCGCCGACTGTGCCGAACAGCGCAAAGCGCGTCGGGATGATGCGGCCGAGCCACTTGTCGTAAAGGCCGATGAGGAATTCGAACACGACAGTTCTGTCCAGTTTGGATTCGCCGTCCATGCGTGCGGCAAAATTGAGCGGGAATTCCTTGACCCGCAACGGCCGGTCGACCGTGGCGAGAATATCGAGCAGGATCTTGAACCCGACACCCGACAGGCGGTGGGCGTCCGCGCGCAGCGTTTCGCCGCGCAGCATGAAGAACCCGCTCATCGGATCGGTCAGGTCGACACCGGTCACCCGGCGCGCGATCGCGTTGGCGAACCCTGAGGCCTTGACGCGGTCGGGCCGGCCCCACGCTTCGGTGCTGGCGCCTTCGGCAAAGCGCGAGGCATAGGCGACGTCCCAGTCGCCGCTGGTCACCGCGCCGAACATCTGCGGCAGCAGGACGGGATCATGCTGGCCATCGGCGTCCATCACCGCGACGATCGGCGCCGAGCTGGCGCACATCCCCTCGATCGCGGCGGATGCCAGACCCCGCCGGCCGATGCGTTCGATCACGCGGATGCGCGAATCGCCCCGTGCGATGGCGCGCACCACGTCGGCAGTGCCATCGGGGCTGTTGTCATCGACGAAGATCGCTTCCCACACAAAGCCGTGCAATGCGGCGTCGATACGTTCGACCATGCGCGCGACATTGTTGCGCTCGTTATAGGTGGGCAGGATGACAGCAAGTTGTAGCATTGTTGGCGCGCTTACAACCTTGTGACGACGGCGTCACCAATTTCCGCAGTGCCGGCGGTGCCGCCCAGATCCCGCCCCAGGACACCATCGTGCAGCGTGGCGGCCACGGCGGCTTCGATCCGGTCGGCAGCGGCCACCTGGCCCAGCGAATGGCGCAGCAGCATCGCGGCCGACAGGATCGTCGCCAGCGGGTTGGCATAGCCTTTGCCGGCAATGTCCGGTGCCGAGCCGTGGATCGGTTCGTAGAGGCCGAAGGTGCCGAATTCCGTCTGACGCTCTCCCAGCGACGCAGAGGCCAGCAGGCCGATCGAGCCGACGCACATGCTCGCCTGGTCGGACAGGATATCGCCGAACAGATTGCCGGTCAGCACGACGTCGAAATGGCCGGGATTGCGCACCAGCTGCATCGCGGCGTTGTCGACATACATGTGTTCCAGTGCGACATCGGGATACTGCGCAGCGACCGCGATCACGGTGTCGCGCCACAATTGCGATGTTTCCAGCACATTGGCCTTGTCCACCGAACACAGCCGCTTGTTGCGGCCCTGCGCCGCGCGGAACGCGACATGGGCGATGCGTTCGACTTCGGATGTGGCGTACGACATCACGTCATACCCTTCGCGTTCACCCGCCGCGTTGGTGCGAAAGCCTTTTTCGCCGAAATACACATCGCCGTTGAGCTCGCGCACGATGACCAGGTCGATCAGCCGCGAGATTTCGGGGCGCAGCGCGGAATGGCTTTCGAGGCCGGCAAACACGCGCGCGGGGCGCAGGTTGGCAAACAGCGTCAGCGCCTTGCGCAGGCCCAGGATCGCCTGTTCGGGGCGCAAGTGGCGATCGAGCGCGTCGCAGGCCGGATCACCGACGGCGCCGAACAGGATCGCGTCGGCTGCGCTGGCGATGTCGAGCGTTGCGGGGGGCAGCGGGTGGCCGTGCGCGTGGTAGGCCATGCCGCCAACGTCGGCGTGGGTCATCGTGATGCCCAGGTCCAACGCGTCGATCACGCGCACCGCTTCACGTGTCACTTCGGGACCGATCCCGTCGCCCGGCATTACCGCAATTTTCATCGCACCCTCGAAATCATCACGCGGCTGTGTCGCCAAAGCGGTTCCTTTGCCTCCGGGGCGGGTTCGGGTCAATCAGCCAATCCGCCGCAATCGTTCGATCAGTTGCGTGCGTGCGGCCATGATCTGGTGCTGCGCGCGGCTGTTGAGCAGGCGTGCGCCGATCGCGGTGCCCTGGCGGTCGAGCCGGGACAGCAGTTCGGCAAAGGTCTCTTCCCCAGGCGGCATCGGCGCGGTGCCATAGCCGACCTCGCGCAGCAGCACCGCCTCGTACCCCGCCAGCACGCGCGCCCAGCCACGCGCCGAGGGCGCATGGCAGATCGCATCGAGCACCGCGCCGAGCGCCGCATGGATCGCAGGGTACGGGTGGCCATCCGGCAGCGAGGCGGCGGCCAGCGTCGTGGTCCAGCCGATGCCGGCAGCGGGCAGCGGCTCGCTCAGCCAGGGCGCGCGGCTGACGACAAGTTCGACGCGCGCCGAGGGCAATTGCGCATTGCCGCGCGCGTGGATTTCGATCGACAGTGTGTTGCCCGGGATCAGCACCGGGCGCAGCACGCGCCCGCGTGCACCGGGTACATAGGCCGCGACCAGGCCGTGGTCCGCGGTCAGCGCGCGGATCACCGCGCCATGTTCGCCATGGGCGCGCGATGCGCAGAGCAGGGCATCGACGCGGATCAGCATGGGGCGATCCTATCCGCCTTGGCGAGGGCTGGAAACAGGGCCCGCGCGACAAATTTTGCATGGGCTGGCCCAAAAGACCGTTGGATCGCGGCCGGATGTGCGTTAGCGTTTGGCGATGAAGCAGCTTTTTCAACATGCCGCGATGACGGATGGCGTGACCGTGCGGGTCGCAGTCAATTTTTTGCCCGAGCAGTCGCGCGTCGATGCAGGCAAGTGGTTCTGGGTCTATCACATCCGCATTGAAAACGATGGCGATGAGGAAATCCAGCTGCTGACGCGGCACTGGCGGATCACCGACGGGCGCGGTGTGGTCAATGCGGTCGATGGCGAAGGCGTGGTCGGCGAACAGCCGTTCCTGGCGCCGGGGCAGAGCCACGATTATGTCTCGGGCTGTCCGCTGGGCACGCCGCATGGCAGCATGCAGGGGCATTACACGATGCGCCGCGGCGACGGATCGTATTTCGATGTCGCGATCCCGTTCTTTCCGTTGGCGGCGTCCGCGCCGGCGGCTTGATCCGAGGCCCCGCCCGGGTGAGCGGGGCCTGGCCAATTCAGATCCGCACGCCGACAACGCCGGCATTGCCGAACATGCCCAGCTTGCAGGTGCCGGTCATCGCGTCGCCTTCGACATTCACGTCGAAGCTCAGGTCGAGCGGCATCGGCTTGGTCACTTTCATGGTCCAGGCCAGTGTGTCGCCGCTGGCGGTGCCGGTAATGGCTTCCGAACCCAGCGAACTTTCGATCGTGCCGGTCATCGCAGCGCTGTCCGCGTCGAATGTGGCGGTCATTTCCTGCGGGCCCATCGGTGTCGACAGGGTGATTTTCCAGCGTCCGGTGGCGGTCATCCTCGATATCTCCTCGCGTGTGGTGGTTGCGATCTAGCATGTTCGCGACCCATGCACAGCCCGGCGTTGCGCAGATGGCCATGCGGTGTTGACTTGCATGCGCCGATGCGTTGAACAGGGCCCGGATTTTCAGGAGATGTGGCATGGGCGAGCGGACGATCATTGTCACCGGCGGGTTCGGCGCTCTGGGCCGGGTGGTTGCGCATGCGTTTGCCGCGCAGGGCGACCATGTCGTCCGCGTCGATTTTGCCCCGACCGCGCCCGATGTCATGGCCGGCGGGGTCGACATGGGCGGCGTGGACCTGACCGATGCGGCTGCGGTCGACACACTGATCGGCACGATCACCAAGCAGACCGGCGGCATCGACGTGCTGGTCAATATCGCGGGTGGGTTCACCTGGGAGACGGTCGCCGACGGCAGCCCGGCTGCCTGGCACAAGATGCATGCGATGAACGTGATTACTGCGGTGACGATAACCCGGGCGGCGTTGCCGGCGCTGAAATCGGCAAAGGCTGGCCGGGTGATCAACATCGGTGCGGGTGCCGCGCTGCAGGCGGCGGCCGGGATGGGCGCCTATGCCGCGTCGAAGGCGGGGGTCCACCGGTTTACCGAAGCGCTGGCGGCGGAACTGGCAGGCAGTGCAATCACCGTCAATGCGGTGTTGCCGAGCACGATCGATACGCCGGCCAACCGCGCCGACATGCCCGATGCCGACACCAGCACCTGGGTCACGCCGCGCGCGATCGCCGATGTGATCACGTATCTGGCGTCGCCCGCGGCGCGCGCGATCAGCGGTGCGCTGATCCCGGTGGCGCACGGCAGCCCCGACTGACGCGCTAAACATTTGACAAGTTCGCCCTGCTGACGTGAAGGAGGCGCGGATGAAGCGGACCCACCTTCCCCTCAACGGCCTGCGCGTGCTCGATGCGGCGGCGCGCCACTTGTCGTTTACGCGCGCGGCCGACGAACTGGCGGTGACGCCGGCGGCGGTGGGGCAGCAGATTCGCGCGCTCGAGGATCTGCTCGGCGTTATTCTGTTTCGCCGCACCTCCAAGGGCCTGGAACTGACCGACGAGGCTGCGGCCGGGCTCGATGCCATCCGCGAAGGGTTCCTGCGGTTTGAAGAGGGCGTGCAGGCGATACAGGCGGGGCAGTCGAGCCATGTCTATACGATTGCGTGCCCGCGCGATTTCTTTGCCGCATGGCTGTCGTCGCGGCTCGCTGCATTCCGCCGCGATAATCCGCAACTGCGCTTCGCGCTGATCGGCAGCGATGGCGAAACCGATTTTGCCGAGGCCAATCTCGATCTGGCGGTGCGCTGGTGCGAAGGGCCGGGCGATCTGGAGGGGATCGCATTGGGTCCGCTTGGCACGCTGGTCGTCGCAGGGCCCGGTGTGCCCGATACCGCGCCGTGGATTTCCTGGCCCGGTGATACGGATGCGGCGGGCGAAAGCCCGCGCGACATGGACATATCGGTCGGCGATGCGGGCACTGCGATCAGCGCGGCCGCCGCCGGGCTGGGCCGCGCGCGCGTGCCGCGCCTGTTGGGCGAGGCGGCGGTGGCCAACGGCCACGTGCGCGCGCTGGGCGAGCCGGAGACCGGGCGGCGCGGGTATTGGCTGGTCGCACCGGTGCCGCAATGGCGCCAGAAAAAGGTCCGCGCGCTGGTCGCTGCATTGCAGGATGCAGCCGAATAGGACGATTTCAGTCGCTGCTTATACCGCGTTGACTGCGCCTTAACCCGCGCCCGCGTATTCGAGCGCGATGGGTTTTTACAAAGACCGTGCTGCGCCGTATGCGACTGCGGCCGTCCGCCTTTGGCGGCAGCAGCGCCGCGCCATGCGCGAACGGTCTTCGCCGCTGTTTGTCGAAGCGTATGTGACCAGCATCGCGCGGCGTGTGCCGATGCTGTACCTCGTGATCCTGTTCGACGTAGGGCTGCTCGATGTCAGCTTTCATGGCGTCGCGCCGGTCGCGGTACAGGCGATCGGCGTGGTGCTCGCGGCGGTGGCGGGTGTGCGCGGGCGCGCCTGGCGGCCCCGGCGGATGGCGGCGCTGTCGCTGGATGGCAAACGCGCCGCGCTGCGGCGGATGAGCTTCGTCGGCGGTGTGTTTTCGCTCGCGTTCATGACCTGGACGGTGCTGCTGTCGATGTACGGCTCGATCGAACAGGCGATGCTGGTGCATTATGTGCTGGCGGTGACGGCGTTTGCCGCGGTCGTCGCGCTGGCACAGGCGCCGCGCACGGCGTTCAATGTGGCGCTGTCGTTTTCCGTGCCGGCGACGGCGGTGTTTCTGGCGTCGCATAATGCCGATGCGATCCTGCTGGCGCTGGTGCAATCGGTGCTGACCGCAACGATGCTGATCGCGATCCTGACCAATCATCGTGAATTCGTGCGGCGCGAACTGAACGGGCAGCGACTTGCGCGGCGGCTGGCGCATACCGCACGCGAATCGCGTGCGAATTATCATCGCGCGACGATCGATGATCTGACCGGCGTGCTGAATCGCGGGGCGATCCTTGAAGTGTTGCGCGATGATCTGGTCGCGGGCGCCGATGCCTGTTCGTGGCTGGCGCTGGCCGATCTCGACGGGTTCAAGCATGTCAACGATACGTATGGCCATGCCGCCGGCGATGCCGTGCTGCGCGCGGTCGCCGCGCGGATCGGGATGCAGCCGGGGGTGCACGCGCACGGGCGGCTGGGCGGCGACGAATTCGCTATCCTGTTCGATGGCGCGTTCAGTCCTGCACAAGTGTGCGCGGCCAGCCGGGCGCTGTCCGATGCGGTCAGCCAGCCGATCCCGTTCAACGGGACGCAATTGCGCGTGCTGTGCTCGATCGGGCTGTACCGCGCCGATGGCGCGATCGGACAGGTCGCGGGCATCGGTGATACCAGCGCCCTGACAAGTGCCCTGACCAGCGCCCTGACCAGTGATTCCCTGGAACGCGCCGATGCCGCGCTGTACAAGGCCAAGCAGCAGGGCGATGGCGCGGTCGTGATGTTCGGCACCAATGACGAGGCCGCGCATCGCCAGCGCGCGGTCATGACGCGGCAGTTTCACGACAGCGTGCTCGAAGACCGGCTGCGGCTGGTGTATCAGCCGGTGATCGACACGCGTAACGGCCGCATCGTCGGCGCCGAAGCCTTTGCGCGCTGGTCTCCCGACGGGCGGACGTGGCAGGCGCCGGCGAAATTCATGGCGATGGCGCATGCCACCGGGCGGATGAGCGAAGTCACCCGGCTGGTGCTGACCCGCGCGCTGATGGAATGTCGCCCCGCCGAAAACGGCATTGCGCTGTCGATCAACCTGAGCCCGCGCGATGTGGTGCGCGATGGCGTGGCCGAAGTGCTGGCGGCGATCACGGCCGATGCGGGCGGGCGGCCAAGCGATCTGATCCTGGAAGTGACCGAGCGCGCGCTGATCGACGATCCGCGCCGCGCCACGCGCCAGCTGGAGGCTTTGCGCGAACACGGGTTTCGCATTGCCCTCGACGATTTTGGCGCGGGCTGGTCCAGCCTGTCGCAATTGCGCGATCTGCCGCTCGACCTGATCAAGTTGCACGGTGCGCTGGCGGAGGCGCTGCCGGGTGACCCCGGCGCGCGCGCGGTGGCCGGCGCGATCGTGGCGCTGACGTGGCAACTGGGGCTGGGTTGCACGATCAAGGGGATCGAGACCGAGGCGCAGGCCAAGGCAGCGCGCGCGCTGGGGATTATCCGCATGCAGGGCTATCATTTCGGCGCGCCCGACAGCGCGGCGGTGATGCTGGCCGGGGTAAAGCGCGCGGTGGCTTGAAGTCCCTCCCTTTAAGCTTCAATCGCTTGTGTGAATTCGGTAGCCCTGAAGGGGAGGGGAGCTAGGCCTTGGCGGTGATCGCGGGCTTCAGGGCCAGTTGGCCGGCCAACCCGTATCGCGTGCGGTTGCGGCCGCGCAATTTCGCTTCGTACAGCAGCCGGTCGCAGTGATTGTACAGGTCGCTGAACGACAAGTCGGAACCATCGCGCGGAATCCGTTCGACCAGGCCCATGCTGGCGGTGACCAGCCGGTTCAGGCTGGGCACATCGGTCGCCACCCGTACCGGGATCGCCAGGCGCCGCCGTTCTGCGCGTGCGGCGATATCGGTGCCGGCCAGCAGCAGCAGGAACTCCTCGCCGCCCCAGCGCACCGCCAGAGTCTGGTCATCGGCCGCCAGCACGTGCGCGACCGCGCGCAGCACATCGTCGCCGGTGGCGTGGCCGTGGGTGTCGTTGACCATCTTGAACAGATCGAGGTCGATGATCGCCATCGCGCTGAACCCGCTGGCCAGAAGCATCGCAAACCGCTGTTCCAGCCCGCGGCGATTGAGCAGCCCGGTCAGCGGATCGTGGTCCGCTTCCTGCCGATGCCGGTGCGCTTCGGCCTTGGCCTCGTCGCGTTCGCGCTTGAGCAGCAGAAAGCGGTCGGCCACGCCCAGCGATGTGATGATGACCTCCAGCGCGATCGACAGATGCTGTTCGAACTGCAGTTCCAGCGGCGCGGCGGTGGCGCCCATCCCGGTTGCGACACGGATCAGCCCGGTGATCAGCATCGGCGCCCACGCCGCGATCTGGAAATTGATCGCACGGCTGCCGCGCAGCCGCGCGACCGTCATGACCCACGCAAATACGCCGAACACCGGCAAGAACGACATGAAATACAGCGGCGTAGCCCAGGCGCGCAGCGGGCCATCGGCAAACAGATAGAATGTCGACCACAGCGGGATCCACACCCCGGTCAACCGCAACAGGCGCCGGTGATGCACGTCGATCATGCCTTCCTCGATCAGGTCGGCGGAGAAAAATGCCGCAGTGACCATGCCGGAGGCCCAGGTGTAGACCGACAGCACGCACAGCGTGGTCAGCGACAGCGCGGCGAACCGGTTGATCACGCCGCTGGTGACCAGTGTCGTTGCCGCCATGAACAGCGCGGTCGCGGCGTGCCACAGCAGAAACGGCCGGCGCAAGACGCGGTAGAACATGAAATTGAACAGCAGCGGCATCGCCAGCATGCCGCACAGCGCCGCCAAGGCGAGCTCGTCAGTCAATGTGCCACCCTGGCCCGCGCTGGCCGGGCCGAGCCGTGCATCGGACAGCATGCCGACATGGCGCGGGTTATCGATCTGCACAATGACGGTGCGTGCCGGCGCCGGGGCTTGCGGCAGCTGTGTGCTCATCACCCAGTCGGCGGTGCCCGGCACCATGCCGGATTGCGTGACATCGCGCGAGACGCTGCGGCCATCGCGACCGATCACCGTAAGGCGCATTGCGGAAAACCGGGTCAGCCGCGTGATCAACAGGGTCGGCGGGGTGCCCGTTCCCGGCAATTCGAACCGCAGGATCGAACGCGGCGGCAGGATCGACCAGTTGGTCGGGCCGCAGGTCCACCGCGCGGTGTCTTGCGCGATTTGCGCATACGTTTCGGTGAGCGCGGCGCCCGCGTGGCATACCCTGACGGCCTGGGCGGGTTCTGCACGGGCCACCTGCGATATCGCCGCGGGGGCGACAATCGCAATCAGCGCGAGCAAAATCCGGAAAAACGGCGTGGCCATGCGATATCTATACGGTGCAACACTTTAAGGAAAGCTAACTACGTCCGGCCAGGTGTGGTGAACTTTCGGTAAATCCCGGCCATTTTCAATGCATGTCGATCAGCGCGGACGCATCGTCTTCGCCGGTGTCGCGCCCGGCAAACAGACGCCCGCGTTCGCTGTACAGCACCACGCCCAGCGCGGCGACGCCGCAAGCCAGGAACGACATCGCCAGCGGCAGCGCGGTGCCGTCATAGGCCTGGCCGATCACGATGCCCAGGCTGGCGCCGACCAGCATCCGCACGAACGCCTGGACCGAACTGGCCGCGCCGGCGATGTGGGCGAACGGGCGCATCGCGATCGAGGCGAAATTGGCGCCGATGAACCCCAGCATGCAGACATTGAGCGCCATGACCGGCATGAATTGCCACAGCGTTTCGTGCGGCGATCGCGCCTGGACCACTTGCAGGATACTGAGCGCCACGAACGCCAGCAGCGCGATGTGCGATACACGGCGCGCGCCCATCAGCGTGACGACGCGGGCGTTGAGAAAATTGCCCGCCGCCAGCATGATGGCGACCACGCCGAACAACAGCGGAAACATCCTGCCTGCGCCGAAATGTTCGGCAAGCAACTGTTCCGAGCTGTTGATGTAGCCAAGCATCGCGCCGAAGATCAGCGCTCCGCCGAGCAGATAGCCGGATGACTGGCGCAGGATCGCGGCGGCGATCATGTTGCGCGCAATCTGGTGCGGCACGATCGCCTGGCGGTGGTGCACCGCCATCGTTTCGGGCAGGCGCCACGCGATCCAGCCGCCGACCAGCGCGGTCAACGCGGCCAGAGCGGCAAAGATCATGCGCCATCCGGCAAACAGCAGGACGGCCTGGCCAATGCTGGGCGCAACCATCGGCGCGATCATGAACACCATCGCGATCGTCGATGACATGCGGGCCATCGCGTCGCCCGAATGGCGATCGCGCACGATCGCGGACGGCAGCACGGCCAGCGCAGCGCTGGACAGCGCCTGCAGGATGCGCATCGCGATCAGGGTGTTGAATCCCGGTGCCAGCGCGCACCCCAGCGACATCACGATATAGGTGCCAATGCTGACCAGCAGCACCCGGCGCCGGCCATAGCGATCCGACAGCGGCCCGGGCAGCAGTGATCCGATGCCCGCCGCGACCAGGAACACCCCGACCACCAACTGCCGGTGGTTGGGGTTCGATACGCCCAGATCGTGTGCGATCAATCCCAGCGCGGGCAGCATCGCGTCGATCGCCAGCGCCTGCAGCGCCATCGTGGCGGCCATCATCGCCACGAATTCCGTACCGCCGATCGGGCGGCCGGTCCGGGGCGGGGGCGTTTCGATCGTGGAGGAGGAGGTGGCCATGGCGCCGCCTATAGGCGTGGCCGCGCGCCGATTACACGTCTTATCTCCCGGTTTGTAATGCGCTAGGGTGAAGGGATGGAGCAGCCCGCACAAGCGTCCGGCGATTCTGGGCCCGACGAGGGTCAGGATGCGGGCTTTCGCAAGATCATCCATATCGACATGGACGCGTTCTATGCCAGCGTCGAACAGCGTGACGATCCATCCTTGCGCGGCCGGCCGGTCGCGGTCGGCGGATCGGCGGCGCGCGGCGTGGTCGCGGCGGCAAGTTACGAGGCGCGCACCTTCGGCGTGCGCTCGGCGATGCCATCGACCCGCGCGGCACGGCTGTGCCCCGACCTGGTGTTCGTGCCGCCGCGCTTCGATGCCTATCGCGCCGCCAGCCGGGCGATCCACGCGATCTTTGCCGATTACACCGCCCAGATCGAGCCGCTGTCGCTCGACGAGGCGTATCTCGATGTTACGGCCGATCAGCGCGGGATCGGGTCGGCGACGCGCATCGCCGAATTGATCAGGCAGAGGATTCGCGCCGAGACCGGCCTGACCGCGAGCGCGGGCGTGTCGTACAACAAGTTTCTGGCCAAGCTGGCGTCGGACCAGAACAAGCCCGACGGCCTGTGCGTGATTCGGCCCGGTGATGGCGCGGCGTTTGTCGCGCGATTGCCGGTGGCGCGGTTTCACGGCGTGGGCCCGCGCGGCGCCGAGCGCATGGCCGCGATCGGCGTGACGACCGGCGCCGATCTGCGCGCGATCCCGCTCGATGTGCTGCGCCGGCATTTCGGCGCGCAGGCCGATTATCTGTATCGCGCCGCGCGCGGTATCGATCTGCGCCGGGTGGAGGCGGATCGGCCGCGCAAATCGGTGGGCGCGGAGCGCACGTTCGACCAGGATATCGGATCGGGCCCCGCGCTGCGCGAGGCGCTCGGGAATATCGTCGAGATCGTCTGGGCCCGGATCGAAAAATCGGGCGCGCGCGGGCGCACGGTCACGCTGAAACTCCGCGGCGCCGATTTCCAGACGCTGACCCGGGCGAAGTCGCTGTCACAGGCGGTATCGGGGCGGCAGGAATTTGCCGAGATGGGGTTTGCCTTGCTCGATGCGCTGCTGCCGTTGCAACAGCCGGTGCGGCTGATGGGGCTGACATTGTCGGCACTTGAAGGGGTGGGGGTCACATCGGCTGAAGCGGGGCCCGGCGATCAGGGCTCGCTACCGTTTTAGCGCGAGATATTCGCGCACGGCGGCGTTGGTTGCGGGCGGCAGGGCGCCGGGCGGTGCGAGCATGACCTCGATGATTTCGCGGCCATCGGCGACCGGCGTGCCGGTGATCGTGCCGGTCACGATTTCGATGCGGTTGGTCCAGCCGTGCGGCATCTTGCGTACAATTTGTCCCAGCAGGACGGTATCTGTCAGCTTGCAGCCGGCTTCTTCGGCCATTTCGCGCGTGGCGGTGGCGATTGCGTTTTCGCCCGGCGCGCGGCCGCCGCCGGGGACGAGCCATTGGTCGGGCAGATGATAGGAATGGCGCACCAGCAGCAGCCGGCCGTCGGGGGTAAAGCCCAGGACCATCACGCCCTCGACCTCGCGCCGCACCAGGCCCCACAGGCGCAGCCGCAGCGGTTGCAGTGCGCGCAGCAGTCCGCGATGGAGCCAGCCTGGCAGAACGGCAAATGCGCGCTCTGCCAGGCCGTGCTGGTTAGCCACCCAGGATCTGGGTCAGGAACCACACGCGCTGCTGCGCCTGGTCGGTCCAGTCGTCGGACATGCCGTCGGTCGCGTTGTCGCCGGCTTCGCCCGCCGCCGCCTTGGCTGCGCGGATGCGTTCGACCAGCGTGATATTGTCTTCGCGCAGCACGCGGACCATCGCCATCGCATCGACCCCGGTGCGATCGTCGTCGGCAATCGCGCTCTTGGCGCCGACTGCGCCGACAGATGTCAGCGTCAGGCCGCCGTTTTTGCGCACGCGTTCGGCGACCACATCGGTCAGCGCGAACAGTTCGGTCGCCTGGGTATCGAACAGCAGATGCAGATCGTGGAATTGGGGGCCCGCGACATGCCAGTGGAAATTCTTGGTTTTGATATAGAGCGCGAAGTAGTCGGCAAGCAGCCCGTTCAGGCTGTCGATCAGCGCTTTGCTGGCATTGTCTCCGGGCATGGTCTTGTCCTTGTTGATCGTTACCACCGTAGTCTAGCAGCGCCTGCACGGTGCACCAGATGATTATGTCGCTTGCAGTGATCGTATCGGGCGATCTTTGATTCCCCATGAAATTCCGGGGGTGTTAGCGCGCTTTTAACCACTCGCGGTTAACCCGGACGAAGGTGGCGCGAATGTCATCCGGGGAACGAATTTGATGTCGGATATGAGCAGGCACGCCGGGTTCGCCGCAACCGCGGCTGCGACGGCCGACCAGAGCGAAAACATCAGCCGCCCGATCGGGGTCGTGCGCGATGTCTCTGGCGGCACGTGCGTCGTGGTGTTCGATCCCGACCGGTTGCAGGAATGCCTGGTCGATGCCGATCCGTCGATCGCAATGTCGGGCCAGGTCAGCAGCCAGATCAAGATTCGCGTGGGCAATGTGTGGTTGCTCGCAGTCGTGCGCAATCTGCGCCAGGCGCTGCGTGCCGAAGAGCATGGCGGGATCGTTGCCGAAGTCGATTTCATGGGCGAGGGCGATACCGAAAAGCTGACCGGCAACATCTTCGGCTTTCGCCGCGGCGTGACACGCTTCCCGATGCCGGGCGCGCTGGTGTTCGTCTCGACCCGTGCCGACCTCAAGCAGATCTATGCCAGCGACGGCCGGCCCAATATCGGCATCGGCACGGTCCATCCGACGCGCGACATCCGCGCCGGCATCTATATCGACAGCTTCCTGGGCAAGCATTTTGCGCTGCTGGGTTCGACCGGCACCGGCAAATCGACGTCGGCCTCGCTGATCCTGCACCGGATCTGCGAACTGGCGCCGCAGGGCCATATCGTGATGATCGATCCGCACGGCGAATATATCTCGGCATTCCGCGACAAGGGCCATCTGCTCGACGTGTCGAACCTGCAGATGCCGTACTGGCTGATGAATTTCGAGGAACATTGCGAAGTGTTCCTGACCTCGAGCGGGTCGGACCGCGTGGTCGATGCCGATATCCTGGCGCGCTGCCTGGTGCAATCGCGCGCCAAGAACCGGCTGGCCGCCGCAATCGGCAAGATCACGGTCGATTCGCCGATCCCCTATCTGCTGTCCGATCTGCTCAACACCCTGCTCAACGAAATGGGCAAGCTCGACAAGGGCACCGGATCGATCCCCTATCAGCGCATCCGCTCGAAGATCGAGGAAATCCGCGGCGATGCGCGGTACCAGTTCATGTTTTCAGGGTTGCTGGTCGGCGATTGCATGACCGATTTCATTGCCCAGGTGTTTCGCCTGCCCTCGGAAGGCAAGCCGATCTCGATCATCGACGTGTCGGGTGTGCCGTCCGAAATTACCCAGACCGTGGTCGCGGTGCTGTCGCGGCTGGTGTTCGATTTTGCCGTGTGGGCGCGCGATGAAGAAACGCGGCCGATCCTGCTCGTGTGCGAAGAGGCGCATCGCTACGTGCCCAACGAACGCAATTCCGATGGCAGTTCGGTGGCAAAAGTGCTGTCGCGCATCGCCAAGGAAGGGCGCAAATATGGCGTCAGCCTGGGCCTGATCACGCAGCGCCCGTCGGATCTGGCCGAAGGTGTGCTGTCGCAATGCGGCACGATCATCGCCATGCGGCTGAACAACGAACGCGACCAGGCGCATGTCCGCGCCGCCATGCCCGAAGGCGCGCGCGGTTTCATGGATGCGATCCCGGCGCTGCGCAACCGCGAATGCGTGATCTGCGGCGAAGGCGTCTCGATCCCGATGCGCGTGGCGTTCGACGATCTCGACGCGGCCCTGCGCCCGGCGTCGGCCGATCCGTCGTTTGCCGAACAGTGGGCGAAATCGGGCGGCGAGGAACAGATGATCGCACGCACGACGCAACGCTGGCGCGCGCAGAGCCGGTAGGGCCACCATCCTCCCCGGAACGGGGAGGGGGACCACGCGAAGCAGTGGTGGAGGGGCGGTGCCTCATGGCGCTACCCTCATCAGGTCGCGCCAACACCATTTCGCGTATTCACGGCGTCAGCGTAATGAGGCGCCGCCCCTCCACCACCCTGCGGGCGGTCCCCCTCCCCGTTCCGGGGAGGATTAGAATTTGCGCGCGGCAATCTCGGCTTCGATGCGCTTGCGCCACGGGATCAGGCGGTATGACGCATAGGCCAGCGCGACGGCGATGATCGATCCAACCGGAAAGCTGAGCCAGAGCGCATCCATGCCGAGCGCGGGATGGGCGAGCTGGTAAAAGCCCAGCCGCCCTGGAAACATCGAGATACCCAAAACGAACAGCGGGGGCACGACGGTGCCGGCGGCGCGCATCGTGCCGAACAGCACGATCGTCACGCCGAACAGCACATAGCCCCAGCTGGCCAGGAATTGGATATGCCGCGCCAGGGCGACTGCCGGGCTGTGTGCGCCCAGGAACAGTTCGAGCACCGGGCGGTCGAACAGCAGCAGCAGCATGGTCATCGCGCCGCCGATTGCCAGGTTGAGCACGACTCCGGCGCGGGTGATCGCGTCGATCCGGTCGAACATCCGCGCGCCGATCGTCTGCGCGGCCATTGCGCTGACTGCGGCCGAAATCGCCATCGCGGGCATTTGCAGATACGTCCACGTCTGCAGCGCTGCGCCATAGGCCGCGCTGGCGATCGCGCCTTCGCGATTGACCAGCCCGATCATCACGATCGACGCCATCGAGACCAGCAGCATCTGTGCGCCCATCGGCAGGCCCTTGATCACGATATAACGCAGTTCGCCAAGCTCGGGGATCAGATAGGTCAGCTCCTGGCCCTTGAGCCGCAAGGGCAGGTCGCGGGCATACAGCACCGTCACGAACACCACCATCGTGATGGTCGATGCGATCGTGGTAGCCAGCGCCGAACCGGCAATCCCGAGGGCCGGGACTGGCCCGAACCCGCCGATAAACAGGGGATTGAGCGCAACATCGAGCACAACCGCGATAATCATCATCCGCAACGGCATGGCCGAATTGCCCGCGCCGCGCAGGCCCATCGACAGCATGACCGTGATCATCTGCGCGGGCATCGCGATGAACACGACGCGCAAGTACGCGAGGGCAAAGCCCAGCACCTGCGGCGGGGTGGACATGGCGTGGAGCAGCCACGGCGCGCCGAACCAGCCGACCACCGCCACGATCAGCGACAGGCCGAAACAGAAACCCAGCGCAGTCCCGAACGTGCGGCGCGCGGCATCGATATTGCCTGCGCCAAACGCCTGCCCCACCTTGACCGTCGCGGCCATGCCAAATCCGAACGTGGCGGCAAACACCAGAAACATCACGACATTGGCATTGGCGGTCGCAGCCAGCGCGCTGCCGCCGATCATCCGCCCGACCCAGATCGCATTGATCGTGCCGTTCATCGATTGCAGCACATTGGCCATCAGCGTCGGCGCGGAAAACCGCACCAGCGTGGTCATGATCGGCCCGCTGGTCAGATTGCCATGGCGCGGGATACGATCGCCTTGCGCCGCTTCGGGATCGAGGGCGATGCTGTCGATTGCGTCAGTCGCCATCGTTGTCGGACCCGGGTCTGAGCGCAGCCAGCGCGTCGAACGCTCCGCCCGATGCTTCGCCGCCAAGCTTGTGTTCGGCGCGCGCACGATCGGCATCGGGCCCTTCGGCGAACGGATCGATCGCCAGCGCCAGTGTCTGCGCCAGAGCTTCGCCCAGATCGAATGTCAGGCCTTCGTATTCGATTTCGTCGCAATCATCGGCGGTCAGTTCGATCTCGTCGTCACCTGCAGCTTGCGCCGCCTGGGAATGAACGAACCGCAGGTCGACCGGCTCGTCGATCCTTACCGGGAAATCCTCGCCCGAAATCGCGCAGGCCTGGATGATCGCGGCGCGGATGCGGCCCTTGACATTGATCGTGGTGCCATCGGCAATCATTTCGACCGTGGCGACCATGCGTTCGATCGCGGACAGGGTGAACCGCGCGGCCAGCCGCCGGCGTTCGCTCTCGTCGGGGGTGATCTCTACCGCTGTTGGCGGCAAATGGCGAATGTCGATGATCCGCGAAAACTCCATGGCCGGATGCGCGCTCACTTGCCGATCTCCGCCGCCAGCACGCGATAGCCGGGAACCAGCGCCAGACCTGCGGCAAAGGCGCGCGCGCGGCGTGCCAGCCTTGCCGGATCGCCGTTCCCGGTCATCGTGACATTGCGCGTGACGGCGGCAGCCATTGAGTCCTCGCCTTCTTCCAGCGCGGTGCGATAGGCGCCCAGGCGGCCGCCCAGCGTGCTCATCAATTTGCCGATATGCTTGCCCACCATCAGATCGCCGACGCCGCCCTGGCGCAATTGCCCGTCCATATCATCGACGAACAGTTCGGTCAGACGGACCGAGGGCTCGATCAGGTCGGGTTCGCGCTCCATTCGGATCAGCACGATCGCCAGGATCAGTGTAATCGCGTCGAACCGGCCTGCGACGCTGTCGGCGATCCCGCAATCGGCGTACCATTCTCGCTCGCGCGCGATTTCGACGGTACGATGCCACAGCGGACGCAGCGCATCGCGCGGATCGGAACGGGGGCGCAACCATTTGGCCAAAAGCGACATCGGGATTGATTCCATTTCAGGGGCGCATGATTTATCGCAAAATCCGGTTCCCACTTTACGATCATGCAGTTTTCGTTGTCGCATGATTTATCGTAAAAACCGGTTCCCACTTTTTATGATCATGCTCTATGGCCTGCGCTATAGAGGCCTATGGCGCGAAGGCAAACGCCTCGCCGGGCAGTTAACTGGGATGGCGTATGCGTCAGACCAATGGGTATCAGGTGCGAAAGGTTGCAATGCGGATCGAACGGACGAAGGATCGGGGCTTTTGCAGTCAAATGCGCCCGGTCGTGAAAGCGGCTGGCCTGGCTGCGCTGGTTCTCGCCGCGAGCGGTTGCAGCACGATCAAGGACCATCGCGGGTATCTGGTCGATGCGGCATTGACCGATTCGATATTGCCCGGCGTCGACAACCGGCTGTCGGTGCAGAAATCGCTGGGCGAGCCCACGCTGAAAAGCCAGTTCGGTCAGCAGTCGTGGTATTATATTTCGCTCGACACGACGCAGCATCCGTTTGCCCGCCCGCGTATCCGCGCCGGATCGATCATGGATGTGACGTTCGATACCGCAGGCACAGTGCAGAACGTGACGCATGATGGCGTCGAGCACGCGCTGTTGATCCGTCCCGACCGGCACACGACACCGACCCTGGGCCGCGAACGCAGTTTCTTTGAAGACCTGTTCGGCAATATCGGCACTGTGGGCGCCTTGCCTGGCGGCGGCACCAGTGGTCCTGGCGGCCAGGGCGGCGGCGGTGGTGGCGGCGGCCGACCCGGCGGCACTGGCCCTAACGGCAGCTGATCACGGAGCAGGGGGGCGGCCCGGCCTATTGAATGGCCGGCCGCGCCCCCCAATATCTGTCGCATGAACGATCATGCGGCGAGCCACGGCCTGATACAGTGGCACGGAACAACCATCATCGGCGTGCGCAAGAACGGGCGCACGGTTATCGCCGGTGACGGCCAGGTTTCCATGGGCAACACCGTGATGAAGCCCAATGCGCGCAAGGTGCGCCGGCTCGGCACGCCAGCTTCTGACGGCATTGCGCCGGTCATTGCCGGGTTTGCCGGCGCGACCGCCGATGCGTTCACGCTGTTCGAACGGCTGGAGCGCAAGCTGGAGGCGCATCGCGGGCAACTGCTGCGCGCCGCGGTCGAATTGGCCAAGGACTGGCGCACCGACAAATACCTGCGCAATCTCGAGGCGCTGATGATCGTGGCCGATGCCGAAACACTGCTGGTCCTGACCGGCAATGGCGATGTGCTGGAGCCAGAGGCGATCAATGACGCAACGATCGCCGCCATTGGTTCGGGCGGCAATTACGCGCTCGCAGCGGGCCGCGCGATTGCCGATTACGAAGCCGATGCCGAAACGATCGCGCGGCGCGCGATGCGCGTGGCCGCCGACATCTGCGTCTTTACCAATGACCGCGTTACGCTGGAAACCGTCTGATGCTCGATAGTCTGACCCCCAAAGCCATTGTCCGCGCGCTCGATGATCATATCGTCGGGCAGCAGGACGCCAAACGCGCGGTCGCGGTCGCCTTGCGCAACCGCTGGCGGCGCCAGCGGCTGGCGCCCGCGCTGCGCGATGAAGTCAGCCCCAAGAACATCCTGATGATCGGGCCCACGGGTTGTGGCAAGACCGAGATCAGCCGGCGGCTGGCAAAGCTGGTCGATGCGCCGTTCGTGAAGGTCGAGGCGACCAAGTTCACCGAAGTCGGCTATGTCGGCCGCGATGTCGAACAGATCGCGCGCGATCTTGCCGAAGAAGCGATCCGCCTGGAAAAAGCGCGCCGCCGCGAGGCTGTGCGCGAGGCGGCCGGCAAGGCGGCGATGGACCGCCTGCTGAAAGCCCTGGTCGGCGAAGGCGCGAGCGAGGCCACGCGCGAAAGCTTTCGCCAGCGCATCGAACAGGGCGCGATGGCCGATGTCGAAGTGGAGATCGAGGTCGAGGATTCGCCGGCGATGCCGATGGAAATACCGGGCATGGCCGGCGGCGTCGGCATGATCAACCTGTCGGACATGATGGGCAAGGCGTTCGGCAAGCAGGCGACCAAGCGCCGCAAATTGCGCGTCGGCGATGCCTGGGACAAGCTGATCGACGAAGAAGCCGAAAAGCGCATGGACCAGGACGACGTTGCGCGCGTTGCGCTCGCCAATGCCGAGACCAACGGCATCGTGTTCATCGATGAAATCGACAAGATCGCGGTCAGCGACATGCGTGGCGGATCGGTCAGCCGCGAGGGTGTGCAGCGCGATCTGCTACCCCTGATCGAAGGCACGACGGTGGCGACGAAATATGGGCCGATGAAGACCGACCATGTGCTGTTCATCGCCTCGGGCGCGTTCCATCTGTCGAAGCCGAGCGACATGCTGCCCGAATTGCAGGGCCGCCTGCCGATCCGCGTCGAACTGCAGGCGCTGTCCGAAGACGATTTCGTGCGGATCTTGTCGGAAACGCGTGCCAATCTGGTCGAACAGTATTGCGCCCTGCTTGCCACCGAAAAGGTCACGCTGGATTTTACTCCGGGCGCGATCCGCGCGGTGGCGCGCACCGCCAAACAGGTCAACGACAGCATCGAGAACATCGGCGCGCGCCGGTTGCAGACAGTGATGGAAAAGCTGCTGGAAGAGGTCAGCTTCGAGGCCGAGGACCGTGCAGATACGACGATCGTGGTGGATGAGGCGTATGTGGCTGCGCGGCTGGCGACTTTGGCGGCGAATACCGACCTGTCGAAATACATCCTTTAACTTAAGCCCCTCCCCTTCAGGGGAGGGGCTGGGGTGGGGCCCTCCCCACTCGCCGACGCTGATGGATCCATGCGAGCGGGGATTGTAGCCGAGAGGCCCCACCCCCGGCCCCTCCCCTGAAGGGGAGGGGGGTGTCAGCTTATTGCGCTGCTTCGACCAGTTCGTCTTCGGTGTTTTCTGCCGCCTGGCGCATCCACATTTCGGCGTAGAGCCCGTCGTGGCGCAGCAGTTCGTTATGACTGCCCTGTTCGGCCAGCCGGCCCTGGTCGATCACCAGGATGGTATCGGAATCGACGATGGTCGACAGGCGGTGCGCGATCGAGATCGTCGTGCGGTTGGTGGCGACCGCGCGCAAGGTGCCAAGAATGTCCTGTTCGGTGCGCGTATCGAGCGCGCTGGTCGCTTCGTCGAACAGCAGGATCGGCGGGTTTTTCACCAGGGTACGCGCAATCGCAACGCGCTGTTTTTCGCCGCCTGAAAGTTTCAGCCCACGTTCGCCGACTTCGGTGTTTAGCCCCTGCGGCAGGCGTGCGATGAAATCGCCGATCGCCGCGCCCCTGACGGCTGCGGCGACTTCGGCATCGCTGGCGCCTTCGCGGCCATAAGCGACGTTATAACCGATCGTGTCGTTGAACAGCACGCTGTCCTGCGGCACGATGCCCAGGGCCGCGCGCAAGCTGGCCTGCGTGACTTGCGAAATGTCGTGACCGTCGATCAGGATCCGGCCCGATTGCGGATCGTAGAACCGGAACATCAGCCGGCCGATCGTCGACTTGCCCGCGCCCGATGGCCCGACGATCGCGACGCGGCTGCCCGCTGCCACGTCGAACGACAGCCCGTGCAGGATCGTGCGATCGGGCTCATAGCCGAACACGACATTGTCGAACGCCACGCTTGCGCGCCGCACCACCAGCGCCGGTGCGCCCGGGACATCGGCCACTTCGACCTCGGTATCGATCAGGCGAAACATTTCGGCCATGTCGGTCAGGCCCTGGCGGATCGTGCGATAGACCATGCCGAGCATGTCGAGCGGGCGGAACAGCTGAGTGAGATAGCCCTGCACGAACACCAGCTCGCCCGCGGTGTAGCGGCCCTGCCACCAGCCGATCACGGTATAGGCCAGTGCGCCTGCCATCAGCAGATTGATGACGAACGCCTGCGCGATATTCAGCAGTGCCAGGCTGTTTTCGCTGGCAACGGCGGCATCGGCGTAGGCGCCGGTGGCCTGCGCATAGCGCGCCTCTTCGCGCGCCTCTGCCCCGAAATATTTGACCGTTTCGTAATTGAGCAGCGAATCGACCGCGCGCGACAGCGCCTGGCCATCGAGGCGGTTCATTTTTTCGCGCAGATGCGTGCGCCATTCGGTGATCGTGCGCGTGATCCAGATATACGCGATGACGGCCAGCGCGGTAGCCGCGACCAGGCCCCAGCCGAACGTGATCCAGAAGATCACTGCAACACCGACCAGGTTGAGCACGGTCGGCGCGATGTTGAACAGCATGAAGTACAGCATCGTGTCGATGCTTTTTGTGCCGCGCTCGATCACTTTGGTCACTTCGCCGGTCCGCCGGGCGAGGTGGAACCGCATCGACAGCCGGTGCAGCCGCGCGAAAACGTGTTCGGCTAGCTTGCGCGTGGCATCCTGGCCCACGCGTTCGAAGACGAAATTGCGGATATTGTCGAACACCACGCCGACAAACCGGCCGAGCGAATACGCGATGACGGTCAGCAGCACGAACGTGACCGCATGCTGGCGCGCGGTCCCGTTCGCGGAAATGTTCATCGCATCGACTGCCCATTTCAGAGCGAGCGGCAGGGCCATCTGCACCCCGGTCGACAGCGCCACCAGCACGCTGGCGATCACGATCCGCCAGCGCAGCGCCGGATTGTCGCGCGGCCACAGGTACGGCAGAAACCGTTGCAATGTGCGCCAGCCATCATGGCGGGGCTGGGGCCCGGTCGGGGCAGTGTGGGGATTATCGGGAGGCATGACCCCTGACATAGGGATTTCGCCGCCAAATTCCAGTGCGTTTGCCCTCAGGTCTTGGGCGTGGCCGGTATCGCAAACAAGATGCGCCGCCCGGCAAAATCGATCGCCACGCGGTGAAACAGCCGCAGTTGCGCCATGCCCAGCAACAACGCCGGCCGTCGCCGCAGCCCCAGCCGGTCGAACGGCGGGGCGTCGGTAAATGCGATGACTGTGTTGTTCAACGTCATGCCGCCCAGTTCCAGCGTGCGCGCCACGCCCACGTCGGCGGTGGCCTCCTGCCCGGTCACCGAAACCAGTTGCATCGTCTGATGCGCCTGCCGCCGGGCGAGCGCGGTGGCCAGCGCGACATTGCCGATCGAAGTGTCGGACCCGGTGTCGATCACGATCGCGGTGTGCACGCCGTCGATCAACGCATCGGTCAGGATCAGCTGCCCGCTCTTGCGCCGCGCGCGCACGACGATGTCGAACCCGCGATCGCCGCCCAGCGCCTTGGCATCGCCAAGCAGCATCCGGTTATGGTCGAAATCGAGCAGAACCCGTTGCCCCTGCAGCCCGTCGAGCCCGATGATGCCGTCGGCGCCGATATCCTTTTCCTCCAGCACAGGCGAAGCCAGGTCATACAGATTGCGCTGGCCCAGCGTCAGCGACGATACCGCGACGAGATCGACATCGCGAAAGCCCGCGACCCCGACGAGCCGCGCACGGTTATTGGCCACCAGCCCCAGCTGTGTGGCGACCGAACGTGCGACCACCGTGCGTTCCGCCCCGGTGTCGATCAGGAACGCGAACGGGCTGTGCAACCCGGCGGCATTGGCGACTTCGACCGGCACCGTCATGCGATCATTGGCGTCGCGGCTTATCCGCAAGACGTCATCGCCGGCGAGGGGGGGCTTTTGCGGGCTTGGCGCGATGCCCGCCGCGAAATGGGGCGCAGGATCGGGCGCAGGGATGACGAGCGGCGCAATCGCGTCGGGCTCGATCGCATGGGCCGGCGGAATTGCGACAAGCAACGCCGTGGCGGCAAGCAGCGCAGTGGCGGCGTGCATGATCATCGTTGTATCTCCCGGCGATAGTGTACGCCTTTGCCGGGGGCATGACCACTAGTTGTGTGATGCAAGTCCCGCGCGCGCAAAGGCCGCGACCAGCGCCCGATCTTCGCGGTAACCCGCCGGATCGAACTGGCCAGCGATGCCCCGGTTTTCTTTCCAGCTGTTGGAAATGGCGGTCATGTGGCGATAGCTGAATTCGCTGTCGATCACGCGGTTGTGGCGCGATCCGAACAGGTTGTGCACCGACCAGGTGGTGCCGAAAGGATCGTGGCGCGCGGGCACCACGCACCATTTTGGCGGGCATTCGCGTGTTTCGGCCAAGGCGCGGTGCGTGAAATCGGCGTGGCGGCAGGGTTCGTGGTCAATCGGATCGGGGCTGGCGCCGCTGATCCATTGGCCGGGAAATTTGATGAAGCCGTGGCGCGTGGCTTCGGTCGCTTCGAAGATCGAGCGGCCTTTATCGGACAGCACCAGTTCGTCGATATCGACATTCAGCACGGATTTCGCATCGCGCAGGAACCGCAGGCGCGCGTGCGCCATCGAACCGGTCTGGCAGAAATCCGAATCCCACGGTGCCTCCACACCGTTTACGGCGCCGGCCAGTCCGCCTTGCGGGCCATAGCGGAACGGCCAGGGTACGACATGGATGACCATGGCGGGAAATGCGGCACGCAATTCGGTTTGCAAATCGGCGGCGGAATACAGGCGCGATCCGTTGTCGTAGACCAGCGCTGCATCGGCGCCGTGTTCGGCCTGGTAAAATTGCAGCCAGTCGCGAATCCAGCGCGGGGTGTTGTCCTTTGACAGGGTGTGGATCACGCGGCGGCCTGCGAACAGCGATGCCTGGTCGGGCTGGATCGTCAGTTGGTATGTGCCGACCGGCCCGGAAAGCGTCAGCATGTCGCCGTCGTGGCGGCACCAGATCTCGCCGCGCTTGTTTCGCACGACATAGCGCGGGCCGCCAAACCAGCGCGGTTTCAGCGGCGCACTGGCCTGTAGCGCAGGCAGCAGGTTGAGGAACGGCGGCCCCTGCAACACGACATACCGGCCGGCGCGGTAGCAATCGTAGAACAGCGTGTCCCAGTCGAACCCTGCGTCGTAGGCTGCATTGCGCAATTCGGGCGGGCGTGGGCTTTCGCGGCGCAAGCCGCTGGCCGGATCAAGGGCAATAGACGACAGCGCGATCATGCCGCGCGAAACCGCACGGGTACGCAGCGTTGCATGACCGGCACGCCTGCCATCAGCCCCAGGATTTCGCCCAGCACCGGATGGCGCAGCAGCGCCAGCGATACCAGCCAGCTCACGACGCCCGCGCCCGATGCCAGCGCGAGTTGCACCAGTGTGATCGCGGTGGGCGGGGCCCAGAACGTGTATGTCAGCGCCAGCGGGAGCATCGCGGCCAGGCTGGCCAGCCCACTGCGCAGATAGATCATCATCAGCCCGCCCAGATCGAACCGCACGATGCGGTGCATGAAGCGGAAATACAGTGCGAACCAGAACACGGCATAGACCAGCCGCGATCCCGCAGCGCCCTCGACGCCCCAGCGGCACCCGATCGCCAGCAGCACGATCGACATCACCGTATCGATCAGATTGCGCGCGAGCAGATTGTTGAGCTTGCCCGCCAGGATCGGCAGATCGCTGACCAGCGGCAGCGCGACCAGCATGATCTCGGTCAGTGCGATCATCGCCAGCAGCGGTGCGGTGCGCAGCCAGGCGGGGCCATACAACAGGCGGATGATCGGCTCCGACGCCAGGGCGAGCCCCGCCATGCCCGGCCAGACGACGCCCGAATAGCCGGCACACACGCGCAGATACGCAGGACCCAGCGGCTCGCCGCGATCGCGGATGCGCGCAAAGGCGGGGTAGAACACGCTGCCGATCGCGCCCGAAATCAGCATGCGGAACTGGTCCGACAGGCTGACCGCGCGGCTGTATAGGCCGACGGCTGTGATCCCCAGCGCCTTGCCCACGATCAGGTCGGGCGTGCGCGTTCCCAGCGCGCCGGTCAGGTACAGCACACTGGCGCGCGCACCGAAGTGGACTACGGCGCCGATACCGTCGAACCGCATCCGGCGCGGCCAGGCGGGGCGCATGATCTGCGCGACCACCCCGCGGGTGGCGGCGGCGGCGACCGCGGCCCAGGCCAGTGCAAACGAGGAATAGCCGGATGCGGCGAGCGCAACGGCAACGCCGCCTTGCGCCAGCGCGGCGCAGACATTGACCGCAAACAGCCCGCGAAACTGCATTGCGCGCGCCATCAGCGCCATCGGCACGACCGACATCGGCACAAACAGATAGCTGCCCGCGATGATCAGCAGGATCGTAACCAGTTGCGGCTGATGATAGGTCGCCGCCATCGGCAGCGCGGTTGCCGCGACGATGGTGGCGATCAGGATGGAAAACAGCACCGCGACCGAGCCGCAGCGCGCGATCTCGTCGCGATCGAGCACGGTCAGCCCGGAAATATAGCGCGACAGGCCGAAATCCTGCAGCACCGCGACGATCATCGCGGTGGCCAAAGCGATCGAAAACAGCCCGACTTCGCCGGGGCTGAGGAACAGGCGCGAGATGACGACCGAGGCGACGAACTGTATCGCAAAGGCCAGGTATTGGCCCGCCATCGCCCATACGGCCGCACCGCGCACGGACATGACCGCAGCCTCGCGGCCAGGGTGTTGGCTCGGTATGTCGCTCATGGTGCCGCCACAGGGCGATGGACGGCCAGCACCAGCGCGAGCTTTGCCGCGCGCAACGGGTAGCCGAACAACACCAGCCGGACGACCGTCCGCCACAGGCCGCGGCAGTTTCCGCCTTCGCGGATGAACTGGCACAAGATGGCAAAGCCGTTATCTCCGAGGCCGGCACGCGAATACAGCAGGCCCGGCGCGACCAGCGCGCGCACCGCGCGGGCCACACCGGGCCGGCCGAATAGCGCGTCGATGTCCTTTAGCGGGGGCATCCTGGTCAGCGCGACAGTTGGATCCGGGCGTCCGGCGGCACGCTCGGCATAGGCAATGCGCGAGATCGCGGCATTGGTCTGTTGTTCGGTGGCGTGGCGGCTCGACACCTGCTGGTTGTAATGGCGATAGCGCAACAGGCGTTCGGGCAGATTGGCGACTTGCGTGATCGTGGCCAGGCGCAACCACAGGTCAAGATCTTCCGAATGGCTGAACGCGGGATGGTATCCGCCGACCGAGCGCACAAGATCACGCCGGAACATGACCGCCGGGTGGCATAGCAACGGCAGGCCGGCGTCGATTGCAAACAGGAACCCGCGATGGTCGACCGGATGGTCGATGGCATTGAGCGGGTAGGGCGCATCGTTTTCGTCGATATCGTGTGTCCAGCAGCCCAGCACGCCGATTGCGGGATAGGTGGTCATGAAGGCGACCTGGCGCGCGAACCGTTCGGGCAGGGATACGTCGTCTGCATCCATCCGCGCGATCAAGGGCGCGCGGGCGGCGGCCAACAGTTCGTTGAGGCTGGCGACAAGCCCCCGATTTTCGCGCGCGATCACGCGGATGCGGGAATCACTGGCGGCATAATGCAGCGCGATCGCGCGGGTTGCATCGCGCGAACCGTCATCGA
>NZ_CBDCBI010000002.1:3587500-3592500 GCF_965214355.1 Novosphingobium sp. | reverse complement strand
CGGAGTACCCGCGGTTAGACGGAAAGACCCCGTGCACCTTTACTGCAGCTTCAGAGTGGCATTAGGAAAGAATTGTGTAGCATAGGTGGGAGGCTTTGAAGCATCGGCGCCAGCTGATGTGGAGCCATAGGTGAAATACCACCCTGTTGTTTTCTGATGTCTAACCCAGGACCGTTAGCCGGTTCGGGGACCCTCTGTGGCGGGTAGTTTGACTGGGGCGGTCGCCTCCTAAAGAGTAACGGAGGCGCGCGATGGTAGGCTCAGGACGGTTGGAAACCGTCTGTTAGAGTGCAATGGCATAAGCCTGCCTGACTGCGAGACTGACGAGTCGAGCAGAGACGAAAGTCGGTCATAGTGATCCGGTGGTCCCTCGTGGAAGGGCCATCGCTCAACGGATAAAAGGTACGCCGGGGATAACAGGCTGATGATTCCCAAGAGCTCATATCGACGGAATCGTTTGGCACCTCGATGTCGGCTCATCACATCCTGGGGCTGGAGCAGGTCCCAAGGGTTTGGCTGTTCGCCAATTAAAGTGGTACGTGAGCTGGGTTCAGAACGTCGCGAGACAGTTTGGTCCCTATCTGCCGTGGGCGTCGATACTTGAGAGGAGTTGTCCCTAGTACGAGAGGACCGGGATGAACATGCCTCTGGTGTACCTGTCGTTCCGCCAGGAGCGCAGCAGGGTAGCTATGCATGGACGGGATAACCGCTGAAAGCATCTAAGCGGGAAGCCTCCCTCGAGATAAGGTATCATAGAGCCGTGGTAGACCACCACGTTGATAGGCCGGGTGTGGAAGTGCGGTAACGCATGAAGCTAACCGGTCCTAATAGCTCTGTTCATGCTTGAGAATTCCACCATCAATATCAGCCCTGCCCAACAGCAGGCCAGATAAAGGCGGGCGGTAATCAAGCCAGACGCCAAACACAAAACATACAAACGCGCATCGATTAAAAACCCCCACACATCAAAACGTCGGCATCATTGCTTGGTGACCATAGCGTCTGTGACCCACCCGATCCCTTCTCGAACTCGGCCGTGAAACCAGTCCGCGCCAATGGTACTAACGCTCAAGCGTTGGAAGAGTAGGTCGTCGCCAGGCATTGTCGCCGACGTTCTGATGCAAAGTGGGGGTTACACCCATTCACAACGCTTGCCGCTTTATGCGGTATTTTTGCCGGCTTGCTTGCGCACGCCGCACCCGTCGCGGGGTGGAGCAGCCCGGTAGCTCGTCAGGCTCATAACCTGAAGGTCGCAGGTTCAAATCCTGCCCCCGCAACCAACTTGTAATCCACGATTTAGAGCGTGATGAGATTAGGTTCGAGCATACCCTGAATTGGCAAGATATGCGGCGCATTCGTTTGGCGGGAATTCATCGAGCAGCTTTCCGATGCGTTTCCATGTGTTCTCGGCGGTGCGCTCAGCCGCTTTTCGCATGAGGTGCTTGAGCTTGGCAAAGACCTGTTCGATGGGGTTCAGGTCAGGTGAGTACGGCGGGAGGAACAACAGCCGCGCGCCGACGCTGCGGATGGCGGCGCGGATGACGGGCCGCTTGTGGCTGGACAGATTGTCCATGACGACGACATCGCCCGGCGAGAGCGTCGGTACGAGAAACTGCTCAACATATTCGAGGAAGCATGCCGCGTTGATCGGCTGATCGAGGACGCAGGGTGCATCGATCCTGTCGCAGCGCAAGGCAGCGAGGAATGTCATTGTTTTCCAATGGCCATAAGGCACTTTGGCATGGAGCCGTCGCCCTTTGGTCGCCCAACCACGCAGCGGCGCCATGTTGGTTTTCGCCCAAGTCTCGTCGATGAAAACGAGCCGCCTGGGGTCAATCGTGCCCTGATACTTCTTCCACTGCTCGCGCCGCCTGGCGATCTTGGGGCGCAGTTGTTCGGCTGGAAGTACGCTTTTTTTTGAAGCTCAAACCTTCGTCATGCGCGAATGACCACACGGTCCGGTAATCGACCGAGACCCCGCGCTCGGCCAGTTCGGCTCGGAGACCGCGCAGGGTGAAATCCGTCTTGGTCCGCTCCAGCAACCAGTCCCGGTGTTCACCAATCAACTTGCGCGGCTTGTGCCCGCCCATTTTCCCTGGGGCCGCGCTCCCGGTGTCTTGATGGCGCTGCAACCAGAGAACCGCCGTGCTGATCGCCACACCAAACCGCCGCGCAGCAGCATTGCGAGAAAGCCCGTCGCGCTTAACAGCCGCGATTACCCGCTCCCGAAGATCAATCGAATATGGTCGTGCCATCCCTTGCCGGCCTCCAATCCCAGCACACAGCTTGAATCAGAAAAATTGGCCTTTGGGAATCCCTCGGCGATTCAAACAAACCTCATCCCGCTCTAGCGCAGCGCTGCCGGGTTTCCCGCAGCGCTTTTTTTGTGTTTTTGCAGTGCTGGTACGCCGCGAACATGATCAGAACACTGGCTAAGCGCGCAAGCTTTCGATCCGCGCTGCAAGTGCCGTCGCGCTGACCGGCTTGCGCACGATCGGCATGTGCTTGAACCGATCAGGGATGATCACATTGTCGCCATACCCCGTCACGAACAGGAACGGCACCGACAGATCCGCGAGCATATCGGCGACTTCCGCCGATGTCTCGTGGCCCAGGTTATAATCCAAAACAGCAAAATCCGGCAGGGCCGCCGCAATCTCGTCTTTCGATTGCGCCACGTTCGCCGCCAGTCGCACCATACCGGCACCCAGCTTGCGCAACGTGTCCTCGGTGTCCATCGCGATCAGAGCCTGATCCTCGACCAGCAACACATCGAGCTGCGCGAGCACGTCATGCGCCTGCGCGATCACGGCCGTGCCGGCCGGCATGATATCTGCAACCGCGACAAGATGGCTGGCCGGGATGATCAGGTCTGCGCGCAAGCCATCAGGATCATACGCCACGGTCGCCGTTCCGCCGAGATCGTAAGTCATCGTCGTCTGGATGAGCTTGCTACCGAAACCCGTCCGGGTCGGCGCGGTGACAGACGGTCCTGCGCGTTCCTGCCAGATGATCCGGCAATCGCCGCTATCAGTCAGATGCCACGTCAGGCTCAACCGGCCCTCGGGCACGGCCAAGGCACCGTATTTTGCGGCATTGGTCATCAACTCGTGGATGACCAGCGCGAAGACGCCAAAGCTGCGATCCGACAGCCCGACGGCAGGGCCCTCGGCGGTAATGCGATCGACCTCACTGCCATAGCGATGCAGGCTCGCTTCGGCGGTGATCAGCGTGGCGAGATCGCCCCCACTTCCGGCTTGCAGCGATTGGTCGTGTGCAAATGCCAGCGCGCGCAGGCGCCCTTCCATGGCCGAGGCATAATCCTCGACACTGGCCGCAGTCGCGCCGGTCTGGCGCGCGATCGACTTCACCAGCGCAAGGATGTTTTTCACCCGGTGATTGAGCTCGTCATTCAGAACCCGGCGGCGGTTTTCCACCCGCTCGCGCTCCTCGGACGTGGCTTCGTTGTAACGCAGCACGACATCGCGCAGATAGACGC
Organism: Novosphingobium sp.; assembly: GCF_965214355.1. Classification (GTDB taxonomy): domain Bacteria; phylum Pseudomonadota; class Alphaproteobacteria; order Sphingomonadales; family Sphingomonadaceae; genus Novosphingobium. Next base: position 3,589,001 of record NZ_CBDCBI010000002.1, on the reverse strand, counting down.
GGATCGTGTCGGCCACCGACAGTTCGCGATCGGTCCACGGTTTCGAGCGGCCACGAACGTCTTCGCGCCAGGTATCGAAACTGCCCCGTGGGCTAAGCCGCGGACCCGAGGGCCCGGAAACGATCTGTTTGACCGGTTCGCCGGCCCATTCCACCGAATACGCTTCCTCGCTGCGGAACAAGATCAGATAATCGCGCGAAACGGACGAGATCGGAATGGCCAGCAGGCCGGCCACTTCGGTGCCATAAGTGCCATGCAGATCAGCAAATGAGCCTAGTTCAGCCGTTGCCCAGACATTGCCGGCGGCTTTCATACTGACAAATGCCATCAGGGCGGCGGCCTCGGCCGGCGCCGGGACACGTCCATTTGCGCTCCAACTGCCGTTCACCGAAATGCTGGCGCCGTCATTTGCGATAAGCCCGGCCAGGTCGCCAAGGTGCCGCGTCACGGCGATGTCGACGGCTTCGCCCGGTTGGATATCCGATACGATCTGATCAAGCCGGGCGCGGGCGTCATTGGTCGCAATCAGCGCCGCGCGTCGTTCGGCGAGCGCGATCTGCATTGAAAAATACTGTCCGAACAGTTCCGCGCCGACGCGCAGTGGCATGGGAATGATCTTTGGCGAATCGTGATGGCACGAAATCAGGCCCCACAGTTCTCCGTCGACCACGACCGAAATCGACATCGTCGCACCCACGCCCATATTGCGCAGGTACTCGCAGTGGATTGGCGAAACGCTGCGCAATTGCGCAAAGGACATGTCGATCGGCTCTTCACCGGCCTTCAGTCGGGGCAGCAGCGGGACAGGCGCGAAATTCACATCGCCGATCATCCGGATGGTATTTTCGAGATAAAGCCGGCGCGCCTGATAGGGAATGTCGGACGCAGGAAAATGCTGGCCCATGAAACTGTTGAGATTCGGCGCCTTGGCCTCGGCAATCACATGGCCTGCGCCGTTGTGCAGAAACTGATAAACCATGACCCGGTCGTAGCCGAGCAAGCCGCGGATCAGCCGCGCGCCAATTGTGGCAATTTTATCGACGTTGCTTTCGAAACCGATCCGGCGAACCAGACTTTGCGTCATTTCGAGCGCATCCTGGGCCGTACTGACATCGAATGTGGTGGGTTCGATTTCGACGAACAGGCGATCCTTGTGCTGATGCGTGACCGCGTCGACAGGCATATCGAGATTGGGCAGCTTCAACCCGAGAACGACGCCCGCCAGATGCGAACTGCCCACTTTCATCGCCGCATTGCGCAGATCATGCGCGGCGTTTGCGCCCAATATGTCCTCGAGCGTCAGCCCGATCAGATTGGAATTGCGCTGACCCAACAGATCCTCGGCGGTTTCAGACGCAAAGATGACCTTGCCCGTTTCCGGGTCGCAAACAAGCATGGCCCCGTGCGGCTGAATGCTGCCGGGAATATGGATTGGCTCGCGATCGCAATTGGCCAGATCGACAGGCCCGGTAAAATCGGATGCCATGTCAGGACAGCCCAA